>NZ_QSNV01000010.1:0-206753 GCF_009498615.1 Agrobacterium sp. ICMP 6402
GCAGGTTCAAATCCTGCCCCCGCAACCAAATCTTCCAAGTCCTATGAAAGAAACCCCTTCGTGGGGCTTTTTGCGTTGGTGTAGAAATCATGCGGCTCTGTTCTCTGTATCCGAGCCTGCAGGATAGGGGATCATACGCCGAAGGGTCGGATCTTTTCGGATGAAATGGTGCCACAGCGCCGCTGCCACATGAAGAAGCACAACCCCTGCTGCGAGATACGCCAGAGTCGCGTGAACGTCAGTCCAGAAGGCCTCGGATTGGTCGGAGATTGCCAAGGGCAACCCCGGCACAACGATGAGATCGAATACATAGCTGGGGATTTGCAGGGGAGACGTCGACGCTACTGCCCAGCCGGCAATGGGAACGGCCAAGGTGAGGAACATCAATGCAGTGTGAGCTGCCCGGGCGCCCAACCGGGAAACCGGACCTTCGCCATCAAGTGGCCATGGCTTTCTGCTGAAAACTGACCAAATGAAACGCGGTACGGCCAGGGCGAGCACCAGAAATCCAATCGACTTGTGATACTGAAAAAGGTCGAACTGAAGCACCGGGTCGATGTTGTCGCGGCTCATCAGATATCCCAGCGCAAGCTGGGCGAGGAATAGGACCGCGATCGTCCAATGGAAGGTGATCGCCACCAGCCCGAAGGATCTAGGCGAATTGCGCCATAGTCGTTTATCCGTCGATGCGCTATCACGATGATCCTCGAAATGGGTCATTGGCTAACTCAGCTGTTGATAGGTGTCTTTGGCAATGGCGTCCATGCGGTCGGATGGCAGGTTGCCAACCAGGACGCAGCGGATCGTTTCGTCGTCCCAGGATACGGTTTCCAGCGAGCCGACATTGGAGCGACGCATGGCGGTGTCGCTCGCTTCAGCCGCAGCCACGATATAAAGAGTGACGCGTTGTCCACTTTTGTCTTCGTACATAAGCTGGGCTGCGGCGCCCTGTGGGCTGGGAAGTACCCGTCCACCGACAAGGGACAGACCATGGCGGGTGAGGTCCGGGATATTCAGTTTGCGATCCAGCCGTTTCGACAGCCATTTTAGCAGATTGGCAGCGTCCTCTGCGTCGGCGCGAACCTCCACCGGATGGAGAACATCGCCAGCGAACAATTTATGTGCCTGCGTCGCATCCGCCACGATGGAATGGGCAGGTTCCGCGACCTGCGAGAGAAGCCCACGCCCGAACCAGCCGCCTGTCAGTCCAACAGCCAGAACAAGGATGGATGCCGCCGCCATGTTGCGCCAATCGGCGCGCTCCGATCGCAATCGCCGTTCCATACGATAAACATCGAGGCGCTCAGGTAAAACGTCTACATCAAGAGGAGGATAGAGAGCCGCCAACGTGGCATTTTGCTGCTGCCATAGCTCAACCCTGCGTGCGTCAGCGGGATTGGCGGCGAGATGGGTACGAACGGCGTCACGCCGCTGGTCGTTGAGCTGCCCGTCGACATAAGAGATCAGATCGGCTTCGGTTATCTGCGGCTGGCTGCCAGTCATTTTATCACCTTGAGGTTTGGCTGATCTTCCTGGGTCATCCGGGCCAGGGCTGTTCGGGCTCGCCCCAGACGGGACATCAGAGTGCCCAACGGAATTTCAAGAACCTTTGCCGCTTCCGCATAACTTAGACCTTCGACGACGACGAGGAGGAGCGCCTCCCGCTGTTCGCCGGAGAGTTTTTCAATAGCGCGGGCCATTTCAGCAAGCGCTATCCGGCCTGTCTGCGCCGCCGGCACGAACAGCTGTTCCGCAACATCGTCAATCGGGATTTGCGACGGCCGCCGATTTCGACCGCGCAGATTGTTGCGGTAGACGTTGAGCAGCACCCGGTACAACCAGGGACGCAACGGACCCTGCGGTCGCCACAATGCCTTTTTACGGATGGCCCTTTCCAGGCAGTCCTGAACGAGATCGTCAGCTGTGTCACGGTCGTGCGTGAGCGCATTCGCGTAACGTCGAAGCGCTGGTATGCAACCTGTAATCTCGTCCAGAAAATCCGGCATGGGTTCTATTCCTTGGCAAGGTGCCAGATATCGCCGCCGCCATCGTCTGTGGCGTCGACGGGGGTCTTGTCCATCCGCAAGCGAGACGGCGGCTTTTCGTCATGTGACGAGTGCATCATTCCATTCTTGCGGGTGACCGGTTTGTCGTCACCATCCGCCGTATCAGTTTTGGAGGCGAGCAACGGCCATTTCCCTGCACAACCATCATAGCCGAACGACGATCCATCGACGAGATGCACACGCATAAGTTAGTCCCTTGGGAGGTAACGGATCGGACAACATGTCCAACATTATACAGAACACCAGCCAGCTGCACTTAATCCCACGCCACTGGCTTTTTTGGCCTTTTTTGTTTTTATCTGACGCCCTTCAAGTCTATGTCGAACGCAACTGTATTCGAATAGAGCGGTACGCCGACACCCATGCCATAGGGCATGCGGGGGACATTTCCGGTGACGTGGAAGGTGACTGAACCCTTTTGCTGCTCAACGAATGTTGCGTGAAACGTTTCGGGCCTGGATACGCCTCTGGCCGTCAGGACACCTTCGACCACTGCGCTGCGCGGCCCGTCCTGAGTAACGCGGCTGGAGCGAAACATGATTTGCGGGTAAGCGGCGATATTAAAAACCGCACTGGATCGCAGGAAATTTTCCACGCGTTCCTGTCCCGTCTGGACGCTGGAAGGGTTCAGTTTGATTTCCACGAAGGATTTGGACGGCTGGTCCGGGTCGATGTCGAAGCGGCCGGATATATCGGGAATTGTGCCTTTGATCCCCGGGCCGGCAATCTGGTCGATTGAAAAGCCGATGTGAGACGTAGAATCGATTCGATAATGTCCGGCGGCGGATGAGAACGGATTGGCAGACACGGGCGTGCAAGCCAGTGCCACAATCACGAAGATGGCGGAATAGGGGGATTTCACGGCGCAAGCTCCTTTGTACGCGTGTAGTCGTACCCAAGAGAACACTGCAGGAAGCTATTTAATCCACGTCTGTTCCGGTGGAATTGTCGTGCCTGTTAAAGCTTCAGCCATGAAGCTGCTCGGGGCAATTCGATGAGCGTGCCGCGCACCGTGCCAAGTGACTCAGCGCTGATCCCTTGCTTATGGGCCTGTGCATCGGACATACTGGCACTTGAACCACAAGGGCCAAGGGCAAGACGAACCGGCAATGCAAAGCTGGATCGCGGAGCCATGCGAGAAGATTTTACCTCATGAATACGCGATTTCTCGAAACCTTCCTCTGGGCTGCACGGTTGAACAGCTTTTCGGCGGCGGCGGAACGTTTGCACACGACCCAGGCGTCGGTGTCCAACCGGATTGCCGCTCTGGAAAGAGAGCTTGGTGTCGTGTTGTTCACCCGCGATGTGCGCTGCGTCAACCTGACGCCGGCCGGTCGTCTGGCGCTGCAGCATGCCGAAAAGATCGTCAACCTGACCGGGGAATTCCGGCAGATCGTGAGCAGCCGCGAGGCGCTGAGAGGTACCGTGCGTATCGGCGCTGCGGATACCATTGTCTACGCCTGGTTGCCGCTTCTCATTCGTCGAATGAACGAACAATATCCCGGTGTCAGCCTGGATCTGACCATCGATACCAGTCTGAAATTATCCCAGCGCATTCAAAACGGCGAAGTGGATGTCGGTTTCATCATGGGACCGGTCATGGCTGCGAACATCTATAATTCGCCGCTGTGTACGTTCGAGTCCTGTTGGGTTGGTGCGGTTGATTTGCCATTGCCGGAAACAGGTGTCACGCTTGAAGATATCGCACATTTTCCGCTACTTACCTTCTCGACCGGCTCCCAGCCGCATCAGGCATTGCGTGCGCTGCTCGATGCCCACGGACTGTCTGACAGCCGCATTTATAATTCCAATTCCCTGTCAATCATGACCCGCCTCGTGGCAGCGGCCGTCGGTGTGGGCGCTTTGCCGCGCGTGCTGGTGGACGGCATCATCAAGTCCGGGGAAGCGCGTATCCTCGATATTGCGCCGTCTGTACCGCCCCTGACATTCCACACTGTTTATCAGGAACGTGGCGACAACGCGCTCGCCCGGGCCATTGCCGATATGGCGACGGAAATCGTCAGTGAAACCACCACGCAATGGATGACTGTTGCCGCCTAAATTTTGCGCTGCAACACGAAATGATTAATCTATAAGCTTACCTTATGGGTTCCGATAGAGTTTTTCCGTTTGTCATGAAAACCGTTCCCGTTCTTAATTCTCCTCGCAACATGAGAGGAGAGCAACGTGAAAGTCTCACTTGTTCAAATGAATACCCAGAACGACAAGGCAGAAAATCTTAAGGTTGCTGCCGATCTTATCGAAAAAGCAGTCAAGGCGGATAATCCAGACCTTGTTGTTCTTCCAGAATACTTTGCATTTCTTGGAGATAATCCTCAGGAGATGCATGAAAGCGGGGAGGAATTTCCCGATGGCGAGATTTATACGCTGCTTTCGGGGCTCGCCAAAAAGCACGCGATTACGCTGCATGCCGGTTCCATCGTCGAGAAGGAAGGCAACCGTTTTTACAATTCGACGCTCGTTTTTGGTCCTGATGGCAAGCAGATCGCCCGCTATCGCAAGATGCACCTGTTCGACGTCGATACGCCGAACGGCATCAGCTACCGTGAGTCCGACTCCGTCGCCCGCGGCGAAGACGTGGTGACCTATAAGGTCGGCGACAAGACGGTTGGTTGCGGCATCTGCTACGATATCCGCTTCCCGGAACTGTTCCGCGCCCTGCGGGACAGGGGGGCGGACGTGATCGTTCTGCCAGCCGCCTTCACCCTGATGACAGGCAAGGACCATTGGGAAGTGCTGGCCCGCGCCCGCGCCGTCGAAACCCAGACCTATTTTCTGGCTGTAGGCCAGATCGGCACCCATGCGGGCGGCAAAAAGGCGTGCTGGGGGCATTCCATGGTCATCGATCCCTGGGGCCACATCATCGCCCAGTGCTCCGACACCGTCGGGACCGCAGGTGCTGCCCTCGACTTCGACTATTCGGCCAAGGTGCGTGCCAACGTGCCGGTGGCAAACCACCACGTGCTCTGATCGGAGAAAGACTTATGTTTATCGTCAATCCCATGCCGGAGCAGATCGACGCCGATATCGTCGATCTTCTTGAAAAGGTCGAAGTCGCAACGATCGGCCATGTGCTTCATTCCGGCTTCGTCGATCCGGAAATCCGCGCGGTTCTTCCGGGCAAGCGGGTGGCCGGTACCGCCGTCACGCTGCGCATCCCGAACGCCGATTCGACCATGCTTCACTACCTGACGCAGATTGTGCGTCCGGGCGATATCGTGCTCATTGATCGCTGCGGTGATACCCGCCACGCCTGCTGGGGCGGCGTCATCACCAACACGATGAAAATGGCCGGCGTCAAGGCTGGCGTGGTCGATGGACCAGCGACCGACTTTTCGGAGTTCGTCAAGGTCGATATGCCCATGTGGTGCCGCGGCCCATCGCCGATCACCACCAAGATCCTTGGCCTTGAAGGCGCGATCAATGTTCCGATCAGCGTCGGTGGCCAGATGATCAATCCGGGCGATGCGATCCTGTGCGATGAAAGCGGCGTTGTCGCCCTTCATCCGAGCCAGGCCCGCGCCATGGCCGAGCGCGCCATCGGCATGCAGGAAGCCGAACTCGTGCTTCTGGAGCGTTTGCGCAACGGCGAGAAGTTGCCGGATATTTCCGGTGCCAACAAGCTCGTTCAGGCCAAGCTGAGCGCCTGACACCGCCTTACGGGTGGCGGACCAGTCCGCCACTCCCAATAATAATAGAGGAGAACAGGACAATGAAGAAATCTATACTTCTGAGCGGGATTCTCATGCTTGGCGCGGCGGCTCTGCCGGCGCACGCCCAGCAGACCGTGACGTTCCTCGGCTATAGCGGCCTTTTCCAGGAGCGTTACACCAAGGCCGTCATCGAGCCTTTCATGGCCGCCAACCCGGATATCAAGGTTGAATATTTCCCGCAGCAGGGTTCCGCCGCCATGCTTGGTTCGCTGCGCGCCCAGAAGGCTGCGCCGCAGGCCGATGTCGCGCTGATGGACGTCTCCGTTGCCAAAACCGGTACGGATGAAGGTCTGTTCGACAAGATCGATGAAAGTGTAACCAAAAACGTCGCCGACCTCTATCCCAACGCCCGTTTCGAAGGCGTGGCCGGCGTTGGTGTGACGTTCGACAATCTTGTGCTCATCTATAATACCGATGCGATCAAGGCCGCGCCGGACAGCTGGAACGCTCTGAAGGACAGTGCCCTCAAGGGGAAAGTCGCCATGTTGAGCGCTCCGGATATTGTCGGCATCGGCACGACGATCATCATGGACCACATGAATGGCGGCACTGACTTCATCAAGAATATCGACGCCGGCATCAATGCGATGGCTGAAGTTGCGCCAAACATTCAGACCTGGGAGCCGAAGCCGGAAGTCTATCCAAATGTCGTCAACGGCCAGGTTTCACTGGGCGTGGGCTGGAATGCCCGCAGCCAGGTGAATGCCGATGGCTCCAAGGGCAAGATGAAGGTTGCGCTTCCCAAGGAAGGCACGATCCTCCAGATCAATACGCTCAATCTCGTCAAGGGCGGCCCATCGTCCGAGGCGGGACGTAAATTCGTCGATTATGCGTTGAGCCCTGAAGCACAGGCCGCCTTTACTGCCGCCATGTATTATGCGCCGACCAACACCAAGGCCACCGTCGCCGACGATGTCAGCGAGCGCACGGTCATCAAGGCGATGGACAAGGTTATTCCGGTTGACTGGATCGGCCTTTCAAAGGTCCGCGATCAGATCACGCAGGACTGGCGTCGCAAGGTCATCCCGCTCAGCCGCTAAGGCTCGTGCAGAATGGCAGATCTTCCGCATCACTCATGCGGCTGCGGAAGTAAGAAAACAACACATTCCCTCTGTCGACACTGGGGTCGGCGGAGGGGGTAAGACGGACATGCATTCCCTTTGGCCTGGCATGTCTGCGATACGGGAAACGCCGTGAAACAGCGCAGCGAAGTTCTGCTGCGACTGTATAGATCAAGGGACAGGCCACTTCCGCGCCTAACCGGCCGGACATGTCCTGGAGAAAGGCAAAAAGCCAGAATGGGAACTTCAGACACCATGCAGCCCGGATTCCTCTCCATTCGTTCACTGACCAAGCGCTACGAGACCATGGTCGCCGTAGATGATCTCAACCTCGAGATTCCCAAGGGCGAACTGGTTGCCTTCCTCGGTCCTTCGGGTTGCGGCAAGTCGACATCGCTGCGCATGATTGCGGGCCTCTCTCCCGTCTCGTCAGGTTCGATCTTGATTGGCGGCAAGGACGTGACGCAGCTTGCGCCTTACAAGCGCGACATCGGCCTCGTTTTCCAGAGCTATGCGCTTTTCCCTCACATGACGGTTCTGAAGAACGTCATGTTCGGTCTTGAAATGCGCAAGGTGCCGGCGGCCGAGGCCGAACGCCGTGCCCGTGAAGCCATTGCCATGGTGCATCTGGAAGGGCGCGAGGACCGCCGTCCCGCCCAGCTTTCCGGCGGCCAGCAGCAGCGGGTCGCACTGGCGCGCGCCCTCGTCATCCAGCCTTCCATCCTCTTGTTCGATGAGCCGCTCTCCAATCTCGACGCCAAGTTGCGCGACGAGATGCGCGCCGAAATCCGCCGTATCCAGAAACAGCTCGGCATCACCTCCATCTTCGTCACGCATGATCAGGTCGAGGCGCTCAGCATGTGCGACAAGGTCGCCGTCCTCAACGGCGGGCGCCTGGAACAGCTCGGCACACCGCACGATCTCTATGAGCGTCCGGCGACGGCTTTCGTCGCTTCGTTCGTTGGCCGCACCAACAGGCTGGTCGGCAACGCGGTCGGCGATCGCATCACGGTCGGCGATGCTGTTTTGCGTGCGCCCGGCTCACACGCCGGCAAGATCGACCTGATGGTACGGCCGCATCGCATGGCCATGACGATTGCCGGCGACGCTGTGCCTGATTTCGGTGGAGCGCCGGTCAACCGCATCGCCGGCGAAGTGCGCGATGTCTATTATGCGGGCGACATTCTCCACTACGAGATCGCCGCCGGCGGGCAGATTATGTCCGTGGAGCGCGCGACGTCCGGTGGCGAAACACCGGTAGTGGCGGGTAGCGCAGTCAGTCTCGTCTGGCGCGTGGAGGACACGCTGGTTTTCGGAGCAAACCAATGACGGCGTCGGTCATGATCACGGCTCCCGGCAGCCGCACCTCCTCCATCGTATTTCTGGCAACGCTCCTGCTCGGACCGATCATCGCGGTCAATGGTCTGGCTTTCGTGATGCCCGTCTTCAACCTGCTTTTGCTTTCCTTCCGCGAAAGCCTCGGCGGCGGCGGTCTCGGGGAAGCCCACACGCTTGAAAACTGGTCGTCCACCCTGACCGACGGTTTTTATATCGAACTGATCGGACAGAGCATCCTGACCAGCCTTATGATCACGGTTCTGACGCTGGTTGCCTCCTACCCAATCGCTCTTTATCTTCACCGGGCGCAGGGCCGCTGGAAGACGCTGCTGCTCGTACTCGTCATTTCGCCGCTGCTCACCTCGGCGGTGGTGCGCACCTATGGCTGGATCGCGATCCTTGCGGATGACGGCCTCATCAACAACATCCTCTTCGCACTGGGCGCTGAAAGCGGCGTGCGTCTGTTGTTCAACAAGATCGGCGTGGTCATCGGCCTCACCGAAATCCTGATGCCCTATATGATTCTCGCATTGCTTGCCGGTTTCGGCAGGCTTGATCCGCGGGTCGAGGAGGCTGCCGAAACGCTCGGCGCATCGCCCTGGAGGGTGTTCTGGCGAATTATCGTGCCGCTCACCATGCCCGGCGTTGCGCTCGGTTGTCTGCTCTCCTTCGTTCTGGCCGTCAGCTCGTTCATCACCCCCAAGCTGCTCGGCGGCGGCCGCGTCTTCCTTCTGGCGACGGAAATCTACGATCAGGCCATTGTGACGCTCAACTGGCCCCTCGCCGCAACGCTTTCGATGATCATCCTCGTGATTTTCGGGGCTGCCCTGGTGCTCTATTCCCGGCTTCTGCGGGCTGTTCTGTAAAGGAGATCGATGATGGAAGAACGTCCCGTTCCGCTGGCGCTGAAAATTCTCGCCTTCGTCATGTTCCTCTTTCTGCTTGCGCCCGTGGTGCTCGTCGTGCCGATCTCTTTTTCGGCCGACAGCTACATGACCTTTCCGCCTTCCGGCTGGAGCCTGCGCTGGTATATCGAGCTCATGCACAATTCCAAGATGATTGGCGCGCTGGGCACCAGTACGCTCCTCGCCGTCATCGTCACGGTGCTGTCGATGCTGATTGCGCTGCCGGCCTCCTACGCCATCGTCCGCATGCGGGTGATCGGCGCAGATGCATTGCTTGCCTTCTTCACAGCGCCCCTGCTTCTGCCGACCATCGTTCTCGGCCTCGCGATCCTGATCGTGTTTGCCGGTGCAGGTCTGCTCGGCACGTTCACCGGCCTGGCGATCGCGCATCTCATCATCGTGCTGCCCTACGCCCTGCGTGTGCTCACCACGTCGCTCGCCGGCCTGCCGCTGATATTCGAAGAGGCCGCCTCGACGCTCGGGGCTTCGCCGTTCACCGTCTTTAGCCGTATCACCATGCCGATGATCGCGCCGGGCGTTGTCGCGACGGCGGCGCTTTCCTTTCTCGTCTCGTTCGATGAGGCCGTGATTTCGCTGTTCCTCACCGGTCCGCGTATCACAACGCTCCCTGTCGCCATGTATCAGCATGTCGAAACCCAGGCTGATCCGCTTGTTGCGGCCATTTCCGTTCTTCTGATCGTGCTGACGCTTGCCGTCGTCCTGATCGTCGACCGAACGGCGGGCCTGACGAAGACTTTTGTCAAATAAGGGCGGCAGGCCTATCGAGAAATATTCCTCGTGAGGCCGATTAAATTCAAAGGGTCGGCACCGGCTTTGTCTGGCCGGAACCAGCACTAATTTCATTCCCGTTGATGAACGCCTCCTGCATCGGCGCGATCCGTCACGTCTGTTGATTTCGTTTTGAACTACGAAGGGGAAACCAATGGTCCAGAGCCTCTCTACGGAATTCGACGTTGCCGTCATCGGTGCCGGGGTTGTCGGCTGCGCGGTCGCCCGTCGTTTCGCTCTGGCCGGTGCGAAAGTGGTCGTCATCGAGAAGGGCGCTGATATTCTCTCCGGGGCTTCGAAGGCCAACAGCGCCATTCTTCATACCGGCTTCGATGCGCCGGAAGGCAGTCTGGAACTGGAACTGGTAAAGGCGGGTCGGGCGGAATATCTGTCCATCCACGGGCAGATGGGTCTCAGCCTCGTCGAGACCGGTGCACTTGTCTGCGCCTGGAGTCCGGATGAGGCGGAGAGACTGGTGGCGATTGCCGAGCAGGGGCGGCGCAACGGCATTGCCGAACTCGACCTGCTCACGGCCCGGCAGGCCCGCGAAACCATGCCCGGCCTGTCCAGCCATCTCATCGCCGCGCTCGAAGTTTCGGGCGAACACATCATCGATCCGTGGTCCGCGCCGCTGGGCTATCTCACGCAGGCAGTGGGGTTGGGGGCGCAGCTGGTGCGCAATGCCGAAGTCCTGTCCGGTTCGTTCGATGGCGCGTGGCGGATCGAGACGACGGCGGGTCCAATCCTTGCCGCAAGCGTTGTCAACGCCGCAGGGTTGTTTGGTGATATTGTTGATGTGCGGCTGGGTTTTGTCCCCGAATTCACCATCATGCCGCGCAAGGGACAATTCGTCGTTCTCGATAAGGCCGCTCGCCGGCATGTGCCGCGCATCGTCCTGCCCGTTCCCACCGAAATCACCAAGGGTATCGTGGTCTGTCCCACCGCCTTCGGCAATGTTCTCATCGGCCCGACGGCGGAAGAGCAGGATGACCGTGAGCGTGCGACCGTGGAGACGGCGACGCTGGAAGCGCTGCTGAAGCGCGGCGCGGAGATCGTTCCGGCACTCGCTCCCATTTCCGTGACCGCCGTCTATGCCGGCTTGCGCCCGGCATCTGACAAGAAACATTACCGGATTTCCGCGCGGCCGGACCGGCGGGCGATCACGCTCGGCGGCGTGCGTTCCACCGGCCTCAGCGCTGCGCTCGGGCTGGCGCAGCATGCGTTGACGCTTCACGCAGGTTTCGGCACCCGCTTTGAACTGCCTCTCTCCGTGCCCGAGGTGACGATGCCCAACCTGACCGAAACCTGCGAGCGGGACTGGCAGCGTGCCGATCACGGTGAAATCGTCTGCCATTGCGAACTCGTCACCCGGCGTGAGATCGATGCGACATTTTCCAGTCCGGTGCCACCGGGCGATTTTGGCGGGCTGCGCCGGCGCACCCGCGCCGGCATGGGGCGCTGTCAGGGGTTTTATTGCAATGCCCGGCTCGCCGCGATGACGGGCGAACGTCTGGCCGTACCGCTTGCGGTCAGCGCGGGAGACGAGCGATGAGTACCGTGAAGCTTTTTCAGCAGGAGCGCGAAGACGCTTCCTATGCCGATGTCATTGTGGTGGGCGGCGGCCCGGCGGGCGTGGCGGCAGCTCTGGAGCTGAAAGCACGTGGCATCGCGCATGTGATGCTCCTCGAGCGCGAGCCGGCCCTTGGCGGTGCGCCCCGGCATTGCTCGCACTCGCCTTTCGGTATGCGCGAATTCGGGCGCGTCTATTTCGGCCCGGCCTACGCGCAACGCCTAGAGAGGGAGGCGCAGGATGCCGGTGTCGATATCCGCACCGGTCATTCCGTGGTCGAACTCGGACAGGATGGCGTGCTGCTAGTAACGTCGGCGCGCGGTGTCGAGAGCTTGAAGGCCCGGCGCATCGTGCTGGCCACCGGCGCACGGGAAAAACCACGCTCGGTGCTGCTTCTGCCCGGCGACCGGCCGGTGGGTGTGATCACCACCGGCGCGCTGCAATCCTATGTTGCCTTTCATGGCATCATGCCCTTTCGTCGGCCGCTTGTCATTGGCTCTGAACTGGTTTCATTCTCTGCGCTTCTCACCTGTCTGACGCATCGCGCGCGGCCTGTGGCGATGATCGAGCCTGAGCCGGAACCGCTGGCACGGTTGCCTTTTCAATGGTTTCCGCGACTGGTCGGGGTGCCGTTTCATTGTGGTGCCGTGCTTATGGACATTCGCGGGCGCGGCCGTGTCGAGGAGGCTGACATCCGGCTGGCGGATGGCCGTCTCCTGACTGTCAAATGCGATGGTATTCTTTTGACCGGCCGGTTCACGCCGGAGGCGGCGCTTTTGAACGCATCCACGGTCGATGTGGCGGCAGGCAGCGCCGGTCCGATGATCGATCAGGACGGCCGGATGGCTAACCCTGTCTTTTTTGCCAGCGGAAACCTGTTGCGGGCCGTGGAAACGGGCGGCTGGTCGTTTCGTGAAGGCCGCCGCGTGGGTGCTGCCGTTGCCGCCGATCTTGCCCGCGAACCCTGCAACGACCGGGCGATACCCGTCACTTTCGCTGACCCGCTCAAACTCGTGGTACCCACCATGGTGCGCAGGGGAGGGCTTGACCGTCCCGCTTTTCGCGACTTTCAGCTGCGTTTTACCAAACGTGTTCGAGGCCGGCTTTCTCTTCATCTTGATGGAACGGAAGTGTGGAGCAAGAGCGGCCCGTGGCTGCCGGAGCGCCGTGTGCTCATGCCCATTCCCCGCGCTGCGTTTGAAGCAAGCCAGATTGTCTTTCACTTTCGGGAAACAAATTGATGCGCATTGCGGCGATCGATCAGGGAACGACATCGACCCGATGCCTTGTGGTCGGCGACGGCATGGCGCAGGTCGTCTCCAGCCTGCGTCATGCGCAGTTCTATCCGGCGCCCGGCCATGTGGAGCATGACCCCGAAGAACTGTTGCGCAATATCCGCGCGGTGCTTGCCGCTGCCGGGCCGGTGGATGCCATTGCCATAGCCAATCAGGGCGAGAGTTGCCTGGCGTGGGACGCCGAAAGCGGTGAGGCGCTGTCGCCGGTCATCGTCTGGCAGGATGCCCGCACCGCCGATGCTCTTGCCGCTCTGCCGCCATCGGCAGCGGATCGTTCGAAAGAGATTTGCGGCTTGCCGCTTGATCCCTATTTCTCGGCAAGCAAACTGTCCTGGCTGGTCGAGCATAATCCAGCCGTGGCGCAGGCAAGGGCGGCCGGGCGGTTGCGGCTGGGCACCACCGATGCGTTTTTTCTGGATCGGCTGGCCGGCTGTTTCCGCACCGATCTTGCAACGGCTTCGCGCACCGGGCTGCTTGATCTGGCAACCGGAGGCTGGAGCCCGGAACTCTGCATGCTTCACGGTGTGCCGCTGGATTGCCTACCCGTTATCGGCCCTGTCGATGGCGGTTTCGGTGCAATCGAGGCAACGCCCGTCCGCGTTTCCATCGTTGACCAGCAGGCGGCGCTTTACGGGCATGGTTGCCGCAAACCCGGTGATTGCAAGATAACCTTTGGTACGGGAGCCTTCCTGCTGGCTGTTGCTGGCAACGAGCGGCCGCTGACGGGGGAGCTTTTGCCGACTATTGGCTGGCACAGGCAAGGCGCGCCAGCCGTTTTCGCCATTGAGGGAGGGGTATACGATGCCGGTGCCGCGCTCGAATGGGCGCGAAAGGTCGGCCTATATGCGGATAATGCCGAACTCGACGGTTTCGAGGGACCATCGGCCGTTCGGCGCGGCCTTGTGTGCGTGCCCGCATTTTCGGGCCTTGCGGCACCCTATTGGGACAGACAGGCCGTGCCGTTGTTCATCGGTATGGAGCATGCCACTGAGCGGCATGACATGGTGCGCGCGCTATTGGAAGGTATTGCGATGCTGACGGTTCGATTGATCGATGCGATGCCGGCTGCAAGCCCCATCGGTGACACGATCTCGATCGACGGTGGCCTGTCGAATAGTCGCTATTTCGCCCATTTTCTGGCGGCCGCCAGCGGCCGAACCATCTGCGTGCCGGCCATGCGGGAGTTGACGGCGCTCGGTCTGGCGGAGCTGTGCGGTATCGATGTCACCGCCACGCGAAACGATACAGAGATATTCATGCCCGATGGATCGGTTGATGCCGCAGATCATCATCGCTTCGCACGTGCCGTGGACAATGCGCGGGCTTGGCGAAACGCGTAAGCTTTCGTGAGGACGATCTTGTCCATCGGCGTGCCCGTCGTAAATTTCCTCTGCCAGACCGAACTGTCGTGTCTTTGAAATGTAAAACGGGCATCATCCCTGCAACCTGGGGAGGATCAGATGCGTCTTGCTGTCTACAACGTTGAAAATCTCTTTGATCGCGCCAAAGCGATGAACCTTGGGAGCTGGGAAGAGGGAAAGCCCGTTCTGGAGCATTTCGCGGCGCTGAACCAGTTACTTGGCCAGATCGAATATAGTGACGAAGATAAGGTCGAGATCGCTCGGCTCGTCGTCGCGTTAGGGATGGAGCAGTCCGACACGGGGCCTTTCGTCATCCTTCGCCGAAACCGTGGCGGTTTGCTCAAGCGGCCGACTGCGGGCGGTGTCGTGGTCGTTGCCGATGGCCGGGCTGACTGGGTCGGGTCGCTGGAACTGCGCGACGAGCCAGTCAACGAGCACGCCATGCGCAACACCGCGCGGGTGATGGTCGATCTCGAGGCCGACGTGCTTGGCATCGTCGAAGTCGAGAGCCGCCCGGTGCTTTCCGCCTTCAACCGCGAGATCCTGCCGGCGATCGGCGGCACACCGTTTCGGCATGTAATGGTGATCGACGGCAATGACGAGCGGGGGATCGATGTCGGCATGATGACCCGCAAGGGTTATCCCATCGGCGCCATGCACAGCCATGTCGATGATTGCACACCGAACGGTGAGGCGATCTTTTCGCGCGATTGCCCGGAATATGAAATCACCACGCCCGCCGGCGCTAAGCTTGTCGTCATGGTCAATCACCTCAAGAGCAAGGGTTATGGCGGAAAGGCCAAGTCGGATGCCAAGCGGAAGGCCCAGGCAAAGCGTATCGCCGAAATCTACGAGGAACTGATCGACCGTGGCGTCGAATATGTCGCTGTTATCGGTGACTTTAACGATACCCCCGGCAGTGATCCGCTGGAGCCACTTCTTGGCGGCACCTCGTTAAAAGACATCTTCAAGCATGAGGCTTTTGATGATAGCGGTTACCCCGGCACCTATGGCGGGTGCACGGCCTCCAACAAGATCGACTATATCCTGCTGTCTCCAGCCCTTTTTGCAAAGGTCAAGGACGGCGGCGTGTTCCGCAAGGGCATGTGGCCGGGTGTTCGGCCGAAGAAGTGGGAAAGCTATGACGAGGTGAAGCGTCAGGAGGACGCCGCGTCCGATCATGCCGCGCTCTGGGTCGATCTCGACATTTGAATGCTGCCGGGGCGACACCGACTGATCTGGGGCGGTGGGCTGATCTGTCGCTCACGGTCGGCGACAGAGAAAACTCGTCTGGATCGCGGAGCCTTTGAAAAACAAATTGGCGGATGCGCCATGTCACTCAAAACCCGGAGCCATTCTGGTGTTCAAACGACTGGACATATGGCGCAGCGCGATGAAGGCCTCTTAAGTGGCTCCCGCCGCACCCGGCCAGTAATACGACGCCGGCAGGGCGCGCGCGCCGAAGACTGCCTGGCCGACACGGACAATGGTCGCCCCCTCTTCGATCGCCCATTCAAAATCGCCCGACATGCCCATTGAGAGGTCGCTTAATGCTGCCCCCTGCGGTGCATCGGAACGCGCACGGTCGCGGATGTTGCGCAGGAGGCGGAAGCAGCGGCGGACCTCCGTTTCCTCAGGTGTGAAGGTTGCAAGGGTCATGAAACCCCGCAGGCGTATTGCGTCGAATGCCGTCAATTCCTTGAGAAAGGGTGCCACGGCATCGGGCGCGAGACCAAATTTGCTGGCTTCGCCTGATGTGTTGACCTGCACCAGCACATCCAGACCACGTCCCAGAAACTGCAGCCGCTTTTCAAGCGCTGTCGCCAGTGAGAGGCGATCGAGCGATTGCACTTCGGAGGCGAAACGCAGGACGTCCTTGACCTTGTTGGACTGAAGATGGCCGATCATCGACCATTGCGCCGGTTCGCCGGAAAGGGCTTCAGCCTTGCTGCGCCCTTCCTGCACCTTGTTTTCACCCAGATCTCCCGCTCCGAGGCGGATGACTTCACGGACGCGTTCGGCCTCGATTGTTTTCGTGACCAGCACGAAGCGGACTGCGTCGGTCGGTCGGCCGGCGCGCGCGGCGGCGCTGGCGATCCGGACCGTGACGCTGGAGAGATTTGCGGCAAGCGTGCCCGTGGGTTCGGAGGTGTTGCTCATGCCTCAGCCAGTCCGCGCGTGTTTGAATGTTCGGTCTCGCATTCAAAGTCGAGTTCCCTCAACCATTCGGTAAACATTTTGCGGGCAGCTTCGCGGAGTGCGGGTCCATGGCGCGAGGCGTCCCTGCGTATGTTGCCGGGGTCGATACCCGCGCCGGCCAATTCCGCGGCATGGCCGACGAGCCATTTTTCAAGGCCGGAACCGGCATCAACCTCGGGGTGAAACTGAAGCGCCAGCACATTGCGGTCAATTGCGAAACCCTGTGTCGCGCAAAGAGGCGTTGTTGCCAGATTGACGGCTTCTCTCGGGGTTTCAAAGGCATCGCCGTGCCAATGCAGTGTGGCTATGCCCTCAAGATGCCGCATCGGCCCCAGCCGCCCCGCATCGGTTAATGTCAGTTCCGAAAAGCCAATTTCCTTGTAGCCCATCGGTTCGACATTGACGCCGAGTGTAGCAGCGATCTGTTGCGCGCCGAGGCAGATGCCGAGGATCGGCCGGCCGGTGTAGAGACGATGTCGGATCAAGGCCCGTTCTTCAACAAGAAAGGGATAGGCGTCTGTCTCGTAAACACCGACCGGACCGCCCAGTATGATGAGCAGATCCGGCTCCGCCGGCTTGAAGGTTGCAAGATTCACCTCACCCAGATCGCAATAGCGCAGGTCGTAGCCGGCTTCGGAAAGCACACTTTCGAAACTACCCAGATCCTCGAAATGAACGTGGCGAATGGCTGTTGCAGTCCTCGACATAATCCTGCTCCCGGCATTAGCGCAGGGCTGCAAGATCGGCGCCGTGGTTTATGTGATAGACGGCGCCGTCAATGACGAAAGCCGGGACGGACTTGACTCCCGCTTTTTCGGCTTCGGCGAGGCGGAGTTTATTCTCTCCCAGATGAACGATCTCGACATCGAATTGGCTTTTATCGATGGAGGCTGCAAAGGGCTGTTCCGCATCAACGCAGACCGGGCATCCGGCATGATAGAATATTGCTTTCTCGACCATCGTATTTTCCTTTCGGCTTCATCGGAGCGGCGGGTTGTCGCGCCGGTATCTGCCATGCAATAAATCTTATCCGGCCTAGTGTAATGAGCCGGATTTGAGAAAATGGATATGCCGGATGGGCAAGGGTGCGACACTTGTGATCGAATGGCGGCAGAAGGAGGGGGAACCTGTCTTTCTTGCGATAGCACAGGCGATCATTACGGAGATCGAACGCGGGCGGCTGAAACCCGGTGATCCCCTGCCGGGTACCCGCGCACTTTCGAAAAACCTCGGTGTGAACAGGAATACGGTGGATGCAGCCTATCATGAGCTGCTGATGCAGGGATGGCTGGTGGCCGAGGCATCGCGAGGCACCTTCGTTGCAAGAGACCTGCCGGACTTTGCACAACACCGGCCCCTGCAAGAGCCCGGCGGTGCGGAAAAGACCAGTGCTGCATCTGGCAAGCAGCCGGCGCTGAACCTTTCCGACGGGGCGCCTGATTCCCGCTTGGCGCCGACCTTACCGCTGGCGCAGGCATTTCGGCGCGCGTTGAATTCGCCCGTGTTCAGCGCCGATCATGGTTATGGCGATCCGCGTGGCAGCGCCCATCTGCGAGGGACCCTGTCTGATTATCTCAAGGACGAGCGAGGGCTAGCGGCAGATGCCGGCGATATCATGGTGACACGCGGCAGCCAGATGGCGCTTTTCCTCGCCGCCGCAACCTGTGTCGAGCCGGGATCAGTCATCGCGGTTGAAAATCCGGGTTATCCGCTCGCCTGGGCCGCATTCCGGGCGGCCGGTGTCCGGACTGTGGGGGTGCCGGTGGATGCCGGCGGGATCGATATTGATGCGCTGGAAAAGCTTGCGGTACGGGAAGCAGCGCTCAGAGCCATTTATGTCACGCCGCACAATCAATATCCTACCACTGCCACCCTCAGCGTCTCCCGGCGATTGCGTTTGCTTGATCTGGCGCGCCGTCACCGTCTGACGATCATCGAAGATGATTATGACCATGAATATCGCTTCGATGGGCGTCCCGTCCTGCCACTTGCCGCCAGAGCCGAGGCGGAAACGCCTGTTATTTATATCGGATCGCTTTCCAAGCTTATCGCACCCGGGATCCGCATCGGTTACGCCGTTGCACCGCCGACCCTGCTGCGCCGGATGGCTGATCTGCGCGAAGCGGTTGACCGGCAGGGTGACCTGCCACTGGAACACGCCTTGGGCGAGCTAATTCTCGACGGCACGCTCAGGCGTCATGCACGCAAGGCACGGCGGATCTATCACGCGCGCCGGGATCATGCCGCCGCCTTGCTGGCCGAGCATTTTTCAGAGGTTGCGGATTTTACGCTGCCTGCGGGTGGGCTGGCCATCTGGTTGCGCATGCGTCCGGGGGTGAGTGCCGAGAGCTGGGCGCTGAACGCCAGCCGGCTTGGCCTTGGCATTCTTCCCGGGCTTCGCTTCGCGCTTGATCCCGCTCATCCGCCGGAAGCCTTCAGGTTTGGATTTGCCAGCCTCAGGGAAGCGGAGCTTGAGCGGGCGGTCAGAATATTAAAACAGGCAAAGCCGTGATGGCAGGTGTCGATCCGGCGGGATTGAATTGACTGGACCGGGAGCACCAATCGCCGCGTGCCGCAGCAATTATTCGTTCAGGTTTGCTTTGACGGTTGCCGTCTTCTCCTCGGCTGAAATGATCGCATATTCATCCGCCAGAAAGTCCAGAAGTGCGCGCACGGAAGGCAGGAGACCGCGGCGCGAGGGGAAGGCGGCATGGATGATGCCGCTTCGCGGCGCCCAGTCCGGCAGGAGGTCGATCAGCCGTCCCGCCGCCACATCCTCTCTGATGACCATGGTGGGAAACTGGCAGACCCCGATGCCTTTGAGCGTTGCAAGCCGCAGGGCCACCATGTCATCGGTAATCAGCAGCGGCTGATAGGGAATTGCCGCCGAGGCACCGTTGGGGCCAAGCAGGTTCCATTCGAAACTGCTGTGGGATGAACCCCAGGCGAGGCCGGGCATGTTGACGAGATCGGCCGGAACGGTGACGCCTGATTTGACGATTTTCGGACTTGCGACCAGCCGCTGTTCACTTTCCGCCAGCTTGCGGATGACTAGATCGCTGTCCTCGAGCGGGGGAAACCGCACCCGGATGGCAAGGTCGAAACCCTCGCGGATGACATCCACCCGGCGGTTGGTGCTTTCCAGATGGACTTTCACCTTGGGGTATCTGGCCATGAAGCGGGCGATCATTTCTCCGACCTGAAAATAGATCACCGATGCGGGGCAACTGACCCGCACCGTGCCCTGCGGTTCCGCCCGCATGCGATCGATCACCTCCAGCGCCGCATCCGCCTCCACCACCATCGCCAGACAATGGCGGTAAAATTCCTGGCCGATCTCGGTAATGGCAAACTGCCGGGTGGTGCGCTGCACCAGCCTCACGCCAAGATCCTCCTCCAGCAGGCCGATGCGGCGGCTCAGCCGTGAGCGGGGTACGTCCAGTTTCCTGGCGGCGGCCGAGAACCCGCCTTGTTCCACAACGTCGACGAAGAGGCGCAGATCGTTCAGATCGGGCATGATGATGGCCTTTCATTGTCCTGTTTTCAGGACGGTATATCCTGATCTTTGATCTACCGGCCAGTTTGTTCCAGAACTATTTTGCTCTCACACGATCACCAGCGACCCTTCGCAAGAAAGAAGGGCATCCAGGAGACTATGATGAGACAGGTTCTTGGCGTTTACAGCAGCACATCGCCGCATTGGGTGGGGGATGGATTTCCAGTTCGCTCCATGCTTTCACACATGACCCAGGGCGAACATATCAGTCCCTTCCTGCATCTTGATTATGCCGGGCCGGAACGGTTTGCGCCGGGCAGGACGCCGCGTGGCGTCGGCGCTCATCCGCATCGCGGGTTCGAAACGGTGACCATCGTCTATCAGGGCGAAGTGGAGCATCGCGACTCGACCGGCAGCGGCGGGCTGATCGGCCCGGGCGATGTTCAATGGATGACCGCGGCTGCGGGCATCCTGCATGAGGAGCGCCATTCGCAGGCCTTTACGAAACAGGGCGGTACGCTGGAAATGGTGCAGCTCTGGGTTAACCTGCCGGCCAGGGACAAATCCGCACCGCCCGCCTATCAGACGGTGCTCGGCGGGGATATCCCCGCCGTGGCGCTGCCGGACAATGCGGGAACCGTGCGTGTCATCGCCGGCGACTATGCGGGACACAAGGGGCCGGCGCGCACCTTCACGCCGATCAATCTGTGGGATTTGCGTCTGACGCAGGGAGGGCGCACGATATTCGACCTGCCGGAAGGGCATAGCGCCGGTCTTGCCGTTCTTCGCGGAGCCATCACGCTCAACGGGACGCGATCGGCACGGGACGTTCAGTTTGTCATGCTTGATCGCGAGGGCGGCAGTTTCGAGATCACCGCCGACAGCGACGCAACGGTGCTTCTGCTGAGCGGTGCGCCGCTTGGCGAGCCGGTTGCCATGCAGGGGCCGTTCGTCATGAACACGCCTGAAGAATTGCAGGAAGCCTTCATGGATTTCCGGGCCGGAAAATTCGGCGGCATTCCTGCCTGAGCCATTCCCGTGGCTTTGCAAGGGGCCACGGGCCTCACCGGGCGGAAGTGATTTCAGCCCACAAGTCCATGCCTACCAACCAAGGAGACCTACAATGAGTACACCTGCCAATTTTAACGGCCAGCGGCCTGTCATCGATCCCGATGATGCGGTGATGCTTTTGATCGACCATCAGAGCGGTCTGTTCCAGACGGTGGCGGACATGCCGATGCCTGTTCTGCGCAACCACGCAACAGCGCTTGCCAGAATGGCGACGCTGACGAAGATGCCTGTTATCACCACGGCATCGGTACCGCAGGGGCCCAATGGTCCGCTGATCCCGGAAATCCATGAAAACGCACCGCATGCGCAATATGTGGCGCGCCGCGGCGAGATCAATGCCTGGGACAATCCGGAATTCGTGGCCGCCGTCAAGGCGACCGGCCGCAAGACGCTGATCATTGCCGGCACCATCACCAGCGTGTGCATGGCCTTCCCGGCGATTGCAGCGGTTCAGGATGGCTACCGGGTATTTGCGGTGGTGGATGCTTCCGGCACCTATTCCAAGATGGCGCAGGAAATCACCCTTGCACGGGTGGTTCAGGCCGGCGTGGTGCCGATGGACACGGCTGCGGTTGCCTCGGAACTGCAGAAGACCTGGCATCGTGACGACGCCCAGGAATGGGCGGCTGTCTATACGAAGATATTCCCTCCCTACCAGCTTCTGATCGAAAGCTACATGAAGGCACAGTCGGTCGAGAAGAACAGCGAACAGCTCGATTCACAGCGCGGCTGATCGCAAAAGGCAAAAGGGCGGCGCAGTTTTGCGCCGCCCTTGTTCGATCATGACGGAAGCCGTTCAATGCCAGTCAGGCTTCGGCGGTTCGCGCGGCTCATTTTGAAGGCATGCGCACAACAAGTTGTTCACGTTGTTACAGCCGCTCTCTTAATCGTCAATTTCAGAGGTGCGGCGCGGTGTTAAAACTCGTCGCAAACATCGAATAATTTTCACCAGGAACCTCCCATGACTGCAAAGATAAATGACGTGATCATCCTTCTGGCGCGCCTTTCCATCAGCGCCCTCTTCCTTCAGGCCGGCATCGGCAAACTCTTTGAAATTTCAGGTTTCGCGGCGTCTTTGGCCGCAAAGGGCGTGCCTTTTGCCGGCCTTGTCGTATACCTCGTGATTTTGGTGGAAATTCTCGGCGCTGCTGCCTTGGTATTTGGGGTGAGGGCCAGAGAAACGAGTGTGATATTGCTGGCTTTCACCTGCGTCGCGACCTTGCTCAGCCATGCGTTCTGGTCGTTTCCGGAAGAGGCGCGTTCTGCCCAGCAGGGGCAGTTCTTCAAGAATCTGGCCATCGTCGGAGGCCTGCTTTTGTATTTTGTTACTGGATCCGGCAGATACCGCCTGGGGCAGGGTGCGAAGTAGCGCAGGCCGCTGCGGCATAAGGGCAATCCGGAGGCGTTGCTGCGTTACCGGGTTTTTCTGCCGCCGCCCTGAAACGAGGCTCGATAGTCGCGCGGTGTCATGCCGCGCAGACGCAGGAACTGGCGATTGAAATTGGCCAGCGAGGCATAACCGACATCGGCAGCGATATGCCGGATTGGCTGGGTGGTGCCCGAGAGCCGGGCGCAGGCTTCGCCGACCCTGAGGCCAATGAGATAGTCTGAAATGCTGACCTGCGTATGTTTCCTGAACATGCGGTGCAGGCCGGATTCGCTGAGAGCGGCTATTGCGGCAATCTGCTCCATGCGGAGCGGCTCGTGGTAGTGACGGTGCAAGTGGATCAGGACACGGTCAATCCGCGAGCGGTCCCCTTCCACCTGCTGCGGCACGACGGTTGAAAGAGGCGCGCCACCATCCTCCGCCGCCAGCCGGGCCAGAATATCCAGAAGTCCAGTCAGTTGCCTGACCGGCGGACAGGAAAATATCGCTTCAAAATCATCCGCCAGAGCCCGGCCGAGTGCGGGATCGAACGCCAGCCCGGTCGCGGCGTTTTGGATGAGGCGTCTGACGGGCGCCAGTTCCACCGATCCGCCGGCCAGTCCTTCGATCCATTCTTTCCTGAACCAGAAGACGAGGGCGACATGTGGTTCAGCCGGATCGAGTTTGTCGCGCGACGCCCAGGTGTGCGGCAGGTTCGGGCCGATGAGCACGAGGTCGCCATGATCGTAATCGGCAACATGATTACCCACGAACCGCTGCCCGCGGGAATTCAGCGTCAATGTCAGCTCGAACTCGGGATGGTGGTGCCATTCGAACGGAATGGCGTCGTCAAGCTGCCGGTTGAGCCTGCTCCAGGACGAATCCGGCGATGTCGGTAGATGTTCGAGATGTGGTCTCATTCCGCGCCTTTTGGGATTTATACGCTGGAATAGTATCATTATTGTCCATCTGCGGACAACACGTCCCCCGGGAAAGTCGTAGCTTTCCTTTCATCGCCTGATGGTCAGGGAGATGATGATGGGAGAAAGACATGCAATCCACCGCAGCAATCAAACGCGACAGCCATCCGACGACGGCCGCCACGACCCAGCTCAAGGATATCAAAAAGACCTTGCCGCTGCGCGTCCTGTCGGAAGCGGACTGGCAGCACTGGACGACGAGGGGATATATCATTGTCCGTCAGGCGGTGCCTGCGGCGAATGTGGAACGCCTTGTCGATCTGCTCTGGAAATTCGATGAAAAGGATCCGGCCGACGCTTCAACCTGGTATGCGCCGCAAAGACGCGAACACAAGATGAAGGAATTGAACAATACCGGCATGCTGGAAATTTATAATCACCAGTATCTCTGGGACAATCGTGCGGAGCAGCGGGTCTATGACGTCTTCGTTGACATATGGGACCGAGAGGATCTGTGGGTCACCATCGACCGCGCCAATCTCAATCCGCCGAAAAAGGTGAAAGGCAATCCCAACGGTTTCATCCACTGGGATGTGGACACGTCCATCCGCCCGCTGCCGATCGGCGTACAGGGCGTGCTGAGCCTGCAGAAACAGGACGGCGATGTCGGCGGGTTTCAGTGCGTGCCCTATCTTTTTGAACATTTCGATGAATGGGTGAAGACGCAGCCGGAAGATCGCGACCCGATGCATCCGGATATGGCTGGCCTGTCCGTCGTCAATATCGATATGGAACCGGGCGACCTGATGATCTTCAACTCGCTGCTTGCCCATGGCGTGCGCCCCAATCATTCCGATGGCCGTGTGCGCATGGCGCAATATATCTCCATGCACCCGGCGGAATTCGACAATGAGGTGGAACGGCAGGAGCGGATCCGACTCTGGAAGGAGCTCGATCATCCGCAGCGCGACGCCTTCCCCGGTGATCCGCGTGAATGGGAGAAACGCCATGCCGAAACCGCCAGGCTCAACCCGCTCGGCGAAAAGCTGCTGGGCCTGACCCGCTGGTGAATTTGCATCGAACACACAGAGAAAATGACCGCTCCAGGGGGCGGTCATTTATCTTTTCGGTGATCCGCAGTAACGCCGATCCAGACGAATTGCCATGCGGGTGATGGCCTTAAGACTGGCTTAAGGTGGGGGCCGGCTATGTGTCGCCGAATAGGAGACACAGCCCAGAATGCACGACATCCCGATTTTCACCACCCGCAGAAACCTTCTTGCCCTTGGGCTTGCGGGCCTGCTGGCGGGTTGCGCCACGTCCGGTCAGCCGCCAAAGCCGGCGACGTTGTCGAGGAACGACGAACCGTTGCCCAAGACGCCTGCGCCGGCCACGCCGGCCATGTATGCGGCGCTTCCCGATGAGACATTTCCGATCCCGGCAGTGAATATCAAGCAGGTGGACCCCCGCTACTGGCGGCAGGTTGTCGATTATCCGACCGATGAAAAGCCCGGCACGCTGATCGTCGATACGCCGAACAAGTTTCTCTATCACATTCTGCCGGGCGGCAAGGCGACCCGTTACGGGATTGGCGTCGGCCGGGATGGCTTCTCCTGGGCCGGCCGGGCGACGGTCGCTTATAAGCGGGCATGGCCGAAATGGACGCCGCCGGACGATATGGTGGCGCGACAGCCCAGTCTTCAGCCCTATAGTATCGCCAATGGCGGAATGCCGCCCGGCCTCAAAAACCCGCTTGGCGCGCGGGCGCTCTACATTCATCAGGGCGGCAGGGACACGCTTTACCGCCTGCATGGAACGCCTGAGGCCTTTTCTATCGGCAAGGCGGTTTCCTCCGGCTGCATCCGGCTGCTGAACCAGGATGTCATCGACCTCTTCAACAATGTGAGGGACGGCAGCACCATCGTGGTTATTCCCGACCCCTCGAAGCGCCAGCAACTCGCCGCCTGACGATCGACACGGAAACGAAGGAAGACCCATCACCATGGCATATAATGTTCGAAACCGCGCGGATGATTCAGCCCTTGCCGGGCTGGGGCGCCGTGCCTTTCTCCTCGGCTCTATCTCGGTGGTCTCGGCCGCCGCATCGCCGGCAGCAGCCTCGCCCAACGGTCTGAAGCTTGAGATGATCCTGCGCGATCCGGCGGCACCCGTCTCCGGCAATCCCGCCGGCAAGCTCACCATGGTCGCCTTTCTCGATTATAATTGCCCCTGGTGCAAAAAGACGGCCGTTCCCATGAGCAATGCGGTCTCGGCAGACGGGGATGTCAGGATGGTCTACAAGGACTGGCCGATCATAACACCTGACTCCGTCGAGGGAGCGCGACTGGCGCTGGCGGCGAAATATCAGGACGGGTATCACATCGTCCATGATGCGCTGATGGCGATCAAGACGCCGAAGGTGAAGGCCGACGAGATGCGCGATACCGTGCGTGCGACGAGTATCGACTTTGCCCGCCTCCAGCGCGACATGAAATCGAAAGCGGCGGAGATCGATGATCTGCTTGCGCGCAATCATGAACAGGCGATGTCGCTGCAATTGACGGGAACGCCTGCTTTCATCATCGGCAAGTTCCTCGTTCCCGGTGCGGTGCAGAGCGCGGAAGCCTTTACGGATCTTTTCAAAAGAGCGCGTGAACAGGCGTAGCGTTCGGACAATGATGGTTTCACGTCCGCTTGGACTGAAACCATCGCTTCAACATTCTGGCTGGGCGTGGCAGTGCCGATGCCCTTTGCCGTCTCGTCCTATCCCCGTGCCTTGGCGATTGCTTCCTTCAGGCCCTTGCGGTCGAGGACGCCGGCAAAGCTTGTCGTTCCCACCACAAATGATGGCGTGCCGACGAATTTGAAGGCGGCGGCCTGTACCCAGTTCCGGTCCAGCAGACCGGAAATCCACGCCTGATACTCGACAACGGCCTTGCCAACACCGTCGAAGGTCAGGCCCGCTTTCTTAAGGGCCTTTTCGACATCGGCCTGCTGCAGCTTGTTCGGCGTGTGAAACATGGCGTCGAGCGTCTTTTCATATTTGCCGAGCCTGGCGCTGGCGAGCACCGCCTGCGCGGCGATGACCGATGCGCCGCCGAAGACCGGCCAGTCCTTCAGCACAAGCCTGACCTTGCCATCCTGTTCGACCACGTCGCGCACCATGCCGTAGGATGATTTGCAATAGGGGCACTGGTAGTCGAAATACTCCACCACCGTCACGTCGCCTTTCTGATTGCCGAGGACCGGGGCGTCCGGATCGTGCAGCACCATCTCCCGGCTTGTCGGGTCTGTCTCGGCAAAAACAAGTGAGGGGGGAGCAATGGCGGCAAGGCCGGCCATTGCGACAAGCTGTCGACGTGTAAGGGTCATTGGCGGGCTCCTGCGGTATTGTCGATTGCCGGTTTTGCAAGCGCCTGCTGCGTTTGCGCCGCCGCATCGATGAGTGAACGGGCCGAAATCTCGCCCACCATGCGGATGGAGGGGAGTTCGGCTCCTTTTCTGTCGAAGAACAGCATGGTCGGCGGGCCGATGACATTGCTGTCTTTCATCAATTGCTGTTTGTCTGACGTCATGTCCGAAAGGTCGACGGAGACGAGGTTTGTATCCTTAAGGCTTTCCGCGACCTGTGGATCATTCAGAACGGAGCGTTCGATGACGCGGCAGGAAACGCACCAGTCCGCAGTGAAGTAGACGAGGCTGGGCTTTCCTGCCTGAGCGACCGCGGCTTTCAGTTCCCCATTGGAATTCACCGTTGCAAAACTCGCCTTTGTCAGGCCGGGCATGGAGCGGCTGGCGATCGGGCCGCCGGAGAATTGCAGCGGCTGGAGCATGCTGGTGCTGCCGCTCGCCGCGCCGAAAGCGAGAAACGCGCCATAGAGCATGGAAAGAAGGCTGGCCGATTTCATCAGACGGCGGCCAATGCCGGCCTGTTGCGGCAGTGTGTCGAAAGCACCGAAGAAAACACCGATGGTAACGAGCAGCGCTGCGGAAAGCGCGAGCGTTACAGGCGGAGGAATGAGCCGGTCGAGATACCAGATCGCGGTGGCGAGGAAGATGAAGCCGAACAGCCAGCGTATCTGCGCCATCCATGCGCCGGCCCGCGGCAGCAATGCCGCGCCGGAGGTGCCGATGAGGATAAGCGGAATGCCCTTGCCGATGCCGAGCGCAAAGAGCGCCGCTGCGCCGAGCAGCAGGTTTCCGGTCTTGGCGATATAGAGAAGTGCGCCTGCAAGCGGCGCTGTCACGCAGGGGCCGATCAGCAGCGCCGAGCTGAAACCGAGAATGGCGGTCGAGCCGAACGATCCGCCGAGCGAACGCTGCGATCGCGCCAACCGGTCGCGAAGGCCCGCCGGAAGCTGGACCTCGACGATGCCGAAACTGGCGATCGCCAGAATGATAAAGACGGCGGCGGTGATGAGAATGGCCGGTGGCGACTGTAGGGCGATCTGGAAGCTCTGGCCAAGCCATGCGGCCAGTATGCCGAACAGGCTGAAGGCGGCGGCAAGCGCGGCGACATAGGTTGATGAGAGGAGAAAGCTGCGACCGGGCGACAATGAAGCGCCCTGCCGGCCGAGCGTGGCCGCGAGGATCGGGTACATGGGAAACACGCAGGGCGTGAATGCGAGGAGCACGCCAAGACCCATGAAGGAGGCGAGAAGCAGCGCCGTGCCGCCCCGGGCGAGAAAACCTTCCACCATACCCGGCTCGGTCGGGGGTGCTGGTACAGGTACTGACTGCTCCGCCTTTTCCAGCTCTTCGGACGGTGCTATCAGGGCGAAGGACTGAAATGCGGGCGGCTCCTGCGGCCTTATGCCGAACGGCGCCTCCGCTTCGATCCGCAACCCGTCAACGGCGACCGTTCGGAACGGATAGCAGATACCGCCATCCTGGCATCCCTGAAATGTCAGTTTCATGGTCTGCGGCGCGTCGGCGAGCGTGGCGGCGGCTTGCCCGAAATAGACTTCGGTGTTGCCGAAGCCGGGATCATCCTTCATCTCGCCGGCCTGCGTCCTGAGATCGAGCTTCGTTCCGTCCTCAGTGGTGGCCTGCAGGCTCTCCCGATAAAGATAATATCCCTCGGCGATTTGCCAGCGGAAGGTGGCCGCCGTTCCCGTGCGGTCTATCGAAAGCTTGAACGCATCCGCCATGTCCATCGGCGGACTGAGCGCGAGCGCCGGTCCGCAAATGGACAGCAGAACGAGGAGCACGAACGAAAAATTGAAACGCATTCTCTTTCCTTATGGGGTAGGCCTTGTGGGATAAGCCATGGATGGCGCAGGCTTCCGGCTGGAAGCTTAAGCCAGCCTTAAGGTTCGTTTTTCAGGTTCCCGCGCATCAAAATACCCGTGTGCCGGAATGATGGAGTGCTCAATGCGTTTGTTGGTGGTCGAGGACGACGATGTCCTGCTTGATGGTCTGCGGGTCGGGCTGCAGCTTGCCGGCTTCACCGTCGATGCTGTCATGACCCTTGCCGACGCAAAAATCGCCCTCGAGAATTGCCGTTTCGACGCCGTTGTTCTCGATGTGATGTTGCCTGATGGGTCAGGCCTCGATCTTCTGCGCCACACCCGCACTGAGCGCAACCGGGTGCCAATCCTTCTGCTCACCGCCAAGGATGCGACCACGGACAAGATTTGCGGCCTCGATGCCGGCGCGGATGATTATCTGGGCAAACCTTTCGATCTTGATGAGGTTGCCGCCCGGTTGCGGGCGATCATCCGCCGTGGCGAGGGGCGTTCCGAGGGCACGCTGTCGGCGCTGGGCGTGACGCTCGATCCCGCGAAGATGGTGGCGAAGAAGGATGATAGTGTCATTGCGCTGTCGCGCCGTGAATTTGCGATCATCCACGCCCTCATGCAGAATCCCGGCATGATTTTTTCAAAGCCGGTTCTGGAGGAAAAGCTCTATGGCTGGCAGGAGGATGTGGAAAGCAATACCATCGAGGTCCACATCCACAAGCTCCGCTCCAAACTGGGTGCCGGTTTCATCGAGACGGTGCGCGGCGTCGGTTACCGTGTCGGGAGGGTTGCGTGATGTCGATCCGGGCAAGATTGTTTACCGTCCTCCTGCTGATGACGGGTCTCGTCTGGCTTTCGGCCTGCGTGTGGATTTATACCAGCACCAAGGCGCGGCTGGAGCATGTTCTCGATGCGCGGCTGGTGGAATCGGCAAGAATGGTTGGATCCCTCGTCGGCGATCGCCCGGTCGATATCCGCCTGATAGACGGCCATTCACCGACGCATGATGAGGACGGAGACGCTGATGCGGCGGCGATACCCTCCTACGAACGCCAGCTTGCCTGCCAGATCTGGTCCGTCAGCGGCCGTCTGCTCAGCAAGTCTGACAGTGCCCCGGATGCTTCCCTTTCGGATCATGCCTCGGGCTTCCAGAATACGGTCATCAACGGTATCGAATGGCGTGTTTATGCGGTCGTGAAGCCCGATCTCGGTGTCCGGGTTCTGGTGGGTGACAGTGTCGAGGTTCGCGACCGGCTGGTTGATGATGTCATCAAGGGGCTTCTTTATCCGGCGCTTTTCATCATGCCGCTGATGGCTGGCCTTATCTGGCTGTGTGTTTCCAGGGGGCTTGCGCCTCTGCAAAAGCTCGCAAACGGCATGAAAGCGCGCGACGCGACTGAACTCCACGGCTTTGCCGACAAGGGAACGCCCTCGGAGCTTCGGCCGATGATCCATGCGCTGAACAGCCTTCTGGCGCGCGTTCAGGCGACGCGGGAAAGGGAACGCGAATTCACGACCTATGCCGCACATGAATTGAAGACGCCGCTTGCCGGCCTGAAGACGCAGGCGCAGGTGGCCATGCGCTCCACCGATCCCGAGGTGCAGCAACAGGCGCTGCGGCGCATTGAACAGAGCGTCGACCGGACAAGCCGGATGGCAAAACAGCTTATCGACCTGGCTGCCGTTGACGCCACCGAAGCGCAGGCGGTGAAAGCCGGCGTCGACATTCCCCATCTCATCCTTGATGTCATACAGGAGCTGGAGCCGCTCAGGCGTGCACGCGAGGTCGAAATTACCTGCCGGCTTTCGGAAGAGGCGGATACGATCCTCATCGAGGCGGATCGGTCCCTGCTTCGTCTTGCGATCCGTAACGTGATGGAAAATGCCGTGCAGCACTCGCCGAAGGGATCGACGGTGGAATGCCGGGCGGAACTGGCAAACGGCAAGATCAACGTCGTGGTTATCGACGAAGGGGCGGGGATCGCGGTGGAGGAGCAGGAACGGGTGCTGCAGCGCTTCTACCGTTCGCCGCGATCGGAACCGGGTGGAAGCGGCCTTGGGCTTGCGATCGTCAAGATGGCAATCGACCGGTTGGGCGGGCGATTGCAATTTTCGCAATTCGGTCAGCGGTTCGCGGTATCGCTTGAGTTATGAGGGAGGCCGCCACCGGGCGGCTCTCTCTCAGAGGTCCTTTGCGAGGCGCAGCGCATCGTAGATTGCCGCATGGGTGTTGCGCGCTGCGACCGCATCGCCGATCCGGAACAGCCGGTAGGTGCCGGTCGGATTACGCTCGACGGTCTGGGCCGCGCCCGCAATCAGCGCGTCATAGGATATTTCGCCAAGGTTCTTCGAGCCGGGCTTGAGCTCGAAATAAAGCTCGTCCAGCGGGATTGTGCCGTGATTGACGACGATCTGGTCGACGACGCGCTGTTTCGAAACGCCGCCATAATCGCTGCCAACATGGGCGATGATCTGATTGCCGCTTCTTTCCGCCGCCTCCAGCCGGTAGGTGACGGTGAATGTCGTGTCGCGTTTCTGCAGCGAACGCATATAGGGCACGAGATTCATGGCCATGACTTCCGGGGCGAAAGAGCGATCCGGTGTCATGATCTCGACCTTGCCGCCTGCCTTGGCGATGAATTCGGCGGCCTGAAGCCCGGTGTGGTCGCCCGCATCATCATAGACGAGAACATTGGCGCCCGGCTTGACGTCGCCGGAAATGATATCCCATGCGGAGACGACCAGCTCGTTGCCCTTCGAAAGCACCTCGGTATGGGGCAGTCCACCAGTAGCGATAATCACCACGTCGGGTTTTTCGGCGACAACCGTATCCGCCTCCGCCCAGCTGTTGAAATGGAAGATGACGCCGAGCTTCTCGCACTGGCTCATGCGCCAGTCGATGATGCCGATCATTTCGCGGCGTCGTTCGCTTTGTGCGGTCAGGCGGATCTGGCCGCCGGGGTCGCTGGCGGCTTCGAAGACCACGACCGCATGGCCACGCTCGGCGCAGACCCTTGCGGCTTCAAGACCTGCCGGGCCAGCGCCGACGATCACTACCTTCAGGCTTTTCTCAGCCTTCGTAATTTCATGCGGCATGGTTTCCTCGCGGCCGGTGGCTGCATTGTGAATGCAGAAGGCGAGGCCGCCTTGATAAATACGATCAAGACAGTAATTGGCGCCGACGCAGGGGCGGATGTCCTCCTCCCGCTTTTCCATGATCTTGCGGACGATATGCGGATCGGTCATGTGGGCGCGGGTCATGCCGACCATGTCGACCTTGCCGGCGGCGATCGCGTGACGGGCGGTGGCGACATCCTGAATTTTGGCGGCATGGAAGATGGGGAAGCTGGTCGCTGCGCGGATTTCTCCTGCGAAATCAAGATGCGGCGCGCTGGCCATGCCCTGAATGGGGATGACGTCGGTCAGGCCGGGATCGGTGTCGATATGCCCCCTGATGACGTTAAGATAGTCGATCAGGCCGCTCTCCTTCAGCCGTCTGGAGATTTCGATGCCTTCCGCCTTGCCGGTGCCGTTCTCGAGACATTCATCGGCGGTGTAACGAACCCCGAGGATGAAATCGTCGCCGACGCGTTGGCGTATCGCCCTGAAGACGTCGAGACAGAAACGCATGCGGTTTTCAAGCGAGCCGCCATAGGGGCCGTCAAGCTCGTTGGTCAGGGGTGAGACGAACTGGTCGATAAGGTGGCCATAGGCTTCCAGTTCCACCCCGTCCATGCCGCCCGCCTTCATCCGTTCGGCAGCATCGGCGAAATCCCTGATGATGCGCTCGATGTCCCAGTCCTCGATCTTCTTCGGAAAGGCGCGGTGCGCCGCTTCCCGCTGGTGAGATGGCGCGAGGACCGGCAGCCAGTCGCCCTTGTCCCAGCGGGTGCGGCGGCCAAGATGCGTCAGCTGGATCATGATCGCCGAACCCGCCTCATGCACGGCGTCGGTCATTTCCCGGATCCACGGAACGATTTCATCCTTGTAGGCCAAGAGATTGTTGAAGACGGGCGGGCTGTCTTTCGACACGGCGGCCGAACCCGCCGTCATCGTCAGCGCCACGCCGCCCTTCGCCCGCTCGACGGTATAGGCGCGGTAGCGCCCTTTCGGCATACCGTCTTCGGGGTAGGCGGGTTCGTGGGAGGTGACGATGATGCGGTTGCGCAGCGTCAGATGCTTGAGCTGATAGGGCTGAAGAAGGGGATCGTTCGACATGTGCCTGCTCCCAGAACGGTTGTGCGACAAGGCTAAGAGAAAATGTACATATGTGTCAATTAAGAAAACACTGGTGTTTACGAGATAAACAAGAGTGTACGCTTTGCCTTGTCGCGCAGGGACTGATTTGCTACGCAATTGTCATGGAAGCGACATTGAACGAAACCGGTTGGCGTGGATCGCAGGAGGGTTGGCTTGAGGCGGCCTACGAGGCGCTGCTGGAATCCGGGGTGGATTCCGTCAAGATCCTGCCTTTGGCGAAAAAGCTCAATCTCTCGCGCACCAGCTTCTACTGGTTCTTCAAGGACCGGGAGAAATTGCTGGCCGCGCTATTATCCCGCTGGCGCGAGAAGAACACGGGAAGCATCCTCAGGCAATCGGAGGCCTATGCGGAAACCCTGGCCGAGGCGATGCTGAATGTGTTCGATTGCTGGCTGGATTCCTCGCTTTTCGACAGCAAATTTGAATTTGCGGTGCGCAGCTGGGCGTTGCAGTCCGATGATATTCTTGCCGAGCTTCGCAAAGCCGACCAGATGAGAATGGAGGCGCTTTCGCGTATGTTCATGCGTTTCGGCCACCCTGAAAATAAGGCAGACGTGCGTGCCCGCACCACTTATCTCGTGCAGATCGGGTACATTTCAATGCAGGTCGAGGAAGATGTGGCAGTGCGGATGAAAAGGATTGCAGATTATATCGCCATCTATACCGGCGAAGTGCCGCAGCAGCGCGAGCTTGACCGCTTTTATGCAAGACACGGGTACAAGCCGGGGCCGGACACATAACGCCCGAACACATGAGCGATGCCCGCCCGCCTGCAATGTAGTTGCAACATTCACCGACGAGTGGTGAGGCTGGCAAGGGTTCACCTTTGGGGAAAGTCATTGCGAATCTTGCTTCTTGAGGACGAACCCGAAATGGCGCGCGCGCTGCTTGAGGCCCTGCGCCGGCGCGATGTGCTCGCGGACCACGTCAGCACCATCAGCGATGCCGACGCCCTTGCGCGTGATGGCTCTTACGATGTGCTGGTTCTGGATCGCCGCCTTCCCGATGGCGAGGGGCTGAACCTCGTGTCTTCGCTTCGCCGGAGCAAACATACCGTACCGATCCTTGTCCTGACGGCGCTTGGAAGCGTCGATCACCGGGTCGACGGGCTGGATGCGGGGGCGGATGATTATCTTGCCAAGCCTTTCGCAATCGAGGAATTGCTCGCCCGCCTCAGGGCTCTTCACAGACGCGGCCCTTCGATCTCCGATAAATATACAAGTTTCGGAAATCTGAGCATTGATCCGAGAAGCAATGAAATCAGCGTTGCCGGCTCCATCATCGAGTTTCGGCGTCGGGAATATCTGGCGCTTGAAGCCCTGATGCGTCGTCCGAACCGCATCGTGACGCGGTCCAGCCTGATCGAGGCGGTTTATACGCTCGACGATGAGATCGAGTCCAATGCGCTCGATGCGCATATCTCGCGCATTAGGAAGAAGCTGGCGCAGGCCGAAGCGACGGTGGAGATAAGAGCCGTGCGCAATATCGGTTATCTCATCCGGGCAAAGACATGAGGCAGGAGCGCAACCGATCCCTGCGATGGGGGCTGATGAAGCGCCTTTTCGCCTTGCAGGCATTTTTTCTCGTTCTTTTCGTCATTCTTCTCGTCGGCTGGATCTGGATCATCGATCCGCGGCTGGAGGGCGCCAATGAGGAGACTGCCCGGATCATCGCCGAAAGCGTGACAAAGGATGGGCAGGGCAGGGCACAGGTATCGGCTACGCCCGATCTGAAAGCGCTGAAACAGCGCTATCCCGATCTCTGGTTTGTCGTGCGGGACGCTGACGAAATCGTCCTGCAATATGGGGATATCCCGGCGCCTGCTCTGGAAGCGGTGTTTCCCCGAGGCATCGAAAGGGCGCGTCTGGAGGCCGGGGAAACAGTCCGGGCCACCATGGAAAACCGCGATACGCCGGCCGGCCGGCTGCAGTTCATTGCCGGGACGGAAAAAGGTCTCCCGAATGACGGCATCAGTCTCTGGATCAATGTACAGCTGGATCTGGAAAAGGATGCCGATGGCGCCATTCGCTGGCTCACCGTGCTGCCCGGTGTCGGCTTCATCATCCTCATCGCCGTCGTGCCTATGCTGCTCCTGACGGGTATTGCGACATTGCTGGTGACGCCCCGTGCGGTTGGCCGTTCGCTGAGTGGCCTCATGGAAACGGTCGCCCAGGCGCAATCGATCAATTTCGAGAACCGGTCCGCCCGGATCGATCGTTCGAAGGTGCCGAGTGAAATCATTCCGCTCGTTGATGCCTTCAATGTCGCGCTCTCGAAACTGGACGAGGGCTATAATCGCCGTAACCGCTTCCTGGCCGATGCCGCTCATGAGCTGAGGACGCCGATTGCGATTGCGCGCATCCGCGCCGATCTTTTGCCCGATGACGAGCTGAGCCGACAATTGCGAGCGGACATTGATCGCCTCACGCGCGTTGCGCACCAGCTTCTCGAGATGCAAGCGGTGGGTGCGGTGGAACTGCCTGCCGAAGAGCAGGATCTGAATGTTCTTGTTGAACGCATCGCGACCGATCTTGCGCCGATTGCGATGGATGCCGGTTATGAATTTGATTTCGAACCGAGCGAAGGAAAGGCGCTATTCACGATCCAGACCTCGATCATCGAGATGGCGGTCGTTAACCTCATTCGCAATGCCATCGATCATGGTGGTGGCAAGGGCGCTATCACGATCCGGGTCGGTGCGACGGGAACGATAGACGTTTGCGATGAGGGGCCTGGCATAGCCGTTTCGGAACGTGAGCAGGTATTCGAGCCGTTTCATCGCATCAATACCAATTCGTCTGGCGCCGGTCTGGGTCTTAATCTGGTCCAGAAGGCGGCGGAGCTTCATCGTGGACGGGTCCTGTTCCTCGACCTCAATCCCGGCTTTGGCGTTCGGCTGGAAATTCGATCCATTGCTTCACGAAGCGCTGTGGTTGATGTTGTGTAGCTGTGGAGATTACAGGCGGCGAGCCGGTGTCCCGATGGGGAATTTCTTACAATTTAGTTAAGGAATTTCATTTAACTATATTAAATTACTGAATTATTTTTCAATAAATTCGTTTCGTGCAATCCAGACGTAATTCTCGTGGGGAAAATGTCCGTATCTGCTGAGCTTATCCGCACAGGAGATCAACGGGAGCCGGTTTCCGGTTCTTCAACGCGAACGGAAACCCTGCAGCTGTCAGAGCATGGCGCATCGGTTTCGTCTGGAGTCATTCATGTCGTTCATCGCAAAATCGCTTGTCACCGTAACGGCTGCCGTCATGGTCGCAACCAGTGCCTATTCGGCTGATCTTACCAACTATAATGCGCAGCAGTTCGACTATGCCAACCCGCCGGCCTTCTCCTGGGGCGGGGCCTATGTCGGTGCCCATGGCGGCATCGCCTCCCCAAGATTTAATCCGCTGGCCAGCGGCCGGGGTCTGACGGGTGGCGTACAGGCCGGCTATAATTTCCAGTTCGGCTCCGGTGTTGTCGGTGCGGAACTGGAAGGCTCCTATCTTGGCAACGAAGCACGCGTGCCGAACGGCCGGTTGAGAGAGCGCTTCCGGGGTGCGGCAAAGCTGAAGGCCGGTGTTGCGCTTGACCGCACGCTCGTTTACGGCACCGCTGGCCTGACCACGACGAAATTCAAGGATACGAATGGCGTCACCGGTCCCGATGGCTGGAAACAGGGCTATCTGCTGGGAGCGGGTCTGGAACAGAGCTTCGGCGGTGGTCTGTCGGCCAAGCTTGAATATAATTATGTGAGCACCGGAAATGTCACCACGACGACCTCCAGCGGGCGGTCAAAAACCGATGTGACCGATCATGTCATCAAGGCCGGCCTGAACTATCGTTTCTGAGCGACCGATCCGATGACAGATTCCAGGGAGAATTCAAAAGAATACCGCCGCTTTCAGCTTGGAAGCGGCGGTAAAACAGCGCATGGCCCGAAACGGGCGGGGCCGGGTGGAGATTTGAAATCCCCAAACCATCATTCGCATTCAAGCGAAGGTTGCCGGAAGCTCGTCACATACCATTCGCTCCCGGAATTGCGGGTGTAGAAAGTATAGAAACAATCGATGCGTTCGACATAACCCGGTGTCTCCGAGACTTCGTAACGCTCGCCACGCCGTGTTGTCCGCACTTCACCGCTCGATGATCCGGCAACGACCTGTGTCTTGTTCTTCCGCCATTGATAAGCCTGCTGGCCGGGACCCATGCTATAAATATTGTCAGGCGGCCCGTAATCCAGCATCACGCTGGTGATGGGCGCGCCGATATAGCTTTTCATGACTGTCGAGGCGCAGGCGGTGAGCACGGCCGATGCGACAGCGATGAGGATGATCGCTGCCGGGGCTGCAAATGACGATCTGTCGGACATGAAAATTCCTTTCAGCTGCGGTGGATTTCCGCAGGGATAGGAACAGGTCATTGCAAGTACATTGCACGTCGTGAGGCGAGCGGGGCTTCCCGCGTCAGAGGCCGGCGATATTGCGGCCGATATGGCGCAGGATGCTTTTGAAAAGTTTTACTTCCGCGGGATCGAGACCTTCGATTGCGGTTTTTTCGAACATGGCCGCGATGGGCATCAGTTCTTCCGCAAGCTCCTCGCCTTTTGTCGTGAGCGTGATGCGCACGATGCGGGCATTGTCGGCCGGTCGCTCACGGCTGACAAGGTTACGCCTGACGAGCAGGCCGACGAGCCGGGAAAGAGTGGAGATCTCCACCGACACGAGGTCGGCAAGCTCGGTCAGCGTCTTGCTCTCCTGCTGTCTCAGCGTCGCCAGCACGCGATACATCGGCAGGGTGATGTCATAGGAAGCCAGTCTCAGGGAAAAACGCTCGCCAAGCCGAACGCCCACCCAGTTGAGCAGGTAGGGTACCGAGTCGGTGAACTGATAAGACACGAAGTAAATCCCCGTTTGAGAGCCATCTGCGCAGATGCTGATGTGCGCCTATCGGCTGTACCGGCACAATCCATCCGTTTCAATAGCTTCGCTCCAGAAGGCTGCGGAATGGGAGATAGGCTGCTCGCAACAAATGACAAAAAACATTTGCATTGACAAACATTGCAAATGCAAATAAATAAGAATGCAGGATTTGGGAGGATCTCATGACATCAGCACTGTTCGGCTTGAACAACCTTGCACCGGAAGGCGTCGGCCAGACTTTCCGCACGACGATGCGCCGTTTTCCGGCAACCGTGACGGTTATCACTGCCTGTGCTTCCGGCGATCAGCGTGATCACGGCATGACCGTGACCGCCGTCACTTCGGTCTCGATGGAGCCGCCCTCTCTTCTGGTTTGCCTGAACAACCGCACACTGCTGCACGAGCTGCTGCTCTGCCGACCGGATTTCATCGTCAACGTGCTGACGCAGGATCAGATCGGGCTCTCGGATGCTTTCAGCGGCAAGGTGTCGCCGGAGGAGCGCTTCGGCAATGGTGACTGGCAGCGTCACGAAAACGGTGTTCTCTATCTGCCCACGGCGCATGCGGCCATCGCCTGCCGCCGGGTGGCGGCGATGCCCTATGGAACGCATACCGTGTTCATCGGGCAGGTGGTTTCGGCCGATGTCAGCGAGACAACAAGGCCATTGCTCTACGAAAACGCCCAATATTGCGCCGCAAGCCCGGCAGGTGTGCCGGCCTGATATTTCCGGCCAGATAATTCCCGGCCAAGTCACTTCCGGAGGGAGACAATCATGAACGATATGAGCCATGCGCCGCAGCCGGCGCAAATGACCCCGCGTGTCCACCTCACCAGCCGCGTTGCCGGCATAGCCGATCTTTTCCGGTCGAGCGCCCGCCAGACGGAAGAGGCGCGGCGCGTTCCCGCCAGCCATATCGAGGCGCTACGCGGTATCGGTTATTTCGATATCGTCAAACCCCGCGCTTTCGGCGGAAAGGGCGGTGAGTTTGCTGAACTGGTTGCGGCCAATATCGAGCTTTCGGCCGCCTGTGCGTCAACCGGCTGGGTTGCCGGACTGCTTTCCGCTCATCAATGGCTGCTGGCGATGTTTCCGGAAGAGGCGCAGGCCGATGTCTGGGGTGAAAACCCTGACGCGCTGCTGTGCGGTTCCTATGCGCCGGTGAAAATGGCTGACGTGGCTGAGGGCGGTTATCGCCTCAGCGGCAAATGGGCCTTCGCCTCGGGTTGCGAAAACGCGCAATGGTCTCTCTGCGCCGCCATTCTGCCGCCGCAGGGTGAGGGCAGGCCGGTTCCCGCCTTCCTTCTCGTTCCCGCCAGCCAATATGTCATTGAAGACACATGGCATGTGGTGGGGCTGGCCGGCACGGGCTCCAAGACGCTGGTTCTCGACGATGTCTTCGTTCCCAAACATCGGGTTCTGACCTTTCCGGACGCCACCAGCGGCAAGACGCCCGGGGGGCAATATTATGCGGAGGAAGGCCTGTTCAACATGCCGCTTCTGACCGGCATTCCTTCCTGTCTTGCGGCGGCTGGCGTCGGAGCGGCCAAGGGGGCGCTTGCGGGTTACGTCGATCATGTCGGCGGCCGGGTGACGCGCGGTGCTGTGGCGGGCGGCAATAACCGCATGGCCGAATTCCCGACCATTCAGCTGCGGGTTGCCGAAGCGGCGGCGAGTGTCGATGCGGCTTGTGAAATCCTGCTGCGCGATGTGGCACGTGCACAGGTGCTGGCGCAGGCCCGGGTCGAAGGCCGGGCGGAATTCACCGTGGATGACCGCCTCTTGAGCCGTCGCGGCCAGGCCTTTGCGGTGTCTCTGGCGCTGCGCGCCGTGCAGGCACTCAACGACTCTACCGGCGGCGTCGGGCTTGATCTTGCCAATCCCGTACAGCGGGCCTGGCGCGATGCCAATGCGGTTGGCCGCCACATCAGCATGAACTGGGATGCCGTGGGCACCATGATCGGCCAGAGCATGCTCGGGCTGGAACCCAAGGGCCAATATTGACCGCGCATCGAGCGGCACGTGAACAGCAATTTCGGAGGAAACAACATGCAAGGCAAGGTCGCTCTCGAGGAGCATTTCGCAATCCCGGAGACACTTCAGGATTCGGCCGGGTTTGTGCCCGGTGACTACTGGACGGAACTGCAGCATCGACTGCTCGATATTCAGGATACGCGCCTGAAGCTGATGGATGCGCATGGTATCGAGACCATGATCCTGTCGCTGAATGCGCCGGCGGTGCAGGCTATTCCGGATAAGAAGAAGGCGATCGAGATTGCCCGGCGGGCCAATGACGTGCTTGCCGAAGAATGCGCCAAGCGACCGGATCGTTTCCTTGGCTTTGCCGCTTTACCTTTGCAGGATCCGGATGCGGCGACCGAGGAACTTCAGCGCTGCATCAACGATCTCGGTTTCGTCGGTGCGCTCGTCAACGGTTTCAGCCAGGAGGGCGACGGCCAGACGCCGCTTTATTACGACCTGCCGCAATATCGCCCCTTCTGGGGTGAGGTCGAAAAGCTCGGCGTGCCGTTTTACCTGCATCCGCGCAATCCGCTGCCGCAGGATTCGCGCATCTATGAGGGCCACCCCTGGCTGCTTGGCCCCACCTGGGCCTTTGCGCAGGAAACGGCGGTACACGCGCTGCGTCTCATGGCGTCCGGCCTGTTCGACGAGCATCCGCGCCTCAACATCATTCTCGGCCATATGGGCGAGGGGCTGCCCTACATGATGTGGCGCATCGATCACCGCAATGCCTGGGTGAAACTGCCGCCGCGTTATCCGGCCAAGCGCCGTTTCATGGATTATTTCAACGAGAATTTCCACATCACCACCTCGGGTAATTTCCGAACCCAGACGCTGATCGACGCCATTCTGGAAGTTGGGGCGGACCGTATCCTGTTTTCCACCGACTGGCCCTTCGAGAATATCGACCATGCCTCCGACTGGTTCAACGCCACGAGCATCGCCGAGGCCGACCGGGTGAAGATCGGCCGCACCAATGCGCGCCGCCTGTTCAATCTCGACGGGGCTTGAGCCATGCAGCCCTTCGTCTACATGGCAGCGCCGGCCCGCATCGTTTTCGGCGCGGGAAGCTCAGTGGGGATGGCGGAGGAAATCCGCCGCCTTGGCCTGTCGCGGGCGCTGGTGCTCTCGACGCCACAGCAGAAGGCGGATGCGGAAGCGCTGGCTGCCCGGCTCGGTAGTCTCGCGGTTGGCGTCTTCTCCGAGGCTGCCATGCACACGCCGGTTGAGGTGACGAAAAGGGCGGTTGAAGATTATCGCGCCGCCAATGCGGATTGTGTCGTGGCGCTGGGCGGCGGTTCGACCACCGGTCTCGGCAAGGCCATTGCGCTGCGCACCAATGCGGCGCAGATCGTCATTCCGACGACCTATGCCGGCTCGGAGGTGACGCCCATTCTCGGCCAGACGGAAAATGGGGTGAAGACCACCATGCGCGGCCCGGAAATCCTGCCTGAGGTAGTGATCTACGATGCGGAACTGACGCTCGGGCTGCCCGTGGCCATCAGCATGACGAGCGGGCTGAACGCCATGGCCCATGCAGCCGAGGCGCTTTATGCCCAGGATCGAAACCCCATCGCCAGCCTGATGGCGGTGGAGGGATTGCGGGCAATGGTCGAAGCGCTTGCCCGTGTGAAGGCCGAGCCGCAGGATATCGCGGCGCGCGAGACGGCACTTTATGGCGCATGGCTGTGCGGCACGGTGCTCGGCGCTGTCGGCATGTCGTTGCATCACAAGCTTTGCCACACCCTTGGCGGCAGTCTTGATCTGCCGCATGCGGAAACCCATGCGGTGCTTTTGCCGCATACCATCGCTTATGTGGAGCAAGCGGTGCCCGATCTGCTCGCGCCGCTTGCCGCACTTGTCGGTGGGAAGGCCGGGGCAGGGCTTTTCGATTTTGCTGCCCGACTTGGTGCGCCATCAAGCCTCGCAGCGCTTGGTGTGCAGCGGAGCGATCTCGATCCCATGGCCGAGCTGGCGACAGCCAATCCCTATTGGTGCCCGCGGCCAATCGAAAAAACTGCGATCCGCGACCTGTTGCAGCGCGCCTTTGAGGGCGCGAGGCCGGAGTGATGGGAGGAAGACATGATGGATACGAAGATGACCAGCGATGATGGCTATTTCGTTGAGGAGCGTTCGGCTGAAACCGTGATTGCCCGCATGCGCGACTGTAACGATCCGCGCCTGAAGGAGATCATGGCCGTCGTTACGCGCAAGCTGCACGAGGCGGTGAAGGAAATCGAGCCGACCGAGGAAGAGTGGATGAAGGCGATCCATTTTCTCACCGAGGTTGGCCAGATCTGCAATGAATGGCGGCAGGAGTGGATTCTGTTCTCCGATATTCTCGGCGTTTCCATGCTGGTCGACGCCATCAATCACCGCAAACCGAGCGGCGCGTCGGAATCCACCGTTCTTGGGCCTTTCCATGTGGCCGATGCGCCGGAAATGCCGATGGGCGCCAATATCTGCCTAGATGGCAAGGGCGAGGATATGCTGGTGACCGGCCGTATTCTCGATACCGAAGGCGCACCGGTTGCCGGTGCGCGCATCGATGTCTGGCAGGCCAATGACGAGGGCTTCTACGACGTGCAGCAGAAGGGCATTCAGCCCGATTTCAATCTGCGCGGTGTTTTCGTCACCGGCGAGGACGGGCGCTACTGGTTCCGGGCGACGAAACCCAAATATTATCCGATACCGGATGACGGCCCGGTCGGGCGATTGCTGCGGGCCACGGGGCGTCATCCTTATCGGCCGGCGCATCTGCATTATATCGTTTCGGCAGAAGGTTTTGGCACGCTCGTCACGCATATTTTCGATCCGGATGATCCCTATATCCGTTCGGATGCGGTGTTCGGTGTGAAGGAGAGCCTGCTGGCCGATTTCCAGCGGGTGGAGGATGCGGAAAAGGCCCGGCAACTGGGTTTCATCGGCGACTGGTTCTGGTCGGTGAACCATGATTTCGTGCTGGCCCGATGAGTGGCGGCAGCGACCGTCCCGGCCTCTATGTGCGTTTTGCCGAAAGCGACCCCGCTGCCGCGGAGCAGCGGAAGGTGCAGATGGATGCTCACAAGGCCTATTTGCGCAGTGAGGAGACCGCGCCCCTGGGGTTCAGAATTCTGGCGTCCGGCCCCATGCAGGCGGAAAGCAGCGGGTCATCAGCTGCACTCGTCATCGCCGAAGCCCATTGCATTGAAGATATGATTGCCTTCAGCGATGCCGATCCATTTGTCATTCACGGCGTCTACAAGCGCGTTCGTATCCTGCGCTGGACGCCGACACTGTCGAGGGTTCCCGGGCTGAAGCCTGACTGACATTTCTGTCGGGTCCTGGGGCCTGACAATGATCAATATTGCATTTGCAATTTTTGCAAATGCAATGCTTAATCGAAGACGGGTGATATCGGCGATATGTGTCTTGACAGGAGCGGGACACATATCAGGGTGGAGCAGGCCGGGCACTCGCGGAGCTATCGCCAGGAACGGGAGACGCAATCCATTCCGGATAGCGCGTTCAGGCGTGAAAGGGAGGAAGATGTCCACGAATTATATGAGCGCCGCCTCAGTGCGGACGAAAAACCCGGCTGGCGTCATCGCGACATGTGGTCTGATGATCATGTTCGACGGTTACGATCTGGTCGTTTATGGCGCGGTTGCGCCGGCGCTGCTGAAAGAGGGCGCATGGGCGCTCAATCCTGCCATGGTCGGTCGCGCTGCGGCGCTGACGCTGGTGGGAATGCTGCTGGGCGCTCTGTTTGCCGGCACCATGGCCGACCGTATCGGCCGCCGCAAGGTCGTGCTCATCAGCCTTGCCGTATTTTCGGCTATGATGATCGCCTCGGCCATGACGCCGAACTTTCTGGCTTTTGAAATCACGCGCTTCCTCGCTGGTCTCGGGCTTGGCGCGCTTTTGCCGACAGTGACCGCGCTGGTGCTGGAATTTTCGCCGCCCAAACGCAAGGCGCAGGCGAATTCCCTGTCTTTCCTCGGCTATCTTATCGGCGGCATCATCTCCGGCCTGATGGGCATCCTTCTGCTGGAAACCTATGGCTGGCGGCCCTTGATGCTGATCGGCGGTCTGCCGCTTATTCTTTTGCCGCTATTCATGCGCTTCCTGCCGGAATCGCCGGAATGGCTGGCAAGCAAGGGCCGGCAAGCGGAAGCGGACGGTATTTGCGACACTTATGGCCTGCAACGCATCGTGCCGCACGCCAAAATTCAAAAGGGTGGTGTCGGCGCGCTGTTTTCGGAAGGCCGGCTGCTTTCGACGCTGAATGCCTGGGGCATTCACTTCTGCTCGCTGCTTCTGACCTTCGGCATGGTCAACTGGTTGCCGACCATCATGAACAAGATGGGTTATGATATCAGTTCGGCGCTCAGCTTCTCGATCATGCTCAATGTCGGCGCCGCTATCGGCATTCTCATTGGCGGGCGGTTTGCCGATAAGGGCAACGTCAAGGTGGTGGTGGCGGTGCTGTTTGCCATCGGTGCGGCCTCTATCTGGGCTCTGACGGCAAACAAAGGGCCGCTGCTGTATGTCTTCGTCGCCCTTGCCGGTGCCGGAACGATTGGAACCCAGATCCTTGCCAATGTTTTGGTCGGAAGGCTTTACCCCGTCCATATTCGCGGCACGGGTCTCGGCTTTTCGCTGGCGGTTGGTCGTCTCGGTGGCATCGCCGGCCCGATGATCGGCGGCCTCGTGCTGCAACGGGGGCTGGCTCCCGAGTGGAATTTCTACATTTTCGGTTCGGTCGCGTTGGTTGGCCTGATGCTGACCGTGATGACGCTGCTTTACCGCACCTCGGGTGACGAGCGGGTTTGATGAACGAGGTGCTGGCCGCCGGGTGAAACCTGCGGCCAGCAGAATGGCTGATGCCTCATGCATTCAGCGACGACACGGTTCTGAATTCTCACTGCAACGAATGATCTAGCTTCTGCGACCGCTGCGGAGTTGTGCGAGGGTCGCAAGCGTATTGCCGCTGATCCCGCCGTTATTGCTGAACAAAGCCATACGCGGATCGGATTCGGCGCTGTTCGCTTCGAACATCACCAGAAAGCGGCTGACCAGCTTTTCGACCTTTGCAGGGTCCTGCAGGTCTTTCATCTTCAGCCTCTTCTCGATCATCTTTGCCTGCACATCCACTTTGGAATTTGCCGTTTCGGCAGGCATTCCAAGGGCGGTGCGGGTGAATTCCGCCAGCGCATTGTCGGCGAGGATGTCGTAAGGATTGGAAATGCCGCCGGCCATTCGCTTGAAATAGAGCGCCAGTCGGACACCGGAGTTTTCCTCTCCCGCCCGCTCCTCCAGCGTCTGGCGCACATAGTTGTCGCGCGTTTCCATCAGGCTGCGGGTATTCTGGATCGTCTGGCCGGTTGTCGCGCGGATATTTCCCTTGGTATCAAAGTTGAAAGAACCGGCAAGCGCGCGAAAGCGGGTATCTTTTTCGGTGTTGGCAAAGCTTTTGGGGTCTTTAAGGTCGGACTTGAAAATCTTCTTCAGATAATCGGTGGTCACCGATTTGGGGTCGATGCGTTGGGCAACCAACATGAAATCGAGCAGGCGGCGGTCGGCAAGCAATTGATCGACTGTTTCCAGCGTCTCCATTTTCTCGCGATAGTAGGAGACTTCCTTCTCTCCCTTCTCCCTGACTTTCTTGTCCTTGTCCCAACGGGTGACTTCGGTGAGATAACGGCGTGAAATGCGGGTGATCTCGTTTTCCGCCTGGGCAAGGCGCGGTGAGCCGATTTTGCCTTCTGAATCGAAATTATATGCCTTTGCCAGCCGCACGAACCTGTCATCGTTCAAGCTGCGAACATAGCTTTTCGGGTCTGACAGATCGCTTGTGAGGGCTTTTTTCAATTTGAAGGTCGAGGCTTCCTCCGTGCTGATATTGAACGCCTTCAGCGCGAAATTGCGAACCGTGACTGCGGCCGGCGCATTCGACAGAAAGTCCTCCAGGTTTTTCGTCAGGCCGATATAGCGTTTGTAGTCCTTGATTAGCCTTTCGTCGTCGGCCACGTCGTCGTCATCGTAGCGGCTAAAGTAAAAGTTCATCATCGTGCTAAGCTGCACATCGGTCTGCACTGCCTTTCCAGGCGCGACTTTGCCGTCGTCACCGAAATTGAAAGCTTTTGCCAAGTCGATGAGGCCTTTGTCCTTCTCCTGATAAAGCGGGCTTTGCGCGTCCTCAGGATTTTGGCGAAGGGCCCACTGGATTTTCTTGTCGATGTCGACGTTGTCGAGCAGATTAAAGGCGACGATCAACATTTCTCTCAGGCGGCCATTGCTGGTCATCTGCCCTGCATCGGTGACGCTCTTGATCTTGTCCACGAAGAAATCACGATTAAGAATCGCGCCGGCCTGCGTCAGGCGCGGGCTAGAAAGAACGTAGGTTTCGTTGATCAGCCGTTTCTGGGCCGTCGTCTGCGCTGGCGTGCCGGTATCGACGGCGCCATCGTCGCGGAAGTTGAACGCCGCCGCCATTTCGAACAATTTATAGGCATCTGCGATGCGTTTATTGTACTGGTCGATCAGATATTGGACCTTGTCGCGCGCCGGCTTGTCGGTGGTGGGAATATTGTCCCGCTCAATTCGCAGACCTGCCGTTTTTAACTGCCACTCATTGACCAGCGGTTCGTAGGTCTTGTTGACGTAGCTATCGGCACTGCTGATATCGCTGGTCAGAACATCTTTGAGATGCTTGTAGCTGAAGCTCTGGGCATCGATGCCGAAAGATTTGAAAACATAGTCCCGAAGCCGCGTGTTTTTGAATATGTCATCCAAATGACCGACCTTGTCGATGAGGATGTTGTAATATCGCGTTTCCTCCTTCAGTTCCTCGTTTCGTTGCTCGATCGTGCTGCTATACGCGGCAACCAGCCGGTCCTGCTGGGATTCGGTCTGAACCGCTTTTTCCGCTTTGATATTGCCGAAATCGAACGCTGCCGCGAAATCGCGGTAGCGGGTGTCCTTCATCTTGTTGGCGAAACTGTTCGGGTCGTTGAGGTCACTTTCCAGCACCTTCTTCATGAAGGCGGTGGCGTAAGTCATGTCTTCCAGCCCAAACGCTTTCATGGCGTAGGAATAGAGTTTGTAGTCCTTCAGAAACTCGTCGAGGTTTTTAACCTTGCCGATATTGTCCGCATAATATCTGGCGTCCCGCGATATGACGGGGTCATTCGCGACACGTTTCAGCGACAGGCCGAGGTCACGATTATAGAGGGCATAAGTCGTGTATGCGGGCAGCACCATGTGCCTCCGGGAAAATTGTTGCCGAAATCTATGTGTGAACAAATACTATAATTGAATTATCGCAGTATTGTCTTGTGCGAGACTGTATTTGTTGAAATTGTATTTATGTTAAGTATTTTATATTTTTTAAATTAGAAATTTATATTCTGATAAGACGAATTTTTCTTGATGTTGTCTCTTAGGGTTTTCGCGCAGATAAAAGCTGCACATGGCCAACAGGCAGCCCAAAGCGGTATGCGGAAATGCGCCGCCGCAGTTTCTGGGCAGTTTCAAGATGTGCCAGTTTTTGGACGGGAGCGGCTGCGGCTGCCTTAGGGCTTTTTGCCGGAGACAGGCGTGATGCTCGCCATTTGCTGCAGTGTCCGCTCATTCGTGCGCTTGGCGCGCGCCAGCGCATCGTCGCGATCTTCGGGCAGCGTGTAGGTCATGTAGGACAACGAGGTTTCGAGGTCGTTGTTATTGTGCCCCAGAATGGCAGCGAAATAGCTATTCTTGGTGACGTGGGGCGGGGCGAAATTGTGATAGGCGACTTCGGCATAGAGGTGCCGCAGGCCATAGGGCTTGGGAAGTTCTTCCTTCGGCCAGAAATCCTCAAACAGGTTAAAAACCGTATCCCGAAGCAATAGACGGGTTTCCGATGAAAAATCGTCGATCGACATGCCGTGCCACAGTTTTCCCTGCCCGCTAGCGCGCAGCCGTTCATAGGCGGAGAGAATGGTGGCGGAACGGGCAAGGACCGGGATTTCGTAGGTAATACCGAATTTCGTTCCTTCTCCCTGTTTCGTCTTGGCCTGGCCGTTGAACAGGATGCTCCATTTGGAAACACCCTTGCCATAGGGGGCGGGGGAAAACTCGGCCTGGGTGAAGACTTCGTAGGGACGCCGTCCCGTCATGCCGATCAGGCCGATGCCGATCATCAGCGGGTCATTGGACTGGAGAGCGTCGGTGCAAATCTTCAGAACCTGCCGGTAGTTGTCGAAGGTGATCAGCGCACCATGCTTGGTGGCGATCTTCTCCATCTTCACCCGGCGGGCGTCGTCATACATCGCCGCATCGCCGGTTGCGATCTTCAGCATCGGATGCTCATCACCGAAGGCCTCGCGAATGGCGTTACGGTATTTGGTAATGTAGGAGATGATCGTCGTCTGCGCCCTGTCCTTCATGGTGCCAAGCTCAGCGTTCCACAGGGCCTGCATTTCATCTTTCTTGGCCACACCATTCATCGCTGCAATGAAATCCGCGATACGTAGAAGAACCGTGGGCTTTCGTCCCGCGGTGTTGAATTCCGCCCGTTCGATTTTTTCGACGATGGATGTCGCCACGCCGGTTTTCGGATAGTCGGCCCGTTCGATATAGGTATTCAGCCGTTCGCGCAGTTTTTTCATGTTGCAGATGGCAAGCGGTGTGCTCTTTGGGCCGAATTCGGCCTTCAGGGCATACCTATATTTCATGATGTAGAGTTCGAGCGTCTTTTCGGTGCGGCCATTGTCGAAATGGTAGCGGACCTCCGCGTCCCACAGATCGCGGATTTTTTTGTTCCGCACAGCGTCGCTGCTTTTCATCGCCTCTCTGACGCCAGCGACGAACTGGTCGATGCGTTCCACGAGGACGGGTGTTTTTGTCTTGCGCTTTAAGGCGGGCATACGGCGGCTCCCTGAACCGGTCCGAAAATATAAAATCAATGGTTGGCAATCAACAGAAGCATGGTTGAGGAAACGCCATGAACATTCGCCGCCGGCCGGGTTCTTTTGAATAATAATTTAATCGATTCCGCAAGCGTGGGTGGCGATCGAAGACGGGTTTCGAACTGCCGCCGGTCATTCAACCGGGGCTGAAGGCTGCGGGAGATGATGTTTCCGGGGAGGGAGCCTGCAAATTCATGTTCGGAGCTTCGGAAATTTTCCCGAAGCCCCTCAGGTCAAAATACTCTATTTAGGCAGGCGGGTCTTCAGCGATGTCACAATCCGCTTTGCAAGCGCCTCATAGTCTTCGTCGAAATGGTGGCCGCCTTCAATGGCGATCGTTTCCACACCCTTCGCCTTCAGGCCGGGGCAGGGGTCTTCCTCCTCCTCCTCCGTGCCATATACGCACTGAACCAGCTTCGGATCGATCTTGGCGATGTCATCCACCGTCTTGCCGCCCTTGCCTTCGCCAGCCACGCCGAGCCAGCCCTGAACGGAAATTTCGAAATCCACTTCCGTCGACAGACCCAGCAGGGAGAGCTGCACGACGTGGGATTTTGCGCGTTCCGGCAGAAGATTGTAGGTTGCAGGAATGATGTCGGCACCGAAGGAATAGCCGATCAGCACAACGTTGCGAACCTTCCACTGCTTGCGATAGGTGTCTATGATGCGGCCAAGGTCGCTTGCCACTTCCTGGGGCTGCTTTTCTTTCCAGAAATAACGCAGGGCATCGACGCCGATCACGGGAATACCCTGTTTCTGCAGCGCGCCGCCCACTTCCTCGTCAAGATCACGCCAGCCGCCGTCGCCGGAATAGATCACCGCCATGGTGTCCATGACAGGGCTGGTTTCCAGAACCTTGATCGGTAGGCCGAGCGGGCTGTCGGTGTCGCCGGCGGCGTCGATCTGGTCGGACAGGGTCTGTGTCAGGATGTCGTCCGCCTTGTCGGTCACATCCGTCACGTCAATATCGGGATGCAGCTTGACGAGTGCGTTGACGTGGTCGCGGCCCTTCTGGTCCGCCGCGGGCGTAAACAGCACGTTGACGGGCGCGGGCAGTGGACCATCGGTCAGGCCATAGACCGTTTCGCCATCCACCTTGTCCTTGGTGGCGGGGGTGCAGAGGATTTTCTCAAGCGGCAGGCCAGCCTTGGGGTCGACGGCGAGAGCGTCGCGGACGGTGGAGACAGGGCTTTGTGCGATCATCGCCAGCGCCAGCGTTCCGCCCTTGCCGATGCCGGTGAGAATGGGCTGGCGATAGCTGCTGGTGCCGGCGGTGCGCTGGATCTGCTGCGACAGCGATTCGATGTCCGAGATCATGTAGATGCAGTCGTCGTCATCGGCTTCGAGCGCCTTCAGATATTCCTTGAAGTCGATGCCGACCACGGCGGCACCCTTTGCAACCAGCGCCTTGGCGCGCTCTTCGTCGGCACTGGTCCAGCCGTCCGCGTCGGAAATCAGGAAGACGCTGGCGAGAATATCGCCGTCCGGTACCATGATGTGTTCGGCCGGGATCATGCCTGTCTCATAGGCTGGCTTGTCCTGCGCAAAAACGGAGGTAGAGGCGAACAGGGCGGAAGCGGCGATGACCGCCTTCATCGTGGTGGATTTTCTCATTTTCCGATCACTCCTCTGACGCCGCCGCTGATCAGAACCGTTGCATCCATCAGCGCCAGCGCGGCGTCTGCGCCGTTCTGAACGGCAAGGTAACGCGGTTCCCATTTCGGGTGGAACTTCGTCTTGAACGCACGAAGGCCCTTGAAGTTGTAGAAGCGTTCGCCGTGTTCGAACAGCGTGCTGCCGATGCGATCCCAGACGGGTGCTGCATCGCGCTTCGACATGCCGGACATGGGCGCCATGCCAAGATTGAAGCTCTCATAACCCGCCTCACGCAGATATTGCATGATACTGACGAAGAGGAAATCCATCGCGCCGCGCGGCGCATCCGCCGAAAAGCGCATGAGATCGACGGTGGCTTCCTTTTTCGTTTCCGTCACCATCAGATTGGCGAAGGCGGTAATCTTTCCATCCTTGCGCAGGATGGCAACGGGTTGTGACAGGATATAGTCCGGTTCGAAAGCACCGAGCGAGAAGCGCTTTTCCCGCGTATTGTGATGCGCAAGCCAGCCATCGGAGACCTGTTTCAATTCATCGAGAATATCCGGCACCTGCGATTGTTCGACAACCTCGAAGGTCAGCCCGTCGCGTGCGCCGCGGCTCAAGGACTGGCGAAGGGTGGCGAGCTTGCCGCCCTTCAGTTCGAATGCGGTGAGATCAACCAGCGCCAGTTCGCCGAGCTTGAAGGCGCGCAGTCCGGCATCGGCGCAATGGGAAAGCAGGAACGGCGAAATCTGATAAAAGGCGGCGCGTGCTCCCGCCGAACGGGCGGCTTCCACAAATTGCCAGACGAGATCGGGGAAATCCTCCTCGTCACCAACCGGATCGGCAAAGGCGATCCAGGAACGGCCTTGAATGCCGTACATGATGAAGGCGTTGCCGCTCTCGGAGAACATCACGTGTTTGTCGCCCATGCGCACGAGGTTGGCGTCGGCGGCGTCCTGTTTCATGACGATGCCGGTTGCGTTTACCACGTCTTCGGGCTCGATCGCATCCGGCCTGTAGGCCACCGGCCGCATGAGGCTGAAGATGGCGATGGTGGATGAGGCGAGCACGAGACCGAGAAGGGCGCGCAAACCGCGCGGCGCTTCTTCGGAGAATTCGAACTGCCACCATAAGGTCTGACTGTAATCCGTATCGCGATAGACAAAGAGCAGGATGGTTGCCGCGCCGGCGACGATAACGGCCATGGCGGCGAGCCAGCTCGGTCCGAGCGCCTGTTTGACCAGCGATGCATGGCGGTTGAAGCTGCGCATATTGGCGGCGAGTGCGATGATGAAGACGCCGAGGATCGCGGCTTCAAAGACGGCGATGGCCTTGAGGATGGAGAGAACAAGCGCCAGCGAGGCGGCGACCAGCGCAATCCACCAGGCTCCATCAAGCCGCTGCCCGAGGCCACGTGAGGCGACAACGAGCACAAGGCCGAGAATGCTGGTGAGAAAATGCGCGGCCTCGATGATCGGCAGCGGCACGAAATTGGACAGGAAATCCAGATTGCTGTCGGGCGTCGGCGTCACGCTCGAGAAGATCAGCATGGTGCCGAGGATCATCGCGAAGGTGGATAGCAGCGGCGGCGCGAGCCGCACGGCAAGCTGGCTGATATCGGAAACAACAGGCTTTGCGGCGAACTGCTTCATCTCCGAGACCAGCATCACCAGAATGGCGACCACCAGCGGCAGGACGTGATAGATCACGCGGTATAGAACGAGGCTGCCGAGCAGCTGGTCGACGCTGATGGCGTTGCCAAGCCCTGCGACCATCACGGTTTCAAAGACGCCAAGACCGGCCGGCACATGGCTGAGGACGCCAAGGCCGACGGCCGTGGCGTAGATGGCGAAAAATGTCGGCCAGCCGAGATGCGTATCGGGCAGCAGCACGTAAAGCACGGAGGCGGAGGCGGCGATATCGAAAGCCGAGACGAGGAACTGGCGCGACGATGTGCGGCTGTCGGGAAGGCGAAGACGCCATGCGCCAAGACGGATCGTGTGACCGTTGCGCCCGATATAGGCGGCAACAACGAGGACGGCGATCACGGCGAGCGCCGCTCCGCGGAGGAACAGCGCGTCAACCCCGATGATGGCAGCGATGCGCGGTGCGACGATGAAGGTGGAGACGGCGCTGACCGAAAGCAGGCCAAGCCCGAAGGACAGCGTGACGAAAGCGATGACGCGGGCGATTTCACCAGGCGACAGCCCGAGCCGCGAATAGGCGCGAAAGCGGATTGCACCACCGCTCAAAGGTCCGAAACCGGCGGTATTGCCGATGGCATAAGCGGCAAAAGCCGTCGCTGCCATGGGCGGAAACGGCAATTTGCGGCCGATATATTCGATTGCATTGGCATCGTAGAGTATCAGCGCCAGAAAACTGAGCGCCGTGAAGAAAATGGCAAGCAGAACCGCCGAAGCCGAGGTCTGCGTCAGCGCGTCGATGACGTCGTCATAACGCACTTCGGAGGTCAGGTGATAGATGGCGAAGGTCATCATCACGAAGACGAGCGTGATGGCGATCGCAGTCAGATAGGGGCGGTTTCGGGCAATAAAGCTTTCAACCGCGGATTCCGCGACATCGGTTTGTGTGATTTCGCTTTTGTCTGCCATTTGCTTTATCCAGCGCCCGTTCCCAAGCTTGGCGAACCACAGGAATGTGTCGCTAATTCGTTTCGGTTGAGGAAATGTGATTAGCAGAAAAGCATGAAGTGTCGATGTAGAGTTTGGCCCGCTGGTTGGTGAATTTCGCCAATTCTGAGGGCAAAAATGCAACTATGAAATGCATGATTTGCCGGATTGTTGCGAAACATACCAAATTGACCGCTGCGGTTGCTTGGTGGTGGCGTTTGATGCCATTACACGCTCCTTTTGATTGAAGGAGATGCAGATGAACACGCCTACAAGAATAGCGCTTTCGCTCGTCGTCGCCCTCGTGGCGGGTGGCGGATACATGGCCGTGGACAAGATGCGCGGTGCCGAATGGGTCGTTTCGCCGCAGCAGATTGCGGAGGCCAAGGCAAAAGGGCAGATGGGTTATGAATCCCGTCCGGGCACAGTGACCGTGTTGCCGATCCGCAGTGAAACGGCGGATGTATTGCCGATGAAATGGGCGATGATCGGTGTGGTTGCCGGGCTTCTGGCCTTCCGGGCGAGCGGCAAGAAAAAAGCGGCAAAGGCTTAAGGAGCCTGCCGCTTCATATCTCCGGCGTTCTGCGCCGGAGATGGATTTTACGCTGAGCCTTACGCGCCCCAGGTTTTTTCCAGCACACGGACCCAGTTGCCGTGGCAGATCTTGGCAAGCGCCTCGTTGTCGTAACCGCCCTTGCGCAGGGCTTCGACCAGCAATTGCAGATCGCCTGCATCCTTCATGGCGGCGGGAATGGTGGTGCCGTCGAAATCCGAACCGAGGGCCACGTGATCGATGCCGATGCGGTTGACGATATAGTCCACATGGCGGACGAGTTCGCCAAGATCGGTATCCGGGTTCTTTACGCCGTCCTGGCGCAGGAACAAAACGCCGAAATTGATGCCGGCAAGACCACCCGTGTCGCGGATGGCATCCAGCTGGCGATCCGTCAGGTTGCGGCTGTGGTTACACAGCGCATAGGCGTTGGAATGAGAGGCGACGAGCGGCGCGTCTGAAATCCTGGCGATGTCCCAGAAACCCTGCTCATTCATGTGCGAAAGGTCGACCATGATCTTCAGTTCGTTGCAGGTCTTCACCAGCCGCTTGCCGGCATCGGTGAGGCCGGGGCCGATATCCGGCGTCGAGGGGAAACGGAAGGGAACGCCATAAGCGAAAATGTTCGGGCGGCTCCAGACCGGTCCGAGCGTGCGAAGGCCCGCCTCGTAGAGCACGTGCAGTGCATCAAGATCAGCGCCGATCGCTTCCGCACCCTCGATATGGAAAACCGAAGCAAAAGCGCCCTCTGCCATGGCGCTGCGGATATCGGCGGCGGTGCGGCAAACCTTCAGTGCGCCTGCGGATTGTTTTTCGGCGCGGAACAGCAGGCCGGCCATGGCGAGCGTCGCCTTCAGCGCGTCCGCTTCTGCCGGTGTCGAAAAATCGCCGTTGGCGTCCTTCTCCATGCTTGGCGACGGCACGTAGATGGCGCAGAGGCCACCGGCCAGCCCACCCTTCCTGGCGCGTGGCAGGTCGATGTGGCCAACCGTGTCACCCTCGATGAGGAGGGTTTCGGGAGAGGCATTGCCCGATCGCCATAACCGCAGAAGCACATCGTTGTGGCCGTCGAAGACGGGTACGGTTTTTTCATCGGTCATGGTCATTCACCTTCGGATAGGGGGAGGGCGCGGATGCGCGCCTATTCAGACTTTTGGAAATTGGTAGAGGAAAGGTCAAGGCCGGAGCAAATGCAATCCGTGCATAGGCTCTGCCAAATTTGGAATTGGTCGGGCCTCGTTTGCTCGTGTTAATCGCGGGAAAACATAAAAAAAATGACTGGATTGGGGCAAGCCCACACCGTTTCCGAAAAATAAGGTCCGAAAGGGGATTTTCGATGATTTCAAGACGCAACCTGCTGATCGCTGGCGCTGCCGTGCCGTTCCTGTCCTATGCGCGCATTCCGGCATTTGCCGCGACACCGAAGGATATTCTGGTCGTTGCCCAGCAGCTGGACAATATGACGAGCCTTGACCCACATGAAGGTTTCGAGGCTGTCGGCGGTGAAATCATCTCCAACATGTACCAGAAGCTGGTGCGCGCCAATCGTGAGGATTCCACCAAGGTTGATCCCGTCATCGCAAAGTCCTGGGAAGCCGATGCGGACAGCAAGATTTTCACCTTCGTGATCGGTGACGAAGCGACCTTCGCGAGCGGTGCTAAAGTGACCGCGGAAGACGTCGCCTTCTCGCTGCAGCGCGCTATCAAGATGAACAAGAGCCCGGCCTTCATCATCAGCCAGTTCGGCTTCACGCCTGAGAATGCCGAAACGACCATCGTTGCCGCCGACGACAAGACGGTGAAGCTGACGACGGCAAAGCCGACCGCCATCTCCTTCCTGCTTTATTGCCTCTCCGCCAATATCGGTGCGATCGTCGAAAAGAAGGCGGTTCTCGCCAATGCATCGGGCGAAGACCTCGGCAATGGCTGGCTGCAGAAGAACAGCGCCGGTTCCGGCGATTTCATGCTGCAGGCCTGGAAGCCGAGCGAAAGCGTCGCGCTCACCGTCAATCCGAACGGTCCCTACAAGGGCAATATCAAGCGCATCGTGCTGCGCCACGTCACCGATCCGTCTTCCCAGCTTCTGATGTTGCAGAAGGGCGATATCGACATTGCCCGCGACTTGACCTCGGAACAGCTGCGCACCGTCAAGGACGACGCCAATATCGAGTTGGAGCGCAAATCCATCGCCTCGCTGGTTCTGATCTCTCTTAATCAGGGCAATGAGAACCTTGCCAAGCCGCAGGTCTGGCAGGCGATCAAGTGGGCGCTGGACTATAAGGGCATGCAGGAAAACCTCGTGCCGCTGACCCACAAGGTTCACCAGAGCTTCGAGCCGGAAGGTTTCCCCGGTGCGGTCAACGATACGCCCTACCAGCGCGATGTCGAAAAGGCCAAGGCGCTGATGGCCGAGGCCGGTCTTGCCGACGGTTTCGAGATCAGCATGGACCACTATTCCGCCCAGCCTTACCCGGATCTGGCGCAGGCCATTCAGGCCAATCTTGCCGATATCGGCATCAAGGTGCGTCTGCAATCGGCTGAAAACCGTCAGGTTCTGACCAAGATGCGTGCGCGCGAACACCAGATGGCGCTCTCCGCATGGGGTACGGATTATTTCGATCCGCATTCCAACGCTGATGTCTTCAATATCAACAAGGATAATGGCGACGACGCCAAGTCGAAGCCCTTCCTGTGGCGTTCGCGTTTCAAGAATGACGACTTTGCCGCCAAGGCGGAAGCTGCCCGCGACGAGCAGGACCCGGCAAAGCGCGTGGAGCTTTATGAAGCCCTGCAGCGCGAATCCATGGAAAACAGCCCGTTCGTGTTCATGTTCCAGACCACGAAGACGGCCGCTTTCCGTAAGGGCGTTTCCGGCTTTGAACTCGGTGTTCTGTCCGAGGGCAATTCCTACCACGATGCGAAGAAAGCGTGACATTGAACAAGCGCGTCAAAAGCATATCGTCGATACTGGGCAGCGTCATTCTGACGCTGTTCGGTTTGATGGTCATCACCTTCATGATCGGGCGCGTCATGCCCGTCGATCCCGTCATTGCGGCGGTCGGCGACAATGCGCCTGAAGACGTCATCGTGCGCGTGCGGGCCGAAATGGGCCTCGACCAGCCGCTGGTCGTGCAGTTCTTCCACTATGTCTCGCAGGTCCTGCACGGCGATTTCGGCAATTCCATCCTGACCCGCAATCCGGTCTGGATTGATATCAAGCGTGTTTTCCCTGCTACCTTCGAACTCGCCACGGCAGCGCTTATTCTCGCAGCGCTTATCGGCATTCCGCTCGGCGTCTGGGCCGCCGTGAAGCAGGGCAAGGTAACGGACCAGATCATCCGCGTCGTCTGCCTTGCCGGCCATTCTGTCCCTGTCTTCATGCTGGCGCTGATTTCGCTGCTGGTCTTCTACGCAACGCTCGGCGTCGCACCCGGACCGGGCCGGCAGGACATCATCTATGACGGCATGATCACCCAGATTACCGGCCTGATGACGGTCGACACCCTGCTTGCCGGCGACTGGGGCGCGTTTTACGACGCCGTTGCCCATATGGTGCAGCCGGTCTGCATTCTTGCCTATTTCAGCATGGCCTATATCACCCGCATGACACGCGCCTTCATGATCGATGCGCTGAAGGGTGAATATGTCATTACCGCCCGCGCCAAGGGGCTGTCGGCGATGACCGTCATCTGGGGACACGCCTTCCCAACGGTTGCCGTGCAGCTCGTCACGGTTATCGCGCTCACCTATGCCGGCCTTCTCGAAGGTGCCGTGGTGACGGAAACCGTCTTCAGCTGGCCGGGCCTCGGCCAATACCTCACCGTCTCGCTCATGAACGCGGACATGAACCCGGTCGTCGGAGCAACCCTGTTGATCGGCTTCATCTATGTCGCCCTCAACCTGCTCGCAGACGTGCTTTACAGAGTTATGGATCCTCGCGTTCGATGATGTTAGCTAATTTCAGAAACTGGGCGCTTGACGAGACGCCGCATTCCCGCACACAGGCTGCCTGGGGGAACCGGTATCGCATCTGGCTCAACCTCAAGTCCAATCCGCTGGCGGTGATCGGCCTGACCATCATCGTCCTTTTCATCGCGCTGTCGCTGCTGGCGCCGCTGCTCGCGCCCTATGATCCGGCAACGCAGAATCTCGGCAATCGCTTAGCGTTTCCAAATGCCGAACACTGGTTCGGCACGGATGAGCTGGGCCGCGACATTCTCTCGCGTATTCTCTATGGCGGCCGCGTCACGCTCGGCATGGTCATTGCCGTCGTCGTTCTTGTCGCACCCATCGGTCTCGCCATCGGCTGCATCGCCGGTTATTTTGGCGGTATCGTCGATACGGTGTTGATGCGGGTGACGGATGTGTTTCTGGCCTTCCCGCGCCTCATTCTGGCGCTCGCCTTCGTCGCGGCGCTGAAGCCCGGCGTTGAAAGCGCCATTCTCGCCATCGCGCTTACCGCATGGCCGCCCTATGCGCGTCTGGCGCGCGCCGAGACCATGACGGTGCGCGGCAGCGACTTCGTCGCGGCCTATAGGCTGACCGGCGCTTCCGCCTGGCGCATCATCGCCCGGCATATCGCGCCGCTCTGCGTGCCGAGCCTCATCGTTCGCATCACGCTCGACATGAGCTCAATCATCATCACCGCCGCCAGCCTCGGCTTCCTCGGCATGGGTGCACAGCCGCCTTCGCCGGAATGGGGCGCGATGATTGCCACCGCCAAGCGCTTCATCTTCGAGCAATGGTGGGTCGCCACCATTCCCGGCATCGCCATCTTCCTCGTTTCGCTCGCCTTCAACTTCCTTGGCGATGGCCTGCGTGACGTTCTCGACCCGAAGGGACATTGAGCCATGCTGGTCGAAATCGAAAATCTGAAGATCGCTTTCCAGACCCGCACCAGCCGTTTCGAGGCGGTGCGTGGTGTCTCCATGAAGCTCGGCACCGAAAAGCTCGGCATTGTCGGCGAATCCGGTTCGGGCAAGAGCCTGACGGCGCGGGCGCTGATGAAGCTTCTGCCTTCCAATGCGGATATCCGCGCCGACAAGCTCGCCTTCGACGGTATCGACGTGCTGTCCGCCAGTGAAAAGCAGATGCGCCAGATCCGTGGCAAGCGGGCCGGTTTCATTCTGCAGGACCCGAAATATTCGCTGAACCCGGTGAAGACCATGGGTGCGCAGATCGCGGAAGCCTGGCGCGCCCATAAGGGCGGCAGCAAGCGTGCGGCCATGGAAGCGGCAATCGCCCTGCTTGATCAGGTGAAAATCCGCAACCCGCGCCAGGTCGCTTCGTCCTACGCCCATGAGGTTTCCGGCGGCATGGGTCAGCGCGTGATGATCGCCATGATGCTCGCGCCTGATCCGGAGCTTTTGATCGCTGACGAACCGACCAGCGCGCTCGACGCCACGGTGCAGGCGGAAATCCTACGGCTGATCGAGGAGCTGGTGTCGGAACGCGGCATGGGCCTCATCCTCATCAGCCACGATCTGCCGCTCGTTTCGCATTTCTGCGATCGCGTGGCCGTCATGTATTCCGGCCGGGTGATGGAGGAGCTGAAGGCTTCCGAACTCCTGAAAGCCGAACATCCCTATACGAAGGGACTTCTGAACTGCATTCCCTCGCTGACGCATCCGCGCGAGCGTCTTCCCGTTCTCAACCGTGATGCAGCGTGGTCCAGCCAATGATCGACGTCGAAAACCTCCGTATCAAGTTCGGCGACCGCGAAGTGGTGAAGGGAGTTTCCTTTTCGGTAGAGAAGGGCGGCAGCTTCGGCATCGTCGGGGAAAGCGGTTCGGGCAAATCCACCATCCTGCGCGCCATGGCCGGTCTGAACGAAAGCTGGGAAGGCCGCATCGCCTTTGCCGGAAAGGATGCACCGCTGAAGCGCACGCCTGATTTCTTCCGGCAGGTGCAAATGGTGTTTCAGGACCCCTATGGGTCGCTGCATCCGCGCCAGACCATCGACCGCATTCTCAGCGAATTGCCGCTGGTGCATGGCATGGACAATATCGAAAAACGCATCCAGCAAGCTTTGTCCGACGTGGCCCTGCCGCAGGCGGTGCGCTTCCGTTTTCCGCACCAGCTTTCGGGCGGCCAGCGCCAGCGCGTGGCGATTGCCCGTGCGCTGATCGCCGATCCGCAGGTGCTGCTGCTCGATGAGCCGACTTCGGCGCTCGATGTCTCGGTGCAGGCGGAAATCTTGAACCTGTTGCAGGACCTGCGCGCGGCGCGCAACCTCACCTATATTCTCGTCAGCCACAATCTCGCGGTCATTGCGCATCTTTGCCCGCAGGTTGGCGTGATGCTGAACGGCGACATGGTGGAGCAGCTGAGTGCCGGCGATCTGCGCGAGGGCCGCACGACACATCCGCATACGGAAGAGCTGCGTAGTTTGAGCATCCGGCTGGAAGAACCGGCCTGAGGGCTGGCCGCCTAACTGAGGTTGCCCATGGATCGAGCGGGTGCCGCTCGCTTCTTCTCCCCGCCGGGGAGAAGTCCGCGGCAGCGGGATGAGGGGGCAAACTCTCCGAAATCCGGTAACGTTGCCCCCTCATCCGACCCTTCGGGCCACCTTCTCCCCGGCGGGGAGAAGAAACAAGCGGCGATGCCGAGGCTTTCTGCAAAGACCACAAGACACGAGACCGAACAATGCCACAGCAATTCGACTGGAACGCCGCTTCAACCCTTTCAGAGAGCTTCGTCTCGCAATGGGCGGACAACGAGCCGGGCGGGGCGGTCATCGGTTTTGATCTCGATGGCATCCGGTTCGCCCATGCGGGCGGTGTCGAAAGTCTTTCGACCTTCGCGCCCTTCACGCCGCAGAGCGTGGTGCGGTATGCCTCCGTCACCAAACATGCTTTCTGCGCCATGGTGCTCGCCCATTCCGACCTGATCGGCCTTGACGACCCACTCGGCAAACATCTGCCGGAGCTGCAATCGCCGCTGCGTGATGTCACGGTCGGGCAGGCGCTGGACATGAGCGGCGGGTTGCCGGATACGCGCGAATGCTTGTCGCTGCTTGGCCTTTCCGTCTATACCGAAACGAAGGCCGGCCCGCTTCTCGATTACCTGTCGCGACTGACCCGGCTGAATTTTTCGGCCGGCAGCGAGGTGTCCTATTCCAATACCGGTTACCGTCTGGTGGAAGCGGCGCTGGAGCGCTGCGGTTTCCGCTTCGATGATTTCGTGCAGACGCAGATTGCCGGTCCCTTTGGTGTGTTTCTGAAGGCGCCGGATGTCTGGAACGATCCTGTCGACGGTCTGGCGCCCGGTTATTGGAAGTCCGAAGACAACTGGCAGCTTTCGGCGGCCGGCCTGCATATTTCCGCTTCCGGCAGCCTTGCCGGCAGTGCCGAAGCGCTGACCCGCTGGCTGCAGGGCCTGATGCGGGGCGAGGGCAGCTTTGCCGGCGTTCTGGACGCGCTTTCTACCGAACGACCTCTCGCGGATGGACGGATGAGCGAATATGGCTTGGGCTTGCGCTGGTCGCATCTCGGCGACAGGCGCTTCGTCGGCCATGGCGGTTCGCATCCCGGCTACAAGACTTATTTCCTGCTTGATCCACAAAACGACACGGGTTTCGTCGTGGTGTCGAACCGCGAGGATACCAACGGCTTCAAGATCGCGCTGGAAAGCATGGCGGCTTTGACCGGCCTGCCTTTGCCCAAACCCGCTGCCAGCCTGCCGGAAGGCCTCTATGTCACCGAAAGCGGTCCATGGTGGCTGGAGATCAAGGGCAGCACATCGACCTTCATCGATGGCGACGACACGCTTTATGAAGATGTCGATGGCTGGGTCTCTTCCCGCTCCGCATCCTCGCCGATGCGCCTCAGGCTAGACGGTGAGGCCATTGTCGGCGATGCCGGCCACGCCGCCCGCCGCTTCCTGCTCGTCGGTGAGCATGCCGTGCCGAATGACCTTTCGGGCTTGTGGCGTTCGGATGAGGGGGCGGAATTTTCGATCAGCGGCTCGTCGCTGACGATGGGCATCGGCCCCACACGCCGCAGCATGCCGTTGAAGGCGTTGGGCAACGGTCGCTTCCTCTTCACGCTCACCGATGGGCCGTGGACGAAGCGCGTCTGCCTCAACCGGCTGGGTGACGACCGGATCGAGCTGGTGTCAAGCCGGGCGCGGATGATCGAATATTCCCGCGCGCGGTAAAGGGGATTTCAAAGACGCCTGAATGCTCCTAATAAAGACCCGTGTTCCCGGCAGGCCGGGACAACATCTTTGTGGGAGAACAGGCCCTTGGAAGTCAAATGGCTCGAGGATTTCCTGGCGCTGGCCGGAACGCTCAATTTCTCGAAGGCGGCGGATGAGCGGCATGTGACGCAATCCGCCTTCAGCCGGCGCATCAAGCAGCTGGAAGCCTGGGTGGGGGCGACGCTGGTCGACCGTGCTTCCTATCCGTCGCGGCTCACCGAGGCGGGCGTGAAGTTCGTGCCGGTGGCGCAGGAGACGCTGAAACAGCTCTACCATGCGCGGCGCACCCTGCTGCAGGAAGAAGGGGCCGATGCCAAAACCGTGCGGCTGACGGCGCTGCATACCCTGTCCTTCACCTTCTTTCCCGACTGGCTGAAACGGGTGAACGAGAAGGCCGGGCCGCTTTTTTCGGTTTTGCGGCCCGATTCCGGCAGCATGGAGGAAAACCTCAATTCGCTGGTGGACGGGCAGAGTGATTTTCTGCTGACCTATGCCCATCCCGAAGTGCCGATGCTGCTCGATGCGCAGACCTTCGAGTTTCGTGTGCTGGGTGCGGAAAACATCACGCCCGTTTCCGCGCCCGCTGCGGATGGCTCACCACTGCATGCGCTGGCGGAAAATGCGAAAAAACCCTTTGCCTATCTGGATTATGAAAAGGCTTCGTTCTTCGGGCCGTTGCTGCGCGATCTCCTGAGCGCGCGGTTGCCGCAATTCGAGCGGGTGCATGAAGGCAGCATGTCGGTGGGGCTGAAAGCCATGGCGATGGCCGGCTGGGGTGTCGCCTGGGTGCCGGAGAGCCTGATGCGGCAGGAGCTTGATAGCGGCGCTCTGGTGCGCGCCGCTGATTCAAGTTTCGATATTGCCGTCGATATCAGGCTTTATCGTTCCAAGGAGAACCGCCGGCCCGTTGTTGAGCGCATATGGGCGGTTCTCGAAGGTTAGAGCTGGTTCAGATGGCCGTGCGGCGGGCGTTTTCGAGGTAGAGCGCGCGCAGGCGGCTTACCATCGGGCCGGGCTTGCCGTCACCCACCGGCTTGCCGTCGATCTTCGTGACCGAAACCACGAAGTTGGAGGCACTGGTGAGGCAGGCCTCGTCGGCATTCAACGCCTCTTCCAGCGTGAAAGGCCGTTCTTCCAGCGTGAAACCGGCTTCCTTGGCCAGTTGCAGGGCGGCAAGGCGGGTGCAGCCGGGCAGGGTCTTGTTGCTGTTGCCGCGGGTGATGATCTTTTTATCGGCGGTGACGATGTAGGCGGTGGAAGATGCACCTTCGGTGACGAAACCGTCCTCGATCATCCACGCCTCGTCGCAGCCTTCGGCCTTGGCGATGCGTTTGGCCATGACCTGCGGCAGCAGGCAGACGGTCTTTATATCGCGACGTTCCCAGCGCTGGTCGGGAACGGATTTGACGGCGATACCGGCTTCTTCGACGGGCGTGCCGATCAGCTTCCTGGCCTGGGTGAACATGACCAGTGTCGGCTTCAGATCGGCGGAGAACAGAAAGTTGCGGTCTTCCGCACCACGCGTCAGCTGCAGGTAGATCATGCCTTCGACGAGGTTGTTGTCGGCAATCAGGCGGCGCTCGGCCTCGACGATTTCCTTGGTCGTGACCGGCAGCGGCACATCGATTTCGCGGGCGCTGCGTTCCAGCCGGGCCATGTGCAGGTCGCTGTCGATCAGCTTGCCTTCGAGAACCGAGGTGACTTCATAAATGCCGTCGCCGAACAGGAAACCGCGGTCGAAGATGGAAAGGCGGGCGTCCGTCTCGGGCAGGAATTCGCCGTTGACGTAAACGATGCGACCGGATTGGCTAGTCATGAGAACTCCGTCTGGAAAAGTCAGGCTGAAAGAAGGGTTTTAAGGGTGTCGATGGAAATGGCCTCGACCGTGGAGACCTTGCCGGTGCCGGCATTGAAGCCAGTTGTCGTATTGGCCGTGCAGAGCGAATTGAGGATCGCCTCCTCCGTCGCCTCTATCGCGGCTTCGAAGAGTGGCGAAATCGCATCGTTGGAAAGCTCAGGGTATTCCGCCACCGCCTTGCGGCGCGCAGGCGTGCGACGCAGCCGCTCATCGGTGGAAAATGCCAGCGCATAGTCACCGGAGCCATTGCTGAGTGCGGCACCCGTGCGTGCCAGTCCACCAAAGCTTCTGGCCGCCAGGCGTTTCAGATTGCGGGAGCAGAGCGGTGCGTCGGTTGCGACAATGATGACGATCGAGCCGTCCTTGTCCTTGTGCTCCGGGCTGACATAGGGCTTGCCGCAGACCAGCAGGTGGCCGCCGTAATTGGATTGGACGAGAACGCCTAGCGTATAGGTTTCCCCGGCGATGGTGACGATGCGGGATGAGGTGCCGATGCCGCCCTTCATGCCGAAGGCCACGGTGCCGGCCCCTGCGCCAAGTCCGCCCTCGGCGACGGTGCCTGTGGTCGCGTTTTTCAACGCGGTCGAGATTTCCTCGATGGTCGGGCGGCCGGCACGGATGTCGTTCAAGCGGGAATCATTGGTTTCGCCGACGACGGCATTGATCGAGACGACTTTCTCATTGCCCGGCTGCGCCAGCGTATGGCGGTTGATCGCCTCAATGGCTCGGCCTGTCGCCAGCGTGTTGGTGAGAATAACAGGTGTTTCGAGTTCGCCCAGTTCCTCGATCTGTGTGGAGCCGGCGAATTTGCCGAAGCCGTTATAGACGGTGAAGGCTGCGGGCACTTTGTCCTGAAAGAGATTGCCGCCATGCGGAAGGATCGCGGTTGCGCCGGTGCGGATCGTCTCGCCCTCGATGACGGTCAAATGGCCGATGGTCACACCTTCGACATCGGTGATGGCGTTGAGCGGACCGGTTTCGAAATGGCCGGGCCGGAAACCGATATCGCGCAGTCTCGGGCGGGTCGTCTGGTGCATCGGGCGATCACTTTTGCGGAATGCAGGCTGAAATTGGAGCGAGTGCGGCTTGTGAAAAGCTTTGCTTGTCCGAACGTTAGCCTAGTTTGCCGCGAAACGGCATCGCAAAAATGGAATAGTTTTATGCGGGCAATGGATGCGCTCAGGAGGCGCGCAGCGCGGGTTCGCCTTCATGCTCCAGCCATTGCCGCATGGCTTCCTCGGTCTCTTCGCGCGTGGGTGCACCGATGCGGCCGCCGAACACCGTGCATTTGAGCGCGGCGGCAACGGAGGACAGGCGGATGGCGGCGCGGCTTTGCATGCCTTGCGCCACCGCGAGCGCAAATGTGCCGTGAAAGATATCGCCCGCCGCCAGCGTGTCCACCGCCTCGACCTGCATCGTTGATTGGAAATGCACCGTCGGATCGTCGGCTTCCGTCCACCAGCAGCCCGCTGGTCCGGCGGTAACGGCGATGAAGGTCTGCGGATAACGGGAATGCAGCACCGGCAGGATGTCTTTCACCGTTTCAAGCCCGGTCAGCCGGGCGGCGGCGGGTTCGGAAAAGACGATATGGGTTGCGGCGGGCGCAAGCTTCTCCAGCGTTTCCACCGGCGCAACATCACCATCCAGAATGGCGGGTTTGCCAAGCGCACGCGCAACAGTCAGCACATCAAGCGCCAATTCCGGCCAGCGCACATCCACCAGAACGGCATCAAAGGGGGCAATATCTTCCGGCGTGCAGGAGCGTTTTTTCTCATGCAGGCGATGATCGTAAAAAGGCACGATCAGCCGTTCTCCCCGGTCATCGATGATGATCGTCGACAGGGCCGAGCGTGCGCCGGGCGCAACCGTCATGCCGTTCGTGTCTATGCCGCTTTCACTGAGATCGCGAAGGATACGGGTACCGGTTTCATCGTCGCCCACCGCACCCCAGAGGCTGGCGCGGCCGCCCATGCGGTGCACCGCATAGGCAGCGCTGGACGCCATGCCTTCGGCAATCTGCAGCATTTCATAGGGCAGGACCTTGCCTTCGCCCTTTGGCATGTCGTGCACACGGAACAGGGTGTCCAGCACGGCAGCGCCCACGCACAGCACATGTTTGTGGCTTCTGTGTTCGCTGTCCATGCCCGTCACTCTCTCATCCATTTAGATGCGCTTGCCGCTGTCCTTGTCGAACAGATGCACCATAGCAGGATCGATGGCGATATGGATCGTATCGCCGAACCGCACATCCAGCCGCTCGCGGAACAGGCAGGCGATGTCGTCGCCCTTGCAGCTCAGCTTGGCATAGATTTCCGAGCCGGTGCCTTCGACCAGTTCGACCCGGCCTTCGATGCCGGTCTCGGCGGCGCGAATGTGTTCCGGCCGTACGCCGTAGACGAGATCGCGGCCGCCCAGTTTGCCGATATCGGCATTGGCGGGCAGCGGCAGGCTGAGGCCCTTTGCGGTGCGGAACACGCCTTCTTCGACGCGGCCACGGATGAAATTCATCGCAGGCGAACCGATGAAGCCGGCGACGAAAAGGTTGGCCGGATGGTCGTACAGTTCCAGCGGCGCGCCGATCTGCTCGATCACGCCATCATGCAGCACGACGATCTTGTCGGCCATGGTCATGGCTTCCACCTGGTCGTGGGTGACATAGATGGTGGTGGTGCCTATGCGCTGGTGCATGGCCTTTATCTCGCCGCGCATCTGCACGCGCAGCTTGGCGTCGAGGTTGGAGAGCGGCTCGTCGAACAGGAAGACCTGCGGATCGCGCACCAGCGCCCGGCCCATGGCGACGCGCTGGCGCTGGCCGCCGGAAAGCTGGCGCGGATAGCGGTCAAGCAGCTTGTCCAGCCCCAGAATGGCGGCGGCCTTGTCCACCTTGGCTCTGGTTTCCTCGGCGCTGACCTTCTTCAGCTTCAGCGCGAAGCCCATATTATCCTTCACAGTCATATGCGGATAAAGCGCGTAGTTCTGGAAGACCATGGCGATGTCACGGTCGCGGGCGGGCAGATGGCTGACCTCACGCGCGCCGATGTGGATTTCGCCATCGCTCAGCTCCTCCAGCCCGGCGATCATGCGCAGCAGGGTGGATTTGCCGCAGCCCGAAGGGCCGACGAGCACGACAAATTCGCCATCCTTGATCTCGATATCGATGCCGTGGATGACATTGACCGAGCCGAAGCGCTTCTGGACATTTTGAATATTGACCGGTGCCATGTTTTTGGTTCCCGTTATAATTTGAATTCAGCCGCCCTTGACGGCGCCCGCGGTGAGACCCGCCACGATCTGTTTCTGTGCGAACATGGTGAGCAACAGCACCGGCAGCGTGACGATCAACGCGGCTGCGGCAAGCGGCCCCCAGCTGACCTGTTCAAAGGACAGCATGTTGTAGACCGCGACCGGCAGGGTGCGCGTTTCACGGCTGGCCAGCACGATGCCGAAGACAAAGTTGTTCCACGAGAAGATGACCGCAAGGATGAAGGAGACGACGATGCCGGGCTTGGCGATCGGCAACGCCACCAGCCGGAACACCTGCCAGGAGGATGCGCCGTCGATGCTTGCCGCCTCTTCCAGCTCCTTCGGGGTGGTCTCGAAATAACCGATCATGATCCAGACGACGATCGGCACGGTCACGACAAGATGGATGATGATCTGCGGCCAGAGCGTACCCAAGAGGTTCAGCCATTGGAACAGCAGGAACAGTGGAATGAGGAAGGAAAGGCCGGGCGTCATGCGGGCGATCATGATGACGACGGCCGACTTTTCCGCCTTCAGCCGGGCGATGCCGTAACCGGCGGGCACGCCGATGACGAGCGCCAGAATGGTGGCCGCACCCGTGACGAGCACCGAGTTCCAGAAATAGAGAAAGAAATTATTCTCCTCGAACACCTTCACATAGTTCGACCAGGCAAAACGCTCGGGGATGAGGATCGGCGGATAAGCGCCGTTGTCGATTTCATATTTCAGCGACAGCGAGATCATCCAGATGAAGAACAGGATGACGGGCGAGATCATCACCAGCGCCACGAAGAACAGGCCGATGCGGTCGAGGTTTTTCCGTTTGAGCAATTTGCGTGTCATCAGCGATCCTCCATCTCGTTCCATTGCGCGCGCTGGCGCACCATCAAAAGTACGAAGGACAGCGCCACGATGATGATGAAGAAGACCACGGCCATGGCAGAGCCGTAACCGATGTCGTAATAGGAAAACGCCGTGTTGTAGAGGTAGATGTTGATGGTTTCCGAGGCCGTGCCGGGTCCGCCCTGCGTCATCGCATAGATGATGTCGAAGCTTTTGACGGCGTCGATGGAGCGGATGATGACGGCGATCATCAGGAACGGCGCAATCATCGGCATGGTGAGGTAACGAAACTTCTGCCAGGCGTTGGCGCCGTCGATTTCGGCGCTTTCATAGGGTTCGCGGGGGACTGCAGCCAGCCCGCCGAGCACGATCAGCATGACGAGCGGCGTCCATTGCCATGTTTCCACCAGCACCAGCGAGGGGATGACGGTGGACTGGTTATAGATCCACTCCAGCGGCCCGATGCCGATGAGCGACAGCAGATAGTTGAGAACACCCAGCTGCGGGTGGAACATCATGGTCCAGACGAGCGCGATGGCGACCGGGGTCGCCATCATTGGCATGACGAAAACGCCGCGCAGAAAGCCGCGCAGCGGAAATTGCGCATCGAAAACCAGCGCCGCCAATGTTCCGAGGAACAGGGGAGCGACAACCGACAGCACGGTATAGATGAGCGTGTGCCACAGCGATTCCCAGAACCTGAGATCGCTGGCGAGCCTGATGTAGTTATCAAAACCGATAAAGCTCTGCTCCTGCCCGAGCGTCCAGCGGTGCACGCTCATCCATAGGGTAAACACCCACGGAAAAACGATGACAGCCGAAATGACGACCAGTGCCGGTATGACGAAGGGCCAGTACTTGGGAGCAAGCCTTGGCGGCTTGCTCCCTTCTGCGCGGCTGACGCCTGTTTTGGTGTTTTCGATGCTCACGGAGGCCATTATCCCTCGCTACGCGCCAGAACGGGTGCGAACTGTTCCGTTGCCTTTTTCAGCTCCGCTGCCGGATCTGCGCCGCCGATCATGTTGGTGAGGCCGACGCCGTAGATGTCGCGGAATTCCGTCACCGGAATGATGACGGGAAGCGCAAGCTGCGAGACCTTGCCGGAACCGACGACGGCATCCAGCCAGGCGGCCGGCATCTTCACGCCTTCGCGAACCTTCTGGTCTTCGAGGATGGACTGGCGGAACGGAACGCCGGCACCCGCCTGCAGCAGACGCGCGCCCATCTCATGCGAGATCGCCCATTGGCAGAAGAGATAGGCAGCTTCCTTCTTGCTGCTGGCTTCGACGACGCCGAGACCATCGCCGAAAGTGCCGGCGGCCTGAACTGCTGGGCCTTTCGGCATGACGCCATAGCCGACCTTGCCGACCACGCGGGATTTCTCCGGGTTCTCGATCGGCGGGGCGAAACCGACGCCATCGAACCACATGCCGATCTTGCCCTGCAGGAAGGCCGATTGCGCTTCCGCCCAGTTGAAGCCGGAGACGCCGGGAGGGGCGGCCTTGGTCATCAAGCGTTGATAGAGCTTGGCTGCCTCCACGGCCTCCTTGGATTCGGTATCGATCTTTCCGTCCGCGCTGATCGGCTTTGCGCCGTAACCCAGCATCAGCGAGGTCCAGACCGGGGTGTTGGCGTTCTTCAGGCCGCGTGCGACGAAACCATAGGTGTTGGTGGACGGGTCGGTGATCTTTTCCGCCGCCGTTACCAGCTCTTCGAAGGTCTCAGGATATTTCAGGCCCTTGGCTTCGAACAGGTCCTTGTTCCAGTAGACGATCCAGTAATCCACCGAGAAGGGCAGCGAGCGCAGCACGCCGTCGCTATCCTTGGCAAACAACATGCCGGCCTCGGCGAAGTCCTTTTCGACCAGCGACGGATCGGTGAGCGACGGGTCCTTCAGGAAGCCGCTGATATCGGCCAGCCATTTGCCCTTTTCGAACTGACGCTTCTGCACGTGGTAGCTCAGATGCACCACGTCGAAGCTCGGCTTGCCGGACGAAAGCTCGATAACCACCTTCTGGCGCTGCTGCTGTTCCGGTGTCGCCTCGGCATTGACCTTGATGCCGGTCAGCTCTTCGAATTCGCTGAGATATTTGATCAGCGTTTCGCTGCGCGGGCTTTTGACGAGGTTGACCTCAAGCGTCGTGCCGGCGTGTTTTTTCCAGTTCACCGCCGCCGATGCCGGGCGAATGCCGAGCACCGCGCTGCCGCCAATCGCCGCCGTGCCAGCCAGAAAGGCGCGGCGCGTGGGGTTGAGCAATGAATGCTTCATGTCAGTTCTCCTCCAGTTAGCCGGAAATCTCCTCACCCCGGCTTGTTGCTTATTTTCATGCAATTCCGAATTGAAGCCGTCCCACGGCTTTACCGGAATTGCCCTATACCGCCAGCGCCCTGTCCCTCGCATTGCGGATATGGGCGGTCAGCCGCTCTACGGCGTCTTCAACGGACCTCTTCTCGATAGCTTCGAGAATGGTGAGATGCTCTTTCATCACCGATTTGACGTGACCGGCGATGCGAAAGCGCTCCTGATTGATGAGGCGCATCTTGATGGAATTGACCCGGTAGGCGTTCGAGATGATCGAATTGCCGAGCGCGTCGATGAAGGCATCGTGCATGCCCCAGTCCACCTGCTGGGCATGCTGATCGAGCTCCGGCGATTCTCCGCTATTTTCAGCCGCTTCGGCAATATCGCGATGCTGTTTCAAAAGCTTGGCGATGGCCTCATCGGAAGCCGAGCGGGTAAACAGCGCCACGGCCTCCTTTTCAAGGAAGATGCGGAACTGGAATGCTTCACGGATAAGGTTGATGTCGATATGGGCGACCTGCAACCCCCGCTGCGGCACGGTCTTGATCAGCCCTTCCGCCTCCAGCCGCGGAATTGCCTCCCGGATCGCCCCCAGCGGCAGGCCGGTCATTTCCACGAGACGGCGTTGCGAGATGAATTGCCCCGGACGAACATCACGCGAGAGAAGGTGATGCGTAAAGCTTTCATACGCCCGTTCCCGCAATGTCTGTTCGCCGGTATCGTCCATGCTCAACCTTTCAAGGTCCGTTCAAGCGGCCTGTTTGCGAAACAGCGCGTCGAATGCGCCTTCGATCTGCTGCCGATCCTCAGGTGAAATGGCGACGAGCGGCGCGCGCACATCCGTCCAGATATTTTCCCCTGTCGTGTGTGATACCAGCACCTTGACGGCGGGCGTAACCGGAAATTTCAGAAGTTCCACAACAAGATCGACGATGCGACTGTCGTCCTTGCCATCAACGGCCATGGCACGGACTTCCTGCGTCAGGAAATTGGCGACGCCGGAGATCGCGCCCTGGCCGCCGAGGCGAACGCCTCTGGCGAGATCGCGTTCATCGCCGATCAGGATAGCGAGATCGCCGTGTTCCTTCAGCAGGCGTTCGGTATGGCTCCAGTTGCCGGAGGAATCCTTGACGCCGGTGACGATGCCCGGAAACGCTTCCCTCAGCCGTCCCACCAGCTCTACGGACAATGTCACCATGGTCACGGAAGGGATGTTGTAGACGAGAATGTCGCGCGCGCCCTTGCCGATCTTTGCGAAAACCGCCGAAAACCAGGCAAACAATCCGTCATCGCTGACATTCTTGAAATAGGAAGGCGGGGCGAGAAGAATATTGCGGGCGCCTGCTTTCAGGGCCTCGGCCGACTGTTCGGCCGCATCCTCGATGGAATCCACGAGAACGCCGGTGACCAGACGGGAGGGCGCAATGCCGGCCTCGATGAAGCGGGACAGAATGACCTGTCGTTCACGGCTGCCGACCGAGCATCCTTCACCCGTGGTGCCGAACAGTGTCACGCTGTCGCAACCATTCGACAGGCAACGGCGGGCGTGAGCGATCATGGCGTCGACATCGACGTTTCCATCCGCTTTGAAAGGGGTCGTCAGGGCTGCCGAAAGGCCGAATTTCTGGGTCAATTAAGATGCTCCTCCAAGATGACCGCGAATTGATGGCACACTGACATGTTAGTTGTAAAGAGGGTAGTTGTAATATGATTGTTTGGCTGTCGAGGGTACTGTGAAGGCTGGCGGAGAGCGGTTTTGCGCCCGGCCGGTTTGCAACGATTTCGAGTGGTTTACACCACTGTCGTTTGTTGCCGCGCTTGCCCCTCCCGTCGCCTTTGCGCAAGGTGAGGAGATATGCGAAAATAAAATTTGACTGTTTGAGGAAAGATTTTTATCAGGCACTTTGAATATGGGATAAAGGGAAACATCATGACCATTGCAGAGCCTCTAGCGCCTGTGGAACAGACCGAGCAAAGCCGCGTCAAGCGCCTGAAGGCGGCAACGCGCGGCGCGCATGGCGGTCTCGATACCTTCATCATGGCAGCCAAGCCGTTCGAGAGCCGGGAGAATTTCGGCAAATTCGTGGAAACGCAGTATCTTTTCCATCGCGATCTCGATGCCTTCTTCTCCAATGAAGCGCTTGACGGCCTGCTGCCCGATCTCAAAGGTCGCCGTCGGCTGGCGATGATCGAGCAGGATCTCGCCGATCTCGGTCTCGATATTCCCGAAGCCGAAGCACCGCGCTTTACCGGGGAAACGCCGTTCGATCTGCCGCAGGCGATGGGCTGGCTCTATGTGGTCGAAGGCTCCAATCTCGGTGCGGCTTTCCTGCTGAAAGATGCGGCGAAACTTGGCCTCACCGAAGAATTCGGCGCGCGCCATCTGGCCGGCGCACCGGAAGGACGCGGCCTGCATTGGCGCACGTTCACTGCCGCGCTTGATGAAATTGCGCTCACGGTTGACGAGGAGGAGCGGGTTGTCGCGGGTGCCGAGGCTGCCTTCCGAGCGGTCCATGCCTATGCGCAGCAGCGCCTCGTTTGAGGTTTTGGCATAGCTCTTGACGAGCTAATCGCGATTGATCGCAATTTCGAAAACCCAGCGCCGTTATCCTCGGGCTTGTCCCGAAGATCTGCAACCGATTGATTTTACTGAACGTGGATAGATCCTCGGGACAAGCCCGGGGATGACGAGGAGTGTGAAGCGCGCCTCACCGCACTTTCAGGACTATTTCTACAACTTCCAATCATACGACTCTCGCATTCATTTCTGCCGAATAAACAGGCAAATATTTTGACCAAATGATAAATTTTTTATCTTTTGGTCAAAGCTTCTCCCGCCCCAAAATTTTATCCATTTGATAAAATTATTTTATTTGGTCTGGCACGGAACCTGCTACTCTTTTGTCAAGTCAGGAGACACCTGACGTAAAAAGGGAACAGCAAAATGGAAGTTGGTGTTTTTATCCCGATCGGGAACAATGGGTGGCTTCTTTCCGAAAACGCGCCGCAATACAAGCCGAGCTTCGACCTGAACAAGGCGATCACGCTGAAGGCGGAGCAATATGGTTTCGACTTCGCGCTGTCGATGATCAAGCTGCGCGGCTTTGGCGGCAAGACCGAGTTCTGGGATTATAATCTGGAGTCCTTCACGCTGATGGCAGGCCTTGCCGCCGTCACCTCCAAGATCAAGCTGTTTGGCACGGCCGCCACGCTGGTCATGCCGCCGGCCATTGTTGCGCGCATGGCGACGACGATCGATTCCATTTCCGGCGGCCGTTTCGGCATCAACCTGATTACCGGCTGGCAGCGTCCAGAATACAGCCAGATGGGGCTTTGGCCGGGCGATGATTATTTCGGTGATCGCTACGAATATCTTGGCGAATACACCACTGTTTTGAAAGAGCTGCTGACAGACGGGCAATCGGATTTCAACGGCAAGTTCTTCAAAATGGAGGATTGCCGGATGAAGCCGGTGCCGCAGGGTGATGTGAAGCTCATCTGCGCCGGCTCCTCCAATTCCGGCATGGCGTTTTCGGCCAAGTTCGCCGATTACAGCTTCTGCTTCGGTGTCGGCGTTAATACGCCCAAGGCCTTTGCGCCCACCAATGAGCGGCTGCTGGCGGCGACGGAAAAGTTCGGCCGCGAGGTGAAATCCGTCGTACTGACGATGGTGCTTGCCGAGGAGAAATCCGAGGATGCCTGGGCGAAATGGGAGCACTACAAGGCAGGTGCGGATTTGGATGCCATCAAGTGGCTCGGCCTGCAAAGCGCCGTCGACACCAAATCCGGCTCCGACACCAATGTTCGTCACATGTCCAACCCCGTTTCCGCGGTCAACATCAATATGGGAACGTTAATCGGTTCCTATGAGGAAGTGGCGGCCATGCTGGATGAGATGAGTGAAGTGCCGGGAACGGGCGGCGTGATGCTGACCTTCGACGACTTCCTCGAAGGCGTTGAAAAATTCGGGAAATATGTGCAGCCGCTGATGAAGAGCCGGGCGCATGTTCAGGCCGAACTGGAGGCTGCCGAATGAGTGAAGCCGTCATTGCGGGTTACAAGGGGCCGGAAAGCCGTTCGGAAAGCGTGACGCTTCCCGCCCGGCCGGAGCCGATCACCCTCAAGCCCAGCGAGACCGCCGTTGTCGTGGTCGATATGCAGAACGCCTATTCGACCGAGGGCGGTTATGTCGATCTTGCCGGTTTCGACATAACCGGTGCCAAGGGCACCATCGCCAACATCAAGAAAACGCTGGATGCGGCGCGGGCGGCGGGCGTTCAGGTCATCTATTTCCAGAATGGCTGGGACAAGGATTATGTCGAGGCGGGCGGACCGGGTTCGCCCAACTGGCACAAATCCAATGCCTTGAAGACCATGCGCAAAAGGCCGGAATTGCAGGGCCAGCTGCTGGCAAAGGGTACGTGGGATTATGCCATTGTCGACGAGCTGCAGCCGCAGCCCGGCGATATTCTGGTGCCGAAGACGCGTTATAGCGGTTTCTTCAACACCAATATGGACAGCGTGCTGCGCGCCCGCGGCATCCGCAATCTGGTTTTCGTCGGCATTGCCACCAATGTCTGCGTCGAAAGCTCGCTGCGCGACGCCTTCCATCTCGAATATTTCGGGGTGATGCTGGAGGACGCCACGCATCATCTGGGGCCAGACTTTATCCAGCAGGCGACGGTCTACAATGTCGAGAAGTTTTTCGGCTGGGTCGCTACCGTCAATGATTTCTGCGGCGTCATCTCGCAGGCCGCACCCGTCACCGAGTAAGCAAGAACCACAAAGAGGAGAACGAAATGCCGAAAAAGATCATCGTACCTGTTGGCACCAGCAAGCCTATCGCTCCCTTCTCGCCGGGAACCCTTGCCGATGGCGTGGTTTACGTGTCCGGCACGCTGCCGTTCGACAAGGACAATAATGTCGTGCATGTGGGCGATGCCAGCGCCCAGACCCGCCATGTTCTTGAGACCATCAAGTCGGTCATTGAAACCGCCGGCGGCACGATGGAGGACGTGACGATGAACCACATCTTCATCACCGACTGGGCGAACTATCAGGCCGTCAATGTGGTCTATGCCGAATATTTCCCCGGCGACAAGCCGGCGCGGTATTGCATCCAGTGCGGGCTCGTTAAGCCCGACGCACTGGTGGAAATCGCCACCGTCGCCCATATCGGCAAATAGGGCGAAACGGCAGATGATGCATTTCGAGGTTCATGGCCGGACTGATCCTGAGGCGGCCACTATCCTGCTGTCTTCGGGGCTGGGCGGATCTGGTACTTACTGGACGCCGCAGATCGAAGCCCTTTCCGACCATTTCCGCATCGTCACCTATGACCATCGCGGAACAGGAAGGACGGGCGGCGAAGCGCCGGCGGAGGGCGGCATATCGGCGATGGCGGATGACGTGCTGGAGATTGTCTCGGCCCTCAACCTCGAAAAATTCCACTTCATGGGCCATGCGCTCGGCGGCCTGATCGGCCTGGATATCGCGCTCAGCCGGCCCGGCCTTATCGACAGGCTTGTTCTCATCAACGCCTGGAGCAAGGCCGATCCGCATTCAGGGCGCTGCTTCGATGTGCGGATCGAGCTTCTGGAGAAATCCGGTATCGAGGCTTTCGTGAAGGCTCAGCCGCTGTTTCTTTATCCGGCCGCCTGGATGTCGGACCATCAGGTGCGGCTGGCGCGGGACGATGCCCATGGCGTTGCGCATTTTCAGGGTAAGGCAAATGTGCTGCGGCGTATTGCGGCGCTTCGGGCTTTCGATGTCGATAGCCGGCTTGGCGAGGTCGACAATCCGGTGCTGGTGGTGGCAACGAAGGACGATCTTCTGGTGCCCTATACCCGGTCGCATCGGCTCGCCGATGGCTTGCCGCAAAGCGAGCTTTGTCTTCTCGATTTCGGCGCGCATGCCGTCAATATCACCGAGCCCGAGCTTTTCAACACAAGGCTTCTGCAGTTTCTGCTGCCGGGCATCCAGACATTCTGACAGGATTTTAGAGTAACATGACGAAACCACTTGATGACACGGCCCCCCTGGACAGCAAGGCATTGGCAACCCTTTTTACCGAGGCGCGCACCCACAATGGCTGGACGGAAAAGCCGGTCAGTGACGAGACGCTGAAGGCGCTTTACGATCTGACGAAGATGGGGCCGACCTCGGCCAATTGCTCGCCCGGCCGTTTCGTGTTCGTGCGCAGCCCGGAAGCCAAGGAAAAGCTCCGGCCCGCGCTGTCTTCCGGCAATCTCGAAAAGACCATGGCGGCACCCGTGACCATCATCGCCGCCATCGACAGCGAATTTTACGAGAAGCTTCCGGTGCTGTTTCCGCATGCCGATGCCCGTTCTTGGTTCACCTCGAGCGCGGCCATGGCCGAGGAGACCGCCTTCCGCAATGGCACGTTGCAGGCGGGTTATCTCATTCTCGCGGCCCGGGCTTTGGGGCTGGATACCGGGGCCATGTCCGGTTTCGACAAGGGAAAGGTGGATGCGGCGTTTTTTGCCGGCACGACGTGGAAGTCCAATTTCCTGATCAATCTCGGTCATGGCGATCCATCGAAGCTCTTCGGCCGCCTGCCGCGGCTTGGCTTTGAAGACGCCTGCGTGCTGGCTTGATGGCCTGTTAAGGAAGGATGGGTTAGATGCAGATGATGTCTCTTGAAAAGGAAGCGGCAATGGAGACGAAGACTGCAGAGCAGCGCAGCCTCGATTATAGAAACGCCATGGCGCGGCTCGGTGCGGCGGTCAATATCGTCACTACCAACGGTGCAGCTGGCCGTGCGGGCTTTGCAGCAACGGCCGTTTGCAGCGTTTCCGACAATCCGCCCACGCTTCTCGTCTGCCTCAACCGCAATGCCTCAGCCTATAAGGTGGTGAAGGCAAACGGCGTCATCTGCGTCAACACGCTCGCCGCGCATCACGAGGTGCTGAGCACGCTTTTTGGTGGCAAGACACCCGCCGACGAACGTTTTGCTGCCGGCAACTGGGGTGTGCTTGAAACCGGCGCGCCGGTTCTGGAAGACGCGCTGGTGTCCTTCGATTGCCGCATCCGCGAGGCCCATGACGGCGGCACGCATGATATTCTGATCTGTGATGTCGTTGATATGAAGATTAATGAGGGCGAAGAAGCGCTGATGTATTTCAACCGGCGTTACCGGATGCTTTGAGCGCGGTCTCCGGAAGCCACGCTTTCAAAGCGTGACAGTACCTATTCCCACGCCGTCATCATCGGGCTCGTCCCGAGGATCTGCAACCGATTGATTTTATTCGACGTGGATAGATCCTCCGGACAGTCCCGAGGATGACGGAGAGGTTTCTTTGTCACCTCGATAAAAAAGGGCGTTTCCGGTCTTCCGGAAACGCCCTCTTCACTTACTTGATCAGCGGCAGAAGATCGTTGATCGACTTCTTAGCGTCCCCGTAGAACATCCGCGTATTGTCCTTGTAGAACAGCGGGTTCTCGATGCCGGAGTAGCCCGTGCCCTGGCCGCGCTTGGAGACGATGACGAGTTTCGACTTCCACACTTCCAGAACCGGCATGCCTGCGATCGGTGAATTCGGATCGTCCTGGGCTGCCGGGTTGACGATGTCGTTGGAGCCGATGACGATGACGACGTCGGTATTGGGGAAATCGTCGTTGATCTCGTCCATTTCCAGCACGATGTCGTAAGGCACCTTGGCTTCGGCGAGCAGCACGTTCATGTGGCCGGGAAGGCGGCCTGCCACCGGGTGGATGGCGAAGCGCACGGTCTTGCCGTCGGCGCGCAGCTTGCGGGTCAGTTCCGACACGGCCGATTGCGCCTGCGCTACCGCCATGCCGTAACCGGGCACGATGATGACGCTATCGGCGTCGTTGAGTGCGGACGCCACGCCTTCGGCGTCGATCGCCACCTGTTCACCCTCGATTTCCATCGCCGGACCCGTCGTGCCGCCGAAGCCGCCGAGGATGACCGAGACGAAGGAGCGGTTCATCGCCTTGCACATGATGTAGGACAGGATCGCACCCGAGGAGCCGACCAGCGCGCCCGTGACGATCAAGAGATCGTTGCCGAGCGTGAAACCGATGGCTGCTGCCGCCCAGCCGGAATAGCTGTTCAGCATCGATACGACGACAGGCATGTCTGCGCCGCCGATGCCCATGATCAGGTGATAACCGATGAAGAAGGCGGCAAGCGTCATCAGCACCAGCGTCCATGCGCCCGCACCGTTGCAATACATGATGAGCAACACGAGCGACAGGATCGCGGCGCCGGCATTGAGGACATGGCCGCCCGGCAGCTTCTTCGCCTTGCCGTCCACCTTGCCGGCCAGCTTGCCGAAGGCGACGACGGAGCCGGTGAAGGTGACCGCGCCGATGAAGACACCGAGGAAGACCTCGACCTTCATGATCGCCAGTTCGACAGGCGTTTTATGGGCGAGGATGGCGGAAAAACCCGTCAGCAGCGAACGCGCCGTCTCATCGAGCGAGGCGATATGCGCTTCTTCGATATGGGCATTGAAGCCGATGAAGACGGCGGCAAGGCCGACGAAAGAGTGAAGGGCGGCCACAAGCTGCGGCATTTCGGTCATCTGTACGCGGCTGGCGACAAAATAGCCGAGAACGGCGCCACCCGCCAGCATCAGAAGCACGATGAACCAATTGCCGACATCAGGTCCGAAGACGGTCGCGGCGACGGCAAGGCCCATGCCTGTGATGCCGTACCAGACAGCGCGTTTGGCGCTTTCCTGCCCGGAAAGACCGCCAAGCGAAAGGATGAAGAGAACGGCTGCGGCAACATAGGCCGCGGAAACGATACCAATGGTCATTTATAAGATCCTCGCTTGGCTTACGACTTCTGGAACATGGCGAGCATGCGCCGTGTCACGAGGAAACCGCCGACGATGTTGATCGTCGCGATCAGGACGGAAAGCGAGGCAAGGATCACCACCAGCCAGTTGCTGGAACCGATCTGCAGCAGCGCGCCCAGAATGACGATGCCGGAAATCGCGTTCGTCACCGCCATCAGCGGCGTGTGCAGCGAATGGCTGACATTCCAGATGACCTGGAAACCGATGAAGCAGGCGAGCACGAAGACGATGAAGTGGCTCATGAAGCTTGCTGGTGCAAACAGGCCGACGAGAAGCAGCAGCGCCGTGCCGATAACCAGCAGCCCGACCTGGCTTTTGGTCTGGGCCTTGAACTCAGCCCGTTCTTTGGCGTGCTTTTCCTCGGGCGTAAGCTCTTTGGCTCGTTCCTTCGGCTTCTGCGCGGCGATGGCCTGAATTTTCGGCGGCGGCGGCGGGAATGTTATCTCGCCCTGATAGGTGACAGTCGCACCACGAATGACGTCGTCTTCCATGTTATGAACCGGCTTGCCGTCCTTGGCGGGCGTCAGATCGGTCATCATGTGACGAATGTTGGTGGAATAGAGCGTCGAGGCCTGCGCCGCCATGCGGCTCGGGAAATCCGTGTAGCCGATGACGATAACGCCATTGTCGGATACGACGCGCTGGTCGGGCACCGTCAGATCACAATTGCCGCCGCGCTCGGCCGCAAGGTCGATGATGACCGAACCGGGCTTCATCATCGCCACCATGTCGGCGAGCCAGAGTTTGGGGGCGTCACGGCCGGGGATCAGCGCTGTCGTGATGACGATATCGATCTGCGGAGCCAGTTCACGGAACTTCTCGAGCTGCTTCTCGCGGAATTCCGGCGAGGAGGGAGCGGCATAACCGCCGGTCGCTGCGCCATCCTGCTGCTCGGCGAAATCGAGATAGACGAATTGTGCGCCCATGCTTTCGATCTGTTCGGCCACTTCCGGGCGAACGTCGAAGGCATAGGTGATCGCGCCGAGCGAGGTGGCCGTGCCGATGGCGGCAAGACCGGCAACGCCAGCGCCGATGACCAGCACCCTGGCGGGCGGCACCTTGCCGGCGGCGGTGACCTGACCGGTGAAGAAGCGGCCGAAATTATTGCCGGCCTCGATCACGGCGCGATAACCGGCGATATTGGCCATGGAGGACAGCGCGTCCATTTTCTGGGCGCGGGAAATACGCGGCACCATGTCCATGGCGATGACGTTTGCGCCCTTTTCCTTTGCCTGTTCCAGAAGGTCCTTGTTCTGGGCGGGATAGAAGAACGAGATCAGCGTCTTGTCCGAAGACAGGCGATCAATCTCCGACGTTTCCGGCGGACGAACCTTGGCGATGATGTCGGAACCGGCGTAAAGCGCATCCGCGCTATCGACAACGGTGACGCCGGCCGCGCGATAGGCGTCGTCGGAAAATCCCGCCGCCTTGCCCGCACCGGCCTCCACGATGCAATCATATCCGAGTTTCTGCAATGCCTGGGCGCTGTCTGGCGTCATGCCGACGCGCGCCTCGCCTTCATATAATTCCTTGGGCGTCCCGATCTTCAAAATGGCTCTCCCTGTGCCTGATAATATAGGGGGGTCATAACCTATTCAGGGGGGCTTTGTCTTCATATTGATTTTGTCTTGCCTGCGACGGAATGACAGCCCGCTGCGACAGGCTCTTTCGATATTCTGGCTCAATGCGCAATAAAAAAACCCGGCGCCTGCACGCCGGGTTCCGAAAATGTCGATCGGGATGTGGATCAATCCATGGCGTGGATATCGCGATCCTTGGTTTCCGGCAGGAACAGCAGGCCGATGACCAGCGTGATGCCTGCGAAAACGATCGGATACCAGAGACCGTAATAGATGTCGCCCTTCGCCGCGCTCATCGCAAAGGCGGTGGCGGGCAGAAGGCCACCAAACCAGCCGTTGCCGATATGGTAGGGCAGCGACATGCCGGAGTAGCGGATACGGGTCGGGAACAGTTCGACCAAGAGGGCAGCGATCGGGCCATAGACCATCGTGACGTAGATGACGAGGACGGTCAGGACCGCGATGATGACGACCCAGTTCACGGCAGCCGGATCGGCCACCATGGCGAAGGCGCCGCCGCCGGCAATGGTGTAGACGGCCATCTCGGCGGCTCCACCGGTTTCGGCCGGTGTTAACAGCTTGTCCGCCACCAGCTTGTCGGTCGCCACCATCTTCTTGTCGGTGGCGCGAACCGCCTCAGCATTGAGGCTGAGTTCCGGGTTTGCAGCGATGAAGGCGTCCAGTTTCGCGTCTGGAACCTGTGCCGCGCTGCGCACCAGCGGGTAACCGCCATCATGCAGCGCGATGTTGACCTGCTTCTGGAAGGCCTTGTCCTTGGCTGCCGCATCCGCGCCAGCTGCGACTGCATCGTAGCTGACAATGTTGACGTCGCCGATCTTGACGCTCGCCGGCTGGCCGGCCGTTCCGGCAACCACGTCATAGGGAACGGAGTTGCGTGTCAGGAACGAAGTGGCGATATCGCAGGATGTGGTGAATTTCGCCGTGCCTGTCGGGTTGAACTGGAACCTGCAGTCGCCCGGAGCGGCGGTGACGGTGGCGCGAACGCTGGCCTGTGCCTGTGCCAGCGCCGGGTTGCCCGCCCACGTGAGCGCCTTGAACAGCGGGAAGTAGGTCAGCATCGCGAGGATGAGACCGGCCATGATGATCGGCTTGCGGCCGATCTTGTCGGAAAGCCAGCCGAAGAGCACGAAGAAGCCCGTGCCGAGGATGAGGGCCGCTGCGACCATGATGTTGGCCGACTGGCCGTCCACCTTCAGAATACTCTGCAGGAAGAACAGCGCATAGAACTGGCCGGTGTACCACACGACTGCCTGGCCGATGACGGCGCCGACGAGGGCGATCAGGGCGATCTTGGCGTTTTTCCACTGGCCGAAGGCTTCGCTGAGCGGTGCCTTGGAGGTCTTGCCCTCTTCCTTCATTTTCTTGAAGGCGGGGGATTCGTTCATTTTCAGACGAATCCAGACCGATACGCCGAGCAGCAGAACCGAAACGAGGAAGGGAATGCGCCAGCCCCAGGCGGCGAAGGCTTCCTTGCCGAGTGCGAACTGCACGCCGAGAATGACCACCAGCGACAGGAACAGGCCGAGCGTCGCCGTCGTCTGGATCCACGAAGTGTAATAGCCTCTGCGGCCATTGGGGGCGTGTTCGGCCACATAGGTCGCGGCACCGCCATATTCACCGCCGAGCGCCAGACCCTGAAGCATGCGCAGGATGACCAGGATGATCGGAGCGGCAATGCCAATCTGGGATGCGCCGGGCAGGACGCCGACGAGGAAGGTGGAAACACCCATGATGAGAATGGTGATCAGGAAGGTATATTTACGACCGACGATGTCACCCAGACGTCCAAACACCAGCGCGCCGAAGGGGCGCACGAGGAAGCCGGCGGCAAAGGCCAGAAGCGCGAAGATGTTGCGCGTCGTTTCCGGATATTGGCTGAAGAAGTTCGCGCCGATATAGATCGCAAGCGAGCCGTATAGATAAAAATCGTACCATTCGAAGACTGTTCCGAGAGAAGAGGCGAAAATCACCTTCTTCTCTTCGCCCGTCATTGGACGGGCGGCGCCGCTTGCGGCTGCAACATTTGCCATTGTCTGTCCTCCACAGATGTCCCAATCGGCGCAGTGCGGAGCCCGTCTCTCTCCTCCGGACTCCCCTTTCGGGTGCAATGCGCATGACATCAGAGTGACAGAAAATTAACCCCAATAAGAGCGATGCTTTCGGATTATGACTTTAGTCTAATGTATAACGTGCAAAAATGTCGCGGGCCGGTTTTTGCGTGATTGCGCCGGGTGGCCTGAAGCGCGCCTTTTTTCTTGACACAAACAAGAAACCTTCTAATAGCTTCTCGCGAAGAAGGAGCATCACCTTGCGCATGCATGTTGCAGACATGAGTGTTATGGAAGGACCGGCACAATCCGCCGGCGATGATCCGCGCCTTTCTTATTCCATCCGAATTACGGCCAAAACGACGATTAAAACCGTCTGACGTCTCTGGCCACCGCTCTCTCCCCGGTTTGGCTGGGGATCGAGGAAGCCGCAATGCGATGCGGGTTCCCCACCTCACCCAAAAGAGGAGAGACAGAAAGAGAGCTTGATCATGGGTTTCAAAGTTGCAATTGCAGGCGCCACCGGCAACGTCGGTCGCGAAATGCTCAATATCCTCGCAGAACGTGGTTTTCCGGCCGATGAGATCGTGCCGCTTGCTTCCTCCCGTTCGCAGGGCACGGAAGTCTCCTACGGCGATCGTACGCTGAAGGTTTCCAACCTCGAGAATTACGATTTCTCCGACACCGATATTTGCCTGATGTCGGCCGGCGGCGATGTTTCCAAGAAGTGGTCGCCGAAGATCGGCCAGCAGGGCTGCGTCGTCATCGATAACTCGTCCGCCTGGCGCTACGATCAGGACGTTCCGTTGATCGTTCCGGAAGTCAATGCCGATGCGATCACGGGCTTTACCCGCAAGAACATCATCGCCAACCCGAATTGCTCCACGGCCCAGCTCGTCGTCGCGCTGAAGCCGCTGCACGACTTCGCCAAGATCAAGCGCGTTGTCGTCTCCACCTACCAGTCGGTTTCCGGCGCCGGCAAGGAAGGCATGGACGAGCTGTTCCAGCAGACCCGCGCGGTGTTCGTGGCCGACCCGGTTGAAACCAAGAAGTTCACCAAGCGCATCGCCTTCAACGTCATTCCGCATATCGATGTCTTCATGGAAGACGGTTATACGAAGGAAGAGTGGAAGGTTCTGGCCGAGACCAAGAAGATGCTCGATCCGAAGATCAAGGTAACCTGCACGGCCGTGCGCGTTCCGGTTTTCATCGGCCATTCGGAATCGGTCAATATCGAGTTTGAAAACGAGATCACCGCCGATCAGGCGCGTGATATTCTGCGTGAAGCACCGGGTTGCCTCGTCATCGACAAGCATGAAGATGGCGGTTACATCACCCCGGTCGAATCCGCCGGTGAAGATGCGACCTATATTTCGCGTATCCGTGAAGATGCAACGGTTGAAAACGGCCTCAACATCTGGGTTGTTTCGGACAATCTGCGCAAGGGCGCTGCCCTCAATGCCATCCAGATCGCCGAACTCCTGGTCAATCGTGGTCTCATCAAGCCCCGCAAGGCGGCTGCGTGATACGATTTTTTAAGGTTCGTTAAGTATAACCCGTCTGTTCTGTGTGGGGCAGACGGGTTTTTCAATGGCGACGATCACGGCCAGTTTATTTGCAGGCCTTGCTGCCGAAAGGCAATTTAGGCCACCAAAAGACAATTTGGCACCCGAACCCCTGCGGCGGAGACGTGTTGGTTCTCGGGATAAATTCCCCAAAGGATATCGAAGGCAGATTTTGATGCGGGCAATGAAGGCAATTCTGGCTGGTGTAGCCATGGTCTCGGTTTTGGCAGCGACGCCGGTTATGGCTGCGCAATGCAGCAACACTTCGGCGGGCTTCGATGCCTGGGTCGGCGCCTTCAAGCAGGAAGCGGCGGGCCGCGGCGTCAGCGCTTCGGTGCTCGATCGTGCCTTCTCCGGCGTCTCGTATAATCAGGCGACCATCCGCGCCGATCGCGGCCAGCACAGCTTCAAGTTGTCCTTCGAACAATTCATGCAGAAGCGCGGCGGTCAGACGATCATTTCGCGCGGCAAGACCATGAAGAAGAACAACGCCTCTCTCTTCGCCTCGATCGAAAAAGCTTATGGCGTGCCGGCCGGCCCGCTCCTGGCCATCTGGGGCATGGAAACCGGCTTTGGCGGCTTCATGGGCAACCAGCACACGCTTTCCGCCGTGGCGACGCTTTCCTTCGACTGCCGCCGCTCGGATTATTTCACCGAGCAGCTTTATGCGGCGCTTAAGCTCGTCGGCAGCGGTTCGCTGAACGTCAACGCCAAGGGTGCGGCGCATGGTGAAATCGGCCAGACGCAGTTCCTGCCGCTCAATGTCGTGCGCTATGGCGTGGATTTCGACCGCGACGGACGGGTAGATCTCGTCGGTTCGCGTGCCGATGCACTGGCTTCCACCGCCAACTTCCTCGTCGGCCATGGCTGGCAGCGTGGTGCCGGTTACCAGCAGGGACAGGCGAATTATGCCGCCATCCAGGGCTGGAACGCCGCAAGCGTTTACCAGCAGGCCATTGCCTTCATCGGCAAGGCGATCGACGGCCAATAAGGCCGTCTCGCTTTTTCAATCAGAAACCTGTTTTCACAGATCCGGGCGGCGAAAGTCGCCCGTTTTGCCGTCCATCACCCACAATTCGCCGGTCGATATATCGAACCATGCGCCGTGCAGCTTGACCTTGCCGGCGGTTTCCTGCGCCTTGACGAAGGGGAAGCTGCGCAGGTTGGCGAGGGAGTTGCGGATGGACACCCGTTCCAGCGCGGTCTGGCGCTCGGAGGCGGTCATGACATCGTTGCTCTGGATCTGCTCGGCCGCCGATTTGACCATGTTCATCCACTTGCCGATGAAGTCGCCCGGCGACAGGGGCTCGAGATTAGGGTCGAGTGCCGCCTGAATGCCGCCGCAACGGCCGTGGCCCATGACGACGATATCCTTCACCTTCAGAACCTGCACGGCATATTCGATGGCCGCAGAGGTGGCGTGATACTGGCCATCAGGCTCGAAAGGCGGCACCATGTTGGCGACGTTTCGCATGACGAACAATTCTCCCGGCCCGCAGTCGAAAATGGTTTCCGGTGCAGAACGGGAGTCACAACAGGCAATGAACAGGGTCTGCGGCTTCTGCCCGGTATCAGCCAGAACGCGGTATCTCTCGCGCTCGTCGACATAGCGGCCGCTCATGAAGTTCTTGTAGCCGTTCAGAAGAGTTTCCGGAAAATCTTTCATCTATCGCAGTACCGTTATGCTTGGACCAAGATCACGGGGCGAACCTGGCGCGTTGAAGACCAATCCTTTAGAGCATTTTCGCTTTTCTTCGAACCGCGAAACCGCTCCAACTTCCTGTTGCCGCATTTCCGGGCGGAAAACCGAGGGCCACTTTTCCTGGAAATGCTTTAGTCGCTATTTGCGCTTGCTGCGTGAAGGATGCAAGAGATGACGCATCTGCACCATGGCCATGGGTGTGGAAAGACTTGAAGCGTCTGTCTCCAGCGTCAATTCGTTCATCTCGCGTTTTTTGGTGCGGGCCAGAATTTCGAACACGCTGGCGGTGGCCAGCTGCAGCGCTTTTTCGTCGTCCATGCCTTCCAGCAGGCGGGCGAGGAAAAGCGCCGCCATCAGGTCGCCGAGGCCATTCGGGGCATTCTCTATGGCGCGGTGCTCGGCCAGCAGGGCGTGCCGGCCGCTGAGATAGAGGTTGCCGGTGCCGCCAGCCATCATTGGCACGGCAGAGGTGACCAGCATTTTCGAAGGGCCGAGGGCAAGTGCTGCATCCATGATGGCATTGTTGGTTTCAAGCTCTGCGCCGCTCATCCACGCCAGTTCGTAACGGTTCGGTGTTGCGACAGTGGCAAGCGGGATGAGTTCGTCGCGGATGGCTTCGGCGGTTTCAACCGGAATATAAAGCCCGCCCAGATCACCCATCACGGGATCGCAGGCGTAAACCAGCGCCGGGTTTTTCTCCTTGAGATTGCGGATCAGCCGCGCGACCGAACGCACTTGTGCTGCGCTTCCGAAATAACCGGTCAGGACTGCTTTGACTTCGCCAATCCATTTGGCGTTTTCAAGGTCGGTCATGGCCTTGTCGAAGTCGTCGTCCTGAAAGCGCATCCGCGTGGATGGACCATGGCCGGGGTGCCAGGGCAAAACGATGGTGGGCACTGCCCATACCGGATGGCCGAGGGTCTCCAGCGCGAAGACCGCGGCGCGATTGCCGACCGATCCACGCATGACGTGGCTGGAAATGACGATGACGGCGCCCTGTGTATTTTCCTGCATCACGGCCTTCTTGCTTTCAAATGTCGCAGAAGCCTGCAAGTGCCCCTGCCTGGAGATCAAGATGCGCTCTCATGACATATCGCAAGGCCGGTTTCCACCGTTAATCCCGCAAGGGTCTGTCCCGCAAAAGGATGGGCGGGGTGCTTTTTAGTGGCTTTCCGGGTTTCCGAAAAGCGCGTTACACTTTTCGGTCCAATGCCCTATAGTTGTAATATGCTCGATCTCGTCATCGCCTATTGGCCCCATATCCTTGCCGTCCTTTCCATTTTGATGGGAACCGTGGCGGCCGTACATGCCACGATGACGAAGGAGGAGGTCCGTTCCGCACTCGGCTGGGTGGGTGTCATCGTGCTGTCGCCCATTGTCGGCGCGGTCATCTATGCCATTGCCGGCATCAACCGCATTCGTCGGTCCAACATCACGCAGCAGCGATCCTTCATGCAGGACGAGATCATGGATCGCGTGGCGCGGCTGGATGCGAGCGGTGAGTTGATTGCCACGCGGTTCGGCCGCCGTTTTGAAGCGATGAAGACGCTCGGCGACCGGGTGACACGCCACGCGCTGACGACGGGCAACGCCATCGAGCCACTTGTGACGGGTGATGTCGCCTATGCCGCCATGCTGGAGGCGATAGGCGAGGCGAAGCGGTCGATCATTCTCGAAACATATATTTTCGACAATGACAGGATCGGCGCCCGCTTCGTCGCAGCGCTTGAGCAGGCAAAACTGCGCGGCGTGGAAGTGAGGGTGCTTATCGATGCTGTCGGCGCGCGTTATTCCGTGCCGAGCATCCTGCCGACGCTCCGGGACAAGGGCATCATCGCCGACGTCTTCAACGGCAATGTCATCATGGGACTGCGGTTGCCCTATGCCAATCTGCGCACCCACCGCAAAATACTCGTGGTGGACGGGCGCATCGTGTTTAGCGGCGGCATGAATATCCGTGAGGGTTTCACCCTGGAATTCGGTGGCGAAAGCCAGTCGCACGACACACATTTCAAGATCACCGGGCCGGTGGTATCGGATTTTTTCTCCATCGCGGCGGAAGACTGGCGTTTCACGACGGGGGAGCTTCTGGACACCCCGGTGTGGGATATCGCCATTCCTGACGGTGTGCCGGGTTCGCAGATCGTCGCCCGGGTTTCCTCCTCGGGACCGGATAAAAGCATCGAGACCAGTCACAAGATGCTGATGGGTGCGTTTTCCGTCGCCCGTTCCTCCATTCTCATCATGTCGCCCTATTTTCTCCCCGATCGGGAGCTTATTTCGGCACTCATAACCGCAGCAAGGCGGGGCGTGGTGGTCGATATCATCGTGCCCAAAAGCAACAATCTGGTGCTTGTGGACAGGGCGATGACAGCGCAGTTCGACCAGATGTTGAAGAATTACTGCCGCATCTGGCGGGCGACGGGGGCTTTCAATCATTCCAAGCTTCTGGTGATCGACGGGCGCTGGACCTATATCGGTTCTTCCAATCTCGATCCGCGTTCGCTGCGATTAAACTTCGAGATCGATCTCGAAGTTATGGATGAAGAATTTGCCGGGGTGATCGGCGACCGGATCCGCAATGCGCGGGCAACCGCCTTGCCGGTGCGGCTCAGCGAACTGAATGCGCGGCCATTCGTTGTTCGTTTTGTGGAGCGTGTCCTGTGGCTCGCTTCGCCCTATCTTTGACCGGAGACATTGACGCGTGAAGAAAAACGGTTTGTTGAACAGCGAAAAAACGGCCCTGGCGACAAATAGCAGTTTGCCCGCCTTCGTCATGCAGTCGCTGCGCGACCATCGTCAGCGGCAGAAAGCGGTGCAGGCGGCGAAAGATCATTCCTTCCCCATCATCGCTTCCTACAATGTGCACAAATGTGTCGGTCGCGACCGCAAGTTCGATCCGGATCGCACCAGCCGCGTCATTCAGGAAATCGGCGCTGATATCATTGCCCTTCAGGAAGCCGACAGCCGTTTTGGCGAGCGCACCGGCCTGCTCGATCTTGCCCGGCTGGAGCGGGAAAGCGGCCTCATTCCCGTGCCGGTGCAGGCAGGGGTAAAGGCGCACGGGTGGCATGGCAATGTCGTGCTGTTCAGGGAAGGTGCCGTCCGGGACGTGCATACGCTGAAACTGCCGGGGCTGGAGCCCCGCGGTGCGCTTGTCGTGGAGCTGGATTTGAAGCTGGGTGGCACATTGCGCATCATCGCCGCCCATTTCGGTCTCTTGCGGCATTCCCGCGCTCAGCAGGCGAAGGCGCTGATCGGCCTTCTGGAAGCGCGCAACGAATGCCCGACCATCCTCATGGGAGACCTGAACGAATGGCGTCTCGGCAATGGCTCGTCGCTCAATACGTTCCGGGACGCTTTCGGTGCTCTGCCGCCGGCGGTGCCGAGTTTTCCATCCAACCTGCCGGTACTGGCGCTCGACAGGATCATCGCCAACCGTGAAGGTCTGGTCGAGCAGGTGGAGGCGCATGACAGCGCGCTGGCGCGTGTCGCTTCTGATCACCTGCCGTTGAAAGCCGCGGTCCGGACAGATCTGCTTCAGGCCTGATCCCGCCACAACACGGCACGTCGCCAGCCGAGGCCCAAGCCGGGCCGGGTTAAAGCCGCTGCGCCGCCGCCAGGTGGTTGCGCGAGCGCGCTTCCAGCAGCGATGTGCGAATGGCTTCCATCAACCGCTCACGATTGTTTCTGGTCTTGCCCCTGTCGAGATTTTGCGCGGAAAGCGCGAGATCAAGACCCTCATGCATCACTATCGAATAGGCAACGGTTGTTGCCCAGTTTTCGTCGTCCTGCTCCATCATGTCGCCCCTGAACTAAATCATTTAGTCCGAATCACCCAGTTCTTGGAAATTACCACAAAATACAAAGCATAAAATAGCATTGTTTCTTTGGGTTTCCGTCAATTGGTGAGGCTATATTGCTTTTTGGCAGTTCTATTGCGGTGCGATATAGGTGCGTATTCCAGTTAAGCATTTGAAACTGATTCAATTTCAGGAGATTCGCATAGACATTTCTGTCCATAAAAAACGCCGCGCATCTGATGATGCGCGGCGGGCTTGCTTCGAAGGTGGCGGTGGATGGGAGTATTGGGTCAGCCGGCCTTTTCGAGCTTGTAGTCCGAATTGGCCGGTTCTTCCTGTTTGTGCTGGATGAGCGGGCGGTTGCCGGAGAGCTTGCGCACCAGCACGTAGAAGACCGGGGTCATGAAGATGCCGAAGAACGTCACGCCGATCATGCCGGAGAACACTGCGACACCCATGGCCGCACGCATTTCCGCACCAGCCCCTGTCGAGATGACCAGCGGCACCACGCCCATGATGAAGGCGAGTGAGGTCATCAGGATCGGGCGGAGGCGAAGGCGGCTTGCCTCCACTGCCGCCTGAAGCGGCGTTCGTCCTTCGAATTCCAGCTCTCGGGCAAATTCCACGATCAGGATCGCGTTCTTCGCCGAGAGGCCGACAAGGACGACAAGGCCGATCTGCGTAAAGATGTTGTTGTCCCCTCCCGTCAGCCAGACGCCCGTGAGAGCTGCGAGTACGCCGAGCGGAACGATCAGGATGATCGCGATCGGCAAGGTCAGGCTTTCATATTGGGCGGCGAGAACCAGATAGACCAGCAGCAGCGCCAACGGGAAGACCACGATGCTGGAGTTGCCGGCGAGGATCTGCTGGTAGGTCAGGTCTGTCCATTCGTAGTCGATCCCGGCTGGCAGGTTTTCGGCAAGGATTTTCTCCATGGCGGCCTGCGCCTGTCCAGAGGAGAAGCCCGGTGCCGGACCGCCGTTGATATCGGCTGCAAGGAAGCCGTTATAACGGTTGGTGCGCTCCGGTCCGGTCGTCGCATCCACTTTCAGCAGCGTGGAAAGCGGGATCATCTGGCCGGTGGATGAGCGAACCTTCAGACGGCCGATATCCTCCGCATGGGCGCGGAATTGCGCGTCCGCCTGCACACGCACGCTGTATGTCCGCCCGAAGGCGTTGAAGTCGTTGACGTAGAGCGAGCCGAGATAGATTTGCAGCGTCTGGAAGACGTCGCTGACGGAGACGCCCAGCTGTTCGGCCTTGGCGCGGTCAAGATCGGCGAAGAGCTGCGGCACGTTGATCTGGAAGCTGGAGAAGATGCCCGCCAGCTCCGGCGTCTGGTATGCCTTGGCGATGACCGCCTTGGTCGCTTCGTCGAGCGCCTGGTAGCCGTAACCGGCGCGGTCCTCGATCTGCAGCTTGAAACCGCCCGTCTGGCCGAGGCCGTTGACCGGCGGCGGCGGGAACATGGCGATGAAGGCATCCTGAATGCCTGCAAACTTCTGGTTCAGCTGCATGGCGATGGCGCCACCTGATAGTTCCGGTGCCTTGCGGTTTTCGAAGTCGTCGAGAACCGCAAAAACGATGCCGGAATTGGAGCCGATGGTGAAGCCGTTGATCGACAGGCCGGGGAAGGCGATAGCGTGGCTGACGCCCGGCTGTTCGAGGGCGATGTCGCTCATGCGCTTGATGACGCTTTCCGTCCGGTCAAGCGTTGCTCCATCAGGAAGCTGGGCAAAACCGATCAGATACTGCTTGTCCTGCGCCGGCACGAAGCCGCTCGGAACGGCGCTGAACATGCTGTAGGTGGCTGCGACCAGCGCCATGTAGACCATCATGACAAGGCTCTTGCGCGTCACCAGCCCGCCGACGGTTTTGCCGTAACCGTTGGAGGCGGCCCCGAAGGCGCGGTTGAAGCCGCGGAAGAACCAGCCGAAAATCCGGTCCATGAAGCGGGTCAGCCAGTCTTTCGGAGCGTCGTGTTCCTTCAGCAACAGGGCTGCAAGAGCGGGTGAGAGCGTCAGCGAGTTGATTGCCGAGATGACGGTGGAAATGGCGATCGTCAGAGCGAACTGCCGGTAGAACTGGCCGGAAAGGCCGGAGATGAAGGCGAGCGGCACGAAGACGGCGACCAGCACCAGCGCGATTGCGATGATCGGGCCGGAGACTTCCCGCATGGCCTTGTAGGTAGCGTCACGCGGCGATAGCCCGTTTTCGATGTTTCGCTCGACGTTTTCCACCACCACGATAGCGTCATCCACCACGATGCCGATGGCCAGCACGAGGCCGAATAGCGTCAACGCGTTGATGGAGAAGCCAAAGGCATACATGACGGCGAAGGTGCCGATGATCGAGACCGGAACGGCGATCAGCGGAATGATCGAGGCGCGCCATGTCTGGAGGAAGAGGATGACGACAAGCACCACGAGGCCAACGGCCTCGAGGAGTGTGTCAACGACCTTCTCGATGGAGGAGCGCACGAATTTCGTCGTGTCGTAGACGATTTCGTATTTCACGCCATCCGGCATTGCCAGCTGCAGATTGTCCATCGTGGCGCGGACATTGTCGGCGATTTCGATGGCGTTGGAGCCGGGAGCCTGAAGTACCGCAACGGCCACGGCAGGCTCGCCGTCGAGCAGCGAACGCAGTGTGTAGTCGGCCGCGCCCAGTTCAATGCGGGCGACGTCGCGCAGGCGGGTGATCTGACCGTTCGCGCCGCTCTTGACGATGATGTTGCCGAATTCCTCCGGTGTCGTCAGACGACCCTGCGCATTGACGTTGAGCTGCAGATCGACGCCGTTCGGGCTTGGCGAAGCGCCGATGACGCCGGCTGCGGCCTGGACGTTCTGCTGGCGGATGGCGTCGGAGACGTCGCTGGCGGCGAGATCATGCTCGGCGACTTTCTGCGGATCGAGCCAGACGCGCATGGAATAGTCACCCGCGCCGAAGACCTGCACCTGACCCACGCCTTCGATGCGGGCGAGACGATCCTTGACGTTCAGCGTCGCATAGTTGCGTAGATAGGTGATGTCATAGGCATCGGTCTTCGACACCAGATTGACGACCATGATGAAGTCGGGCGAGCTTTTGACGGTGGTGATGCCGAGTGCGCGGACTTCCGCCGGCAGGCGCGGTTCGGCCTGCGACACGCGGTTCTGCACCAGCTGCTGCGCCTTGTCCGGGTCCGTGCCGAGCTTGAAGGTGACGGTCAGCGTCAACACGCCGTCGGACGTTGCCTGGCTGCCCATGTAGAGCATGTCCTCGACGCCGTTGATCTGTTCTTCAAGCGGCGTGGCGACTGTTTCGGCGATAACGGCCGGGTTTGCGCCGGGATAGGTGGCGCGCACGACGACGGATGGTGGAACGACTTCCGGATATTCGGAAATCGGCAGGGCGCGCATGCCCAGAAGGCCTGCCACCACAATCAGGACCGAAAGCACGGCAGCGAATACCGGCCGGTCGACAAAAAATCTGGAAATATTCATATCCAGTCCCTCTCCGGGTATATTTGGAAATGCAAAGGCCGTTCCGGCGGCTTTTGTGCCGCCGGTTGTGGCCGGTTCTGTCTGGAATGCGTCTCGCTGGGAAGCGGGACGGAATTATTGCGAAGTGGCGACCTTGTCTTCCGCCTGCGGTGCGATGGTGGCACCGGGGCGAATGCGCTGCAGGCCGTTGACGACGATCGTATCACCGGCGGCAAGGCCGCTTTCGATGATGCGCTGGCCATCAGCCGGTGCACCGGGCTTGATCTGGCGGTAGCTCACCTTGTTTTCGGCATCGACCACGAAGACGAAGCGCTTGTCCTGGTCCGTGCCGATGGCGCGATCACTGATGAGGATGCGGTTTTCCGGCTTCGGTTCGCCCATACGCACCCGCACGAACTGGCCGGGGATCAGCCTGCCATCAGGATTTTCGAAGACGGCGCGGACACCGATGGTGCCGCTGGCCGAATCCACCTGATTGTCGATCAGGTGCAGTGTGCCCTTGATCGGCGTGCCTTCATCCGAAAGCGTGCCGATTTCCACCGGAATCTGTTCGAGTGCGGGCAGGGCGTCGGTCGTCTGCGGCAGTTCGGCAAGCGCTTTGGCCACCGTTCCTTCGCTGGCGTTGAAGCTGGCATAGATCGGGTTGACCGAAACCAGCGTTGTCAGGGCAGGCGATGTCGAGCCGGCGGCGACAAGGTTGCCGGCGGTGATTTCGATGCGACCGACCCTGCCGGAAACCGGGGCGAGGATTTCGGTGTAGCCGAGATCGAGCTGAGCCGTCGTCAGCGTGGCGCGGGCGGCGCGAAGCTGGGCTTGCGCATCCGCAAACGAGCTTTGACGCTGGTCGAGATCGCTCTGGGAGATGGTGCGGTTATCGGAAAGCCTGCGGCCACGGTCGAGTTCCGTTTTCGCAAGGCTGACCTTGGCTTCAGCCGAAGCGACCTGTCCTTCAGCGCCGGCAACAGCGGCCTGATAAGGGGCCGGGTCGATGGTGAAGAGGGGATCGCCTTCCTTCACCAGCGCGCCTTCGCGGAAATGCACGGCCTTGATCTGGCCGGCGACGCGGGAGCGGATCTGCACCCGGTCAACGGCTTCGAGACGGCCGGAAAATTCTTCCCAGCGCATGACGTCGCGGCTTTCCACCTTGGCGACGGTGACGGGGATTGCCGGCGTTTCGGCCGGGGTGGAGGCTGCCGTCGCGTCGCGGCTGGTGGGCAGGTCAAAAAACAGTGCTGCAGCTGCAACGGACATGGCAAGTCCGATGCCGGCACCCGTCAGGGCCCGGCGCTTTGTGTTGAGCGTCATGGGATTCTCCTTGGCTCGGTTCAGGAGCCGTCAGTGTCTTAAAATATGCGGTATCAGTGTCTCAACTGGTCAACGAAGGTCTTGAATTCCGAACAGACGGATGAGACCCATCCGCCGCCCTCTCCTTGATAAAGCCCCGTCCAGCCGACGCCGGCGGGGAATACATGCTGCCGGACGCTGACGCCTGAGGCGAGGAGCCGGTCGGCATAATTGACCGTTTCGTCGCGCAGAGGGTCGTCCTCGGCGGTAAAGATCAGCGCCGGCGCCACCCGGTTCAGCCGCGTACACTGGCAAGGCGCGGCATAGGGGTGGAAAAACCCGCAGGCCTTGGCAAGGTAATGGCTCCAGCCATCCGCCCAGCGTTCACGCATGCCGATCCTGTCCGCGTCGCGAAAGGATTCCGTCGTCATCATCGGGTCGATCATGGGCGACAGAAGAATTTGCCCGGCGAGTTTACCCGGCATGCGGTCACGGGCTTTAAGCGCAAGTCCCGCCGCCACATTGCCGCCTGCCTCTTCGCCGGCCACGAACAGCAGCGATTTCGCGCCGCCATAATGTTTGCGGTCCCGGCTCAGATGATCGAGCGCATCGAAAGCGCAATCGATCACCATCGGAAACTCGTTGCCGGACGGCTTGCTATAGTCAGCCTCGACAACGATGGCGCCGCTTTCCGCCAGCGCCCGCGCCACCGGAAGTTCCGGGCAATTGCCGCCCTTTTCCAGAAACGAGCCGCCGCGCAGATAAAGGATCACGGGCGGGTGGCTGCAGAGGCCGGCACTCTCATATCGGCGCACGGAAAGCTCAGATGCGGAGCCTCCACAGCGTTTGATATTTTCCCAGTGCGCGTTCATCTGATCCGGTCCCGTGCGCCGCCATCGACAGCTCACCTTATTTGCAAAATCTGAAATTCATATTATTGTTCGAGAGAAAACGATCAAGTACGTCAAAATGAAAACACTATTCCAAAAAAACGGATAATAGCTAAATGGATCAGCTTTCCGCCATGCGGGTCTTCACGCGCGTCGTCGAGACCGGTAATTTCAGCCGCGCCGCCACCGCGCTGAATATGCCCAAAACTACCGTCACCAATATGGTGCAGGCGCTGGAGGCGCATCTGCAGACCACGCTTCTCAACCGCACCACGCGGCGAGTGATGCTGACGACGGACGGCGCTCTCTATTACGAGCGGGCCTCACAGATTTTGTCGGAAATCGAAGAACTGGATGGTAGTATGTCCAGCGCGCAGGTGCAGCCATCCGGCCGGTTGCGGGTGGAAATGGCCGGTGTCTTTGCGGACCTCGTGGTTATCCCACATCTTTGCGAATTTTACCAGCGTTATCCGCAAATCCGTCTCGATCTCGGCGTCGGCGACCGTCTGGTCGACTATATTGCCGAAAATGTCGACTGTGCGCTCCGGGTTGGTGTGCTGCGCGATCAGTCGCTGATTGCCCGCAAAGTGGGCGAACTGCGGTTCGAGACATTCGCCTCGCCATCCTACATCGAAAATTTCGGCATGCCGCAGGAACCGGAAGATATGGAGAAGGGCCATTATTCGGTGGGTTATCTCAATGCCACCACCGGCCAGATCATGCCGGCCTCCTTCGACAATGGCGTGCGCAGTGTCGAACTGACCCCGAATTATGTGGTGTCGGTCAATGACAGCCGCACCTATCTCAATGCTGCCCTGGCGGGCATGGGCATCGTGCAATTGCCGATCTTCATGGTGAAAGATCACCTGGCGCGCGGCGAACTGGTGCCGGTTCTTTCGGAATGGCAGCGCGAAGCCATGCCGATCTACGTGGTCTATCCGCAGACGCGGCACGTCACCAACAAGGTGCGCGTCTTTGTCGACTGGCTGGCCAAGCTGGTGCACGGCATGGTCTGAGGCGGTCAATCACCGCCCGACCCTTGCCGCGACGAAATCGATGAAGGCGCGCACGCGGGCGGCCAGATGTTCGTGGCCGGCATAAACCGCGTGGATGACTTCCATCTCCTCGGCATTGTAGTCCTCCAGCACCGGCACGAGCAGGCCGGCCTCGATATCCGGTTCGATATGAAACTCGCCGACCCTTCCGAGCCCTAATCCCGTCAGGCAGAGCCTTCGCATGGCCATGCCGCTGTTGACCGCGACATTGCCGGTGACGGGAAGACGATAGACCTCCGCCGAGCCGGGGTCGCGGAACGGCCATTCATTGAGGTTGCGGCTGAAATTGAAGCTGAAGCAATTGTGCTGCGCCAAATCCTGCGGTTTCTTCGGCATACCGTGTTTTTCGATATAGGCGGGGGAGGCAACGATGATCCGGCGCACCTCTTTCAGCTTTCTCGCCTTCAGGGACGAATCTCCCATCGCGCCCGAGCGGATGGCGATATCGGTTCGCTCTTCGATCAGGCTGATGACACCGTCCGTCAACGAAATATCCAACTCGATTTCGGGATAAAGCGAAAGGAACTCGGGCGCGAGCGGCAGGAGATAACGTTCGCCGAAGCCCAGTGTGGCGTTGACGCGCAGCAGGCCGCGCGGCACCACCTTGCCGCCGCTTGCCACGATCTGCTCGGTTTCGGCGATGTCGGCCAGAATGCGCCTTGCCCGGACAAGATAGACTTCTCCCTCCGGCGTTAGCGTCACCACACGGGTGGAACGGGCGAGAAGACGGGTGCCGAGGCGGTCTTCGATGCGGGTGACGAGCTTGCTGACCGCCGAGGGCGACAGCTTTAGCCGACGTCCGGCGGCGGAAAAACTGCCAAGCTCTGCCGCCGCCACGAAGACTTCCATTTCTCCGGCCCGATTGTCCATTGTCGCACCACCTGTGAAATAAATTCAAAAGCCTTTATCCATTTTTGCCGATTATCATGCAAGTCCCCTTCGCCCATATTGCGTCCATAGATTTGATCCAACCGGACGGCACCGCTGTCCAGAACGCCCGCGACCCCGCTGGGCGAAGAGGTATTCGTCATGCCATTGGCCATATTTGCCCTGACGATCGCAGCCTATGCGATCGGCACTACGGAGTTTGTCATCGTCGGCCTTCTGCCGACGGTGGCAAACGATCTTCACATTACCCTGCCGCTTGCCGGCCTCATCGTCAGCGTCTACGCGCTGGGCGTCACCTTCGGCGCGCCGATCCTGACGGCTTTGACCGGAAAGATCGAAAGGAAACCGCTGCTGCTCGGCCTGATGGCCCTGTTCGTCATCGGCAACAGCGCCGCGGCGCTTTCTCCCAGCTACGAGACGTTGCTAGTTGCCCGCGTCATCGCTGCCTTTGCCCATGGCGTGTTCTTCTCCGTCGGCGCAACGATTGCCGCCGATCTCGTGCCGGAAAACCGTCGCGGTTCGGCAATCGCCATGATGTTCATGGGTCTGACGGTTGCCATCGTCACCGGCGTTCCGCTCGGCACCTATATCGGCCAGGTCTTCGGCTGGCGTGCGACCTTCTGGGTTGTTGCCGGGCTTGGCGTCATCGCCTTCTTGGCGATTGCCGCCCTTCTGCCGAACAATCTCAAGAAGGCCCCGCCTGCCAGCCTGCTTGATCAGGTCCGTGTGCTTGGTTCCGGCCGCCTGCTCATCGTTTTCGCCATGACCGCGCTCGGTTATGGCGGCACCTTCGTCGCCTTCACCTTTTTGTCGCCGATCCTCCAGGATGTTACCGGCTTTTCGGAAAAAAGCGTCAGCCTGATCCTCGTGCTCTATGGCATTGCCATTGCGGCCGGCAATATCGGCGGTGGCAAGATCGCCAACCACAACCCGGTCAAGGCGCTGATCGGCCTATTCCTGGCGCAGGCTATCGTTCTGCTCGTCTTTTCCTTCACCGCCGTCTCGCCGGTGCTGACGCTCATCACGCTGGTGGCGCTCGGTTTCCTGTCCTTCGCCAATGTTCCCGGCCTGCAGCTTTATGTGGTGCAACTGGCCAAGGAACATCGTCCCGGTGCGGTTGACGTTGCATCGGCGCTCAACATCGCCGCCTTTAACCTCGGCATCGCCATCGGCGCATGGCTCGGCGGTCTGGTGGTGGAATCGCCGATGGGTCTTGCCGCAACCCCATGGGTCGGCGCCATCCTCGTCACCGTCGCCCTGTTACTCACCCTCTGGAGCAGCGCTCTTGATCGCCGCGCCGCGCTGACGCTGAAGACGGCTTAAGCTTTTCACATTAATTCCCGGCCATTTCCCTGGGACTGGCCGGGCAATTCAACAGGAGAAAATATATGTTTGATGTTACCGCCAATGGCGCGTCCATTCCGGCGCTCGGCTTCGGCACCTTCCGCATTCCCGGCCCGGATGTCCTGCGCATCGTTCCGCATGCGCTGAAAGCCGGGTTCCGCCATATCGATACCGCCCAGATTTACGGCAACGAGGCCGAAGTGGGTGAGGCCATCGCCGCCTCCGGCGTGGCGCGGGGCGATATCTTCCTCACCACCAAGGTCTGGGTCGAGAATTACCGGCATGATGCCTTCCTCGCCTCGGTCGATGAGAGCCTGAAAAAGCTGAAGACCGACTATGTCGATCTGCTGCTTCTGCACTGGCCGAACGAGGCGGTGACGCTCTCCGAGCAGATCGGCGCGCTGAACGAGGTCCGGCAGGCCGGCAAGGTCCGCAATATCGGCGTTTCCAACTTTAATACGGCGCTGATGGCTGAAGCGGTGAAGCTCTCAAAAGCGCCGATGGTCACCAACCAGATCGAATACCATCCCTATATCGATCAGGATGTGGTGATGGCGGCTGCCAGAGAAGCGGGCATGTCGGTCACCGGTTATTACGGCATGGCTGACGGCAACGTCTTTGCCGATCCGCTGCTGAAGGATATCGCCGCAAGTCGGGGCAAATCGGTGGCGCAGGTGGTGTTGCGCTGGCTGGTGCAGCAGAAGGGCGTTGTTGCCCTGTCCAAAACCGTCAGTGAAGCCCGCGTCGATGAGAACCTCGCGATCTTCGATTTTGCGCTGTCGGTTGATGAGATGGCGGCGATCCGCGCTCTCGCCAAGCCGGATGGCCGTATCGTCTCGCCAGATGGGCTGGCGCCCGTCTGGGATGAAGCCGCCTGAGTTAGGACGGCCGGGAGGGGTAACTCCTCCCGGTTTCATGCATGTGCGGGAAACCGCCACGAATGCCGAAAATGGTCACATGTTTGGACTTGCCAAGATGACCACCGGACACGACAATCTGCGCAAATCTTCTCTGCTCATCTGGGAAAACTGGAGCGGGCGAAGGGATTTGAACCCTCGACCCCAACCTTGGCAAGGTTGTGCTCTACCCCTGAGCTACACCCGCTCAAAACCGCTGGTCCGGGGTAGTTCGCTGGACTGCGGACCGCCGAAGTTCGGCGACGCGTGCTATATCGCTCAATCGATTTTGGAATGCAATAGTTTCTTTCACGGTTTCGGTGGAAATCCTTCCGGCTGCTGCTTTATTCGAAGGGGCGCGTCGGAGGCGGCGCCATATGCAGTCAGGGGCGGGCGAAAGCGTTGTTTCTGATGGTCTTTATTGCCACGGCAGAAGGCGCACGGATGACCGATAGTGCAGAAAATAACCTGTTTACATTTGGTTAAAATCTGATTCGACAAGTGATTCGTTCGGGTGTACAAAATTGATGCCCACGAAAAAAAGAAACGATACTTGGCATATCATCATCGGGAGGATGAGCCTTGTCGTACGCAGCTTTTGAAAGAGTCGGCGCACAATTGTCGCCAGAACAAATCACCGATCTGCAGAATATTTTCGATGGTGTTTGTTTCGAGTGCCTTCAGGATCGCAGCAGCCATGTTGCCAATGAGTGTGCAGCAATTTTGATCCGCAGCGCCCAGCGCGGCATTCTGGATCATGAGATGTTGCGCGACATAGGGCTTGCGGTTCTGCGCCGTCATTGATGGCGTCATTTCACAAAAAAGCGCCCGAACCTCTCGGGCGCTTTGCTGTGTTGAGCCTATTGGAAACAGTCGCGGCTCAGCTTTTTTCCTGCACATGCGCTTCGAGGAACCACAGTGACTTGTCGAGATCGCGCGAGGCGGCGGTGAAGATGTCGGCGGTCGTCGGATCGCCGGCTTCATCGGAATCGTCGATCGCCTTGCGGATCATGTTGGCGACTTCGCCATAACGCTCGATCAGAGCGTCGAGATGATCGTGGATTTTATAGATATCGGTCGGATAGGCCTTGAGTTTGGTCGTCGAGGAGACGGCTTGCAGGCTGCCGAGTGCGGTGCCGCCCAGCTGCACGACGCGTTCGGCAATCGTGTCACCGTGATTGTCGAGCTGGGTGCGGAAGGTGTCGAGAAGCTCGTGGACGGCGATGAATTGCGGGCCTTTCAGGTTCCAGTGCGCCTGCTTGGTGACAAGCGCAAGGTCGATCACCGAGGCCAGAGATTCGTTCAGAATGCCGATCACGGTCGACTTGGCGTTGGAAGGCAGGTCGTTCTTCGTCTTGTGCGTCTTCATCGATGTCTCCTGAAGTTGCGGACGGAATGCCGCTTTGGAAAAGTCTGTCGATTAACGTCCGGGCCTGTGGCCCTGTTCCATGTTAAGCACTGCGGCGGCAAAAATCCTGCGCAATCATCATGTCATTCGTAAAACAGGCAGATGCGCCGGCCGTCTATATCCTCGACGCGGATCGGCATGTCGTAGATGTCCTTGAGAATCTCCGGCCGGATGATTTCTTCCGCCGGTCCCTGATGGCAGATACGGCCCTCGCGCATGGCGATGATGGTGTCGGAATACCAGGAGGCGAAGTTGATGTCGTGCAGCACCAGAACCACGGTCTTCTTCAATTCGTCGGCTGCCTTGCGCATGATCTTCATCATGCTGGAGGCGTGTTTCATGTCGAGATTGTTGAGCGGCTCGTCAAGCAGCACGTAATCCGTGTCCTGACACAGAACCATGGCTACGAAGGCGCGCTGGCGCTGACCGCCGGAAAGCTCATCCAGAAAGCGGCCGGCCAGCGGTTCGAGATTGAGATATTCCAGCGCCCGGTCGATATGGACCTTGTCCTCCATGGTTGGACGGCCTTTGGAATAGGGGTAACGGCCGAAACCGACGAGATCGTGCACTGTCAGGCGCGAGGAGATGTGATTGTCTTGCCGCAGGATCGAGAGGCGTTTTGCCAGCGTATCCGACGGGGTTTTGGTCACATCCAGACCGTCCACCGTCACGGTTCCGGTGTCCATGGACATCAGCCGCGCGACGATGGAAAGCAGCGTCGATTTTCCCGCCCCGTTCGGCCCGATGATGGAGGTGACCCCGCCTGCCGGAATGACCACGGACACACCGTCGATGACGAGCGTCTCGCCATAGGATTTGCTGATCTGACTGGCGATGATCATCGCGCACCCCGCTTCAAGATAAGACCGATAAAGACGATGCCGCCCAGAAATTCGATGATGATGGAAAGCGCCGTATCGAAGGCGAATATCCGCTCCAGCACTACCTGGCCGCCGACAAGGCAGATGATGGCAATGAGGATCGCCGCCGGCAGCACATAGGCATGTTTGCCATTGCCGGTGAGATAATGGGCAAGGGCCGCGACCAGCAGGCCGAAGAACATGACCGGGCCGACCAGCGCGGTTGAAACGGCGACGAGAACGGAGACCAGCACGAGGATGATGGTGACCGTGTGCTTATAGTCGACGCCGAGGCTGATGGCCGTTGCCCGGCCAAGCGACAGGACGTCGAGCGTGTGCATGAGGCGCAGCCCGATGATGGTCACGACGCCGATGATGATCGCCGAGATCGTCAGAAGCGTGGGGTCGATGGAGTTGAAGCTGGCGAAGAGCACATCCTGCAGCACCGTATATTCGTTCGGATCGAGCACGCGCTGCATGAAGCCCGAGAGGCTGCGGAAAAAGACGCCGAAGACGATGCCGACCAGTACGAGAAGATGCAGGCTGCGTTCTGCGCCAACGAAAAGCCAGCGGTAGAGGAGGGCGGAAAAGGTGACGAGCAGCGCGGTTTCAACAATGAACTTAAGCTGCGGATCGATCATGACAACGGTTGCCGAGCCGAAGACGAAGATCAGCCCGGTCTGCATCAGCACATAAAGCGAATCGAAACCCATCACCGAAGGGGTGAGGATGCGATTGTTGGTGACCGTCTGGAACAGCACGGTGGAGACGGCAATGGCATAGGCGACCAGCAAGAGGGACAGCAACTTGATGCCGCGGAACGGCAGCACGAAACTCCAGCTTCCTTTGGCGCCGAGCGTCATGAATGCGGCCATGGCGATGAGCGCGACTGCCGCAAGCACGAGCAGAACGGTTTTTGCGCGCCGGTCGGGATGTCTCTCACGCATGGTGGCGTTTCCGGAGCAGGAGATAGAGGAACAGCCCGCTGCCGATGACGCCGACCACGGTTCCGATCGGTACTTCGTATGGCGCGCGCACGGTCCGGCCGATGATGTCGCAGGTGAGAACGAAGACCGCGCCAAGCGTTGCCACCCACGGCACCGAGCGGCGCATATTGTCGCCGATCATCAAGCTGACGACATTCGGCACGATCAGTCCGAGAAAGGGGATCATGCCGACGGTGACGACGACGACGGCGCTGACCAGCGAAACGATGGTGAGGCCGAGCGCCATCACGCGGCGGTAATTCAGGCCGAGATTGGTAGTAAAGCCGCGCCCCATGCCGGCCACGGTGAAACGGTCGGCGGCGAGATAGGCGGCGATGGCGAAGATGAAGCCGATCCACAGCAATTCATAGCGGCCGCGCAGCACACCGGAAAAATCGCCCGTCATCCACGCGCCGAGCGATTGCAGGAGATCGAAACGATAGGCGAAGAATGTGGTGATGGCGGAAATGACGCCGCCGAGCATGATGCCGATCAGCGGCACCAGCAGCACGTCGCGCAGCGGCACCTGTCTGAGGATACGCAGGAAAAGTGCAGTGCCGGCGAGCGCGAAAACGGCTGCCACCAGCATCTTGCCGAAGATCGGCGTTTCGGGTGCAAGCAGGGTGACGACCAGAAGGCCGAGGCCGGCGGATTCGGTCGTGCCGGCCGTCGAAGGTTCCACGAAGCGGTTGCGCACCAGCATCTGCATGATGAGACCGGCAATCGCCATCGAGCTTCCGGCCAATATGAGCGCCAGCGTGCGCGGAATACGGCTGACGAGCAGCACGCGCAATGAGTCCGTGCTCGTTTCCGGCGCAAAGAGCGTGGCGAGCGAAACGTCGCTCACGCCGACGAACAGGCTGACGATGGCGAGCGTCAAGGCCAGAATAAGGGCTGATATCAGTGAAAGGGACTTCACGTTGGCAGTTTCCGGAAAAGGCGAAAGCTCCCGCAGCCTTAAGCTATCGGGAGCCCTGATGATATTCGGCAGGGGTTACTTCTTCTCGGATACGGCCTTGTAGACCTGATCGAGCAGGGTATTGAGCGCCGTATAACCGCTGCTGACGATATAGGCCGCCTGCGGATCGAGATAGACGATCTGCTTTTTCTTCCAGGCGTTGGTCTGGTGGATCAGTTCGTTATCCAGCACCTGTACGGCGGCCTTGCCGGGGTCCGTGGCGCGGCCGACGCCGGCATCACGGTCGATCACGAACAGCCATTCGGGATTGACCTCGGCCAGATATTCGAAGGATACGACGTCTCCGCGGTCGAAGCGGTCATCGATGTCGGCGGCGACCGGCTTGAAGCCGATTTCGGTGTGCAGCCAGCCAGTGCGCGAGCTTGGGCCATACACGCCGACCTTGCCGGCATTGGTCAGGAGGATCATCGCCGTGCCGGAATTCGGGGCGATTTCTTTCAGCCTGGCGACTTTTTCGTCGAGGGCGGCGTCGAGCTTCTTCGCTTCTTCCTGCTTGCCGAAGATATCGCCGAGCTTGGTGATATTGCCTTTGACGCTGTTGATGAATTCCTTGGAATCGATCGACATGTCGATGGCGGGTGTGATCTTCGCGACATCGGGATATTTCGCCCGCGAACGGCCGCCGACGATGACGAGATCGGCTTCAGCCGCATTGATTGCCTCGTAATCGGGCTCAAACAGCGTGCCGACCTTCAGATATTTGCCGTCGGCATATTTCTGCAGATAGGCCGGCAGGTTGGAGCCGACGACACCGGCGGGTTCGACACCCAGCGCATCGAGATTGTCGAGCGAGGGAATATCCAGAACCAGAACCTTCTTCGGCGCGGCTTTCAGGACGGTCTCGCCCTGTGCGTGCTTGATCGTCATTTCCTGCGCGCCCGCAGTCATCGCGCCAAGGCTGAAGGCCGCTGCCGCCAGCAGCCGAACGGGGAAGGTGAAGTTGATGGCCACGAATATGTCCCTTGCAATATGGTTCCGGACCGGCGGAAAGCTTTCCGTCGGCTTAACTTGATGTTCGCTATCAGCTTTATTGGCAAGGTGGGCGGAAATCAAAAATATGTTTTAGAACGGTTCTGAATTGCGGTGAGCGGGAAATGTATGAGCGGGAGAGCATGGCTTGCAATCTCTCCGAACGTCATGCTCGGCACAAGGCCGAGGATGACGGAAGCACCGTTTTCGCACGCGTCGCTAACCCGGTCTGTGTCCGTACGCCTCAATCCTGCGGCCAGTCTCCGACGATTTCCCGTCTCTCAAGCTTCAGCGACCGGTCGGGCTGTACGCGATAGGTTTCAATCGCAAACCGTCCGTCGTCCATGACGAATTCGTTGCTGAGGGTGCTGCCGATGGGGGATTTGGTTAGTTTGGTGCGAGGCTGTCCGCCATAGGTGATGCTGCCGGGGATGGGTTCTACGTCGGGGGCGGCGGTGGAGCAGCCGGCAAGGGCCAGAACCATCATGATCGCGATCGTGCGCATGTTTTTCTCCCAGGTTTGGATAGCGATCATATCACGGCCGCGACTGTGTCAAACACCCCCGTGGCCGTGAATAAAAAAAGCCCCGTATCCGAAGATACGGGGCCAGTTGCCTTGGGAGGCTCTTGGTTTCTCAGTCCTCGTTGGCGGCAAGCTGCGACAGCACCTCGCCACGGCCACGGATGCGCATGATCAGCGGGATGATGAAGGCGGCTGCCGCGACAGCGAACAGGCCGACGGCGATGGGTGAGGTGAGCAGCACCGTCGGGTCGCCCTGGCCGATGGCGAGTGCGCGGCGAAGCTGCTGTTCGGCAAGCGGGCCGAGGATCAGGCCGACGACAGCAGGGGCAATCGGATAACCGAAGATGCGCATGACGTAGCCGAGGATGCCGAAAGCGAGCAGCATGCCGAGTTCGAACACCGACGGGTTGGCGCCGATGGTGCCGAGCGTGGCGAACAGCAGGATGCCGGCATAAAGCCAGGGCTTCGGAATGGTCAGCAGCTTCACCCACAGGCCGACGAGCGGCAGGTTGAGGACCAGAAGCATCAGATTGGCGATGAACAGGCTGGCGATCAGGCCCCAGACGAGCTGCGGATTGGTGGCGAACAGCAGCGGGCCGGGCTGCAGGCCGAACTGCTGGAAACCGGCAAGCATGATGGCGGCGGTTGCCGTCGTCGGCAGGCCGAGTGTCAGGAGCGGCACGAGCGTACCGGCAGCGGACGCATTGTTGGCGGCTTCCGGGCCGGCAACACCTTCAATGGCGCCGTTGCCGAATTCTTCCGGATATTTGGTCAGCTTCTTTTCGGTGGCATAGGAAAGGAAAGTGCCAATTTCAGCGCCGCCTGCAGGCATCGCGCCGATGGGGAAGCCGATCAACGTGCCGCGCAGCCAGGGTTTCCACGAGCGCGCCCAGTCCTGTGCACTCATCCAGACCGAACCCTTGACGGCCTCGACCTTTTCGTCGCCGCTATTGCCCTGTGCGACGATGAACAGCGTTTCGCCGATGGCGAACATGGCCACCGCAAGCGTCGTCACTTCCACGCCGTCGAGCAGGTCTGGAATGCCGAAGCTCATGCGGGTCTGGCCGGTCAGCTGGTCGATGCCGACAATGGCAAGCGCAAAACCGATGAACAGCGATGTGAGACCGCGCAGTGCCGAATCCCCGAAAGCGGAGGAAACGGTGACGAAGGCGAGCACCATCAGCGCGAAATATTCGCGCGGGCCGAAGACCAGCGCCAGTTTGACGATGTAGGGTGCCACGAAGGCAAGCGCGATGGTGGCGATGAGGCCGGCAACGAAGGAGCCGATGGCGGCGGTGGCCAATGCCGGGCCGCCACGGCCCGCACGGGCCATCTTGTTGCCTTCGAGCGCGGTGACGATCGAGGCGCTTTCGCCCGGCGTGTTGAGCAGGATCGAGGTGGTCGATCCGCCATACATGCCGCCATAATAGATGCCGGCGAACATGATGAGCGAACCGGCGGGATCAAGCCGGTAGGTGACGGGCAGAAGCAGCGCGACCGTCAAAGCCGGCCCGATGCCGGGCAGAACGCCGACGGCGGTTCCGAGCGTGACGCCGATCAGCGCATAGAGCAGGTTCATGGGTTGGGCGGCAACCTCAAGACCGTGCAGAAGGAATTCAAAGGTACTCATGGACAGATGTCCCCCAAGTCGAGCAGAAGGGCGGGCGGAATGGCTGGCTTTCGCGTCATCGCGTGCCGGCGGTTTCCTGTGATCCCGAATTTGGCCGAAATGGCTGTTAGAAGAACAGCCGTTCCAGAGGCCCGGCGGGCAGCGAAAGCTGCAACAACCGTGCAAAAACGACCCAGATGGCAAAACTCAGCACGATACCGACCGGGATCGAGAACCAGAGCTTGCGTTTGCCGAAGGCGCGCGCCGTGAAGGCAAACAGCAGACCCGTGGCAATGGAGAAGCCGGCTACATTAAGCAGCAGCATCTGCGCGGCGAGACCGGCAATGACCCAGACGACTGGAGCGATTTCCTGCCTGTCCCGTTCGGGAAAATCACCGCGCCAGGCCTCGATGGCTGTCCAGAGCGCCAGGCCGACAAGACAGAAGCCGATGGCGTAAGGCACGGTTGCCGGACCAACCGGCGAATAACCGGTGACGCTGGCAAGACGGGCGCTGTCCCAGAAGATCACGCAGGCGATGAGGACGAGGAAGACGGCGATCGCCAGCGCCGCCCAATCAGGGCGGCGCTTTTGATGTTGTGAAGGGTTGGAACCCTGGCTCATTTTACCAGTCCGATGTCTTTGAGGATCGTTTCGGTGGCGGCGGTGTCCTTGGCAAGCTGTGCCTTGAACTCGTCGCCGGAAAGGTAGGTGTCCATCCAGCTCTTGGTCTTCAGGGTTTCCTGCCACTTGGCGGATTTCGCCAGCTTCTCGATATCGGCGCTGACGGCCTTTTCCTGTTCCGGCGTCAGGCCGGGAGCAGCGGCGATCATGCGCCAGTTCTGGACGACGACATCAAGGCCGCTTTCCTTCAGCGTCGGTGCGTCAACGCCTTCCAGCTTCTCTTCGCTGGAAACAGCGAGCAGACGCAGCGTGCCCGCCTTGACCTGGCTTTCGAATTCGCCGTAGCTCGAAATACCGGCTGTGACCTGCGAGCCGAGGATCGAGGCAAGCGCTTCGCCGCCGCCGGAATAAGCGATGTAGTTGATCTTGGTCGGATCGACGCCGGCCGCCTTGGCGATCAGGCCAACGGCGATATGGTCGGTGCCGCCGGCAGAGCCGCCGCCCCAGGACACGCTGCCCGGGTCTTTCTTCAGCTGGTCGACGAGGTCGCCGATGGTCTTCAGCGGCGAAGAAGCCGGAACGACGATGGCTTCATATTCGCCGGTCAGACGGGCGATGGGCGTCACTTCATTGAGGGTGACGGGCGCCTTGTTGGTGAGGATCGCGCCGACCATCACGTAACCGCCGACGATGAGGGCGTTCGGGTTGCCCTTCTGCTGGCTGGCGAACTGCGCAAGACCGATGGTGCCGCCGGCGCCCGGTACGTTCTGCACCTGAACGCTCTTGGAAATGCCTTCTTCCTGCAGCACGGTCTGCAGGGAACGCGCGGTCTGGTCCCAGCCGCCGCCGGGGTTAGCCGGGGCAATGATGGTGTAGTCCGCTGCAACCGCCGGAAGCGCGATCACGCCCGCCAGAAATGTGCCGATAAGAAAATGTTTCACTTAGAAAACCCTCCTCAGGATGCCCTTTTGGGCGTCGTTTTTCGTTTATGCGGAAGGGGAATCAAGGCGCATTCGTGCCGGCGCTGAGAACTCAGCGTGGGCCATGGCAATCCTAAAGATTTCCTCCCGCATCTTCTTCCGCCTCCACGGAATGAAGAAGAATTGCAGAGCACCATAAAAAGCTGTCATCTAACTGACGCTACGCAAGTCCTTGCGCATTTACTCTCTATTAATTTCTGCCGGGCGTCCACTATTGCGAGCGCAGCGCCTCGTTCCAGCGCTCGATCAGCCGGCTGCGCTTGACCTGGTCCAGGTAGACCATCAGGCCGGGACTGACGGGGACGGGGCGCAATTGCGCGCCGTGGATGGCCTGCATGGTGTTGGCGGTGTTTTCGCCAGCCACTTCCGGGCTGACGGCCGGAATCTGCAATTGCCGGGCCATGATCGTCTGGCCTTCCTTGGACATGAAGAATTCCAGATAACGGCGGCCGAGTTCGGGATTGGCGGCGGCCTCCGGCACCAGCCCGATGCGCGACATGACGACGGTATAATCCTTGGGCAGAACGATGCCGACATCGGGGTGGCGCGAGGCCCAGTCGGCGGCGTAGGAGCCGAGAATATTGTAGCCCAGCACGAAACGCCCATCGGAAACGCGCTCCAGAATGGCCGAGGAGGTGGAATAGACCTTCACGCCCGCCGCCCCCATGGCCTTTATGACGCTCCATATATCGCCGAACTGCTCCTGATCCCTTGACATGAACAGGAAGCCGACGCCGGAGCGTTCAATATCATAGGTGGCGATGCGGCCATGCACCTCTTTTGCGTGGCGTTCGAGATAATTCACGAATTCGGCGCGGGTGGAGGGTGGTTTTTCGGTGGTGAAACTCGGCTTGTGATAGACGAAGACCGCTGGCTCGAAGGTCAGCGCATAGGCGGTGTTGCGCCAGTTGGCCCAGGCGGGCCAGCGGGCGCTCATGGCGAGATCCGAGCGTTGTGCATAACCGTCATTGCTCAGTTTTACCTGCAGATCCATGGCGGAGGAAAAGGCGAAATCGGCGGTCTCTTTGCCCGCATCGGTTTCCTTGACGATGCGGTCGTAGATTTCGCCCGTCAGCATATCCTCGTAATGGACGGCGATATCGGGATTGGCCTTCTGGAAACCCTCGATCATCGGCGTTGCCAAAGGTTCATCCAGAGAGGAATAAACCACCAGCGTTTGCGCATCCGCCTTGCCTGATGGGGCCGGAAATACGGCAACCTGCGCAAGCGCGGGCGAGGCCATGCAAAGACAGAGGCAAAGAAGAAGACAGATACGCATGGAAAAGATCATGCCGCAGGTGCTTGCCATTCACAAGCGGTAAGGGCTTGGTTAAACTCGGCAATGCTGCAGGAGGAAGATTTGCGTATTTTGCTGGTCGAGGACAATCAGGTGCTGTCGGAAGGGTTGTCAGCACTGCTGCGCGGCAGCGGCTATGCGGTGGACGTGGTTTCCGATGGCGCTTCCGCCGATGCGGCGATTGCGGCCGAAAGTTTCGATCTGGTCATTCTCGATCTCAACCTGCCGGAAATGGACGGCATCGAGGTGCTGCGCTCCATGCGTTCGCGCCAGGACAAGGCGGCGGTGCTGATCCTGACAGCACGCGGCACGCCGGAAGAAAAGGTCAAGGGGCTGGATCTGGGTGCTGACGACTACATGATCAAGCCGTTCGATATTACCGAATTCGAGGCGCGGGTGCGGGTGCTGCTGCGCCGCAATGCCGGCCTGCGCTCCTCCGCGCTGAGTTTCGGCAAGGTGCTGTTCGATCTGACATCGCGCACCTTTTCGGCCGATGGGCGTCCGCTCGATATTCCGGCACGCGAGGTGGCGCTGCTGGAAGTGCTGTTCATGCGGGCAGGCAAGGTGGTCGCCAAGGAGGCGATCGTGCAGTCGCTGACCGGCTTCGACGACGATATTTCCGCCAATGCCATCGAGCAATATGTCAGCCGCCTGCGCAAGCGGCTTGCTCCCCACGGGCTGACGGTGAAGACGGCGCGCGGCATCGGTTATTATCTGGAAAAGTTGCCGGAGATGGCTGAATGAGACAGGCCGCCTATTCGCTCAGGCGGCGACTTTTAGGCTGGCTTCTCATCTCCACCGCCATCATCGGCTGCATTGCGCTCACCGATACCTGGCGCGAGGCGGTCAACACCGCCAATGTCGTCTCCGACCGGGTGCTGTCCGGTTCGGCGCTCGCCATTGCGGAGCGGGTGGTGGTGGCCGAGGATGGTTCGCTGGAAGTGGACATTCCCTATGTGGCGCTGGAAATGCTGACATCGGCAGCGCAGGACCGGGTGTTTTATCGCGTCGACGGGCCGAACGGACAATTCCTCACCGGTTACCAGAACCTGCCGACGGTGGAAAACCCGGCCGGCGATACGCCCGCTTACAGGGACGCCGTGTTCCGCGATGAGCCGATCCGCATCGCCGCCATCCGCCGGTTTGCTTCCACCGGCATCAATTCCGTGCCCTTTTCCGTCACGGTCGCCGAAACCACGATTGCCCGCAGCCAGCTGGCGCAAGCGATCATCCTGCGTTCGGCGCTGCGCCTGCTTTTGATGATCGTGGGGGCGGCGATCATCGTCTGGATCGCGGTGACGATTTCTCTCAGGCCGCTTTACCGGCTCAGCGAAGCCATTGCCGAGCGCAGCCCCAACGACCTGCATCCCATCCGCCAATCCGTGCCGGTGGAGGTGGAAAATCTGGTGGAAACCGTCAATTCCTTCATGGTGCGGCTGCAATCGGCGCTGGATGCGCTCCGGCATTTCACCGGCAATGCCAGCCACCAGCTGCGCACGCCGCTCGCCATCATCAGCACCCAGCTGGCGCTTTCCGCCCGCGCGGGAAGTCTTGAGGAAGCCCAGGCGGCGGCGCTGAAGGGCGGCGCGTCAGTGGCGCATGCCGAACATATCCTTGCCCAGCTTCTGCGCATGGCCAATATCGACGCCGCCGGCTCCAGCGAAAAACACGATTTTTCCGCGATAGACCTCGTGGCCGTTGCGCAGAACGTAACCGCCGATTTCGTGCCGCGCGCGGCCGATGCCGGTATCGATCTCGGTTTCGAAGGCGAGGGTGAGGCGTTCATTCGCGCCGAGCCGCTCCTCATCGGTGAGCTGATCGGCAATCTCGTCGGCAATGCCCTCAACTATGCCGGCCGCGGCGCGGAAGTCACCGTCCGTGTCGGCGAGCAGGCGGGCGCCGTCTGGCTGGAAGTGGAAGATAATGGCCCCGGCATTCCACCGGAAAAACGCGCGATAGTGCGCCAGCGCTTCGCCCGCGGCGAAGCCAACGCCGCCCCCGGAGCCGGTCTCGGCCTTGCGATCATAGAGGAGATCGCCGGGCTGTTCGGCGGGCGGTTGGTGCTGGAGGATGGTGCGGACGGGCGCGGGTTGAGGGCGCGAGTGGTGTTTGGTGGAACGGAGAAGGCATCGTAGGGTGCGGGCTTGTCAGGCGGCTGTATCCGCGGATGATTTCGCTACCAGGGAAAGTCTGTAGCCTAAGGCATCGGCCACCTTGGCAATCGTTGCCAGTTCAGGATTTCCTTCACCGCTGAGCGCCTTGTACAAAGTCTGACGGGGAAGGCCGGTCTGTCTCGAAAGATCAGTCATGCCCTTGGCCCGCGCCACGACGCCGAGAGCGTGGGCAAGCTCCTGTGCGTCGCCGCTCTCAGTGGCGTCTGCTATGTAAGCGGCAAGTGCTTCGTCACTATCAAGATAGCGGGCAGCATCGTAGTCGCGTGTCACAAGTGGCATGGTCTCATTCCTTGAGCGCTCGGGCCAGTTTCTTGGCTTTGGCAATGTCGCGGGACTGGGATGCCTTGTCGCCACCGCACAGCAATATGATCACGACATCGCCGTTCCGGATGAAATAGACCCGATATCCGGGTCCAAGATCGATCCTGAGCTCACTGACGCCTTCGCCGACCGGCTTTACGTCTCCGGGATTGCCATCTGCCAGCCTGTAAATGCGCCGTGCAATGCGGGCACGCGCCTGCAGATCGCGCAGACCCGCCAGCCAATCGGCAAACTCGCTTGTTTCCCGGATCGTGAGCATGGCCAAATGTAAACTATGGTTGTCATTCCGTCAATGACGGACGCATCAACCCATCCGCTCCGAAGCATAACTTCCCGGGCTTGGCGGGAAGACCACGGTGCGGTTGCCGTTGATGAAGGTGCGGTGGTGGATATGGGCGTGGATGGCGCGGGCGAGCACCTGGCTTTCCACATCGCGGCCGAGCGAGACATAGTCTTCGGCCGATTGCGCGTGGGTGACGCGCACGGTGTCCTGCTCGATGATCGGGCCTTCGTCGAGATCGGCGGTAACGTAATGGGCCGTTGCGCCGATCAGCTTCACGCCGCGCTCATAGGCCTGCTTGTAAGGGTTTGCGCCCTTGAAGGAGGGGAGGAAGGAGTGGTGGATGTTGATGATTTTACCCGACATCTTGCGGCACAGGTCATCGGAGAGAACCTGCATGTAACGGGCGAGCACGACGAGTTCCGTGCCGCTGGTCTCGACCAGGTCCATAAGCTGGGCTTCGGCCTTCGGTTTGTTCTCCTTCGTCACCTTGATGTGGTGGAAGGGAATGTCGTGGTTGACCACCACTTTCTGATAATCGAAATGGTTGGAGACGACGCCGACAATGTCGATGGGCAGCGCGCCGATCTTCCAGCGGTAGAGAAGGTCGTTGAGGCAATGGCCGAAACGCGACACCATCAGCATCGCTTTCATGCGCTGGCCATCGGGATAGATATCCGACGCCATGCCGAATTTTTTCGCAACCGGCTGAAAGCCTTCGGTGATGGCCTCAAGAGACGCGCCCTCTTCGGAAATGAAGGAGACGCGCATGAAAAATTTGCCGGTTTCCAGATCGTCGAACTGCGAACTGTCGACGATGTTGCAGCCTTTTTCCGCCAGATAACCGGAAATCGCGGCGACGATGCCGCGGGTCGATTTGCAGGCTACGGTCAGAACATAGGATGTCATGCGTTTTCCCTCAAAGACGTCGCGCCGGCATGAACCGGCGCGGTTTGGCGCGTTCCATAGCGCAGCTTGGCGGCAGAGCAAAGCGCCAAGACGAACGCAGCCAAAGTCATAAAACGGGAAAGGCACCCGCGCCGTACCGGAAGCGACATGGAATGTTCCACGGCCAGCACGGCGGCGGGCGCTTGCGACAGGGTGGTTACCGGCTTCAGGCGCGGCGCAGGCGCATGGCCGGGCGGCCGCGGCCGTCCATCAGCTCCAGCGTGCCGCGGCGCGGCTCCAGCCGGAAGGTGCGCGCGCCCTCCAGCGCTTCGATGAACTGCCGTTCCTGACGCATGATATCCGGGGCGCAGGCCATCTGGGTGGAAATCATCCGGCCGAAATCGACGCGGTTGCGGCTGATTTTCACTTCGCCGCCGATGCCGTTGCAGCCGACATTGGCTGACACGCGGCCCTCGCGGGAAATTTCCAGTGTCGCCTCACGGCGGCCGCGAACCCGCTCGCCACGGATGTCCTGCACCAGCCAGCGCCCGTCGATACCGGCTTCCGGCTCCGGCCTGCCCGGATTTGCCCCAACGCGTTCCAGCACGAGATCGGTATTGTCACGGCCGCCGGTCAGCACGGAATAACGGCGGGTGGTGGTGAAAAGCAGCCGGTCGCGGTCACGGATTTCGGCGCTCAGCGCATAGGAGCGGCGGTCGCGGATATCGCGGTCGTCATACCGCAGCACGAAGAGCACCGGCACCTGTCCGCGCGGGCGGACGGTGGTTTCGGCAATCGTCTGCGATGGCGCATCCGCCAGCGAAACGTCGATCAGGCGCACGGTCACGGTCACGCCCGGCGGCAGAGCGATGCGCTCACGATAGGAAACGCTGCCGCGCAGGCTTGCCGGTGCGGCCGCCGCGCTGCCCGCCGCAAAAAGCGGGGCGAGCGCGAGAAGCCCGGCAAAACTGCGGCGCGAAAGAAGAGGCTGGCGGTCGTTCATGGTGCTTGCTCCGTTCGAATTTCAGCGGATGATAGAAAACGGCACTGAACGGGCGATGAACCAAAGGTGTCTGTTCGCGCGCTTCAGGCTTCGTCCTCGGTATCTTCCGCCAGAGCAAGAGCGTCCCGCCTGTATTCGAGAAGGTCGCCGGGCTGGCAATCCAGCGCGTGGCAAATGTTTTCCAGGGTCTCGAAGCGCACGCCTTTTGCTCTGCCGGATTTCAGGATCGACAGGTTCTGTTCCGTGATGCCGATACGGGCTGCGAGTTCCTTCGAGCGCATCTTCCGTTTTGCAAGCATGACATCCAGATTGACGATAATCGGCACGGGCGTTTCCTAGATGAATTCACGGTTTTCGTCAGCGATGCGCGCCGCTTCTCCAAGCACCCAGCCCACCACAATCAGCAGACCGCCGGCAAAGCCCGCAAGCATTTGCGTGCTCTCGAAAGAAAAGGAGATGCTCGGAACCGGATTGCCCATCGTCAGGAGGAAGGACACCAACCCGGTCATGATGATCTGCGCCGGCAGGAGTGCTGTGAGGGTAACCCCGATATGGATCAGTCTCTTGCCCGAGGCCTGCGTGAATATCTCGCCTCTTTCGAAGAGGCGGAAAAGATGGGTGGCGAACCACAGGCCCCCGAGTGCTGCCAGAAGCGGCAGAAGCCCGATGACGAAACCGGAAAAGCGAACGAAGTCCGTCAGCAGATAAGGGGTGGCGGGCGGCAGGATCTGCTTTTCGATCACCTCCCGCAGGCTTTCCGCATCCGTCCACATGGCGGCATAGCTGGCGATGAGGAGGCTCGCGAGAAGGAAGGCGAGGCATATCAGCATACGGCTGACACGCGCTATGCGGTGGCTGGCGGAGGGGTCGGTCATCAGGTGATCCCGTGGTTCCTGTTCCTCCAATTCATGTAGGGCGATAAATTTATAACGTCAATCGAGGTCGCACCCTGCGCCGAAATCCTGTTACGCATGCTGGAGGGTTGCACCCTCTCCCGCCAGCATGCTTGGTTAGGCCTATCGAGCTTGCATGTCGATATTGGTGATCTGGCCCCGGCCGTTGAGGCTGAGCGACCAGAGCATCTGGCCCTTTTCGAAGGTAACCTTGAATTTATGGAGATCGCCCGCTTCGGTCGTCTCTTTTCCAAGGTATTGCACAGCCATCACTTTGCCACGGCGTTTCAGGTCTCCGGAAACCGCGCCCGCATTGGCCCTGACGTCGGCGACGATATCGTCTTCGAAGCGCGAAAGGTTGAGGCTGCCGCTACGCGCTTCTTCAAGAACGGTCCGCAAGGTGCGTTCCGCCGCAGCGGGGTCCTGACCACCCGCTGCCTGGGCGGGAACCAACAAAATGCAGGCTTGCAGCAGGGCGCTCGCCACAGCGATGGCAAGTAATTTCTTCATTATCGAAATTCCTTTGTACAAATGACGACCGGCTCGGCCGACGACGGCCAATCTCGATCAGGAATATCGATTTTGCAATATTTTTTATTGTAAAACGATAATTAATTGTTCTATGTCATTGTTTCGTTCGTTGCTGATCACCGACGGACCGCGAGAGAGGCCACCCCGTTTACCGTGGCGGCCTCCCAGAAGCCTCAGTCGCGAAAACCGTCCCGCAGCGTTTCGAACTTCGCCAGCTGCTCGGCCCGCAATTCCTTGTTTTCGTCGCGGCGGACGAAAATCTTGAACATGGCGCTGCCGGCGGCATTCATGAACCAGACGGAACAGGAGCGGCGGCCGTGAAAACCGCGATCGACGAAGGTGATCGTGGCGCAATTGTCCTTCTTGATGTGACCACCGATCGGGCTGTCGCCGTGGATGTTGAACCAGCCATGGCTTTCCGTGCCTTCCGGCAGGTGGCCGGGCACTTCGAACACGATATCGCCGGTCTGCACGATCATCAGGACTTCGCCCCAGCCGCGCATCTCGTTCCAGATCGCGTCGAACTGATCCGCGGCAGCGGAAACGGCCGCACCTTGCGGCAGGATCGCCAGAATTTCGGCCGGCGTCACCTCGGCCTTGGCGGCGATGGCTTCGACGATGCCGTCAGGCTTTTCGGCAAGGGCGGCGATGGCGCGGGCCTGCCTGTCGTCGTCGGTCTTTTGGGCTGCAATGCTCATCGGGCGGGTCTCAGGCGGCAATCGAACGGCGTTCGCCATTCTTGTCTTCATGGATGATGACGTCGAAACCTTCGAAATGCGGGCCGGAAAGATATTCGACCTTGCCGCGGTTTTCGCCGGCCTTGGCGTGGGCAGCGCGGAATTGTTCGGACTTCGTCCAGGCAAGGAAATCGTCCTTGGTGGCCCAGAGCGTGTGCGAGGCATAAAGCGTGTGGTCGTCCGCCTTCGGGCCTTTCAGCATGTGGAATTCGATATAGCCCGGCAATTCGCTGAGGTGTGATTTGCGCTCGCGCCAGATGGATTCGAAGGTTTCTTCGTAACCCGGTACGACGCGAAAACGGTTCATTGCGATAAACATGGAATTCTCCCTTTAAGTTTCCTGTTTCAGTCAGGATATCCAGCCGCGGCGACGTTGGGAAGAGGCTCACGACAAAGCGAACAAAATTACTCCACTTATTGATTGCGCGGCTCATAAACATGTGCAAATAACTCAAGTTAAATGGTGCGGGCAAAGCCGCGCCCGCCCGTGTTTGGTCGTGTTTCAGGATAACGCCATGTTGAATTTTCGCCTTCGCCCGCTTGTTTTCGCCGCACTTGTGCCCGCCGCAATCGCCTTTGCCGCGCCGGCTGCCACGGCTTCGGACAAGGGTAATCCGGAGGCGAAACGTATTGTCGCGGTGGGCGGAACGGTGACGGAAATCCTCTATGCGCTGGGTGCGCAGGACCGTATCGTGGCGCGCGACAGCACCAGCAGCTATCCGGCTGATGCGCTCTCCAAGCCTGACATCGGCTATATGCGGGCGCTGTCGTCGGAAGGCATTCTGTCGCAGAAACCGGATCTCATCCTCTCCGAAGACGGCTCCGGTCCGGCGGATGTCGTTGCTATTCTCAAGGCAAGCGCGGTGCCTTTCGTCACCGTCGATACGCCGCCAAGCGGCGATGCGATACCGAAGAAGATCGAGGATATCGGCGCGGCTGTGGGGCTTTCTGACAAGGCTAAGGCGCTGGCGGCGGAGACCAGGGCCGGACTGGATGCGCTTGCCAAGGATGTTTCGACTGTCCCTGAAAAGAACAGGAAGCGCGTTCTTTTCGTGCTCTCCAGCGCCGGCGGCCGCGTCATGGCGGCGGGCAAGGATACGGAAGCTGCGGCGATCATCGAAATGGCCGGCGGTATCAATGCCGCTCAGGAAATCAGCGGTTACAAGCCGCTGACGGATGAGGCGGTCATCGCCGCCGCACCCGATGTCGTGCTGACGATGGCGCGCGGCGACCATGCCGGCAAGATGGCCGAGATTTTTGCGCTGCCCGCCTTCCAGTCCACGCCGGCCGCCGCTGAAAAGGCGCTGATCAGCATGGACGGGCTTTATCTCATCGGTTTTGGCCCGCGCACGCCTGCTGCCGGCCGTGAGCTGGCAGCCAAGCTTTACCCGGAGACGGTAAAGCCGTGAGCCTTGCTGCCTTGAGTTCCGCTGAGGACAGGGTTGCCGGCGACAGATCCCGGCAGGGGGTCGTCACGCTTGCCGTGCTTGTCGGCATCCTTCTGTTTGCCTGTGGTGTGTCGCTTGTCAGCGGCCCGACGGGCGTCGGCATTTCTGAACTCTTCGCTTATCTTACCGGCGGTGCGGCTGAGCTCGACGCCCGTGACAAAATCATTCTCGAAGCGGTGCGCCTGCCACGCACGGCGCTCGGCATGTTGATCGGCGCGGGGCTTGGCGTCTCCGGTGCGATGATGCAGGGCCTGTTCCGCAATCCGTTGGCCGATCCCGGCATTGTCGGCGTCACCTCGGGTGCCGCGCTCTTTGCAGTCGCGGCCATTTCTCTCGGGGAAGGTGCGCTTGCCACGGTCGCTGTGTTTTTCGGCCCGCATTTTCTGCCGCTGATGGCGTTTTTCGGTGGGCTCCTGAACACCTGGGTGCTTTATCTGATCGCTACGAAGGACGGCGCCACCTCCACCACCACGCTTATTCTGGCCGGTATTGCTGTTGCGGCAATCAGCGGCGCACTGACCGGGCTGATGATCTTCATGGCCGATGATCGGGCGTTGCGCGACATCACCTTCTGGTCGCTCGGTTCGCTCGGCGGGGCGACGCCCGCCAAGGTGCTCGCCACCTTGCCGTTCATCATCATCGTGCTTGCCATCATTCCCTTCGTCGCACGCGGGCTGGATGCGCTGATTCTGGGTGATGCGGCAGCCTTCCACATGGGCATTCCGGTGCAGCGGTTGAAGCGGATCGTCATTCTGGCGGTTGCCGCCGCCTGCGGGGCGAGTGTGGCGGCGGCTGGCTCCATCGGTTTTGTCGGCATCGTCGTGCCGCATCTGTTGCGGCTTGCCATTGGTCCTTCACATCGCTTCCTGCTGCCGGCCTCGGCGCTGGGTGGTGCCGCATTGCTGCTTTTGGCCGATAGTTTCGCCCGAACGGTGGCGGCACCGGCGGAATTGCCCATCGGCGTCGTCACGGCGCTGATCGGCGCACCGGTCTTCCTGTTTCTGCTGCTTGGGCGCGGCGGCTTTTCCATGCGGAACGCGTCATGATCCGGGCCGAAAACATCACCCTCATCCGCTCCGGTCGCCGCTTGCTGGACGACGTCAGCGTCGACCTGAAACCGGGCAAGGTCAATGTCATCATCGGCCCAAACGGTGCGGGTAAATCCACGCTGATGAAGGTTCTGTGCGGTGAGCTGCCTCCAGAGCATGGTTCGGTTACCTATAACGACATCGCCCTGCCGCTGTTCAAGCCGGTGCAGCTTGCCCGCCTGCGCGCGGTGCTGCCGCAGAATACCCAACTTGCCTTTCCTTTCACCGCGTTTGAAATCGTGCGCATGGGGGCGGTGGCGCAAGGCTCGCGTGCACCGGATGAACAGGCCCGCCGGGCGCTTGCCAAGGCCGGCTTGAGGGGTTTCGAGCAGCGCTCCTACAACATGCTGTCGGGCGGTGAACAGCAGCGGGTGCAATTTGCACGCGCCTTGGCACAGGTGCCTTTTCCGGTGGAAAACGGCGAGGTGCGGGCGCTGTTTCTCGATGAGCCGACGGCAAGTCTCGATATCGGCCACCAGATCGCAGTCCTGGAAACGGCCCGCGATTTCGCAGCCGGTGGCGGTCTGGTGCTGGCCATCCTGCATGATCTCAACCTGGCGGCGGAATTTGCCGATCAACTTATCGTCATGCATGGCGGTCAGGTGACGGCGAGCGGTCCCTCGCTCGACACGATCAGCGATGAGACGATTGCAAGGGTCTATGGTATTGGCGGCGTCGTCAGCCGGTTGCCGGCGCGGCATATTCCTTACGTTCTGCCGCAGTCGCGGCATCGCTAGGAGAAAACCGCTCAGCTTTCCGGGCGGGTGGCGATGAAGAGCGCCGAACCGAGCATGACGGCACCGACGATCACCGCGCGCAGAAGCGGCGGGTCGCTGAAGAACCAGAAAACGGCGAAACTTGCCGTCATGGCCGAAAGCGCGGCGATCTTTGCCTTGCGGGCAATTGCGCCGCGTTCGCGCCAACGCCGAAGCGAAGGGCCGAATCTGGGGTGGCTGAGAAGCCATGCCTCGAGCCTGGGTGAAGAGCGGGAAAAACACCAGAGCGCCAGAAGCAGAAACGGCGTGGTGGGCAAAACGGGGAGAAACGCGCCGACAATGCCGGTCGCGACCATAAGCCAGCCAAGACAGAGGTACAGAAGGCGCATGGCTATGCCGGTATCATGACTTATCTACTCATGATAGAGCGGGTGTGAGAAAACCGCGAGCCTTGTTGCCGCAGGCCCTCGCCAGACCGGGAAAACCGGCGGTTTTTGCCATCACATTTGGCGTGATCGAACCGTTACGCGCCGTCGCAGGTCGCCTTTAGGGTTGAAAGCGCGACGCTCAGTCTTTATCCCCTTGGGCCGCGATGTCCGGAGCATAACCGGACCACCACGGGTTAAGAAGAAGGAAACACCATGGCCAAGCTGATCCACTCGATGGTCCGGGTGCTGGACGAAAAGCGTTCGGTGGAATTTTACAAACAGGCTTTCGGGCTTGAGATTGCGGAACGCGCCGAGTTCGAGAATTTCACGCTGATTTATTTCAGCAATGCCGAGGGCGATTTCGAGCTGGAGCTGACCGTCAACCGGGCGCGCGAAGTGCCCTATGCGCTGGGTGATGGTTACGGCCATCTCGCCGTCAGCGTTGCCGATGTGGATGCGGAGCATCAGCGCTTCACCGAGATCGGCCTGTCTCCCGGCAAGATCATCGAGGCTGAACACAAGGGCCAGCCTTTCGCGAAATACTTTTTCATCTGCGACCCGGATGGTTACAAGATCGAGGTATTGCAGCGCGGCAACCGGTTCAAATAGGTTAGAGGAAAGATCATGGGAGAGGCGGGCATGGCAGAGGCAGGCGTCAAACTTGAGGATAGCTGGAAACGCGTTCTTTCCGCCGAATTCGCCAGCCCCTACATGCTCAAGTTGAAAGACTTCCTGCTTGCCGAAAAAACCGCCGGCAAGCGTATCTTTCCCAAGGGCGCCGAGTATTTCCGGGCGCTGGATCTGACGCCGCTCGATGAGGTCAAGGTCGTCATTCTGGGGCAGGACCCCTATCACGGGCTGGGCCAGGCGCATGGCCTGTGTTTTTCAGTCCAGCCCGGCGTGCGCATTCCGCCTTCGCTCGTCAATATCTACAAGGAATTGCAGGCCGATCTCGGTATTCGCCCGGTCGGGCACGGTTTTCTGGAAAGCTGGGCGAAACAGGGCGTGCTTCTGCTTAACAGCGTGCTGACGGTGGAAGAATCCCGCGCCGCCTCGCATCAGGGGCAGGGCTGGGAGAAATTCACCGACGCCGTCATCCGCGCCGTCAATGACGAATGCGACCATGTGGTGTTCCTGCTCTGGGGTTCCTATGCCCAGAAAAAGGCGGCCTTCGTGGACCAGAAAAAACATCTGGTGCTGCGCTCGCCGCACCCTTCGCCGCTTTCGGCCCATAACGGCTTTTTCGGCAATGGCCATTTTTCCAAGGCGAATGCCTTTCTCGTCTCCCACGGTCGCCAGCCGATCGACTGGCAATTGCCGGAAACGGCGGGAAGCGATAAAAACCTTCTTTAGATACTCATAAATACCTTTACGCTTTGCGGTTGTCGGGATTAAAGATAACCGGACTACAAAGTGAAGGATTATGCCCGTGTCTCTCCTGTCTGCAGAAACCTCCGTCTCGCTGCCCGATCCGCTGTCGATCGTTGACGCTTTCCAAGATCATTTTTCCGAGCATATGGAGATGGAGCGAGAGGGGCCGACGGTGCGCTTCAAGACCGAATATGGCCATGGCAGCTTTAGTGCCGAAGGTGGCCGGTTTGCCGCGCGGGTCAGTTGCATTTCCGAACATATACTGATGTCGGTGAAGGCCATGGTGGCCGAGCATATTGTCGAGTTTTCCGGCGAAACGGGGCTGGATTTCCGCTGGAGCGGCCATGGGGCCTATCAGCGTGAATTGCCCAATCTCTTCATCGGCAAGGTTGCCCGCGCCTATAACCTCACGCCGCATATGCGCCGGCTGGTGGTATCGGTTGAAAGCGGCATCGAAAGACTTGTGACCGGCGGCATGCATGTGCGCCTGCTTCTGGTGCCCGATCAGGCCCGCGCGCCGGTCTGGCCTTATCTCGCACCCACAGGCGCCATCGTCTGGCCGGCCGGCGACGATCTTCTGATGCGGCGCGTTTATACCATCCGTTCCGGCGATATTGGTCGTGGCGAGGTGGATATCGATTTCGTCATGCATGAGGGTGATGACATGCCGGGCGCAACCTTCGGCGCGACGGCAAAGCCGGGCGATGTTCTCGGCATCATCGGCCCGAGCGGCACTTGCCCGGAAGCGGAGCGTTACGTCTTTGCCGGTGACGAAACCGCGCTGCCGGTGATGCTGCGCATGGCAGCCGAAATGCCTGTTGGCAAGACGCTCAGCGTCTACGCCGAAATTGACGACGAGGCCGAGCGGCAGGAGATTGTCTGCGCCGCCAATGTTGAATGGACATGGCTTTATCGTCGCGGCAAGCCTGCCGGCACCTCCGGCCTCATCGAAAAGGCGCTGCGCGAGCATGCCTGGAGTGCGGACCACGAGGGCCTGCATGTCTTCGTCGCCTGCGAAAAATCCGAGGCGAGGGCGGCCAAATCCTTCCTGACCGACGAGATCGCCTTCCCCAAGGCGTCGCTGCGCGCTGTCGGTTACTGGACGATGGGCGCTGCCGACGATCATTGAGGTTGCCTTGGACGGCTGATTGAACAGTCAATTTTATTGTTCACTGATCGGGAACAATCCGTTCCTGTTGTTCGATCTATCCCCGGCGCGTCCCTTGCCCCATCTTTACGCCATGAACAGGGCAGGCCCGATTGCGAGGCCTGCCAGGCGAAAAGGGGTTTATCATGCTCAACCAGATCAAGGGCCTACACCACGTCACGTCAATGGCGGCCAGTGCGCGCCAGAACAATGGCTTTTTCACCGATACGCTCGGCCTGCGCCGGGTGAAGAAGACCGTCAATTTCGACGCGCCTGACGTCTATCACCTCTATTATGGCGATGAGCTCGGCACGCCCGGCTCCGTCATGACCTATTTCCCATTCCCGCATATTGCCCGTGGCCGTCCCGGCACCGGCGAAGTGGGCTCGACGCTGTTTTCCGTTCCGGAAGGCTCGCTCGGCTACTGGCAGGAGCGTCTTTCGAAGGCCGGCGTGGATGGCCTGAAGGCCGATGAAGCCTTCGGCAATAAACGTCTGCATTTTGCCGGACCTGACGGAGACGGTTTTGCGCTGGTCGAGATTAAGGATGATGCCCGCGCACAATGGACCGGCAATGGCGTTGGTGAAGATCAGGCGATCCACGGTTTTCAGGGTGCCTCCTTGCGTCTTCGCGATGAAGGGGCGACTGCCGAGTTGTTGAAATTCATGGGATATCAGGAAGTGGACCGTCAAGACGGCGTGCTGCGTCTGGGCATTCCGGGCGGCAATGGTGCTGATGTCATCGACATCGAAACCATGCCGAATATCTCCGGCGCACGGCTGGGCGCAGGGTCGGTGCACCACATCGCCTTCGCGGTTGAAAACCGGGCGACGCAGCTGGAAGTGCGCAAGGCGCTGATGGATACGGGTTATCAGGTGACGCCTGTCATCGACCGCGATTATTTCTGGGCGATCTATTTCCGCACCCCCGGCGGCGTGCTGTTTGAGGTGGCCACCAACGAACCCGGTTTCGACCGTGACGAGGACACCGCCCATCTCGGCGAGGCGCTGAAGCTGCCGAGCCAGCATGCGCATCTGCGCGCCCAGCTGGAAAAGCAGCTGGAGCCGCTGGGTGATGAGAAGGCGGTTTAATCCCCTCGATTGCGTTTGCCAGGACGTTGCCGCGTCTTTCTTCTCCCCGAGGGGGAGAAGGTGGCCCGAAGGGTCGGATGAGGGGGCAACGCCAGCGATAGATCGAGAGCTTGCCCCCTCATCCCGCTGCCGCGACCTTCTCCCCGGCGGGGAGAAGAAACAAGCGGCGCTCGCTCCCTCAACATGATTGCTCCGCCTGGCTGAAAAAAGCCGCGGGGTATCGCTGAACCTCTTCCTTCCAGAAAGGATTATCCCATGACCAAGGACACCTATTTCCACAAATCCCGCGCTGGTGCGGCCAGCGCGCCGCTTTTCCTCGTGCTCCATGGCACGGGCGGCGATGAGAACCAGTTCTTTGATTTCGGAGCACGGCTGTTGCCGCAGGCCACCGTCCTCTCACCCGTCGGCGATGTGTCCGAACATGGCGCGGCGCGTTTCTTCCGGCGCACGGGAGAGGGCGTTTACGACATGGCCGATCTTGCCCGCGCAACGGTGAAGATGGCCGATTTCGTCAAGGCGAACCGTGCGCATTACCAGTCCGGGCCAATCATCGGTCTCGGCTTTTCCAACGGCGCGAATATTCTCGCCAATGTGCTGATCGAACAGCCCGAGCTTTTCGATGCCGCAGTGCTGATGCATCCGCTGATCCCGTTCGAGCCGAAGATCTCCCCAGCCAAATCGTCACGCCGGGTGCTGATCACGGCGGGAGAGCGCGATCCGATCTGCCCGGTGCCGCTGACGACAGCGCTGGAACGGAGCCTTCAGGCGCAGGGTGGAACCGTGGAAACGCTATGGCATCCGGGCGGGCATGAAATCCGCTCGAGCGAGATCGATGCAGTGCGGGAATTTCTGGCGGTTTACGGGGAGTAACACTTGCACTATCGGCGTTCTACGCCGGGTGGGGGCTTCGGCTCCACATCAGCGAGCCTCTTCCCGCCCAACCTCAGCGATACCCGCATTGCTGCAACTGCGCCTCGTAACGCAGCGCCATGTTGGCGGAGCGGCGGGCGGCCTTCTGGACGGCGGAATTGTTGCGCCAGCTGCCCTTGGCGTAACCGGCATGGCCGGAATAATAGGCGAGGTAGAGATTATAGGGGTCGTTCAGCGAAATGCCGTTTTCGCGGCGGCTTTTGGCGTGATACCAGCCGACGAAGTGGATGGCATCGGTGAAATCGGTGCGGCTTGCTCCCCGGCGGCCGGTTTCACGCTGGTAGACACTCCATGTGCCATCCAGCGCCTGGGCATAACCATAAGCGCTGGACTGGCGCGTCCAGGGAATGAAGCCCAGGAGCTTGGTGCGCGGCGGCCGCGCATAGGGGCGGAAGGCGGATTCGGTATAGATCGTCGCCATCATCACAGGCACCGGCACGCCGAACTCCCGTTCAGCCGCTTTCGCATCACGTCGCCAGTTGTTGAAGATGCCGTTTCGCTGCTCGAAAATCGCACAGGCATTGGTGACCTGCGACGGTGCGGTGGCGCAGCCGGCAAGAACGAGCATCAGAAAAACTACGGCCAATACGCCACGCATAACGGAACCCTTTCGTTCCGCTATTCTTAAATTGCTAACCATTAACGTCGGGTTTTAAGACAAGGTTAATTCAAATGCCGCCGATCAAGAGCCTGTTAACCCGCTGAAAATTCCTGTGTCCGGGATGGGGCGAAAGCGTGTGCTCAGCTTCGCCTGCGCGCCTTTTTTCAAGACATTCATCCCCGCGCATTCCCGGCCCGGTCTGCCCCGCTATAATCGCCGCATCCGGTCATCGAGCGTGCGCGCGGCGCAAGATGGGCGGGGCAGGCGGCCAAAACCGGGGAATTTCCCGATGTCACGGTTGAGGCGGCCGGCATATGTCCATCCTCCAAACAGGAACCGGTTTGGCGGGCGGCGTATATGTTGAGACCGGGGCCGCATCGCCTGCAAACCCTCAACCATCCGTTCAATACCCCGCAGCGATGCGGCCCATTTATCGCCTCTCAACACTGCTTCCGAATTGGGGCGGTGATATCGGCGCATATTTGAATAAAAAGCGATCGCTGTACAAAAATGAAAACCGATAAAATTGTAGCAATCGGCTTAAAGCGGTCGAAAACAGTCGTGTGCCATTGTGGGATCACAGACGGAGAGCGCCTTTGAAAAGAGACGCTTCCAAAAACAGAAATCGAGACCGGCACAAGTCGGCGGATCGCCAAACGGGGTGTGAAATGTTGAAGAAGATTATTGCTGCTGCCATCTGCGGAATTGTCGTTGCTTCCATGTCCACCCATGCCGATGCGGCGGGTGCTGCCGGTTTTGCCCGTGGTTTTGCCGCCGTCGAAAAGAGTGCGGTAACGCAGATCGGTGTTTCGGCTCCCGGCGGTTTCGATGGCTGCGTTCTTGCCGCCGGCCAGTGTGTTTCGACGATTGCTGCGCCGCTCAACGGCGAGCGCCGTGATGAGCTGCTGCGCGTCAACCGCGATGTGAACGCCACCATGGGCGCGCTCGATGATTATTTTTCCGGCCTCGCAACCGATGTCCCGGCAACGCCTTCGTTAAGCCTTGGGGATTGTGGTGATTGCGCCGCCATCAAGCGCACGGCCCTTGCCGGTGCCGGCTGGTCTTCGAGCGCACTGCGCCTTGCCTTTTCGCTGAACAATGACGGATCGCTCGAAAAAGTGCTGATCGTTACCACCGACAAGGGCGACATTGTTCTCGGCAATGCCCACTTCTCTCCTGCTGAGCGCGAAACCGCGCTTTAAGCCCATCTTTTCATGCCTGCCAGACTGCGCCGGTTTCTCCTGATCCTGTTTAGATCAGGGAGCCGGCGATTTTTTTCGTTCGGCCACGGCAATGCCGGCCAGCGCCATGACGAGTGCTGCGATCTGGTAGGTGTGCAGGGTTTCGCTGAGGACGACAACTGACAGCAATGTCCCGAAGACCGGCACGAGGTTGATGAAGAGGCCGGCGCGGTTGGCGCCGATCTGTTCTACACCCTTGATGTACAGGATCTGCGCGATGAGTGACGCAAAAATGGCGGCATAGACCACCAGCACCCAGCCCTTCTGATCCGGCCAGACGACGCTGTCTCGCGATATTTCCCAGAAGACCAGCGGCACGGAGGTGAGCAGCGCGAAAAAGGCGGGTATGGCCATCAGCGTGCGCCAGTCGACGGTGGGTTTCCAGCGCAGGATAACGGTGTAGATGGCATAGACCAGCACGGCGAGCAGCATGATGGCGTCGCCCGCATTCATTTCCAGTTGCAGCAGCGAGACCGGATCGCCATGCGAGGCGAGCAGCGCCACGCCCGCAAGGGTGAGGCAGAAGCCGGCGATCTGGCCGAACAGCACGCGGGTGCGGAACAGGATGAAATTCAGCACGAAAATGACCATGGGAATACCGGCCTGGATGACGGCGGCATTGATGGCCGAGGTGTGCTGCAGGGCCGTGTAGAGAAACACGTTGAAGGCGGTGTAACCGACGCTGCCGAGCACGAAAAAATAGGGCAGGCGCTTTTTCACCACCGGCCAGTCCTTGATCAGCTGCGGCACGGAAATGGCGAAGATGATGGCGACGGCGAAGACCCAGCGCAGGAAGGTGAAGGCCATGGGGCTGATGTGGCCGACGGCCAGTTTGCCGGCAACGGTGTTGCCGCCCCAGCAGAGCGTGGCGATGATGAGGGCGATGTAGGCTTTGGAGGGCACGCTGATGTTTCGCTTCTTCACGGGGCGGGATAACGGCTAAGGGGTGAATGGCGGTCTTGCGCCCGCGCTTGCCCCCCACGGGGCGAGATAATGCGGGAAATCCGCGCCTTGTCACGGAAAAAGCAAAATTCTCCATAAGAAACAGGGTCGCTTTCCGTAAAACAACACAGTATACATTCGCGGGTTTGGGTTTCCCATCGGGTTATCGGGCGCGCAAGCGCCATGAGCAGGAAAGCAAGAAATGACGAATGTTGTGGTGGTCGGCTCGCAATGGGGCGACGAAGGCAAAGGCAAGATTGTCGACTGGCTGTCCGAGCGGGCAGATGTCGTCGTGCGGTATCAGGGCGGCCATAATGCCGGCCATACGCTTGTCATCGATGGCATCAGCTACAAGCTTTCGCTTCTGCCGTCCGGCGTCGTGCGTCCCGGCAAGCTCGCCGTCATCGGTAATGGCGTCGTGGTCGATCCGCATGCGCTGATCGCTGAAATCGGCCGTCTGGAAGTGCAGGGCGTCAAGGTCACGCCGGAAAACCTGCGCATTGCCGACAATGCCACCCTCATTCTTTCGCTGCACCGCGAACTGGACGGCATGCGTGAAGACGCCGCCTCCAACAGCGGCACCAAGATCGGCACCACCCGTCGCGGCATCGGCCCGGCTTACGAAGACAAGGTCGGCCGTCGCGCCATCCGCGTCATGGATCTGGCCGACATGGAGGCGCTTTCCGCCAAGGTCGATCGCATTCTCACGCATCACAACGCGCTTCGTCGCGGTTTCGGCGCTGCCGAAGTTGCGCATGAAACCATCATGGAAGAGCTTGGCTCGATTGCCGAGCGCATCCTGCCGTTCAGCGAAACCGTCTGGCTGCTGCTCGACAAGAAGCGCCGCGCCGGTGCGCGCATTCTGTTCGAAGGCGCTCAAGGGTCGCTGCTCGATATCGACCACGGCACATATCCTTATGTGACCTCGTCCAACACTGTTGCCGGCCAGGCCGCTGCCGGTTCGGGCATGGGTCCGGGTTCGCTGGGTTACATTCTCGGCATCACCAAGGCTTACACCACCCGCGTTGGCGAAGGCCCATTCCCGACCGAGCTGAATGACGAGATCGGCCAGTTCCTGGGCGAAAAGGGCCATGAATTCGGCACCGTCACCGGCCGCAAGCGCCGCTGCGGCTGGTTTGACGCAGCACTGGTGCGCCAGTCGGTCGCCACCAACGGCATTACCGGCATAGCGCTGACGAAGCTTGACGTGCTTGACGGTCTCGATGAGCTGAAAATCTGCGTCGGCTACAAGCTCGACGGGCAGGAAATCGACCATCTTCCGGCAAGCCAGGGCGCGCAGGCGCGGGTCGAGCCGATCTACATCACGCTGGAAGGCTGGAAAGAATCGACCGTCGGTGCCCGAAAATGGGCGGATTTGCCTGCTCAGGCAATCAAATATGTCCGTCAGGTCGAGGAATTGATCGGAGCGCCTGTCGCACTCCTGTCGACAAGTCCGGAGCGTGACGACACCATACTTGTGACTGATCCGTTTGAGGATTAATGTCCTCGGCGATCTAGATTCATAAACCATATCGGGCCGGTACGTCGCCGGCCGCGACGAGAAAGTGCTTATGGCGGATTTTGTAGCAGTCATTCGCAAGGCCGTGGATGGCTTGGCGAGCAATACTCCCGAAAACCGGGCGAAGGTTTACGACAAGGCGCGCAGTGCGGTTGTGCGCCAACTCGAGAATATGAAGCCACGTCCGCCGGAAGAATTGTTGCGCCGGCAGATCGCCAAGCTGGACGCCGCCATTGCCGAAGTGGACAGCGAATATGCCGAGGCGCTTCCGGCGTTGGAGGAGGATGATGCATTCTCTTCCACTGCCGAAGAGGCGGCAGCGCCTGCGCCCTACCATCAGCACGATATCGACGAAGATCGGGTGGCCCATGCCCCCGAGCCTGTCGAGGCGGAAGAGCCGGCCGCGACTGAGATCGCACAGCCTGAGCCAGCTTATGAAGAACCCGCCGTTGAGGAAGAGCCTCGCCACGAGGCGCCCGTTTCCGCGGCAGCCGAGCAGGATGAGCAGGTTTACGAGGAGCAGCGGGAAGAAGACCGTGAACCGGAAGAGCTCTATGAAGCGCCCGCTCCGGTAGCTCCTGTCGTTTCCGATGAGACGCACGGAACCTATTTCACCCGTGCGGAGGAAGAACCGGCCTATCGCTCGGCGGATGAGCACGATCGCGAATTCGAGACCGCGCCGCGCGAAGAAGACACGTCCGTTCCCGCCCATTGGGCAAAGCCCGTGGATGAGGACGACTGGCGCAAGCTTGAAGAAACGCAGGCCGACGATGATGTGCGCCCTGCTGACGACTATGCCGATGTGCGTGCCGAGACGGACGAGCGCCCGCTGGTTGCCGGTTATGCCGCGCAGCATTATCAGGACCCGGCGGTGAATTTCGAGCCGGAAAAGCGCGATGCGGATGACCGCTTCGGCCATGCGGCAGTGGATCACGATCCGGTCTTCGGCCGGCAGGATGATTTTTCCGAACCGCGTCAGACGGACGATACGACCCCGAAAAAGTCGGCCGTCGTTGAGGATTTCTCGTCCTATTTCCAGGACACGGATATTGCCATTCCTGCAAAGGATGCGCCTGCGCTGCCCCGCGCCGATAACGATCCCTTCGGCGATCAGGCATCGACCAGGGACAACAAGGAACGCACCCCCTGGGACGATCTGGACGAGCTGATCGGTTATGACGGCGCGTCGTCGTCCAGCCGGGCAACTGCGGACGATACGCCCGCTTTGGGCGCAGGTGCTGCGACGCCCGCTTACATGGTCAAAAAGAAGCCGCGCCGCAACTATGCTTCGCTGGTGCTTGCCCTTGTCGGTGCCGGGCTTCTGGCAGGTGGCGGTTATGCGCTGTGGATGAACCGCGACGCCCTGAACGACATGGTCGGCGGGCTGGTGCAATCGGCACAGAATGGCGGTCAGACCCAGACGCCTCCGGCCAATACTCCGACAGGTGAGGCGCAGACATCGACGCCGCCTGCAACCCAGCCGCCGCCCGCCACCGGGCAGCAGCCGGCAAATCACCAGGCGCCGACGCATGGCGACGATGGTTCCGTGACCGGCACGAAGTTCACCCAGCGGCTTCTGGCTGACGGGACCGAGCGTGACGAGGGACCAGCGCCGGGCGCGAACGGCCAGCCGGTTACGGCAGAAGGCCAGTCGGTTTACGAACAGAACGTTGCGCCGCCGCCTGCGGGTGAGGCTCCTGCCAATCCTGCCGGTGCGCCCGCCGGAACGCCCAATGGAACACCGGCCGGCACGCCGCCGGCCCAGCAGCCTGCCGCTGCCGCCACCGGCGATCGCATGTTCCTTTACGAGGAAGTGCTGGGCCAGACGGTTCCGACAGCCATTCAGGGCAGCGTTTCCTGGTCGCTGCAGCAGGAAAATGATGCGGAAGGCAAGCCGTCTCCGACCGTTCAGGGCCAGATCACGGTTCCCGGCCGGGGCTTGAGTGCGCTTATTACCTTCAAGCGCAACACCGATCCGTCGTTGCCGGCCAGCCACCTGATCGAGATCGTCTTCTCGGTTTCGCCCGGCTTTGAAGGCGGGGCGATCGACAGCGTCCAGCGTATCGCGATGAAGAGCACCGAGCAGGATCGCGGCAATGCCCTGATCGCGGTTCCGGCCAAGATCACCGACGATTTCCACATGATTGCGCTCAACGACTTCCCTGATGCGATGAAAACCAATCTGGAGCTGCTGAAGAGCCGCAACTGGATCGATATTCCGGTCTCCTATCGCAACGGTCGCCGCGCGCTTCTGACCCTGCAAAAGGGCAATGACGGCATCGCCGCCTTCGACAAGGCGCTCAGCGAATGGGCGGCGGCTGCCCCGGCGGCGGGCGGTCAATAAGGATTGAAAGGGCGGCTCGGGCCGCCCTTTTCGTTATATGGCTACGGCGGTGTCTTTGCGTTTGTCGGGTGATGGGTGGGTTAGTTGGTGCTGGTGGGTGTGGCTCACCCCCCTCTGCCCTGCCGGGCATCTCCCCCACAAGGGGGGAGATCGATATGCCGCGAGGTCTCGACCAACTCAACGGTCAAGGATGAAGCGGCGGTAGAGCGTCTTGCCGATCTCCCTCCTTGTGGGGGAGATGCCCGGCAGGGCAGAGGGGGGTAAGCGGCATCCCCCGAAGCATGGATATTTTTCCGGCCGGTTTTGCTCCAGCGCAATCGCCGGTCTCGGATGGCAGACCATTTCCAGTCGTCATTACCAACAAAAAATCCCCGGCCGAGGGCCGAGGATGATCGATGGTCCGGACGCAAAACCGCTCCGCACTTTTGTTGGATATGCTTTAAGCATCCACCACGCGCAAGGCGCGCGCGGCTTCCAGCGCTTCCTTCTGCACCGCTTCCTGCACCTTCTCGAAGGCGCGAACCTCGATCTGGCGCACGCGTTCGCGGCTGATGTCGAACTCGGAGGAGAGTTCTTCCAGCGTCACCGGGTCTTCCGCAAGGCGGCGGGCCTCGAAGATGCGGCGTTCACGGTCGTTCAGCACGCCCATGGCCTTGGCCAGCATGCGGCGGCGGGTTTCCAGCTCGTCCTGCTCGATCAGCACGGCTTCCTGGCTTTCATGGTCATCCACCAGCCAGTCCTGCCATTGGCCGGACTCGCCTTCGGAGGCCTTGATCGGCGCATTCAGCGATGCGTCGCCATGCAGGCGGCGGTTCATCGAGATGACTTCTTCCTCGGAAACCTGCAGCTTGGTGGCGATTTCCTTGACGTGTTCCGGCTTCAGATCGCCATCGTCAATCGCCTGGATGCGGCCTTTCAGCCGGCGCAGGTTGAAGAACAGGCGTTTCTGGTTGGCGGTCGTGCCCATCTTCACCAGCGACCACGAGCGCAGGATATATTCCTGGATCGAAGCCTTGATCCACCACATGGCATAGGTGGCCAAACGGAAACCGCGTTCCGGATCGAACTTCTTGACCGCCTGCATCAGGCCGACATTGCCTTCGGACACGACTTCGCCGATCGGCAGGCCGTAACCACGATAACCCATGGCGATCTTGGCAACGAGACGCAGATGGCTGGTGACGAGCCGATGGGCGGCGTCGCGGTCGCCATGCTCGGCGTAACGCTTGCCAAGCATGTACTCTTCCTGCGGCTCCAGCATCGGAAATTTGCGGATGTCGTCGAGATATCTATTGAGACCGGCTTCGCCGGCCGTAATCGTAGGCAAACTATTGCGGGCCATAAAGCACCCCCTTATCTATGGTCTGGAACGGCACCCTCTCTGGCGTGGCAAAATCACCCGCCCGAGGCACACCGTAAGCTGCGGGTCGTTACCGACCCCGCACGAACCCATGTGACAGATATGTACGCGCCCGCCGCGTTTCAAGCGAACGCTGCGTTCACACATCCGTTATGTTCCGGCCACACTGTCTCTGACCTGTTTAACTTTCGAGCGGTAGATTCGTTCCGAAAAACCGCCGAGGCCGGAGCGCACCATCAGCTCATACATCACCCGCCGGCGCATGGGATTGTGCAGGCGCACGACGTTGGAGCCGAGGAATTGCGTTTCCCCATGACCAAGCGCCTGTAAATCAGGGTCAGCGGTGATCGCGTTGGCGTAGGTCGCGTGAAATTCCCGGCGGCAGACATAGGTTTTATATTTGGTCATGCCGAAGCAGACGAGGCTGTGGCCATGGGTGCGCAGAAAATCCGCCACACCCACCGTCACTTCCGGCCATGCCGGGTTGAAAGTATCGTCAAAAACGATGACACCGTGCGGTGCGATGACCTCCATCGCCAGTTTCGCATCTGCCAGCACGTGATGCAGATGGTGGCCGCCATCGATGCTGAAGAAGCGCGCCGGGCCGATGCGCGCGGTGATCTCGGCGGGAGCCAGCCGGGTGCTGTCGCCCCTGATGATCAGGTTCTCATCCATGGCAAAACCCAGCCGGCGGCCGTTTTCCATCAGCCGCTCATATTGGTCGAGACTGCCATCTTCGGGCGGATCAAGATCGAACAGATCGACGCCCAGCACCTTTTCCTGCGTCTGGGCGAATTTGCGCAGCAGGAAATAAGAGCGGCCATAATAGACACCGATTTCCGCCATGCCGCCCTTGAGGCCGTCTCTTGTCTGCGCCTGCAGCAGCGCCTTGAACACAAGCGCATCGGGCGGGTCGATATAACCTTCTATGCTGCGTAGATCCTGAAATATGAACCGGCGGTCTTCGATATTCATGCGCGATAGATCCCGTCATCATGCCGGTTCCGCTGAGGCTTTAGCATCGAACGGACGGCGTTGCTTGCGGCGTCGGCTATTCGGCAAGCTCGGCATGCGGACACGGCGTTCACCGGAGCGGTTGCAAGCTTTCCGGGGCCGAGGAGGTGCGACGATTGAAGCGAAATTGGGGCGGTCTACAAAAAGGACCGACTGCGGAATATCGCTATCCGCTAATCTTTTTTTATTATCCGGGACTTCCGGCGAGATATATAGCGCGGTTTTTTGACCGCGCCATACCAGTTTTCAGCTGCGCAGAGCTTCAAGCAGCTCTTGCATATCGTCAGGCATATCGGTTTCGAACTCCATCACCTCGCCGGTGCGGGGGTGTTCGAAGGCCAGCAGATAGGCATGCAGCGCCTGTCGGGGAAAGCGGTTGACGGTGGATCTCGCCGGTTCTTCCAGCAGGTTCGCCTTGGTGCGGAAGGCTGCGCCATATTCGGGATCGCCGATCAGCGGGTGGCCGATATGGGCCATGTGCACACGGATCTGGTGGGTGCGGCCGGTTTCCAGACGGCACTCCACCATGGAGGCGAGGCAGGATGCATCTGGCTTTTCGTGGAACCGTTCGATCACCTCGTAGTGGGTGATCGCCTCGCGGGCGTCATCGGTATCCTCGCGCTTGACGGTGCGTTTGGTGCGGTCGGCGCCACGGCCGAGTGCGGCGTCGATGGTGCCGCGCAGCGTGCGCGGGCGGCCCCAGACGACGGCCTTATAGGCGCGTTCCAACGGCCCGGTGCGGCCGTGATCGGCAAATTGCGCGGCCAGATGACGGTGGGCATTGTCGTTTTTCGCCACGACCATGACGCCGGAGGTTTCCTTGTCCAGCCGGTGCACGATGCCGGGGCGCTTGACGCCGCCGATGCCGGAGAGGCTGTCGCCGCAATGGTGGATGAGGGCGTTGACCAGTGTTCCCGTCCAGTTGCCGGCACCCGGATGCACGACGAGACCGGCGGGCTTGACCAGCACGATCAGGTCTTCGTCCTCATACTCCACAACCAGCGGAATGTCCTCGCCCTTGGGTTCAGGGTCTTCCGGCTCCGGCATGACGATTTCGATGCGATCGCCCGGATGCACTTTCTTTTTCGGCTCGGTCACGGGCGTTCCATTGAGGAGGACCGCGCCCTGTTCGATCAGCGCTTTCAGGCGGCTGCGGGACAGATCGCTGCCAACTTCGCCCACCAGCCACACATCAATGCGGCCTTCGGCGTCTTCCCCGGCAATCAGGACTTTCCTTGCGTCTCCGCCTTGTTTAAAGGGGTCGTTCATTGTTATTTTTCCGATCCATCAGCATTTCAGGGAACCCGATGACGCAGATCGAGCCAGACGAACAGGAAGACAAGCCGCTTGATCCGGCCGTGGAAAAAGTTCGCCGCAAGATGATCCGTTTGCAGATCGTGTCGGGCTCCGTGATGTTTATCAGCCTTATGGCCGTCTTCGGCGCAGTTGTCTACAAGGCGATGGGGCCGTCGAAAACCGTTGCAACGCAGAGTGCTGCGCCAAATCTTGCCGTTCCCACCGGTAACGGCCCGCTGGCCGTCACCGCCAGCCTGCCGCAGGGCTTTACGATCGACAATGTCAGCTATTCCGGCGGCGACATGCTGTTTTACGGCCGGCTTGCCAATGGCACCCGCAAGGCGCTGGTCTTCAACGTCGCGGCGGGCCGTTTTCTGGCTGATGTGACTGTTGATGCCCAGTGAGGGTAACGAGGGTGTGCTGCTGGATGGGCGGGCGCTGATTCCGGTCGATGACCCGGCCGATCCGCGCATCGCCGCCTTTCGCGATATTCGCGAGCGGGACCTGACCGGCCGGCAGGGCCGCTTCATCGCCGAAGGCACGGTGGTGCTGCGCATGCTGGCCGCCGCCCACAAGGCGGGTGGCGCCTTTGCGGCGGAGAGCATTCTCATCCTCAAGAATCGGCTGGCCGGCGTCGCCGATATTCTTGCCGATTTCCCGCCCGATGTTCCCGTCTATGTGGCGGAAGCGCCGGTGCTTGATGGTATCGTCGGTTTCCACCTGCATCGCGGCGTTCTGGCGCTCGGCCGCCGGGTGCGTGATGAGCGGCTTGAGGAAATGACGGCAGCGCTTCCCGCCTCTTCGCTGGTGCTGGTGGGCTGCGGCATTTCCAACCACGACAATCTCGGCGCGATGTTCCGCAATGGTGCGGCGTTTTACGCCGATGCGGTGTTGCTAGATGAGACATGCTGCGATCCGCTTTATCGCAAGGCGCTCAGGGTTTCCGTCGGTTCGGTGCTGTCGGTGCCCTATCATCGCGGCGGCGGGGCGGTGGAGATGCTCGAGCAGCTATCCGAGGCCGGATTTGCGATCTGGAGCCTTTCGCCAAACGGCGAGACCGAGATCCGCGATATTCCCCGCTCCGAGCGCATGGCGCTGGTTATCGGCACGGAAGGCGAGGGGTTGCCGCAATCGGTGCTGTCGCGGTTTCATACCGCGCGGATTGCGCAATCGCCGCAGCTGGATAGCTTGAATGCGGGCACGGCTTCGGGGCTGGCGCTTTATCAGATGGCGGGTGTGATGGGGCGGGTGTGATCGGGCGGCTTCAGGGGGGATTACAGCGAGCGTCGGTGTGTGCCGCTTCACCCCCCCTCTGCCCTGCCGGGCATCTCCCCCACAAGGAGGGAGATCGGCAAGACGCACGACCGCCACTTCATTCTTAAGTGTCGAGATAGCCGAATTCACAAACGTTGAGATGGTCGAGACCTTGCCGCGTATCAATCTCCCTCCTTGTGGGGGAGATGCCCGGCAGGGCAGAGGGGGGTAAGCCGCACCCACCAGCCTTACTGTTTCTGCTTCCCCATCAACGCACCCGCCCGCGTCGCAAGGCTCTCGCGCCCTGATGCACCAGAGGCCTTGGCCAGCAACCCCGGAATAGGCGATTTCTCACCCTCCTGTGCCGCCGTCAGCGCAATCATCCTGGCAGCGATCCTCGCGATTTCGCGGCGGATCGGTTCGTCATTGCCGGTGCCGCGCACATTCAGCAGGCGTTCGGTGAGCGCCGTTCCCTGATTGCGGATATCCTCGATTTCCTGCTCCAGACCTTCCGGCGACGGTGCCGTTGGCTCAACCACGGCGGAGGCTGCGGCCTCCTCTGTCGTCACCGCCTGCGCCACGTCCTCCGCAACGACGGGTACGGTTTCGGGCGCGTCGGCTGCGGCAGGGGCTGCCGGTGGCAACTCGCTCGCTGCTTTCTCAACCGGCACTGCCGGGTTCGGCAGGCGAATGATCATGTCGTTGGCGCGGCCGCCGGTTGCCGCAAGCTGTTCCTTGAGGCGGGCGACTTCCTGATTGCGCAGCGTCAGCATCGTATCAAGATCGGCATTTTTCGCCATCACGGTAGCGACCTGGTCTTCCAGTCGGGTGACCTTGCGGCTTTCGCGCGCAACCGCCGTCATGGCCTCCTTGTTACGGGCCGCCACATCCTGCAGTTCGCGGGTCGCGGTCTCACCTTCCTTGCGAAAACGCGTGGCGCTCTGTTTTGCCTGCTCGGCCTCCAGATCGCGGGTGGCGGAGGTGATTTTCGTGTCATCCAGCTCGCGCGTCAGATTGGTAAGGCGGGCGGTGAGATCAGACATCTGGGCGGCGCGCTCATTGGCGGCCTGTTCCTGTTGCGTCAGGTTCGTGGCAATCGCATTGGCGCGTTCTTCGCTGGTATCGAGGGCGGCGCGCAATTCGCCGATTTCCAGCGTCAATTCCTCGATTTTCAGGGAAAAGCCGCGGTTCTGTTCGCCAAGGCGATAGGCATCGCTGGAGGCGGCTTCGTTGGCGAGGCGCAGCGAGGTGTTTTTCTCCCGCTCGGTATCCAGTTCCTGGCGGACCTTGGCGTTTTCGGCGGCGTAAAGCGCGCGCGCCATATCCTTCTGGGCGCGGACTTCCTGCGGGCTGATGGGCATGGTCGCGCGCAGGCGGTTTTCCGTATAGGCGACAATGCGGCGGTGGATCGCGGGCGCGATCAACAGGGCCAAAAGGGTTGCGGTGAGAAAACCCAATCCGAAAAGAATGGCATATTCGATCACGCGGGACAGTCTCCGAAACTCAGATACGCGCGCATTCGGAAAGAGGAGCGCGAAAGCACGTTACGCTATTATTGCAACCGTGGGGAGGGGTTTCCCTAGGCAATTAGCAGGGCGGGAGGTTGCCGCCTGTTTCTTCTCCCCGCCGGGGAGAAGGTCGCGGCAGCGGGATGAGGGGGCGAGGGTCGTGAGATACGGCGACGGTGCCCCCTCATCCGACCCTTCGGGCCACCTTCTCCCCGGCGGGGAGAAGAAACCTGCCGCAATGCTTCATCCTATAGAGCACCCTTAGCTCCGCTTAGACCTCAGCGAATCAGAAGGGGTTCCAGGTCGGCTGCTGGGTGAGCTTCAGGTAACCGACATTGATGCCGAGGCGCGCGCCGATGCCGGTGCGGATGGGGGCGAGCGTCACATCGCTGCTCTTCAGATAGGTCATGCCGACGCCGGCGACGATGAAGGCGGAACCGCTGACGCCGCCGTAACGGCGGTAAAGCGCATCGACCGATGGCAGATTGTAGACCAGCATCATGGCGCGGGTGCCCTGGCCACCGTAATCAAGCCCGAGCGACGGGCCTTGCCAGAAGACCGGATGCTGGCCGGCATTCTTGGTATAAAGCGTGCCTTCGCCATAGGTGAGGCCGGCAACGAAAGCGCCAGAGCCTTCCTGGCCAAGAATATAACCGTTCGGAAGTCCGTATTGCTGGAAGGCGCGCTCCACCACCTTGGCAAGGCCGCCGGTGGTTTCACCGAAGAATCCGTGGCCTGCATCCACGACTTCCTGGATGGAATATTGATCGCTGGTCTGGGCAAAGGCCGGTGCGACCCACATCAAGAGGCTCGCAAGGAGCGCGACAATCTTTCCCAGTCCGAGGCGTGCAATGGTGCGGGTTTTCGTAAGGCGCATCGTCATGTCCGTCCGTCTGTTTCGTTAACGCATCAGCCCGAAAAACCGAATCGATTTTCGCAAGGGCCGAGGCGTAGAGTCAAAGTTCTACAGCATCTGTCGTGCATCCTGGCGGATACACGGGGCTCCAATGTGGCCTGTTAAGGCATTTGGCATTTTGAAACCATCCTATTAACAATCGGTTTACCAAATATGGTGTCATTATGGCTTAACAATTTCCACACCGTCCGCGCCTCCCTTGCGCAGGAGAGAATTTTATGACGAGCAAACTCAATATCACGCTGTCCGGTCCCGATCTGGCGGCTCTTTTGTGCAGTCGCGTGTGCCATGATGTGATTTCTCCTGTCGGCGCCATCAATAACGGCCTCGAATTGCTGGACGAGGGCGGCACGGATGACGATGCGCTCGATCTCATCCGCACCTCAGCCGTTAACGCATCCGTGCGGCTGAAGTTTGCCCGACTTGCTTTCGGCGCTTCCGGTTCCGCCGGCGCCTCCATCGATACCGGCGAGGCCGAAAAGGCCGCGCAGGATTTCGCCGCTGCCGAAAAGAAGGCTGAAGTCAGCTGGAGCGGTCCGCGCGCCATCGTTCCGAAAAATCGTGTCAAACTGCTGCTCAACCTGTTCCTCGTCGCTTACGGCGCAATCCCGCGCGGTGGCAATGTGGATGTGGTGCTGGAAAACCCTGACGGTGACGCCAGGTTCGAAATCGCCGTCAAGGGCCGGATGATGCGTGTTCCGGCCAAGTTCGTGGAGATTTACGAAGGCCGGCTTGAAGAGGCGGTCGATGCCCATTCCGTGCAGCCCTATTACACGCTGCTTCTGGCGGAAGAGGCCAATATGACGGTGGAATACAAGGTGCATGAAGATCGCATCGTCTTTACCGCAAAGATGGCTGCCGAGTGACCGCTCAATTGCGGACGTGATTTTAAGGGCCGGAACCGCGTCTGCCGACGCGCCGGCCTTTTTTCGTTTTGGGGGGCACGTTCATGGTACGTCTGACAACCGCTCGCCTTCTCCTTCGGCCGCACGCCATCGGGGATGAAGTGCTTTATCGCGCATTCTGGGGGGCGGATGTTCCACCGATCGAGGGGCTTACCTCGATTACGCCGCTGGATGCGGAACTCGCTTTCGCCCGGCTTTTACGGTTTATCGGCCATTGGTCCGTTTATGGATTCGGCCCCTTTGTGGTGGAGGAGCTTGCCACGGGGCGCATCGTCGGCGAGGTGGGTTTTGCCCATATGCGCCGCGGAAACGGCGCTGATTTCGATACTGCGCCCGAGGCGATGTGGAAAATCGACGGAGGACTGAACGGCAAGGGCGTCGCGACCGAGGCGGTGGAAGCGGCAACACGGTGGTTCGACAGTAGCGGAATTTCGCCGCGAACAGTCTGCATGATCGATCCGCTGAACAGCCCTTCGTTGGCCATTGCTGCCCGATTCGGCTTTCGGCCATTCCGCGAGACGACGTTCCGTGAACACCCCATCCGGCTTTTCGAGCGTGTGGGCGGCAGTCAGGTGAGCGGGTGAAGGCGCTGCCTTGATCGTGTTTCAGTCCGTCCTGAAACCCGTTTGAGGTCTCGGGCGGCGGCGGTTTGAGCCAGGGGTTGGTGCATATCAACTCCTGGAGCACCTCATGCGCAATTTTCTTCTGGCGACAATTGTCATCTTCTCCCTTGCCCCCGCCGCGATGGCGGAAAGCACCATCGGTTTCAGGCAGATCAAATTGCCGGATGATGCCGGTGCAAGAGCACTCAATGTCTCATTATGGTATCCGGCCATTCCATCGGGAAAAACCGAGGTCGTGGGTGAAAACGCTGCCCTATACGGTCTTGAGGTTCAACCGGATGCTTCCATTCCAGCCGGTTCTCGTCCTCTTGTGCTGTTGTCGCACGGGTTTGGCGGAAGCTGGCGCAATCTGAACTGGCTTGCCGGGGAGCTTGCGCAGGACGGTTATGTCGTGGCCGCGCCGGATCATCAGGGCGAATCATTTACCGAAGAAAATGCAGCCGAGGTCGTCCCCTTATGGGAGCGGCCGCGTGATATCGGCAGAACGCTGACGGCACTTCTTGGGGACAATCAGCTTGCCGGCGAGATCGACAGGACGCGCATCGCCGTGATTGGCCATTCCCTTGGCGGCTGGACCGCTATGGAACTGGTGGGAGGCCGTTATAGCGCCGAACTTGCCTTGAAGGGCTGCAATGCGGAGAAAGCGCCACCGCAATGCAAGGCGCCCCGGCTCCTGGCCAAGGTTGGCATTGTTGGCGGTGGCAAGGCTGATCCGCGCCTTTCGATGGATTTGCGGGATATCCGCATCCGCGCGGCCGTTGCGCTTGATCTCGGCCCGGCCGCCGGGTTTCTGCCGGAAACGCTTGAGGGGATCGACGTGCCGGTTCTGGTTCTGGCTGCCGGTGTGGAGACGCCCGAGATCGCGGCGATCAGGGCCGATTCCGACTATATCGCCCGGCATCTGCCAAAAACCACGACGGTCTATCGGGAAATACCGGATGCCAGCCACTTCAGCTTCATGCAGCTCTGCAAAGCCAATGGTGAAAAAATCGTCGAGGCGCTGTCACCGGGCGAAGGTTTCGTGTGCCGGGATGGCGGGGGCAGGGGCCGCGCTGAAATCCACGCGCAAATCGCGGAGATAATCGGCGGCTTTCTCAAAGAGAAACTGCGTTAAGAAAGCTATGCGCCTGATAGATGGGGGACGCCTCGCTGAAACTTTTCGGTCTTGCGCGGCGTCCCGATCTTTCAAGCCTCATTGCGTGGGTAATATCGAAAAACGAGGTCTTCCGGGTCGCTGCGAGGCGCAGACGGGTCGAGAGAACCACCGATTCGCGTGGCGACGGCTGCGGATTTGCTGTTTTGCGGTGATACGTAGCTGACCAGCGTCGGCAGCTGCAGGGTTTCGAAAGCCCAGCCGCGCAGCGCTATGGCGGCTTCGGCGGCATAACCTTTGCCCTCGTGGCCGTCATAAAGCAGCCAGCCCAGTTCCTTTTCGGGAAATAGCGGGCCGTGATTGATGCCGACCTGGCCGATGCATTCACCCGTCTCGCCAAGTTCGATCATCAGCGCACCGTGTCCGAAGAAGTGCCAGTTGGCCAGATCGTGGCAAAAAACGCCCCAGGTTTTCCAGAGGTCATAGGGTCCGCCGACACCGAGAGAGCGCGGTGAGGCCATGAAGGCCAGATAGGCGGGGAAATCCGCCATGGTCTGCGGGCGCAATGTCAGGCGTTGGGTTTTGAGAGTGGGGATAGGGTGGTTCATCGCATTGGTCCTTTTTGGGAGTGCCAATATGCGCTTTCTGTTGCGTCTGAATGAAGCGGGCATGTTTCGGCCGTGACGCACAACAAAAAACCCGCTGTCGCCAGCGGGTCTTTTAAAACTGTCCTGTCCCGATAAGATCAGGCGGTTTCGAGGAATTCCGCAGCGCCATCCGGCTCGCGCAGAACATAGCCGCGGCCCCAGACGGTTTCGATGTAATTTGCGCCGCCTGCGGCGTTTGCCAGCTTCTTGCGCAGCTTGCAGATGAAGACGTCGATGATCTTCAGTTCCGGCTCGTCCATGCCGCCATAAAGGTGGTTCAGGAACATTTCCTTGGTCAGCGTCGTGCCCTTGCGCAGCGAAAGCAGCTCGAGCATCTGATATTCCTTGCCGGTCAGGTGAACGCGCTGGCCACCCACTTCAACCGTCTTGGCATCGAGATTGACGATCAGTTCGCCGGTGGAGATGACCGACTGCGCATGGCCCTTGGAGCGGCGGACGATGGCGTGAATGCGGGCGACAAGCTCGTCCTTGTGGAACGGCTTCGTCATGTAATCGTCGGCGCCGAAGCCCAAGCCGCGCACCTTGTCCTCGATGCCGGCCATGCCGGAGAGGATGAGGATCGGCGTCTTGACCTTGGAAAGGCGCAAGGTTCTCAAGACTTCGTAACCCGACATGTCAGGCAGGTTGAGGTCGAGAAGAATAATGTCGTAGTCGTAGAGCTTGCCGAGGTCCACGCCTTCCTCGCCGAGGTCGGTCGTGTAGACGTTAAAGCTTTCCGACTTGAGCATCAGTTCAATGCTCTGCGCTGTCGCGCTGTCGTCTTCAATCAGTAGAACCCGCATAATTATCCCCTTTGCCGCCCGCGAACCGGTAAAACATTGCCTCGCGCGATGCGGATCCAGACGTTGCCTGATTTGCAGGCTGCCACCAAATGGTTAACAAATTCTAATTGCCTTTGGCAAGGTGTATCGAATTTATTAAGCAAAGAAGGCATTTCGCTGTTTTTGCACGTGAATCCACCATCGCCAAAATTGAAGCTTAACGTGAGGATTTCTCGCTAAGTGATTCAATCGACTCTTACATCGTCTGGCCCATTTTTTGGACCTGGCATTTACCGACCCTTAAATGATCGTGTTTATCATTAACGATGCCCGTAAACGAAAGGTTAACGACGGTGGTTTTTTATTAACGTCGGGTAACTTTTAGGAATCATTCCGGCACAGGGATTAACCTTTGCGGAATGACGGGCGGGTTAAACGGGCCGATCAGGGGGGCATAGTGCCTTTTTGATCCGGGTCTCGCTATCCATGGAGTATTGCGTATGAAGTCGCGTGACAGCCTGGTTCGCCTGAAGGAATTTCAGGTTAACGAAAAACGTCGGCAACTTAACCAGTTGCAGCAGATGATGTCCGAATTCGAGCGGATGGCAAAGGAACTGGTGCATCAGATCTCGCTGGAAGAGAGCAAATCGGGGATTACCGATCCCTCGCATTTTGCCTATCCGACCTTTGCCAAGGCCGCGCGCCAGCGTGCGGATAATCTTCAGGTCTCCATTCGGGAGCTGAAGACCCAGCAGGAAGCCGCCGAAGCTTCGCTGGAAGAAGTGCAGGCCGAATATGAAAAGGCCGCTGCCCTCGAAAACCGCGACGGAGCAATCCGCGCCCGCGCCTGACAACTGGCGCGAAATCGGACGAATGATCGTCCTCATTGACGGCTGCCGGTGGATCAGGAGGCGGCTTTCAATGACGGGACGGCATGCGTTTTTTTGAAAGGTCGCCCCGCAAAGGGCGGCCTTTTGTTTTGGCGCGATGCTCCGTGTCTTTTCGCGGGACGGCGTCGCCTGATTTTTATTGTCCGGGGGTGGGGAAAGGCGTAATTTAAGGGGGTTCCGACCGTGAGCCGGAGGCTTTGCGTGCGCGCCTCAAGCGGGCGCGCACGGCTATGGCAGGGAGGGAAAAATGGCCCGCCAATATATTGATTGCCGCGAATTCCCCAGTGACAGCAAATGCACGATCGCCATCTCCGCCGATTCTCCGGAGGAGTTGATGGAGGCAGCGGTGCACCATGCCGTGGCGGTGCATGGGGCCAAGGATACGCCCGAATTTCGCGAAGAAGTCCGCCACAGCATGCATGCGGGGACGCCGCCGCTGAAGGTGGCGTGACGGGAGGCCCGACACGTATTTATGAATGACGCAATATGGGAAGGGGTTGCGAAAGACCGGGGCGTATGCCGCTTGTTTCTTCTCCCCGCCGGGGAGAAGTCCGCGGCAGCGGGATGAGGGGGCAAGGGTAGAAATATTCGGCAACGTTACCCCCTCATCCGACCCTTCGGGCCACATTCTCCCCGCCGGGGAGAAGAGACGCGCGGCGACGCTTGTGACTATTCTGCCGGCTTATCCCTGGACGACATCCGCCCATTCTTTATGGCGCAGCGTCTGGGCCTTGAAAAACGGGCAGAGCGGAATGATTTTCCAACCGCCCTTGCGGGCCTCATCGATCGCGTGGGCGGCGAGAGCCTGGCCGACACCTTTGCCGCGCAAGGCATCGGGCACGCCGGTATGATCGATAATGATAAGGGAAGGGGAGGTGCGCGAATAGGTCATCTCGGCCTTATGGCCATCGACGGTTGCCGAATATTCGCCGTGCGATCCGGTTTCGGTTGTCTTGATATCCATGATGTGCGCCTCCTTGCTGTTCGTTTTTGCCACTGTAACGGCTTGCGCCTGAATTGAAACAGCGGGAAAGCGAACGCAGCGGACACAAACCGGCGACAATCATTTTACCGTGGGACTGGCATGCTATGCGGGGAAATCCGAAATCAAACCAAATGCTCCGTCGAAAATCCGACGGAGCATTTTGATAATTCGGTCTGGGCGCGTTGCCGCGCCGGCGCAATATCAGTGGCGATATTGCTGAATGCGCGTGGTGCGCAGGCCGGCAAGGCCATGATCGGAGATCGAGGACTGCCAGGACAGGAATTCTTCAACGGTAAGCGTATAACGCTCGCAGGCTTCCTCGAGGCTCAACAGTCCTCCGCGTACCGCTGCAACCACCTCCGCCTTTCTGCGAATGACCCAGCGTCGGGTATTGGCAGGCGGAAGATCCGCGATCGTCAGAGGGCTGCCATCGGGGCCGATGACATATTTAACTCGTGGGCGTATCATTTCGGTCATTGGACACTCTATACAAACTCAAGACCATATGACGGGAACTTTAGCCCCGTACCTTTAAAAATTGCCTAAGCAGGTCGTGACAATTTGTTAAGAATTTGAATGGTTTCACTCGATTTGTTCGAGTCGCCTTATTTTGCCGGGAAAAAATTTTTCCAAAAATCATAATTTTTATCGTCTGTCGGTTGTTTTCCTCACAGCGCTGCAAGCGAAAGGCACGTTTTGCCGTTGCCCTGGGTAAATTCCGCCGATCCTTCATGTTGTAGTCGCAGGCGGTCGCCGGCGTTGAGGGGAAGGATGAAGTTAGCCGACTGCGAGGTGCCCGTATTCGATGTGTTGCCGGCGATGCCGAAGACACCCGCTGCGCCATTGACGGAGAGCGAGACGCGGTGGCCGGACGAGGAAACCACGGCAAGCGACAGGATGGCCAGATAGAGACCCTTTGCGGGAGCGACGAGTTCCCTTCCGCCCCCCGCGCCGACCGGATCGCCAAGAGCAAAACCGCCCTCATTGACGAACAGCAGCGAAAAACCCGCCGCCGAACCGTTGGCGGGCTTCGTCGTGCCCGCCGGCAGGCCGGCGACGGCGAGCGGGCGGTTCGGCATCGAGACCCGCCCGTCGCCGCTGCATAAAAGCGCCGTGTGCCAGGAGGTTCCGTCCGCGCTGGTCTTGATTGAAAACCCGTCATTGCCGGCAAGCCCCATCTCGGCCCGGCCGCTCCAGTCGGTCTGGAACAGCAGCGAGGCGGTATCGGCCTTGCCCGCCTTGTTGACCGTCAGGCGGTGGCTGCCGTCTTCCGGCGGATGGGTGAAAAGGCTGGCGGGGGAGGCGAGCGCCAGGTGGTTGGTGGCGTCGGCGTCCGTGCCGATACCCAGCCTTTCGAGCCTGCCTGTGGCGGGCAAGGGCATGTCCCGCCATGCGCCGTCCCGCAGGAGGCGATATCTGCCCTCAGCGGCAAACCAGGCGGTCCATCCGGGCTGCGGCGTTATCGAGAGCCATGCGCCGTCCTGCCGGAAGGCAAGCTTTCCGGCTTTGCCGGCCCATTCGCCGGCGGCGTCCATGGACAGGAGGAAGCAGTCGCCCTCCGGCGAATTGTCCGGTGGCGCGGCGACCACGTCCTTTATGGTGAGCTGCACGACCGCATCGAGCCTTTGCAGGGCTTCATTGTGGGTGACGTGTTTCTGTGCCTGCGAGGGCAGGATATAGGGAAGGTGAAGTTTCGCCGTCTGGTCCGTCATGGTGTCTCTTTCGCGCTCGGGGGGCATTTGCGAGAGAGTTTGATGCGGTTTGGCGGGGCGGGGATGAGTGGGGATGAGATTATTTTTTGGTGATGGGGATGGGGGTGTTTTCCGGGCTTTGCGGCCTCGGCGTGCGTGGCTTACCCCCCTCTGCCCTGCCGGGCATCTCCCCCACAAGGAGGGAGATCGACCCGCGGCGAAGCCTCGCTCATCTCGACGGTAGAAAATGAAGTGGTGAAAGAGCCTCCTGCCGATCTCCCTCCTTGTGGGGGAGATGCCCGGCAGGGCAGAGGGGGGTAAGCCGCATACGCCGAAGCGAACAAACCTGCCCGATCATCCCTTCAGTTATGGCGCGATTTCCACCGCCATCGCGCCTTCAGCAATAAAATCCGGATTGGCCAGCGCATCCTCGCCATCGCCCCTCACCGCATAGGCAAGCAGCCGGCCTTCGCAATCGAGCGTCCGGCCGCCGGCGGCGCGCAGCACGGCGTCGCCGGCTGCTGTGTCCCACATCATGGTGCGGCTGAAGCGGGGGTAAATATCGGCAGCACCTTCGGCCAGCATGCAGAATTTCAGCGAGGAGCCGACGGAAATGCAGTCTTTCAGACCGTGTTCGGCCACGAAAGCTTCCGTCTTCGCCGTACAGTGCGAGCGGCTGATGAGCGCGACGGGAGAAGCGCCGCGCTGGCGTGCGCGGATGGGGTGGCGCGAAAGGATCGCGCCTTGCCCGGAAATGGCGAGCTTTTCGGCCTCGTTACCTTCGCCCGTCCACGCCTGTCCACGGCAGGGCGCGTAAACCACGCCGGCAACCGGAACGCCATTGCGGATAAGCGCAATATTGACGGTGAAATCGTCCTTGCCGGAAATGAATTCCTTGGTTCCGTCAAGCGGATCGACCAGAAAGAACTCCTGGCCCGTTTCCGGCTGGATGCCGTTCGAGACGGCCTCTTCGGCGATGACAGGAATGTCGGGAAAATGGGTCGCCAGCGCCGCAAGAATGATCGTCTCGGCGCGTTGATCAGCCTCGGTCACCGGCGAGCAGTCATCCTTGTACGACACATGCGGGCCGGCGCGATGGACCGCCATGATTGCCTGCCCGGCGTCCAGCGCCGCTTTCGTCAATATGTCGATCATCTCTTTGCCGTTGCCATCCCGTGCCGGGATCTTTCGATCCTCAATGTCGCTACTCCTTTGCCCGTCGCCCGTCAAATAATGGCGGTAGACAAGACTAAAATAAGCATTCCGACGTCATTTTTTCAGCACTTCCTGCCAAAATCATGGCTCTTTTGATCGGGAAAAGGGCAGTCCATGTGGAAATTCCAAATTTTGTGCAGGATCGCCCGTTTTTGACTTCACATTTTTAACGAACACGATATGCATTTTGGGAGTGGGGATGCTCGCAGGGGTTCCCCCGATAATTAACATAACGAGGCGTGGCTCATTTGAGGCCATACCCGGGGGAAAGACATGGAGTATTTTATCCAGCAGCTCATCAACGGGCTGACTCTTGGATCGATCTATGGCCTCATCGCTATCGGCTATACGATGGTTTATGGCATTATCGGCATGATCAACTTCGCCCATGGCGATATTTTCATGCTTGGCGGCTTTGCCGCGCTGATCGTTTTTTTGATTGCAACATCGTTTTTCGCCGGCATTCCGGTGGCGCTTCTTCTGCTTTTGATGATGGTCGTCGCCATGCTGATGACCGGATTGTGGAACTGGGTCATCGAGCGCGTCGCCTATCGGCCGCTGCGCGGCTCATTCCGGCTTGCGCCGCTGATTACCGCCATCGGCATGTCGATCGCGCTGTCCAACTTCATTCAGGTGACACAGGGTCCGCGCAACAAGCCGATCCCGTCAATGGTGACGGAAAGCTATCACTTCGGCGCCATCACCGTATCGCTGAAGCAGCTGATCATCATGGTGGTTACCTCCGTTCTGCTGTTCGCCTTCTGGTATATCGTCAACAAGACCCCGCTCGGCCGGGCGCAGCGCGCCACCGAACAGGACCGCAAGATGGCCGCCCTGCTCGGCGTTGATGTCGACAAGACGATTTCCATCACCTTCATCATGGGTGCGGCGCTGGCTGCCGTCGCTGGTACGATGTATCTGATGTATTATGGCGTGGCCTCGTTCAGCGACGGCTTCGTTCCCGGCGTCAAGGCCTTCACCGCGGCCGTTCTCGGCGGCATCGGCTCGCTTCCGGGCGCCGTTCTCGGCGGCCTGTTGATCGGTCTGATCGAATCGCTGTGGTCGGCCTATTTCTCCATCGCCTACAAGGACGTCGCGGCATTCGGCATCCTGGCTTTCGTGCTGATCTTCAAGCCGACCGGTATTCTCGGTCGTCCGGAAGTCGAGAAGGTGTGATCCCATGACCAATATCGCTTCCGAAAATGCCGCTTCCAGCCCGAGCCTGATGGCGACGGCTGTGAAGGAGGGGCTGATTGCCGGCGTCATCTCGTTCGGCATGTTCATTCTCTACATCGGCATCATCACCTATCAGGACATCAACAACCAGCTGATCTGGGGCACCCGCTGGGGGCTGCTGGCAATCTTCGTCGCTGTCGCCGCCATCGGCCGTTTCCTCGTGGTCGGCTTTTTCAAGCCGTCCATGGATCGCCGCAGGCTTGCCAAGGCGAAAACCGGCATTCTGGAAATCTCCGAAGAAAAGGGCTTTTTCCACAAGCACTTTCTGAAGCTGGCGCTGGCGCTGCTGCTGCTTTATCCTGTCATAACAGTGCAATTGTTCGGCTTTCAGGGCTCGCTGAAATACGTCGACAATTTCGGCATCCAGATCCTCATCTATGTGATGTTGGCCTGGGGTCTCAATATCGTCGTTGGGCTGGCCGGTCTGCTCGATCTCGGTTACGTGGCCTTTTATGCGGTCGGCGCTTATTCCTATGCGCTGCTGTCGAGCTATTTCGGCCTGTCCTTCTGGGTGCTTCTGCCGCTTGCCGGCATCCTCGCCGGCTTCTGGGGCATCATCCTCGGCTTTCCGGTTCTGCGGCTTCGCGGCGACTATCTGGCGATCGTTACGCTTGCCTTCGGTGAAATCATCCGTCTCGTATTGTTGAACTGGACGGCGGTGACCAAGGGCACATTCGGCATTTCGGGTATCGCCAAGGCCTCAGTCTTCGGCATCTGGTCCTTCGATGTCGGCGCGCCGAACAACTTCGCCAAGGTTTTTGGCCTGTCGATGTCGTCGGCCTATTACAAGATCTTCCTGTTCTACGTGATCCTGTTCCTGTGCATGCTGACGGCTTACGTCACCATCAAACTGCGCCGCATGCCGATTGGCCGCGCATGGGAAGCGCTGCGCGAAGACGAGATCGCCTGCCGTTCGCTCGGCATCGATACCGTCATCACCAAGCTCACCGCCTTTGCGACGGGCGCGATGTTTGGCGGTTTTGCCGGTTCATTCTTCGCCGCGCGTCAGGGTTTCGTGTCTCCGGAAAGCTTCGTGTTCCTCGAGTCCGCCGTCATCCTCGCCATCGTCGTGCTTGGCGGCATGGGCTCGCTGACCGGCATCGCCATCGCCGCCCTCGTCATGGTTGGCGGCACCGAGCTTCTGCGCGAAATGGAATTCCTGAAGCACATCTTCGGGCCTGATTTCACGCCGGAACTCTACCGTATGCTGCTGTTCGGCCTCGCCATGGTCATCGTCATGCTGTTCAAGCCGCGCGGCTTTGTCGGCTCGCGTGAACCCACGGCCTTCCTTAAGGAACGCAAGGCCGTCTCCGGCAGCTTTACCAAGGAAGGTCACGGTTGATGGCTTCCGGAACGATGAACATGACATCCAATACCACTGGCAATACCACTGGCAATACGACTGGCGACACGATCCTCAAGGTCGAACATCTCTCGATGAAGTTCGGCGGCCTGATGGCCATCAACGACTTCTCCTTCGAGGCGAAGCGCGGCGAGATCACCGCGCTGATCGGCCCCAACGGTGCTGGAAAGACCACGGTTTTCAACTGCATCACCGGTTTCTACAAACCGACGATGGGCATGATCACCATGCGCCAGCAAAGCGGCGAGGCGCATCTTCTCGAGCGCCTGCCGGATTTCGAAATCACCAAGAAGGCGAAGGTGGCGCGCACCTTCCAGAACATCCGGCTGTTTTCGGGTCTTACGGTTCTGGAAAACCTGCTGGTGGCGCAGCACAATGCGCTGATGAAGGCCTCGGGTTACACCATTCTCGGTCTTCTCGGCCTGCCCGCCTATAAAAGGGCGGTCGCGAGTTCGATCGAGAAGGCCAAATACTGGCTGGACAAGGCCGATCTGACCGACCGCGCCGACGATCCGGCCGGCGATCTGCCCTATGGCGCGCAGCGCCGTCTGGAAATCGCCCGCGCCATGTGCACGGGGCCGGAGCTTTTGTGCCTCGATGAGCCGGCCGCCGGTCTCAACCCGAAGGAATCGCTGGCGCTCAATGCACTGTTGCGCGGCATCCGCGATGAAGGCACGTCGCTGCTGCTGATCGAGCATGACATGTCCGTTGTGATGCAGATTTCCGACCATGTGGTGGTTCTGGAATATGGCCAGAAGATTTCCGACGGCACGCCGGACCATGTGAAGAACGACCCGAAGGTCATCGCCGCCTATCTGGGTGTCGAGGATGATGAAGTGGAAGACGTGATTGCGGAAGAACTCGACGGAGGAGCGGCCTGATGTCCGGTGAATCGCTTCTCAAAGTTCAGGGTGTCGAAACCTATTATGGCAATATCCGCGCTCTGGCCGGTGTCGATGTCGAAGTCAACAAGGGTGAAATCGTCAGCCTGATCGGCGCCAACGGCGCCGGCAAATCGACGCTGATGATGACCATCTGCGGCAGCCCGCAGGCCCGTGCCGGCCAGGTGATCTTCGACGGCGAGGATATTACCCAGCTGCCGACACATCTGATCGCCCGCAAACGCATCGCCCAGTCACCCGAAGGCCGCCGGATCTTCCCGCGCATGACGGTGCTGGAAAACCTGCAGATGGGCGCCAATCTCGACAACCTCAAATATTTCAAGGAAGACGTCGAGAAGATCTTCGTGATGTTCCCGCGGCTGAAAGAGCGCCAGAGCCAGCGCGGCGGCACGCTTTCCGGCGGCGAGCAGCAGATGCTCTCCATCGGCCGCGCGCTGATGGCACGGCCGAAGCTGCTTTTGCTCGACGAACCGTCGCTGGGTCTCGCGCCGCTGATCGTCAAGGGCATTTTCGCGGCGATCAAGAAACTCAACCAGGAGGAAGGGCTGACCGTCTTCCTGGTGGAGCAGAACGCCTTTGCCGCGCTGAAGCTTTCCGACCGCGCCTATGTGATGGTCAACGGCCGCGTGACGATGAGCGGTTCGGGCAAGGAATTGCTCGCCGATCCGCAGGTGCGCGCCGCTTATCTCGAAGGCGGACGGCACTGAAAGATTTTACTTGCGCCGGAAATTTTGCGGCGCAAGACTGCAAACGGTGTTCAGCCTAACTCTCTGGGACCATGGCGGGACGCAAACAATAAAATGCCCACCGGCAAAACGGCGGGACGACAGACAAGGCAGGGCGCGGGCGTTTTCGCCCAGCACTGATGGGGAAAGAGATGCAGGGCCTTTTTTTCGAAACCGATAACGGCGTGCGTTATGTTCTGCGCGCACTGGTTGTTCTCTTGGGTTTCTGGACGGCGTGGCGCACGGGCAGATCCGTCGCCGATGGCTGGGGCGATTATACGCGTGTGGTGATCTACACGCTGGCATTGGGGCTCGTGATGCGCTTCCTGCATTACGCACTCTTCAACGGGCCGTTCATCAACGGCTTCTACTACGTGTTTGACGTCGCTCTTCTTCTGGTCTTTTCCAGCATCGGTTTCCGCATGCGCCGGGCGAGCCAGATGGTCAATAACTACTATTGGCTTTACGACCGGACGTCGGCATTTTCCTACAAGAAGAAAGATTGACAGGCGGATTTTTCCGGCTGCACAATGCTCGTCAGAGTGGAACGGTTTCTGTTCGGTTAAGGTGGGTACCGAACAGGTCCTTGCAATCAACCCATCCAAGGAACTGGGAGTAAAGTAATGAAGAAGTCTCTTCTTTCCGCTGTCGCGCTGACCGCCATGGTCGCCTTCGGCGGTTCGGCCTGGGCCGATGTCGTGATCGCTGTCGGCGCACCGCTGACCGGCCCGAACGCTGCTTTTGGCGCTCAGATCCAGAAGGGTGCCGAACAGGCTGCAAAAGACATCAATGCCGCCGGCGGCATCAATGGCGAGCAGATCAAGATCGTGCTGGGCGACGACGTATCCGACCCGAAGCAGGGTATTTCGGTTGCCAATAAATTCGTTGCCGACGGCGTGAAATTCGTCATCGGTCACTTCAACTCCGGCGTTTCCATTCCGGCTTCCGAAGTTTATGCCGAAAACGGCATTCTCGAAGTGACGCCGGCTGCAACCAACCCGGTCTTTACCGAGCGCGGCCTGTGGAACACCTTCCGCACCTGCGGTCGTGACGACCAGCAGGGTGGCATTGCCGGCAAGTATCTGGCCGACCACTTCAAGGACGCCAAGATCGCCGTCATTCACGACAAGACGCCCTATGGTCAGGGCCTTGCCGATGAAACCAAGAAGGCAGCCAATGCCGCCGGCGTGACGGAAGTCATGTATGAAGGCGTTAATGTCGGCGACAAGGACTTCTCGGCGCTGATTTCCAAGATGAAGGAAGCCGGTGTTACGGTCATCTATTGGGGCGGCCTGCACACCGAAGCCGGTCTGATCATCCGCCAGGCGGCCGATCAGGGCCTGAAGGCGAAGCTGATTTCGGGTGACGGCATCGTCTCCAACGAACTGGCTTCCATCGCCGGCGACGCCGTCGAAGGCACGCTCAACACCTTCGGCCCCGATCCGACACTGCGCCCGGAAAACAAGGAGCTGGTTGAGAAGTTCAAGGCCGCCGGCTTCAACCCGGAAGCCTATACGCTCTACTCCTACGCAGCCCTGCAGTCGATCGCAGGCGCGGCAAAGGCCGCCGGCTCCATTGAGCCGGAAAAGGTTGCCGAAGCTCTGAAGAAGGGCACCTTCCCGACGGCGCTCGGCGACATCTCCTTCGACGAGAAGGGCGACCCGAAGCTTCCCGGCTACGTCATGTACGAGTGGAAGAAGGGTCCGGACGGCAAGTTCACCTACATCCAGCAGGGCAGCTAAGCCCTTCTGCGATACACGATCGAAGCCCGGCAGCGATGCCGGGCTTTTTTGTTTTCGATGTAAAGCCTCCCGACCTCAGTCATGTCGGCATCAAGCCAGCCCAAGTCCTTGGGCGGTGAGGCCTCCCTCCACCAAGCAGACGCATGCCGGCTGGATACCGGCCCAAGGCCGGCGTGATGGAGGTGAAGATACTATGTCATCTTTCAGATGGCTTGCGCCAACCGCTCCAGCACCACCTCGGCGCGCTCCGATACCGGCACCTTCGGCACTATCACCGTTTCATAATCCAGCCGGGCATAGTCCGTGAGCAGGCGCTCGTATTCCTCAATGGCCGAATCGAAATCATGTTTGCGCTCGCCATCGCCCCGGTAGATTTCCGGCCAAGGCGGGGTGAGGAAAACCAGCCTGTTGTAGCGGTGCGCACGGCGTAACGTATCGATGAAGGCATCGCCGCTGACATGCCGCAGCGCGGAGGCGGCGTCGATCAGGCCACGATCGAAGAAGACGAGGCCTTCCGGCGGCGCCTTTTGCCGGTCTTCGAGTGCAACGGCGATGGCGCGGCGGGCGAAGGCTTCAATGTCGATCCAGGGCAGGGCGGTGCCGTTGTTACGGGTTTCTTCGATGACGATACGGCGGCCTGGTTCCTCGACGGTGGCGAAACCGCGCCTTGCAAGTTCGGCAAGCAGGGTGGATTTGCCGCCGCCGGAGCAGCCGGAAAGGATGATGAAGCGATCCATGGGGGGATTCCTGTTTCGGGGGTATGTGGCTCTGTGGTGATTTTTGGGGGATATGGGGGCCGCTTGTTTCTTCTCCCCGCCGGGGAGAAGGTGGCCCGAAGGGCCGGATGAGGGGGCTGGCTCTCGGTTTATCTCTACCCTTGCCCCCTCGTCCCGCTGCTGCGACCTTCTCCCCGGCGGGGAGAAGAAACAAGCGGCGGTCGCTCGCCTATATTGGTGGTTCGGAGGGATATCAGTGGAAGCTTAGCGCATTACGCGCCGAAATTCACCCCTGATGCAGAACATGCGCCGCCTTGACCGCAGCAGAGGCGCGGTTTTCGACGCCGAGCTTCACATAGATCTGTTCCAGATGCTTGTTCACGGTTCTGGCGGAAAGGCCGAGGATTTCGCCGATGTCGCGGTTGGATTTGCCCTTGGCGATCCATAGCAGCACTTCGGATTCCCGCGTCGTCAGGGCGAAGTGGTCCTTGAGCAGATGGTCGTCGGATTTCTCGTTGGCGGCGGTCAGGCGGAAGAGGTATTCGTCCGGCCCCATCGCGCCGAGGAAGGAGAGTTGCAAAGCGGGCCGCCCGGCCTGCGTGATCGTCAGCGGTGTGTCGCGGGCGGCATCCACCGTCGCCCTGTCCTTCAGCCAGCCGGAAATATGGGCGACGACGATCTCCAGCCCGTCATCGCGGCCGGTGGCGGCATTGACGAGCCTTGTCGCCTGCGGGGTCGACCAGTGGATGGCGCCATTGGCGCGCACGGCGAGCAGATGGCGGCCGGCGGCATCGAGCGCCACGCGGGCGCTCTGGGCCGAGCGGGCATTGGAGAGGTGCACGCGGATGCGGGCGCGCAGCTCGTCGATATTGATCGGCTTGGTGAGATAATCCACACCCCCGGACTCCAGCGCCCGCACCACATGTTCGGTTTCCGTCAGCCCGGTCATGAAGATGACGGGCACCTGCGCCACCGCCGCATTGGCTTTCAGGCGGCGGCAGGTCTCGAAACCGTCCATGGCCGGCATGACGGCGTCGAGCAGGATGATATCGGGCGTGATGCGTTCGGCGATGTTCAGCGCTGCCTGTCCCGAGGTGGCGATGAGGGCGGAAAAGCCTGACTGTTCCAGCGCATCGGTCAGGAACCCCAGCGCTTCCGGGCTGTCATCCACCAGCAGGACGATGTCTCTTGGAGCCGCTGTCGCCTGACCGCTCATGCCGTGCCATCTCCCCTGTTGTTGTCGTCAGAAAATCGCTTGAGAAAATCGGCGTAACCGGTGAGATCGAAGGCCTGCACATAGGCGCCAAGTTCCTGCGTGAAGGGCAGGTTTTCCGTGTTACGGGCAAGATCGGCGAGTTTCGCCTCGATGCCGCGTATGTAACCGATTTCGCCAAGCTGCTGCAAATCCTTGATATGGATTGCGCCGGGATGGATGATCTGCGGCGTTGGCTGCGGGGCAGGTGCCGGGGGCAGGTCGGCCTCGTAAATCCATTTGAGGCCGAGATGCACGGCGAGCCTGTCGCAAAGGTGGCGGATATCGACCGGCTTGGCGATGGCGTCATTGTGATTGTCCTCTCCCGCGCCCGCAACTGTCCCGTCGCCGATATTGGCCGAGAGCATGATGAGCGGGGCGGTCTGGCCGGCCTCGCGCAGCTTCGTCACGAGCTGCCAGCCGGACATGCCGGGCATGGAAATATCGATGAGGAAGAGGTCGGGCTTTACGCCTTCGATGAGCGTCAGGCATTCCGGCCCGCTCTGCGCCGTCAGCACCACGAAATCAAGCGGCGAGAGCACCTGCCGCATCAGCTCGCGGTGATCCTCATTATCGTCCACCACGACGATGGTGCGGCGCGGGCCGGAATAGGAGCGGATGGTCTTCTCCGGCGCGGGTGCCGTGCTTGGCCGGTGGACGGCTGATAGCATGAGGCGGACGCGGAAGGTGGAACCCTCGTCCTTTTCGCTGGAGACGGAAATCTCGCCGCCGAGCGTATTGGTCAGAAGCCTTGTAATGGTGAGGCCGAGGCCGAGGCCCGGCATGGGCCGCACGCTTTCGGCCTCACCGCGCTGGAAGGGTTCATAGATGCGGGCGAGGTCCTTTTCGGCAATGCCACGGCCGGTATCGGACACGGTGAAACTGGCCACCTGGCTGCGATAGGCGACATCGAAGGTGACGGCACCCTCATCGGTGAATTTGATGGCGTTGGAGAGCAGGTTGACGAGAATCTGGCGCAGCCGCTTTTCATCGGTGCGGACATATTGCGGCAAAGCGGCGGTGCGCTCATGGCGGAATTCCAGCCCCTTGGCCTGCGCCTGCGGGCGGAACATATCGACGATCTGGTCGAGGAAATCCTTGATATTGATCTCGTTGGAATAGACCTGCAGGCGGCCCGCCTCGATCTTGGAAATATCCAGAAGCCCGTCGATCAGGCCCGAGAGATGATCGGCGGAGCGGCGGATGACCCGGATGGCCGATTGCCGGGGTGGAGGGATCGTCTCGTCGCGTTCGAGGATCTGGGCGTAACCCAGGACGGCGTTGAGCGGGGTGCGCAGTTCATGGCTGAGACCCACCACGTAGCGGCTCTTGGCGCGGTTGGCGGCCTCAGCCGTTTCCTTGGCGTCCTGAAGGGCGGCGTCGGTTTTCTTGTGGGCGGCGATTTCTTTGAGGAGCAGCGTGTTCTGGCGCGAGGATTCCTCTTCCGCCACCACCCGGCTGTCATGGGCAAGCACCAGGAACCAGCAGACGATGCCGGCAATGACGGCGAAGACGAAAAACACGATGAGGATGGTGCGGTTGACCACATCTGCCGTCGCCGGCGAGGCGGTGCCGACCTGGTGGGCGATGAGCGCCAATATGCCACCGATGGCGGTGACGGCAATGGCCGCCGCCATGCCGTAACGCCCGAGGCGCGTGGCGAGCTTGGCCACCAGTTGTCGCGGCAGGAAGGTTTTGGCGACGGTGGCGACCTGATAATTGAGCTTGGCTTTCGGCTTGCACATGTCATGGCAGCGGCTGTCCAGCGAACAGCAGAGCGAACAGATCGGCGCGGCATAGGCCGGGCACCACGCCATGTCCTCCGGCTCGAACGGGTGTTCGCAGATCGAGCAGGTGATGCTGCTTTCTTTACGCCATTGCTGGCGCGGCTTGCGGGCGAGGTAGAACTTGCCCCTGGTGGCGAAGGCGAGGGCGGGGGAGGCGATGAAGGCAACGATGAGCGTCAGATAAGGGGCCAACGAGGCGGCCAGCGGACCGAAGGTGCCGAAATGCGCCATCAGCGATATGGTGGCCGAAAGCGCCATGGAACCGACGCCGACCGGATTGATATCGTAAAGATGGGCGCGCTTGAATTCGATGCCCGGCGGGGCAAGGCCGAGCGGCTTGTTGATGAAAAGATCGGCGGAAATGGTGCAGAGCCACGCCATGGCGATGATGGAGAAGATGCCGAGCGTTTCTTCCAGCAGGCGGTAGATGCCGAGTTCCATCAACAGCAGCGCAATCGCCACATTGAAGACCAGCCAGACGACGCGGCCGGGGTGGCTGTGGGTGAGGCGCGAGAAGAAATTCGACCAGGCGAGCGAGCCCGCATAGGCGTTCATGACGTTGATCTTCAGTTGCGAGACCACCACGAAAGCGACCATCAGCAGCATGGCGGCGGTTTCGTTGGGGATCATGTAACCGAAGGCGGTGAGATACATCTGCGCCGGATCGGCGGCGCGGTCTACCGAGACGCCGGAACTGAAGGTGAGCACCACGAGAAAGGAGCCGGCCAGCAACTTCGGCACGCCGACGACGACCCAGCCGGCCCCGGCCAGAAACACCGCGATGCGGTGGCGAAACCGGCTCTGGCCTTCGGCCGGCAGGAAGCGCAGGAAATCCACCTGTTCGCCGATCTGCGACATCAGTGCCAGAATGACGGCAGACGCCGCGCCGAATTCCACCAGATTGAAATCCGCGACTGTGCCCGGCGGGCCGGAGGCATGGTGAATGCCGGCAAAGGCCCGCCAGAGATCGTATTTTTCCCAGTCCATCAAGGCGATGAAGATGAAGGGCAGAACGTTCAGAACGATCCAGAACGGCTGGGTGATGATCTGGAAACGGCTGATGAGGCGCACGCCATGGGTGACGAGCGGAATGACCATGACGGCGGAGATGATGTAGCCGATCCAGAGCGGAATGCCGAGCGCCAGTTCCAGCGCGCCGGACATGATCGACGCCTCGATGGCAAAGAGCATGAAGGTGAAGGCGGCATAGATCAGCGAGGTGATGGTGGAGCCGATGTAACCGAAGCTCGCGCCGCGCGTCAGAAGATCGATATCGACGCCATGGCGGATGGCATAACGGCTGATCGGCAGGCCGACGGCAAGCATGGCGATGGCGGCGACGATGATGGCATAGAAGGCGTTGGTGGTGCCGTAGGACAGCGTGATCGCGCCGCCGATGGCTTCCAGCGCCAGAAAAGAAATCGCGCCGATGGCGGTGTGGGAAATGCGGTTTGAGGAAAATTGCCGGGCGCTTTTGGCGGTGAAGCGCAGCGCATAATCTTCCAGCGTCTGGTTGGCGACCCAGCGGTTATATTCGCGCCTGACGGGGATGATGCGTTGCCGTGCGGCCATGCCTATCGAGCACCTTTCCGCAACGGGCCTCTCACAGCCGCACCGACATGCCGCCATCCACCGTCAGCACATGGCCGTTGACGAAGGAGGCCGCATCGCTGGCCAAAAACAAAGCCGCACCGGCGATTTCATCCGGCCGGCCCCAGCGCTCCAGCGGCACGCGCAGCTTGGCGAAGGCGACCATGTCGGGGTTTTCGGCAAGGGCGGCATTGGTTTCGGTGGCGAACATGCCCGGCGCAATGGCGTTGCTGGTGATGCCGCGCGCGCCATATTCCACGGCAATCGCCCGCATCAGCCCGGTCAGCCCCTGTTTGGCGACGGGATAGATCGCATCCCCCGGCCGGACGATATGGCCGAGAATGGAGGCGATGGTGATGATGCGGCCGTAACCATTGGTGTTCATGGCCTCGGCCGCGTCGCGCGACAGCGAAATGGAGGAGGTGAGGTCGGTGCGGATCAGCTCCAGCACGTTCTCGTCATTAAATTCAGCAAGCGGGCGGCGGTCGCGCGCGCCGACATTGTTGACGAGAATATCGAGATGGCCGAATTCGTCCATGATACGGCGGACAAGAGCGCTGCCGGCTTTGGTATCGGCGATGTCGAAAGCGGCGTAGTCGGCTTTTCCGCCGACCTGGCGAAGCGTGTCGACCGCCTGTTGCAGCGTCTCGGGGTTGCGGCCGGTCAGCCACACATGCGCACCTGCCTCAGCAAAGGCGCTGGCGATTTCGAAACCGAGACCACGGCCGCTGCCGGTAATGACGGCGATGCGGTTTTCGAGAGAGAATTTCTGGAGAATGCCCATCGCTCACCTTCTTGCTTGACGTGCTGCAACTTCTTGGAGTTTGCGAAGGAAGAATATGCCGCGCGGGGCAGGGGGCGAAAGGTCGCCTGTCCGGCCTGTCCGTTCGCTGGACACAAAAATGGCGTCGCCCGGTTGGGCGACGCCATGTCTTGGATTATCAGGCAGCAGCCGACTTGGCGAGCGGCACTTCTGCGATCGTCTGCAGAACGACGGAAGCGATCTGGTAAGGGCAGCCCTGCGAGTTCGGACGACGGTCTTCGAGGTAACCACGGTAGCCGTTGTTGACGAAGGAGTGCGGGACGCGGATCGAGGCACCACGGTCTGCCACGCCGTAGGAGAACTTGTTCCACGGCGCGGTTTCGTGCTTGCCGGTCAGGCGCAGATGGTTGTCCGGACCGTAAACGTCGATGTGTTCCTGCCAGTTCTTGGCAAAAGCGGCCATGAGGGCTTCGAAATATTCCTTGCCGCCAACTTCGCGCATGAACTTGGTGGAGAAGTTGCAATGCATGCCGGAACCGTTCCAGTCGGTATCGCCGAGCGGCTTGCAATGGAATTCCACGTCGATGCCGTACTGTTCGCACAGACGCAGCAGCAGGTAACGGGCGATCCAGATCTGGTCGGCGGCGCGCTTGGAGCCCTTGCCGAATACCTGGAATTCCCACTGGCCCTTGGCCACTTCGGCATTGATGCCTTCGTGGTTGATGCCGGCTTCGAGGCAGAGATCGAGGTGCTCTTCAACGATTTCGCGGGCAACCGAACCGACATTCTTGAAGCCGACGCCAGTGTAATAAGGACCCTGCGGAGCCGGGTAGCCCTGTTCCGGGAAGCCGAGCGGGCGGCCGTCCTGATAGAAGAAATATTCCTGTTCGAAACCGAACCATGCATCCTCGTCCTCGACGATGGTGGCGCGGCTGTTCGAGGCATGCGGGGTAACGCCATCGGGCATCATGACTTCGCACATGACGAGCGCGCCGTTGGTGCGGGCCGGGTCGGGGTAGATCGCGACGGGCTTCAGCACGCAATCCGACGAATGGCCTTCAGCCTGCTGGGTGGAGGAGCCATCAAAACCCCAAAGCGGCAGCTGCTCGAGCGTGGGGAATTCGTCGAATTCCTTGACCTGTGTCTTGCCGCGCAGGTTTGCGACCGGCTTGTATCCGTCCAGCCAGATGTACTCGAGTTTGAACTTAGTCATTACGAACCTCTCATAGGTAACAATGCGAAGCCTTGAGGCTTGCCGTGGCGTTTGCCACCGGAAGCACATTCGCGTTCAAGGGCTGACCCCTTAGATGCATGCCGCGTGCCAGATTGGCGATATCCGACGAATTATTCGAAAAATCTTTCAGCGGCTCTTTCTCAAGCCCATCGCATTACCGCTCCCTTCTCCGCTTGTTGCGCCGCAGCAGGCAAATTCGTCCCTCAAGTTTCATCATTGAATCCTTATAGATAGCCGGCTCCTTGCCCTCAAATGCCCTGCTGCGGTGCAGTGATTTCGATTGCGCGCGATGGATCGGCATTTGCCCCAAAAACCGGCGCTTTCGGAATGGTTTTTCTTGCTGATTGGCCGTTTAATGCCTATATTTTTCGCAACGTGATTTTTTTTTAATCAAACGGAGCGAATCCGGTCTTTGTGGGTTTGCTTCCTGAACAAAGTGCTTCGATGCAACCAAAGTGAGATGATCGAAATGGCAACTGGCTTTCATCGCGAGACGGCAACGATCTATCAATTCCCGGTCGGCGGGCGCGCGGGCCTTTCCAAGTTCCACAATAGCGGGCTTAGCGAGCTTGAGCGTCAGGCACGGGAGCCGCATGTGGATTTTGGCTCCTGGTATCATGATGACGCGATCCGGGATGAAGAGCGGGACGGCAAGCCGCATTCTTGATGGCCGCATTCCTGATCTGAGACGTCGCCGCGCATTTCTTCTCCCCGCCGGGGAGAAGGTGGCCCGAAGGGTCGGATGAGGGGGCAACGCCAGCGATTGACAGCACCCTTGCCCCCTCATCCCGCTGCCGCGGACTTCTCCCCGGCGGGGAGAAGAAACAAGCGGAAGCCGCTCGTTCATATGTGAACGTTCTTCTGTTTTAATCCCAAACACCCCTGCAGCTTTCGCCACCCAGCCTACGTCAATTGACGTATACGGTTTGGCATCAGTGAGACCGATAGTCCCCTCCAGCAGCGGCCGCAGATGCCGCTGAGCCTTCACAAGAGGCCAACAAGGAGAGGGGTTCTTCCGATGATATTCCGCAAGACGCTTAGCGCCGCGCTGCTCGGCGCGATCATGTCCACCACCGCCTTCCACGGTGCGTTCGCCGCTGACGATACGATCAAGGTCGGCGTGCTGCATTCGCTTTCCGGCACCATGGCGATTTCAGAGACGACGCTGAAAGACGCCATGCTGATGCTCATCGACGAGCAGAACAAGAAGGGCGGCGTGCTCGGCAAGAAACTCGAAGCCGTGGTGGTCGATCCGGCTTCCGACTGGCCGCTGTTTGCCGAAAAGGCCCGCCAGCTGATTTCGCAGGACAAGGTCGCCGCCGTTTTCGGTTGCTGGACGTCGTCGTCGCGCAAATCCGTGCTGCCGGTGTTTGAAGAACTGAATTCGCTGCTTTTCTACCCCGTGCAATATGAGGGTGAAGAATCCTCCCGCAACATCTTCTATACGGGTGCGGCGCCGAACCAGCAGGCCATTCCGGCCGTTGATTACCTTGCCAGCACCGAAGGTGTGGAGCGCTGGGTTCTGGCCGGCACGGACTATGTCTATCCGCAGACCACAAACAAGATCCTGAAGGCCTACCTGATGTCGAAGGGCGTCAAGGAAGAGGACATCATGATCAACTACACGCCGTTCGGCCATTCCGACTGGCAGACGATCGTGTCCGACATCAAGAAATTCGGCTCAGCCGGCAAGAAGACCGCCGTGGTTTCCACCATCAATGGTGACGCCAACGTGCCGTTCTACAAGGAACTGGCAAACCAGGGCATCAAGGCGGAAGACATTCCGGTCGTCGCTTTCTCGGTTGGCGAAGAAGAGCTTGCCGGTCTCGATACCGCACCGCTGGTCGGCCACCTTGCCGCCTGGAACTACTTCCAGTCCGTTGATGCTCCTGTTAATGCCGAGTTCATCAAGACCTGGCATGCGTTTACCAAGAACGACAAGCGCGTGACCAACGACCCGATGGAAGCCGCCTATATCGGCTTCAACGCCTGGGTAAAGGCCGTCGAATCCGCCGGCACCACCGATACGGACAAGGTGCTGGACTCGATCATCGGCGTTTCCGTGCCGAACCTCTCGGGCGGCTATTCGACTGTGATGCCGAACCACCACATCACCAAGCCGGTGCTGATCGGAGAAATCCAGGCCGATGGGCAATTCGAGATCGTGCAGCAGACGCCGCAGGTGGTGGGTGATGAGTGGTCGGATTATCTGCCGGACTCCAAGGATCTGATTTCGGATTGGAGGAAGCCGATGTCTTGCGGGAACTTCAATGTGGCCACGGGTAAGTGCGGTGGCAAGGGTAGCTGATTAGTTGGGTTGGGTGCCGCTCCCTTTGGTGGGGGCGGTGCTTCGATAGTTGAAAACTGAACAAGCGTGCCCCCCTCTGCCCTGCCGGGCATCTCCCCCACAGGTGGGGAGATCGGCAAGTGGCGAGGTCTCGCATTTCTCTTCGGTCGAGATAGAGCGATGCGAGCGCACCTCGCCGATCTCCCTCCTTGTGGGGGAGATGCCCGGCAGGGCAGAGGGGGGTAACGCAGCATACTCATCGCCAGATAAAATACACCGCCGCTCCAAGGACCCCCACATGACGATCCGATCTTTTCTCGGAGCCATCTTCCTCTGGCTCACCATGGGGATCGCAGCCCAGTCCCTGGCGCAAAGCGACCCAAAACAATTGGTCGACCAGCTCGGCACGGCCGACTTCAAGCAGGCCGAAGTGTTGATCGGCCAGATCGCCGCCACCGGCGACGCTCGCGTGGTTCCGGCGCTGGAGGCTTTCGCTGCGGGCGATCTCTACGTGCGCAAATCCGACAATCTCGTTTTCATGACCAAGCCCGCCGGCTCCAGCTTCACGCTTGTCGATCCGCTGACCGGCGAAAGCGCCGGCGAAGCACCGAAGGCTGCCGTTTCCAAGATCAGGGTCAACAACACTCTGCGCCGCGCCATCCGCGCTGCCCTTGGCGGGCTGACGCTGCTCAGCCCGGAAAAATCCGTGCGGCTTGCGGCGGCAGACGCCGTGTTGAAGGCCCCCAGCGCTGAAAATCTCGAATTGCTGGAAACGGCCATATCAAAGGAAACTGACAACGAGGTGCGGACCCGGATGGAGGAGGCGCGGGCTGTCTCGCTGCTCTCCTCCGACCGCCCCCTCGAGTTGAAGAAAGAAGCGATCGCCACCATCAAGAAGCTTGGCGGGCGCGATGCGATCAGTATCCTGATGGCGGCGACGCCATCCGTCGATCCGAGCCTGAAGCCCAATGTCGATGAAGCGATTTCCAGCATTGAAAGCGCGCTCGCCTTCTGGGATTACGTGCAGAATATCTGGTATGGCCTGTCGCTCGGTTCCGTGCTGCTGCTTGCCGCCATCGGCCTTGCCATCACTTTCGGCGTCATGGGCATCATCAATATGGCGCATGGCGAGATGGTGATGATCGGGGCCTATTCCACCTTCATGGTGCAGGAGGTGATCCGTTCGCATTTCCCCGGCCTGTTTGATTGGTCGCTGGCCATCGCGCTGCCCGCCGCCTTTCTGGTGACGGCGTTTGTCGGTCTCGTGATGGAGCGTGGCGTCATCCGCTATCTCTACGGGCGGCCGCTGGAAACGCTGCTGGCCACCTGGGGCATTTCGCTCCTGCTGCAACAGGGCGTACGCTCCATTTTCGGCCCCACCAACCGGGAAGTCGGCAGCCCCGGCTGGATGTCCGGTTCCTTCAGCGTCGGTTATCTCAATTTCACCTGGAACCGGGTGTGGATCGTCTGTTTCTCGCTGTCGGTGTTTTTCGCGCTGCTGGTGCTTCTGAAGCGCTCCGCCTTCGGTTTGCAGATGCGCGCCGTGACCCAGAACCGCCGCATGGCGTCTTCCATGGGCATCCGCACGCCGTGGGTGGATGCCTTCACCTTCGCGCTCGGCTCCGGCGTTGCCGGCCTTGCCGGGGTGGCGCTGTCGCAGATCGACAATGTCTCGCCCAATCTTGGCCAGAGCTACATCATCGACAGTTTCATGGTGGTGGTGTTCGGCGGTGTCGGCAATCTCTGGGGAACGCTGGTCGGGGCATTGTCGCTCGGCGTGCTCAACAAGTTTCTGGAGCCAACGGTGGGCGCCGTGCTCGGCAAGATCCTCGTGCTCGTCCTCATCATCCTGTTCATCCAGAAGCGGCCGCGCGGTCTCTTCGCACTCAAGGGAAGGGCGATCGAAGCATGATTACCGGCTTCCTCCTGCGCGCGCTTGATCGCCGCATTTCCATCGCCATCGGCATCATTCTCGCCATTGCCGTGCTGGTGCCCGCCTCCAACCTGCTGTTGCCTCAAGACAGCGCCTTGCACATCCCGACCTACATCATGTCGATGCTGGGCAAATATCTGGCCTATGCGCTGCTTGCGCTGGCGCTCGATCTGGTCTGGGGTTATTGCGGCATTCTCTCGCTCGGCCATGCCGCCTTCTTCGCGCTCGGCGGTTATGCCATGGGCATGTATCTGATGCGGCAGATCGGCACGCGCGGGGTTTATGGCCATCCGGTGCTGCCTGACTTCATGGTGTTCCTCAACTGGAAGGAACTGCCGTGGTTCTGGCAGGGCTTCGACATGTTCTGGTTTGCGGCGCTGATGGTGCTTGTCGTGCCGGGCCTGCTGGCCTTCGTGTTCGGCTGGTTCGCTTTCCGCTCGCGGGTCAACGGCGTCTATCTCTCGATCATCACGCAGGCCATGACCTATGCCCTGCTGCTTGCCTTCTTCCGCAACGATATGGGTTTCGGCGGCAATAATGGTCTCACCGATTTCAAGGATATCCTCGGCTTTTCCGTGCAGGCGGATGGCACCCGCGCCGTGCTGTTTGCCATGACGGCCGTCATGCTGGCGCTGTCGCTGCTGATTGCGTCCGGCATCGTCAATTCCAAATTCGGCAAGGTGCTGGTGGGCGTGCGTGATGCCGAAAGCCGGGTGCGGTTCCTCGGCTTTCGGGTGGAAAACATCAAGCTCTTCACCTTCGTCGTCTCGGCCATGATGGCAGGCATTGCCGGCGCGCTGTTCGTGCCGCAGGTGGGCATCATCAATCCCGGCGAATTTTCGCCCGCCAATTCCATCGAGGTGGTGGTGTGGACGGCTGTAGGCGGGCGCGGCACGCTGATCGGGCCGATCATCGGCGCCATTCTCGTCAATGGCGGCAAGAGCTATTTCACCGGGGCATTTCCAGAATTCTGGCTGTTTGCGCTGGGTGGTCTGTTCATCGCGGTAACGCTGTTTTTCCCCAAGGGCATCGTCGGCACGGTGCAGCATTATCTGGCCGGACGACGCGACAAGCGGGTTGCGCGGGCGGCAAGCGCCGGTGAGCAGCCGGGCAATGACAGCGCGGTTGCGCAACAGGCGGCGGAGTAAGCTCATGAACACGGTTTCCGAAAACAGAACCAAAAGCCTGCTTTATCTCGATGGCGTCTCCGTTTCCTTCGATGGGTTCAGGGCATTGAATTCCCTCTCCTTCGTGGTGGAGCCGGGCGAGCTTCGCGCCATCATCGGGCCGAATGGCGCGGGCAAAACGACGATGATGGATATTATCACCGGCAAGACGCGGCCTGACAGCGGCACCGTGCTGTTCGAAGACAGTATCGACCTCACTAAAAAGGACGAGGCCGACATCGCCCAGCTCGGTATCGGCCGGAAATTCCAGAAGCCGACGGTGTTTGAAAGCCACACCGTCTGGGACAATCTGGAACTGGCGCTGAACCGCAAGCGCGGGGTGTTCGCCACGCTGTTCTACCGGCTGACGCAGGAAGACAAGGCCCGCATCGAGGAAATCCTCGCCACCGTGCGCCTTGCCCACCGCCGCAGCGACCTCGCCGCCAACCTTTCGCACGGCCAGAAACAATGGCTCGAGATCGGCATGCTGCTGGCGCAGGAGCCGAAGCTGCTCTTGGTGGACGAGCCGGTGGCGGGCATGACGGATGCGGAAACGGCCGAAACCGCCGTGCTCTTGAAGGAAATCGCCAAGACCCGTTCGGTGGTGGTGGTGGAACACGACATGGGCTTCATCCGCGAGTTGGGCGTGAAGGTGACGTGTCTTGCCGAAGGTTCGGTGCTGGCTGAAGGGTCTATCGATTTCGTGTCCAGCGATCCGAAGGTGATCGAGAATTATCTGGGGCGATAGAAAGAGCTGGCCTCTACTTGTGCCTGTAATAATAACCGGATTTAAGTTGAAAAATTTAAAATCTGGAGTTGATCTAATGGCGTTGATTGGAATTCTGGTTATGGCAATCGGTGCTGCAGCAGTCTGGTATTGGCGGTTGAAGATGGTGCGTGAGGCAGGTAGCGAAATCATCGATACCGTCGAGAAAATGCGCGGCGCCTATAAGCGCAGATCGTTTCGCAAGAAGGCCGAAGTTGCTCCGATAGCCTCCATCCGCGATCCCGCCATTGCTGCGGTGGCATTCTTCATGTGCCTTGCGAACGAAAAGCCGATGTATCTCGACATGGCCAAAAATGTCGTTCGCGACAGGATGAAAGGCATCATCCCGCCCGCGGATATGGAGGAAGTGATCGTCTTTGGAGAATGGGCGTCCAGAAATGTCGTTAATCCCGAAGACCCTATCCGCAGATTTCGCGATTTGTGGGCAAATGCGCTCGATTTCGATGAGAGACGCCAACTGATCGATATTGCCGAAGAGGTAAGCCGGGTGGGGGGTGACAAGACCTCCGGGCAGGACCTTGCCCTGCAGGCGTTGCGACGAACATTACTGAACTAGAACAGGTGGATGACATGCTGACAGTCGAAAACATCAACCTCCACTACGGCGCAGCGCAAGCGCTCCGCGGCGTGTCGCTCAATGCGGAGATGGGCAAGATCACCTGCGTTCTCGGCCGCAACGGCGTCGGCAAAAGCTCGCTGTTGCGCGCCGTGACCGGCCAGCACGCCATCAGTGCCGGCTCGATCAGTTTCGGCGGCGCGCCGCTGGATGGGCTGGCGCCGTACCACCGGGCCAAGCGCGGTGTCGGTTATGTGCCGCAGGGGCGGGAGATCTTTCCGCTGCTCAGCGTTCAGGAGAACCTCGAAAGCGGTTATGCGCCGCTGCCGCGCAAGGAGCGTTTCATTCCTGACGATATTTTCAGCCTGTTTCCGGTGCTGCAAATCATGCTGGGGAGGCGCGGCGGTGATCTCTCCGGCGGCCAGCAGCAGCAGCTTGCCATTGGCCGGGCGCTGGTGACGCGGCCGAAAATCCTCGTCCTAGATGAGCCGACCGAGGGCATTCAGCCATCGATCATCAAGGATATCGGCCGGGCGATCAAATATCTGCGCGATTCTACCGGCATGGCGATCCTGCTGGTCGAGCAATATCTGGATTTCTGCCGTGAACTTGCAGATTACGTCTACATCATGGATCGCGGTGAAATCGTGCATGAGGGGATGGCTGAAACGCTGGATACACCGGAAGCGCGGCGTCATTTGACAGTATAAATCGAGACTAAAAATGCTGCGCGCCGATCACGGCGTGCGAACGGCCGATTAATATTTTGAAAGCCTATGCGCCTGAGCATGGCTTTTATGCGCAATTTTAGTATTTCGTTGAATAAAAGGCTGTGATATTGGCAGCGCAAATGCTGCATGCGAGACACAGGAAAAGTCTATTCGCACGCCGCGACAGTTGATCCCTTACATTCCATGCACCTTCGACGTATCGTCGGAGACATAGTGCCAATAAAGGCGTGTCAATGCATCAAGACTTTGCCCTTGGCCGGGCCGCCCGGCTGTTCCGCTCCGCCCGCACCCTGGTTCTGGGCTTTGTGATATGTGCGAGCGCTGGCGCCGCAGCGTCGGCCTCGACCTGCGGTCAGCTTCCCGGACCCGGCATGGAGCCAGGTCGGCATGATTTTTCCATTCTCTCTAACGGTCAGAAACGCGACGGCGTCTATTTCGTTCCATCGGCCTATGACGGAAAAAAGCCGTTGCCGGTGGTATTCGATTTCCACGGCTCCAACAGCAATCCGCACGGCCAGCTGAACCGCAGCGGCTGGGACAAGCTTGCCGAGCGCGACGGTCTGATGGTCGTGGCGCTGGCGGGCAGCCTTAATGGCGAAATGCCCGGCACTCACGCCTGGAATGTTCCGGGTGTTACCACGCGTCCGGGCGGGCTGGATGAAGTGAGCTTCATTCGCAATGCGGTTGACATGGTCAAGGGCAAATTCTGCGTGGATGAAGAGCGCTTTTACGGTTCAGGTTATTCCGGCGGCGGGCGCATGCTGTCGCAATTCATCTGCACCGGAGCCAAGGATTTTAACGCCGCCGGCTTTGTCGCATCGCTGCGCGCCGGTTATCCGCTGGAGACCGAAGGCAAATGGGGACCGGATACGGCAAGCTGCCAGCCGGCGCGGCCGATGTCGATCATCGCCTTTGCGGGCCTGAAGGATCCTGCCAATCCCTATCAGGGCGGCGGCAAGTCCTATTGGCAATATGGCGGTGAAACGGCGCTGAAGCGTTGGGCCGAAATGGACGGTTGCAAGGGCGGCGCGAAAAGCAAGCCGGGCGAGAGCTTTACCGTTAATTCCTATGATGTCTGCAAGGGCGGTGCGCGCATTCAGTCCTATGTCATCGAAAACTGGGACCATGCCTGGCCGCGCGCCACCATGAAGGCGGAAGTGCTGGCCGCGAGCGCCGTGGTTACCCGCAAGCCCGGTGGCGAGCAGACGCCGAAGGCCGAACCCGCGGTGGAGCGCAAGATGCCCACAGGCGAAGTGATGCGCACGGTTGATGCGGCCGAAAGAATGTGGGATTTCTTCCGCAACACGGAAGGGCAGCTGGTGGTGGACGCCGTCGTCAAGAAGGATTGTGGCGCCAAGGCCTCGTCCGCTTCCGCAAGTACATCGGAGACCGCGTGCAGCAGCAACAGCAAGCCATCGGCTCTTCCGGTTGTGAAGACGCTGAACCTGTCCGGCAGCAGCGCGCCCGTGGCAGAGGACGCATTGTAACCAAAGCCGTCGAAGGGCGCAGCCGGCTGGACCAGCTGTTTCAGGAAGGCTGCGCCAAAATCCGCCTGCCGGATACGTTTTCGAATGAGATGGAAGCCATTCTCATCAACTCCTCCGGCGGGCTGACTGGCGGAGACGAAATAGAATGGCGGGCCACGGCCGCTGCAGGCACCTCGCTGGTGGTAACAACGCAGGCCTGCGAGAAGGTCTATAAGGCATCATCAGGCACAGCCACCGTTACCGCCCGTGTTTCGGCCGGGCCGGGCGCCAGATTGCACTGGCTGCCGCAGGAAACCATTCTGTTCGACCGGGCGTCCTTGACCCGCAGGCTGGAAGCCGATCTCGACGCCTCCTCCGAATTCATCGCCGTCGAAGCCGTTCTGCTCGGGCGTCAAGCCATGGGCGAAGCGATGACGCATGGCCTGTTCCGCGACCGCTGGCGCATTCGTCATGGCGGCAGGCTGGTGCATGCCGAAGAACTCTTGCTTGCGGGCGAGGTGGCGGAGCTGACGGCGAGGACGGCGGTTCTGGCCGGGCAGGTGGCCTTTGCGACGCTGCTTTATATCGGACCTCTCTCCGAGGCGCTTCTGCCTAAAATTCGGGCTATTGCCGGTGAAAGCGGCGGTGCCAGCGAATGGCAGGGCAAGCTAGTCGTGCGTGTCTCTGCGGCAGACGGTTTCTCCCTCAGAAAATTGCTTTTTCCGATCATTTCGCTCTTGCGAAACGGCGCGCCAGTGCCGAAAGTCTGGAATCTGTAACCTCCGGATCGCCCGCGACAGGCGACCTTCCGGGGTCTGTCAAACAAGTCGGACCTGTTCCCCGAAACCCTCAGTGGTTTGCGGTGCAGGTGCGCAAGCTGCGGGACGACGATGAACCTTAGCCCAAGAGAAAAAGACAAGCTTTTGATTTCCATGGCCGCCATGGTGGCGCGCCGCCGGCTGGAGCGCGGCGTGAAGCTCAATTATCCCGAAGCGATTGCGCTGATTAGCGATTTCGTCGTTGAGGGCGCCCGTGACGGCCGCGCCGTTGCCGACCTGATGGAAGCCGGTGCGCATGTGATTTCACGCGATCAGGTGATGGAAGGCATTGCTGAAATGATCCATGATGTGCAGGTGGAAGCGACGTTTCCTGACGGCACCAAGCTGGTGACCGTTCACGAACCGATCCGGTGAGGGGGAAGGCATGGCGCTGGAACTGAGGCCCAATTGCGAATGCTGCGACCGCGATCTTGCACCCGACAGCCGGGATGCGATGATCTGCTCGTTCGAATGCACCTTCTGCGTTGATTGTGTGACGGATGTGCTTCAAGGCGCCTGCCCGAATTGCGGCGGTGAGCTGGTTCGCAGGCCGGTCCGCCCGACGGCAAAGCTCGTCAACAATCCGGCGTCAACGAAGCGCGTGCTGAAGGCCGAAGGCTGCGCGGCCGCGACCGCCGCCTGAGACAGATAAGGGAGAGCACCATGAAGCCAGGCGAAATCATTACCGCAGAGGGCACCATCGAACTCAATGCCGGCCAGCCGACGGTGACGATCGAAGTGGCCAATTCCGGCGACCGGCCGGTCCAGGTGGGCAGCCATTACCATTTCTTCGAGACCAATGCCGGGCTTATTTTCGAGCGCGACAAGGCGCGCGGCATGCGTCTCGATATCCCGGCAGGCACGGCGGTGCGTTTCGAACCCGGCCAGAAGCGGGAAGTAACGCTGGTGCCGCTTTCCGGCAAGCGTGAGGTTTACGGTTTTCGTCAACAGGTCATGGGGAGGTTATAAGATGGCCAGTGCGCATTATCATGGAAGCTGCCAATGCGGCGACGTCAGCTTCGAGGTCGATGCCGATCTCGATCATACCATTGTCTGCAATTGCTCGCGCTGCAAGCGTCTGGGCTCGACGCTCGCCTTTGCGCCGCGTGAGAAATTCACCCTGCTTTCCGGCGAGGACAAGCTGAGCGAATATCTCTTCAACAAACATAAAATCCATCATCTTTTCTGCTCCACCTGCGGCATTGAAAGCTTTGCTTATGCCGATGGGCCGGATGGAACGCCGATGGTGGCGGTGAACGCCAATTGTCTTGATGGCGTTGATCCTCGGGCGTTGAAGCCGCAGGCTTTTGACGGCGCGGCGGCCTGAATGATGATTGAGAGACGGAAAAGTCTTTTCGTGGCGGCTGTGCTGCTTACCGTCACCGCCGGCTTTTCGATGCCGGCTGCCGCGCAGAACGAACCGGATTGCAAGGCACCGGAAACGCAGGCGGACATGACCATCTGCGCCGGCAAGGACTATGAAAAGGCCGACAAGCAGCTGAACGCCGAATATCAGAAGCTGCGCAAGCTGCTCACCGAGCGCGACAAGACGGCGGATGCAAGCGGCAAGGGTGCGACTGACGCTCTGGTGACTGCGCAGCGCGCCTGGGTGGCGTTTCGGGATGCCAATTGCGCGCTCTCCGGCTTTCAGGCGCGCGGCGGCTCGATGGAACCGATGCTGATCTCGTCCTGCCTGGCCGATCTGAGCGGCAAGCGCGCCGAAGAACTGCGCCAGCTTGCCGAGGGTTTCTGAACGGCATGGGGCGGCGCATCACGATTGTCGGAAACGGGGAACTGCCGCCGGGTGCGGCTGATTTCATCGACCGTTCCGACATCGTCATCCGCTTTAATGATTGCCGGTCTCTGGGGTCTGGCGGCACACGCACCGATGTGGTGGCCGTCTGTAACACCGGGCGGCCGGGTCGGGAGATGACTGAAGGCACCGATTGGCGCGAGAGCGACGGGGTGCGGCAGGCTGCCGCCATCTGGTCGGTGCGCGATCCCGCAAAGTTTGCCGAAATGGAGCCGGATATTCGCCGGCGCTGGCCGGAACTGACCGACTTCTGCGCCGATTATACCGCTGGCTTTGCCGCCATTGCACGAGAAACCGGCAAGAGCCACATCGTTATTCCGCGCGGCCTGCACGAAAGGCTGGATGCGGCGCTCGAAGCCTATACGCGCGCACCCTATGTTTGCCCCAGCACTGGCCTTTTCGCCATCGCCCATGTTCTTGAGAGCGTCAGCGGTGATGGTGATGAGGTGGCGATTGCCGGTTTCGGCCATCAGGGCTGGAGCGGTCATCCATTTGCCGCTGAACAACAGCTGGTCGAAGCCCTGGCGGGCAAGGGCCGGCTCAAACGAATTTCTCGCACATCGATTTTCTCCGCATCCCAAGGAGCCTGAGCCCATGCCTTACAAGATTTCCCGCGCCGCCTATGCCGGCATGTTCGGCCCGACCGTTGGCGACAAGGTACGTCTTGCCGATACCGAACTCTTCATCGAGATCGAGAAGGACCACACCACCTATGGCGAGGAAGTGAAATTTGGCGGCGGCAAGGTCATTCGCGACGGCATGGGCCAGAGCCAGGCAACACGGGCTGAGGGTGCTGTCGATACCGTCATCACTAATGTGGTGATCGTCGACCATAGCGGCATCTACAAGGCGGATGTGGGCCTGAAGAACGGTCGCATCCACGCCATCGGCAAGGCCGGCAACCCGGATACGCAGCCGGGCGTGACGATCATCGTCGGTCCCTCTACGGAAGCGATCGCCGGCGAAGGCAGGATCCTGACCGCCGGCGGTATGGACGCGCATATCCATTACATCTGCCCGCAGCAGATCGAGGAAGCGCTGATGAGCGGCATCACCTGCATGCTGGGCGGCGGCTCTGGCCCCGCGCATGGCACGCTCGCCACCACCTGCACCGGCGCATGGCACATCGAGCGGATGATCGAAAGCTTCGATGCTTTTCCGATGAATCTGGCGCTGGCCGGCAAGGGCAATGCCTCGCTGCCCGCACCGCTGGAAGAGATGATCCTTGCCGGCGCGTCGTCGCTGAAGCTGCATGAGGACTGGGGCACGACGCCCGCCGCCATCGACAATTGCCTGACGGTCGCCGACGAATACGACGTGCAGGTGATGATCCACACCGATACGCTGAACGAGAGCGGCTTCGTGGAAGACACGGTCGCCGCCATCAGGGGCCGCACCATCCATGCCTTCCACACCGAAGGTGCGGGCGGCGGGCATGCGCCTGATATCATCAAGGTCTGCGGCAACCCCAACGTCATTCCGTCTTCCACCAATCCGACGCGGCCCTATACCGTCAATACGCTGGCCGAACATCTTGACATGCTGATGGTGTGCCACCATCTGTCGCCGTCCATTCCGGAAGACATCGCCTTTGCCGAAAGCCGCATCCGCAAGGAAACCATTGCGGCGGAAGATATTCTCCATGATATCGGCGCGTTTTCGATCATCTCGTCCGACAGCCAGGCCATGGGCCGTGTCGGCGAAGTGGCGATCCGCACCTGGCAGACCGCCGACAAGATGAAACGCCAGCGCGGCCGCCTGAAGGAAGAGACCGGCGAAAACGACAATTTCCGTGTGCGCCGCTACATCGCCAAATATACCATCAACCCGGCCATCGCGCAGGGTGTCAGCCATGAGATCGGCTCCATCGAAGTCGGCAAGCGCGCCGATCTTGTCTTGTGGAACCCGGCCTTTTTCGGCGTGAAGCCGGAGATGGTGCTGCTCGGCGGTTCGATTGCCGCTGCACCCATGGGCGATCCCAATGCCTCCATTCCCACCCCGCAGCCGATGCACTACCGGCCGATGTTTGCGGCTTACGGCAAGCTGCGCACCAATTCCTCGGTTACTTTCGTATCACAGGCGGCGCTGGATGCCGGCCTTGCCCAGCGCCTCGGCGTCGCCAAGAAGCTTTTGGCGGTGAAGAACGTGCGCGGCGGCATTTCCAAGGCGTCGATGATCCACAATTCACTCACCCCGCATATCGAGGTTGATCCCGAGACCTATGAAGTGCGGGCGGATGGCGAATTGCTGACCTGCGAACCCGCCACCGTGTTGCCGATGGCGCAGCGTTATTTCCTGTTTTAACGGGGCGTTGCGTTGAGAACTGTCCTCAGATGGATCGGCGGCGGCGTGCTGCTGATCGTGCTGCTTCTTGTGTTCGGCACTGTGGTGCCGCGCCCCTTTTTCGCCGATGATGCAAGCGGCGTGAGGGATCGCGAAATCCTGCTATTGTCGAACCCGATCCATACGGACATTGCCCTGCCGGTGGATGACGATCTGCGGCGGGTGTTTTCCGAGTTGCAGGAAGGCGGTATTGCCGTCAACCATCCCGCAGCTGCCACTCTGGTGTTCGGCTGGGGTGGTCGGTCGTTTTACATACAGACACCTACATGGGCAGATCTGAAACCGATGCCGGTGCTGCGCTCGTTTACGCTGGATCAATCGGTGATGCATGTCGATGTGACGGGGGATTTTCCCGCCGATCTGGCCGGGGTGAAACGGCTTCGTATTTCTGAAGCCGGTTATCAGCGCCTTCTCGCGGGTATCAGGGCAAGTTTCGTCAGAAATGACGGCAAGGTCCAGCTTGTCCCCGGCGCCGCCTATGGTTTGACGGACGCGTTTTTCGAGGCGAATGGCTGGTTTAATGCGTTTGCCGGTTGCAACACGTGGTCGGCCGCCATGTTGCGCGAGGCCGGTATTCGAACCGGCTGGTGGACGCCCTTGCCGCCGCTGTTGCGCTGGTCGGTCGATCTCCACAATTGATCCCCCGCCGATGCGGCATTTCGTACATTCGATGACTTAAATCCGATTTTTATGCTGCACCGCAGCGCATCTTGCGTTATGGAAACGGCAAAAGAATCCCGCGCGGATTGATCCCAAGCGATCTGCGTAAAACACCAGAAATTGAGACAGATCAGGAGAAAAGACATGCTCGGCAAAAAAGTGCCCGCCGTAACTTTCCGCACGCGCGTTCGTGACGAGGCCGTTGGCGGCCCCAACCCGTTCCGCTGGCAGGACATGACCTCCGACGATTATTTCAAGGGCAAGAAGGTCGTCCTGTTTTCGCTGCCCGGCGCCTTCACGCCGACCTGCTCGACCTTCCAGCTGCCCGATTTTGAAAAGCTGGCGGGTGAATTCCGCGCGCTCGGCGTCGATGAAATCTATTGCCTGTCGGTCAACGATGCCTTCGTCATGAATGCCTGGGCAAAGGGCCAGAACCTCGAAAACGTCAAGGTCATTCCGGATGGTTCGGGCGAGTTTACCCGCAAGATGGGCATGCTGGTCGCCAAGGACAATCTCGGTTTCGGCATGCGCTCCTGGCGTTACGCCGCCGTCATCAATGACGGTCTTGTCGAGCAGTGGTTCGAGGAAGAGGGCTATCAGGACAATTGCGAATCCGACCCTTACGGCGTTTCCTCGCCGCAGAACATTCTGGAAAACCTGAAAAGCCGCGCTGCGGCCTGATTGGTTTGTTATTTTGTGAAGGCCCGGCAGCGATGCCGGGCTTTTCCTTTTCCGAGGCACGCGTGCCCCGAAATCGCTTCTTGAAATCCCCGCGCCTATCCGTCAAAAATCGAAACCCCAAGACAGTTTTCGAACGGATCATCCCATGCTGCGCGTTACCTCTTACCATCCCGCCGGAACCCCTGGCGATGAGCCTTCCGGTTATGTCACGCTGGCGCATGACCAGCGGCATCTGCGCCGCAAGCTGCTGCATCTGCAAAATGACGAGATGGTGATGCTCGATCTGAAGGAAGCCGTGCTGTTTGCCCATGGCGATCTTCTCGTGGTGGAAAACGGTGATCTGATCGAGGTTCGGGCTGCGGCTGAAAAGCTGTTTGAAATCACGCCGAAGGATCGGCTTCACCTGATCGGGCTTGCCTGGCATCTGGGCAACCGGCATCTTGCCGCGCAGATCGAGGAGGAGCGTATCCTCATCCTGCGCGACCACGTCATCCGCGCCATGCTCGAAGGTCTCTGCGCCACGGTGCGCGAGGTGGAAGAACCTTTCCAGCCGGTTCGTGGCGCCTATCACGCCCATGGCGGTCATTCCCATGGGCATGACCATGGCCACCATCACGATCACGGCTGATCCGTGAGCGACGATCGCGGCGTTGCCGCGCTGCTGCGGCTGATGGCCTGGCTGTCGCCAGCCTTTCCGGTTGGTGGCTTTTCCTATTCCGGCGGGCTGGAAAAGGCGGTTGAGGACCGGCGTGTCTGCGATGCCGCTGAACTGGACGGCTGGGTGGAGACGCTTTTGCGCCACGGCAGCCTGTGGAACGATGCGGTGTTTCTGGCGGAAGGCTGGCGCAGGGGCACCGATGCCGCCGCCCTGAATGAAACGGCCACCCTGGCGCGGGCGCTGGCCGGCTCGGCGGAGCGATATCGCGAAACGGTGCTCCTGGGTGATGCCTTCGTTGCCGCTGCCGGCGCATGGCCGCATGCGGTTCTGGAACTATTGCCGAAGGAGTGCCCATATCCTGTCGCCGTCGGGGCCGTGGCCGCCGCGCATGCGGTGCCGCTTCAGGAAACGCTTGCCGCTTTCGCACATGCCGGGGTCTCGCAACTGGTTTCGGCCGGCATCCGCCTCGGCGTGGCAGGCCAGAAGGATGGCGTCGCCATTCTGGCCGCAAGCGAGGCGGTGATTGCGGAGATGGCGGCGCGGGCTGCGCAATCCACGCTCGATGACCTCGGCAGCGCCACGATCCTCGCCGATACGGCGGCGATGCGCCACGAGATGCAGGGCACGCGGCTTTTCCGTTCTTGAAAGCTACGGCATTGATGGAGCGAGTGTATGCCGCTTGTTTCTTCTCCCCGAGGGGGGAGAAGGTCGCGGCAGCGGGATGAGGGGGTAAGCTCTCGGTATATTGCTGGCGTTGCCCCCTCATCCGACCCGTCGGGCCACCTTCTCCCCGGTGGGGAGAAGAAACAGGCGGCACGGTTCTTGCTTATCTTGAAGCGATAAGCGGAGGAGATATGGTGAGACAGGACCGAAGCATAGTGAAGGAAACACAGTCGTGAAATCGGGCATGAAATCGGGCAATGGCCCGCTGCGCGTCGGCATTGGCGGGCCGGTTGGTTCGGGCAAGACGGCGCTGACGGAAAAGCTCTGCAAAGCGATGAGCGCTGATTATTCCGTCGCCGTCGTTACCAATGATATCTACACCAAGGAAGACGCTGAGGCGCTGGTGCGCATGCAGGCGCTGCCGTCGGAACGTATCGTCGGCGTCGAGACGGGCGGATGTCCGCATACCGCCATCCGCGAGGATGCGACGATCAATCTGCAGGCGATTGCCGGGCTCAATGCGCGGTTTCCCGATCTTGATGTCGTCTTCATCGAATCCGGTGGCGACAATCTCGCCGCGACCTTTTCGCCCGATCTTGCCGATATCACCATCTATGTGATCTCCGTCTGCCAGGGCGAGGAAATTCCGCGCAAGGGCGGGCCGGGCATCACCCGCTCCGACCTGCTGGTCATCAACAAGAAGGATCTGGCACCCTATGTCGGGGCCGATCTGACTGTCATGGACAATGATGCGACCCGCATGCGCAATGCCATGCCCTTCGTCTTCACCGATATGAAGCGCGGTGACGGTGTGGAGCGCATCGTCGGTTTCCTGAAAGAGCAGGGTGGTCTCTGAGCCATGAATACGCCTCTTCATTTCGGCCCCTATGCTGTCTCCCGTTTTGTCGATGGCGTTTACAAGGCGCCCGTCGGCCATCTCATCCATCGGCAGGGCGAGACGGCGCTGGCCGCGGTTCTCGACGGGCTTGAAGGCGAGACGGTGGATGTGGACGTCAATTGTTTCGCGCTCTCCGGTCCTGATGGCATCTGGCTGGTCGATGCCGGTTGCGGCACGGCCTGGGGTGCCCCCTATGGCCATGCCCGCGCGGCGATGATCGCCGCCGGTATTCAGCCGGCCGACGTGAGGCGTGTCATCCTCACCCATATTCACGGCGATCATGCGCTTGGCCTCATTGATGGCGAAAAGCCCTATTTTCCCAATGCGGAAATATGGGTGCCGGAGGCGGATCTCGGCTTTTTCACCAGTGCGGATGCCCGCAAGAGCCTGCCGCCTGCCCGGCAGGGCGGTTTCGATCTCGCCGCCCGGCTGCTCGACATTTGCGGTGCCATGCTGCGGCCGATCCCCATGGGCATGATTGCCGAGGATATCGAGGCGATCTCCATGCCCGGCCACACGCCGGGGCATGCCGGCTATCTCATCGGCAACGGCGATAACCGGCTGTTATTGTGGGGTGATGTGCTGCATGTCAGCGGATTGCAGGCTGACGATCCTGAAATCGCTTTCGTTTACGATATCGATTCCGAACTTGCCTATGCCACCCGTCTTGCGGCGCTGGCGGAGGCGGCCGATCACGGCTGGCTGGTGTCCGGCGGCCATCTCGGCGGGTTTTTTCATATTGAACGGCAGGGCGATGGCTTCCGCTTTGTGCTGCAGCCGGGCTGATCTGCCCTTTCCGGAATGGCGAAAGGCGGGCTGCCGGCTGGCATCCCGCCTTTCTTCCTCTCCCGCTATCTTCAGATCTGCTTCAATGCGGCGACGTCATTGACCTGCACGATGCGGCCACGCACGGTGACGCCTGATTTTTTCAGCGCCGAGAAGGCGCGCGACAGAGCTTCCGGCGCAAGGCCGAGCTTGCCGGCAAGCAGGCTTTTCTGGAATGGCAGCCGCATCGAAAAGGATGTCGCGTCGCGCGGGCCCTGATTGATGAGATAATGGGCGACGCGTTGTGGTGCTGTCTGCAGCCGGTCGTTGGCGATACAATCCATGGTGCCGAGCAGGCTGTTGGAAAGGCAGCGCATGACGGCCTTGGCGATTGCCGGTTCCTGATCGATCAACGTGCGGATTCTCGCCAGATCAAAACGCGCCACCGTGCAGCTTTCCGCCGCCTGCGCGCCGTAACGATAGCTGTCGCTGCCGAAAATCAGGCATTCGTTGAACGTATCGCCCGGACCGCTGACGCGCACATCCGCCTCGCGCCCATGCCTGTCCAGCCGGTAAAGGCGGACATAACCCGACAGAACGCAATAAAAATGCTGCGCCGCTTCGCCTTCCTTGAAGAGCACATGGCGGGCGTTGACATTGATGATGGTCGCCGCCTCCATCAGCTTCAACGCCACTGCGTCATCCGCTATCCCGATCAAGGGCGCGCGCAGCAGAATGTTCCTGTCCCTGTTGCTCAGCTTCACGGTCTTGTTCACGTCCATCCGGCTCCCGCTCAAACCTTTTGCCGGGCTGTCCGCAGCGATACGAAACCGGGGATGTTCCGTCTCTCTCACGCCTATCTGCAAAGAACTCATCGCATTATCCTTCGACCGGCAATTCCCGATGCGAGGGAGATTAGCAGTTCACCTGAAAAGCGAATTGATTTCGATCAAACGGGTTTTGGCAATATGGCCGGGCCACTCGTGCTCCAGACAGAAGGTCAAATATGGAGCGGGCGAGTACGGCATATTTCTTCTCCCCGAGGGGGAGAAGGTCGCGGCAGCGGGATGAGGGGGCAAGCTCCCCGTAAATCTCTGCCGTTGCCCCTCATCCGACCCTTTGGGCCACCTTCTCCCCCTTGGGGAGAAGAAGCAAGCGGCGACGCATTGCGCAAAATAAGAACGCCGGGCACAAGGCCCGGCGTTTCAATCTTCATTTTGCAAGCTTCACTCCGCAGCAAGCGGCGGCAGCCGCAATATATTGCTGCCCCTGTCGCTGGATTTGTCTCCCGAGCCCTTTTCCATGCCGGCGACGCGGGCCTCCAGCGAGGAGAGCGCCAGGCTGTTTTCGCGGGCGATCTCCGAGAGTTTCTCGTTGGAGAGAGCCTCTTCCTCCTCTTCCTTCTTGCCGACGAAGCGGCCGAAGAGGTGGGCGAGCAGGCGCGACAGGTCGTCCATGATCAGGAAGAAGGCCGGAACCACGATCAGCGACAGCACGGTCGAGACGATGATGCCGCCGATGACCGCGATTGCCATCGGCGCGCGGAACGAGCCGCCTTCGCCGACGCCGAGTGCCGAAGGCAACATGCCTGCCGACATGGCGATGGAGGTCATGATGATCGGGCGGGCGCGTTTGCGACCGGCCTCGATCATGGCTTGCACCCGTTCCATGCCATGACGGCGCATTTCGATGGCGAAGTCTACCAGGAGGATGGCGTTCTTCGTCACGATGCCCATCAGCATCAGGATACCGATGAGAACCGGCATGGACAGCGCGTTCTGGGTGATGATGAGCGCGACGGCCACGCCGCCGATGGCGAGCGGCAGCGAGAACAGGATGGTGAAGGGCTGGATGACATCCTTAAACAGCAGGATGAGCACCACCAGCACCAGCAGCAGGCCGAGCAGCATGGCGTTAACGAAGCCCTGCTGCATTTCACCCTGCACCTTGGCGTCGCCGCTTTCCGCCAGGCGGACGCTTGCCGGCAGTTTGGTTTCCGCCACGATCCGCTTGAACTCGGCCGTCGATGTATCGAGCGCCGTGCCGAACGGCACGTCGGAGCCGATGGAGACGACGCGGTTGCGGTCGTTGCGCTTGATCGAGCTTGGACCTTCCGAATAGTCGATATCGGCAACGCTGTAGAGCGGCACCAGCGACCCGGATGCGGTCTTGATCTTCAGGGCGCGGATGGTGGCGAGATCGCGGCGGGTATCGATGGACGCCTGTACGCGGATCGGAATCTGCCGGTCATCGAGCGAGATCTTCGTCAGCAGCGCATCGATATCACCGATGGTGGCGACGCGAACCGTCTGCGAAATCTGCTGCGGCGTGATGCCGAGGCGGGCGATTTCATCCTTGCGCGGGCGGATCTGCAATTCCGGACGCGGCAAGGCGCCTTCCGAGCTGACATTGGCGAGGATGGGCGAGGCGCGCAGGCGGCTTTCGAGAATGCCGACGGCGTCGTTCAGGTCCTTCTCGTTCGACGACAGGAAGTTGAAGCTCAGTTCGCGTTCCGCACGGTCGTTCAGCTTGATGATGCGCACATCCGGAATGGTGCGGACCTTGGCGAAGATATCCCGTTCCACATCCCATTGCGGTCGGATGCGGCCCTTTTCTTCCACCTTCGGAAGATATTGGCCGATGAGCGGAATGGAGCCCAGCCCCTTGTTGACCAGCACCTTCAGAAGCGAGTGGTCGATATGCTGGAGGATGACGTTGACGGTGGCGCGGCGAAGTTCCAGATCGCCCTTGGGCGACGCGCCGCCGAGAATGAAGACGCTTTCCACGCCGTTGATGTCACGGATGGCATGGAAGATCTCGGTCGTTGTCCGGTCGGTTTCGTCAAGCGTCGCATTGGGCGGTAGTTCCACCGAAAGCGTCACGCGCGAAGCGTCGTCCGGCGGCAGGAAGCTGCCCGGAACGCCGGCGAGAAGAATGACGGAGGCGACGAGGAAGCCGATGGCGCCGATGAGCGTCAGGTAACGTGCCCACCATTTGCGGGTGGTGGCGGAAACCATGCGCGTATAGGCCTTCATCAGGCGGCCGTCATTGTCGTGATGGTCGTCCATCGCGTCTTCGGCACGCATCAGATAGGCCGCCATCAGTGGCGTGATGAGGCGGGCCACCGCCAGCGAGAAGAACACCGAGAAGGCAACCGTCAGACCGAACTGGATGAAGTACTGACCGGGAATGCCGGGCATGAACGACACCGGCACGAAGACGGCGATGATGGTGAAGCTGGTGGCGATGACGGCGAGACCGATTTCGTCGGCGGCCTCCAGTGCTGCCCGATACGGCGTCTTGCCCATCTTGATATGTCGGGCGATGTTCTCGATTTCCACGATGGCGTCGTCCACGAGAATACCCGTGGCGAGCGTCAAGGCCAGGAAGCTGACGAGGTTGAGAGAAAAGCCCATCAGGTCCATGATCCAGAAGGTCGGGATCGCGGAAAGCGGTAGCGCCACGGCGGCAATCAGCGTGGCGCGCCAGTTCCTGAGGAACAGCAGGACGACGATGATGGCGAGGATGGCGCCCTCGATCAGCGTATCCAGCGCCGCCTTGTAGTTGCCATAGGTGAAATAGACGGCGTCGTCGACCATCTGGATCGAGACTTCCGGATGATCCTTGCGGACCTTTTCGAGGCTTTCCGCCACGGTTTCGGCGACCGAGACCTCGCTTGCGCCCTTGGAGCGGAACACTGAGAAGGTGACGGCGGGGTTGCCGTTGAACCGTGAGAAGGATTTCTGCTCCTGATAGGTGTCGGCCACCGTACCCAGTTCGGAAAGCTTGACGAAGCGGCCGTTGGAGAGCGCAATGGTGGTGTTGGCAAGCTGCGTCACGTCGCGCGTATCGCCGAGTGTGCGGATCGTCTGCTCATTGCCGCCGATCTGGCCGCGGCCGGAACCGAGATCGATATTGGTGCCGCGCAGCTGGCTGTTCACCTCGCTCGCGGTGATACCGTAGGCATCGAGCTTTTCGGGGCTGAGCGAAACACGCACTTCGCGGTCCGCACCACCGTAACGGTCGACCTTGCCGATGCCGGACTGGCCCTGCAGCGAGCGCTTGATCGTGTCGTCGACGAACCAGGACAGTTCTTCGAGTGTCATGTTCGGCGAAGAAACGGCAAAGGTCTGGATCGCCTGGCCTTCGACGTCGATCTTGCTGACGACAGGCACTTCGATATCGGAGGGCAGATCGCTGCGGATCTTGTCGATGGCGTCCTTCGTGTCCTGAACTGCTTCTTCCGTCGGCTTTTCGATGCGGAAGACGACTGTTGTCGTCGACTGGCCGTCGACCACGGTGGACTGGATTTCATCGACGCCGCTGATGGCGGCGACGGCGTCTTCGATTTCCTTCGTCACCTGCATTTCCAGCTCGGAGGGCGAAGCGCCGCTCTGGGTCACGGTGACGGCAACGACGGGAACGTCGATATTCGGAAAACGGGTGATCGGCAGGGTCTTGAAGGCCTGCATGCCGAGGATCATCAACAGCGCGAAGCCGAGAAGCGGCGCAATCGGGTTACGGATTGACCATGCGGAGAAGTTCATTTCATTCCCTCAGTCAGTTGGACGCAGCCGTCTGGGCCTCGACCGGTCGGATCCGGTCACCATCACGCACGAATGCTCCAGCTTTCTCGACAACCTTGTCTCCAGCGGTAAGGCCGCTGACAATTTCGATAAAACCGCTGTCTTCTATGCCGGTCTCGATCTTCACCTGCTTGACGACGTCGCCTTCCACCTTGCGGGTGGTCGAGCCTTCGCGTCCGGAGGTGACGGCCGATAGCGGCAGGGCAAGCGCGTTCGTCTCTTCGACGATGATCTCGGCGCTGGCATACATGCCGGATCGTGCCGGGCTGTTTTCCGGCAGCACCACATGCACGGAGCCGAGGCGCGTCGTCGGATCGACGGTCGGCGAAACGAGGCGCACCTTGCCCTCTATTTTCTGGGTTCCGCCGGCAACCGTCAAATAGGCTTTCTGGCCGGCCTTGACCTTCTGAATATCGGTTTCGGAAAGATCGGCGACGAGTTCGATCGCACCATCCTTGATGACGGTGAAAAGCGGGTTGCCGGAACCGCTGGCAATGGCCCCGACCTTGGCGTTCTTGGCAGAGACGATGCCGGCCACGGGGGTTTTCACGCCCGTGCGCGTCAGCTTCAGATCGATGTCGTCGATCTGCGCGTCAACGACCTTGATATCTGCTTCGCCAGCGGAAACGGCCTGTTTGGCGGCCTCGAGCCGGGCCTGCGCCACCTGAGCGGCGGCCTCGGTCTTTTCCGTCTCGGAGACGGAACCGGAGCCGCTCTGGCCGAGCTTGGCGGCCCGGTCTCGCTGGCGGATAGCGTCGTTGAGATTGGCCTGCGCTTCCAGAACCTGCGCCTTCGACTGGGTGACGGAGGCTTCGGCCTTGGCCTTGTTGGCCTCAAGCTGGCTCTTTTGCAGCACAAGGCTGTCGGAGGAGAGCACGGCCAGAACCGCATTGGCTTCCACCCGGTCGCCGATATCGGCATTCAGCGTATCGATCGACAGGCCGTCAACCAGCGGCTGGACGTAAATCTCGTCCACGGGGCGGATCGTGCCTGTCGCGATGATGCGGTCGACGAGATCGCGTTTTGCGGCGTGCGCCACGATGATGGAGGGCAGATTCTGCTGTTTGGCCGGTGCCTGCGCTTCGCCTTCGGCGGCAGCCGAAAAAGGCAGTGCCGTTGCGGAAAGAAGGAGTAAAACAAAGCGGTTGAAGGTAAATTTATGCTGCATGTGTCTTGGCTCGCGCAATATCCGATCGCATGTCCTGCAGCCGTAAGGCGTGTTTTAATAGGTCATGCGATAGCGAATGTGAAACAAGGGATCACAATACTTCCTTTTCGATCCTCCCGATTCAAACGCCCCTCAACGCGAACCTTAAGCACATTGCCCTTGTGCTTTTTCTACAAGATCAAATTTGGCAGTCTTGTGGGGCGGACTCTAATTGTTGTTGTCGTGCAAATCAATCCGCATAGCCACGATGGTTGATATACATTTTTGTATAGGTCTGGATATTGTAATTGGTCAAATAGGTTACCAGTGAAAAAAGAAACGCGCGGACAGGGCCGCGCGTTTCATGCTTTCGGGTTCGATTTGACTATTTCAGCGCCGCATCGGTGATTTCGGTGGTGTAAGCGCCGGAGGGTTCCTTGGTGATGACAGGATCGGACCCGCCGCCGAGCAGGGTTTTGACGGTGCGCTCATAATCCGCCTTGTCGAGCGCGCCTTTCGAACCGGCAGTCAGTTTTGCCACTTCGCCCATCATCCGCTTCTGGTGCTTTTCGGTCTGGGCGCCGGAGGCGTCGTTTTCGAGAACGATACCGGCGGCATCGTCAGGGTTTTCTTCCGCCCACTTCCAGCCCTTCATCGAGGCACGGACGAATTTGACCATGTCCTCCTTGAATTTGGCGTCCTTCAGCTTGTCTTCGAGAACGTAGAGCCCGTCTTCCAGCGTCGCCACGCCCTCGTCTTCATATTTGAAGGTGACGAGGTCTTCCGGCTTGATGCCGGCGTCGAGGACTTGCCCGTATTCATTGTAGGTCATGGTGGAAATGCAGGCGGCCTGCTTTTGCAACAGCGGATCGACGTTGAAGCCCTGCTTGAGAACGGTGACGCCATCAGCCCCGCCGGTGGTCGGGATTTTCAGGTGCGCCATCCATGACAGAAACGGATATTCATTGCCGAAGAACCAGACGCCGAGCGTCTTGCCCTTAAAGTCGTCAGGCTTGGTGATGCCGGTTTCCTTGAGGCAGGTGAGCATCATGCCAGAGGATTTGAACGGCTGGGCGATATTGACCAGCGGCACGCCCTTTTCACGGGTGGCGAGTGCGGATGGCAACCAGTCGACGATCACGTCAGCACCGCCACCGGCCAGAACCTGCGCAGGCGCAATATCCGGGCCGCCCGGCTTGATATCGACATCAAGGCCTTCGGCTTCATAGAAGCCCTTGTCCTTGGCGACGTAATAACCGGCAAATTGCGCCTGGGTCACCCATTTCAGCTGCAGGGTCACCTTGTCGGCGGCCTGCGCATTCACCGCCGTCATCAGTGACGCGCCGGCCAGAAGCATGGATGCAAGTTTCATTTTCATCGCTGTTCCCTTTTTCGTTATTTACGTTCGTCCCCCACGGACGGACGGATGCCAGAAGGTGACGGCCCGCTCTGCGAGCGCCACAAGACCATAAAAGCCCGAACCTGCCAGCGCTGCGACAGCGATTTCGGCCCAGACCATATCGACATTGCTGCGGCCCATTTCCGCCGAAATGCGGAAACCCATGCCGACGATGGGCGTGCCGAAGAACTCCGCGACAATGGCGCCGATCAAGGCCAGCGTGGAATTGATTTTCAGCGCATTGAAGATGAACGGCCAGGCGGCGGGCAGGCGCAGTTTCACCAGCGTCGGCCACCAGCCGGCGGCATAGGTGCGCATCAAGTCGCGCTCCATGTGGCTTGCGGCGGCAAGACCCTGCACCGTGTTCACCAGCATCGGGAAAAACGTCATGATGACGACGACGGCGACTTTCGACTGCCAGTCGAAGCCGAACCACATGACCATGATCGGCGCGATGCCGACCACCGGCAAAGCGGAGACGAAATTGCCGATGGGCAGCAGTCCGCGCTGGAGGAAGGGAGAACGATCGATGAGGATGGCGACGGCAAAGCCAAGGCCGCAGCCGAGCACATAGCCCGTCAGCACGGATTTAAGGAATGTCTGGCGGAAATCCGCCCAGAGGATCGGCAGAGAGCCGAGAAGACGGGCTAGGATGGCGCTGGGGGCCGGCAGCAGGATGGGCGGCACGGCAAAGCCGCGCACGATGCCTTCCCAGAGCGCCAAAAGGGCAAGTCCGAAAAGCAGCGGCACGGCGATGTCGCTGATGCGCTTTGCGGCGGGCGCGGAGAACCTGCGGCGCACCAGCCATTCGTTCACGGCCCAGGCGGCAAGCCAGAACAGGATCGCGCCGATAAACCAGCCGGGGTTCGTCATGGTCTTGCTCCCATTCGCTTGAGGACTGCGGCATGGGCGATGCCGATAATGGAGACCAATAGGGCGGCGACACCGGCTGCCATGAACAGCGCCGCCCATATCTGCACCGTCTGGCCATAATAGGAGCCGGAGAGCAGGCGCGCGCCGAGACCGGCGACGGCCCCTGTCGGCAATTCGCCGACGATGGCGCCGACCAGCGCAATCGCGATGGCGATTTTCAGCGAGACGAAGAGATAGGGCAGGGCGGCAGGCCAGCGCAACTTCCAGAAAATCTGGCCCGGCGAGGCATTATAGGTGTGCATCAGGTCCAGCTGGATGGTTTCGGGACTTCTCAGCCCCTTCACCATGCCGACGACGATGGGGAAGAAGGACAGGTAGGTGGAGATCAGCGCCTTGGGCAGCAGCCCGGAAATGCCGATGGAATTCAGCACCACGATGATCATCGGTGCAATGGCGAGGATGGGGATCGTCTGGCTGGCGATGATCCACGGCATGACGGAGCGATCCATGGCGCGGTTATGCACGATGGCGACGGCAAGCAGGATGCCGAGGACCGCACCGATGGCGAAACCGAGCAGTGTGGCGGAGAGCGTGACGCCGGCATGATAGACGAGGCTGCGCTTGGAGGTGATCGCCTTGTTGACGGTGGTGTCCCACAGTTCGGCGGCAATCTGGTGGGGGGCGGGGAGGACCGGGCGTTCCTGTGCGAAGGTTTGCGGCAGGAGTTGTGAGAAGCTCAATGTCTGGCCTGCGCGGGTGGCCTGATCGCGGGCGAAGGGCATGTTGAGATAGATGACGGCGATGTGCCAGAGGATGAGGATGGCGAGGAGGACGGTGAGGATTGGGAGGAGGCGGTGGCGGAGGAGGGTCATTGTTTTTCGCTCCGCTGCGTGCATCGAGGGTGATGATTAGCGGTGACCTGTGGGTGAGGCTTACCCCCCTCTGCCCTGCCGGGCATCTCCCCCACAAGGAGGGAGATCGACTCGCGGCGATGTTTCGGCCATCTCAACGCCTGTGGAAAGAGCATTGGTAGCGCTCCTTGCCGATCTCCCTCCTTGTGGGGGAGATGCCCGGCAGGGCAGAGGGGGGTAATGCTGGCGCTGACCTCACCCCTCATAGCTATGCCCCGCCTTCAGCCCCTCACGCACGCGATGCGCAATCGCCAGAAACTCCGGCGTTTCCCTGATTTCAAGCGGCCTCTCCCTCGGCAGAGTAGACTCGATCACGTCAGTCACTCTCCCCGGCCGCGGTGACATGACGACGATTTTCGTCGACAGATAAACGGCTTCCGGAATGGAATGGGTGACAAAGCAGATGGTCTTGCCGGTCGTATCCCAGAGTTTCAGCAGCTGTTCGTTCAGATGATCGCGGACGATTTCGTCGAGCGCGCCGAAGGGTTCGTCCATCAGCAGCAGGTCGGCATCGAAGGCGAGCGCGCGGGCGATGGAGGCGCGTTGCTGCATGCCGCCGGAAAGCTGCCAGGGGTATTTCTTGCCGAAGCCGTTGAGGTTGACGAGGTCCATCGTGCGGTCGATGCGTTCGCGCTGCTCGGCTTTGGTGTAACCCATGATTTCGAGCGGCAAAGCGATGTTCTTTTCGATGCTGCGCCAGGGATAGAGGGCTGCGGCCTGAAAGACATAACCGTAGGATCGGTCTTGCCGGGCGGTTTCCGGCGTCGTGCCGTTGACGGTGATCTCTCCCGATGTGTGTTTTTCGAGATCGGCGATCACCCTCAGAAAGGTAGTCTTGCCGCAACCCGACGGGCCTATGAAGGAGACGAATTCGCCCTTGCCGACTTCGAGATCGACATTGGACAGCGCATGCACCGGGCCATCTCCCGTTTCGAAGGTGAGGCCGAGATTTTTGGCGGAAACGACGGAATAGGGGGAGGCCGGCTTCATCGTGGCTTGGTTTCGCTTTCCGTCAGGGCCGCGCGCGCCAATGGCAGCATGCGGGTTTCGGTGAGTCTGGCGATCGGCAGATCGGGCTTGGCGTCGAGATCGAGCCAGCGCACTTCCTCGATTTCCGCCTGCGGCAGAACCTCGGTATGAAGTCTGGCTATAAAAGCATGGGCAACGACGTCGGCCCCCGGCTCATTGGCGGCTTCCTCCCGGAAGACACCTTCGTAACGAACGGCATGGTCTGGCAACGTCAGGCCGATTTCCTCGGCAAGTTCGCGGTGAAGCGCCTGCTGTGGTGTTTCGCCCGGGTCGATCTTGCCGCCCGGTTGCATGAATTGCGTGGTGCCGCGCTTGCGCACCACCAGCATCTGCCGCCGCTCGTTTAAAAGAACGGCAGCGGCGATGATGATTTCACGTTTTGCTTCAGTGTTCATGATCACACGCCCGATGCCGGAATGCCGCTGCGTTCCACCCGGCGCGGCGAAACGAGTTCTTTCCAGGTGGAAAGCGCCCGGCTGACGGCGGGGTAGGGGTCGCGGGGGATGAACTGGCCGTGGCCCGGCTGCGTTTCGATGCTGCCTTCCTCCACGCTGACGAGACCGCGCGACAGGGTGAAGCGCGGCAGCCCCCTGATCTTTTGTCCCTCAAACACGTTGTAGTCGATGGCCGATTGCTGGCTCGCTGCGCTGATGGTCTTTTTCAGTGCCGGATCCCAGACGACGATATCGGCATCACTGCCAACGAGGATCGCGCCCTTTTTCGGATAGATGTTGAGGATCTTGGCGATGTTGGTTGAGGTGACGGCGACGAATTCGTTCATCGTCAGGCGGCCGGTCGCCACGCCGTGGGTCCAGAGCAGCGGCATGCGATCCTCCAGCCCGCCGGTGCCGTTGGGTATCTTGCGGAAATCGCTGGTGCCGAAACGTTTCTGCTCGGTGGTAAAGGCGCAATGATCGGTCGCCACGCATTGCAGCGAACCTGACGCCAGACCCGCCCAGAGGCTGTCCTGATGCTGGCGGTTGCGGAACGGCGGCGACATGACCCGGCGGGCGGCGTGATCCCAGTCGGGACTGGCATATTCGCTGTCGTCGAGGATCAGGTGCTGGATCAGCGGCTCGCCATAAACACGCATGCCATTCTGCCGGGCGCGGCGGATCGCTTCATGCGCCTGCTCGCAGGAGGTGTGGACGACATAAAGCGGCGCGCCGGCCATATCGGCGATGATGATGGCGCGGTTGGTGGCCTCACCTTCCACGGCGGGTGGCCGCGAATAGGCGTGGGCCTCGGGGCCGATATTGCCTTCCGCCATCAGCTTTTCCTGCATCTGCGCGACGATATCGCCGTTTTCCGCGTGCACGAAGGGAATGGCGCCCAGCTCGGCGCAGCGCGAGAAGGAGGCGAACATCTCGTCATCATTCACCATCAGTGCGCCCTTATAGGCCATGAAGTGCTTGAAGGAATTGATGCCCTTTTCCAGAACCACCGTCTTCATCTCGTTGAAGACCTGCTCGCCCCACCAGGTGACGGCCATGTGGAAGGAATAATCGCAATTGGCTCGCGTCGCCTTGTTGTCCCAGCGTTGCAGCGCGTCGAGAAGCGATTGCCCCGGTTCGGGCAGACAGAAATCCACCACCATGGTGGTGCCACCGGCCAGCGCCGCCCGCGTACCGCTCTCGAAGTCATCGGCGGAATAGGTGCCCATGAACGGCATTTCCAGATGCACATGCGGATCGATGCCGCCGGGCATGACGTAACATCCGGTGGCATCGAGGATCGTGCCGCCGGTCAGATCAGGCCCGATTTCGGTGATTTTGCCGCCTTCGATTTTGACATCGGCCTTGTAGGTCAGGTCTGCGGTGACGATGGTGCCGTTTTTGATGATGGTGGCGGTCATGGTTACGTGTTCCCGGTAGCGAGGGCTGGCGAATAACGGTCGGGATGATCAGGCAGGAAACTCTCGGCGTTCAGGACGGCGAGGATGGTGTTGAGCGTCGAGGAGAGCTCTTCGAAAATTTCGTGGTTCCAGAAGCGCAGAACCGCATAGCCCTCGCGGTTCAGCCAGAGCGTTCGTTGCCGGTCGTGCGTGGAAGAGGCGTGCTGCGACCCGTCCAGTTCGACGATCAGCTTTTTTTCGCGGCAGACAAAATCGGCGATGTAAGGGCCGAGAGGAACTTGCCGACTGAATTTGAAACCGTTTAGCCGCCGGTTTTTCAGTTCGTACCAAAGGCGGTATTCGGCATCCGTTTCGTCATGGCGGAGCTTTCGGGCCTGGGTGGTTTTGCCGGAATGGCGCTTCGATGCTTTTTTACCGATGTGATCGGCCATGACCCTTGCCCCCTCATCCGGCCCTTCGGGCCACCTTCTCCCCGGCGGGGAGAAGAAATGTGAGGCACCGTCGCAGGTTTTTGCGACGTGGGTGAGAGGGGCGAAAACACTGCCGCGTGTTTCTTCTCCCCGCCGGGGAGAAGGTGGCCCGAAGGGCCGGATGAGGGGGCCTGCCATCGTGGGTACGATCATTCCACGATCTCCGCAGTCTCAAGCACCGCATGCAGCAGCACGTCGCAACCGGCCTTTGCCCATTCCTGCGAAATCTCTTCCGCCTCGTTGTGGGAAAGCCCGTCCACGCAGGGGCAGAAGATCATGGTGGAGGGGGCGACCCTTGCGGTCCAGCAGGCATCGTGGCCGGCGCCGGAGATGATGTCCATCTGGCTGTAGCCGAGTTTTTCGGCGGCGGCGCGCACGCGGCCGACCAGAACCGGATCGAAGGTGACGGGATCGAAATGGCCGATGGCCTCGATGGTGCAGCCGACGCCGAGTTCTTCGGCGATCTGGGGCACCTCACGTTCGAAAATCGCACGCATGCTGTCGAGTTTCGCCTGCGAGGGGGTTCTGAGGTCGATGGTGAAAACCACTTTGCCCGGTAACACATTGCGGGAATTGGGGGTGAAGATCATCTGGCCGACGCCGGCCACCGCACCCGGCTGGTGGGCCATTGCCACTTCCTGCACCTTTTCGAGAATGCGGGCGGCGGCGAGGCCGGCATTGACGCGCATGGCCATCGGGGTGGAGCCGGTATGGGCTTCCTTGCCGGTCAGCGTCACCTCCAGCCACCACAGGCCCTGGCAATGGGTGACGACGCCGATCTGTTTTTGCGCCGCCTCGAGGATCGGCCCCTGTTCGATGTGGTATTCGAAATAGGCGTGCATTTTACGCGCGCCGACCTCTTCCTCGCCCAGCCAGCCAATGCGCTTCAGTTCGTCGCCATAGGTCTTGCCGTCAGTATCGGTGCGGCTATAGGCGTAATCGAGATCGTGGATGCCGGCAAAGACGCCGGATGCCAGCATGGCGGGCGCAAAACGCGCGCCCTCCTCGTTGGACCAGTTGGTGACGGTGACCGGGTGTCTGGTCCTGATATTGAGATCGTTCAGGCTGCGCACCACCTCCAGCCCGGCCAGCACGCCAAGCACGCCATCGAACTTGCCGCCGGTCGGCTGGGTGTCGAGGTGGCTGCCGATATAGACGGGCAGCGCGTCCGGATCCTCGCCGGGGCGGGTGGCGAACATGGTGCCCATGCGGTCGATACCAAGCGTCAGGCCCGCCGCCTCGCACCAGCGCTTGAACAGGTGGCGGCCTTCTCCATCCTCATCCGTCAGTGTGCGGCGATTATTGCCGCCGGCGATGCCGGGGCCGATCTTCGCCATGTCCATCAGACTGTCCCACAGACGGTCGCCATTGACCGTCAAGTTCTTACCCGCCGCCATGAAGTGTCGTCCTCACCTGTTTTGTTTTTATCGAAGCAAAGCTTGTGCCGTTCCCGTTTTTGCCGGCTAAGATAACAGCCATTGCCTTGTGCTGGCGATGATGGATAAATTGACCGGCTGGTAAACAATGCAAATTTGCGATGACGTCAGCAAGGGACTTTTGTGACGAATCGCACTAATTTTGCCCAAACTGTACGCGTCGATTATTTTTTAATCATACTGTAGCGGCAATTGCATCGAAAAGAAACAGAGAGCAGAGAATGGCCATACCGCGCGCAGCGAAAACACAGAAGCGGACCCGCATTCAGGAGGAAAAGCAGGAAGCTATCCTCGAGGCAGCGCTCAGTGTCTTTTCCATCAATGGCTTTCGTGGTTCCACCATAGACCAGATTGCCGAGGCGGCCGGCATGTCCAAGCCGAATGTGCTTTATTATTTCCGCACCAAGGAGGCGATGCATCGCGCGCTCATCGAACGGGTGCTGGATACCTGGCTTGATCCGCTCAGGGCTTTTGATGCCGGGGGCAATCCCGAAAGCGAGATCCGTTCCTATATTCGCCGCAAGCTGGAAATGTCGCGGGATTTTCCGCGTGAAAGCCGGCTGTTCGCCAATGAAATCCTGCAGGGCGCGCCGCATATCGAGGATGAGCTGAAAGGGCCGCTGAAGCAACTGGTGGATGAAAAGGCCGAGGTGATCCGCGCGTGGATGAAGGCCGGCCGGATCGCCAAATGTGATCCCTACCATCTTATCTTTTCGATCTGGTCGACAACCCAGCATTATGCGGATTTCGATGTGCAGGTGCGGGCGGTGCTGGGTGACAGACACGGCGGGGATGGCCGTTTTGAAGATGCGGCCCGGCATCTGGAGCAGCTTTTCATGGGTGGATTGCGGCTAAACGGCTAAGCGGGACGGGTTCTCGCGAATATGTGATCGATGTTTTGCGTCAAAACATGAGGAAAATGATCACCTTTATACTTTACTCTAAAACTCATCTTTATTATGGTGCCGCTATCCCGAACGTCCGGGGCATGAAAAATCAACCGGCAGGTGAGGGAATGGCACGCAAGGAAAAGAAGAAGGCCGGACGCGGCGGCAAGCAGGGTATTGGCGCGCCACAACCTGAAAGGGACGTGGTCGCACAGCAGCCTTCCGGCCCGAAAAGCTTTCTTTATGTCGGCGGCCGTGACTGTCAGGTTGCGCATCTTCGTCAGATCGCCAGCAATTTCGGCGCCGAGCTGATCCACCACGATGGCGGCCTGCGTGAAGCGGTGTCGCGCATCGATACCGTTCTCCCCTCCGTCGACTGCGTTTTCTGCCCGATCGACTGTATCAGCCACGATGCGTGTCTGCGGGTGAAGTCGGGTTGCAAGAAATTCGGCAAGACGTTCATTCCGCTGCGCAATGGCAGCAAATCCAGTCTGGAGCGGGCGCTGCAGACCATGAATGAACGGACCTCCAGCGATGAGCGACGAGCGCAATAATTTCCATGATGATGAGCCCGCGGCAGCAGAAGCCTGCCGCGTGGAACTGCACAAGATGGCTGAACAGGGCGCTGATCCGGCCCTGACGGACATGTATGAGATCGTCGGCGAACGGGAGCGGCGCAACCGTGCGGCGGCTGACAGCAATGTGGTGACCTTTCCCCATCTACGCACCCGCCAACCCGGCGAAACGCCGTCTTTCGCGCTCGGCGAAGCGGCTGAAGGCGGCCGCAACATCCTGTCATTTCGCTGGACGCGGCGTTAAGGCCGATCAGCCTTTCGGCTTCAAAAATGCCCCGGCGCAGAGCACGAGCCATCCGGCAATCATACCAAGGCCGCCCGTGGGGGCGGCGAAGGGAAACAGGCTGTGGCCGGAAAAATGCCTTGTGACGAGATCACCGACAAAGATCGCGGTACCAAGCCCGAGGATCAGGCCCGCCGGAATGGCGGTTCTGATACGGTCCGCGCCGATATTGAGCGCCACCAGCACCGGGGCATGCGCCAGCGCCATGGCCGAGGCATTGCCCAGCATATAGGTCTCGCCGGTATGCGTGGCGGCGGCAGCAAGCATGACGCCCGCAGCCCCGAGCAAACCGCCCAGCAGCAAAATGAAGGATCGCAGCCGTTCGCGCGGCACTGTTGCGCCTGTCGAACTTCCGTTGCTCACGCTTGAATTGCTCATGGGCTGTCCGCCTCCTGGTTCTGCATGTGAAAGGCCAGTCGCTCCACCGGCGCCCAGATGATCTCGCGCAGCTTCGGGTTCTCGATGGTCTCGTCCATGGCGCGGCGGAAGCAGAGCAGCCATTCGTCCCGCTCGGCAGGGCCGATGGGCGCGACGAAATGGCGGCGGCGCAACATTGGATGGCCGTGTTTCTCGACATAGACGGGCGGTCCGCCAAGATATCCCGTCAGATAATCGTAAAACTTCGCCTCGCTGCCGGAAAGATCGGCAGGGTGGATGGCACGGCAATGCGCCGCCTCCGGCAGGGTGTCCATCAATTCATAAAAGCGCCGGGTCAGGGCCTTGACGGTCGCATCGCCGCCGATCGCTTCATAAAGGGTAGTGGTCTCGCCGCTCATCGTCCGCCTCTTCTGGCCCTGCGGTCCTTATCGCTTTCTCAAGCGGGAAGAGCAACAGGGAAAGGCGGGATGCGACATTTGGGACATTGTGCCGATAGACCCCTCAGTTTTCGGATCTGATGGATCGTTGAATAGCCTGAACGGCGATTTTGAGTGGTGCGACATGTTCGGTAACCACGGCCCAAACCACATCGTCCGCGATCTTGTGGTATTCATGGCGGAGAATATTGCCGATCCCGCGAATTTGTTTCCATGGAATGTCCGGTGCGAGGTCCAGCAAGTCCTCCGGAATGTGCCGTGATGCCTCGGAAACGATCTCCAAGGCGCGCTGTACAGCAAGCTTGAGGAGCCAATTCTGCTGGAAATCAGCAAGTGACAGGCCTGCGGTGTGGGTCTCAATGCCGTTTATGGCCTCCAGAATTTCGGAGAGAACTGGTCCGACCCTGCGTTTAATCATCAAAATATCCGGACTGCGGATTGTTCGATGTCATTGCGAAGCAGCGGGTGGAGGCTGTTGCGTGTCGTCACGTCCACTTCCACCGCCAACTCTTCTTCCAGAAACTGCTTGATACCGACGAGATCGAGCAATGAGAAACGGCGGTCCGGATCATAGTCGATGAAGATGTCCAGATCGCTTGAGCCAAGGGCTTCATCGCGGGCCGTCGATCCAAAAAGATAGAGCGACGTTGCGCCCATGCTTTTCACCGCATGAGCGTGTCGCCTGAGTTTTCTGATCGCGTCCGTTCTCTTCATGCGTTCAGCTTATATCATCCCGCATGCGCCATCCACTCATCCAAAATTGCGGATGAGATCGAGCCCCTTGTTCAGCAGCGTTTCGGCTTCGTCCTGATTGGCGGCTTCGACGTAGCAGCGCATTTCGGGCGCGTTGCCGGAAGGGCGGAAGTGGATGGTGCTGCCGTCGGTGAGTGCCACGCGCAGGCCGTCGATGTCGCTGAGCGTCTTGACCTTGCCGACCGGGGCGAGGAAAGCCTCAAGATTGTCGCGCGAAGCGCGCAGATGCGTCATCAGGGCGGCGCTTTTTTCCTGGGCGAAATTCTCCAGACGGTCGGCGGCGGCGACCGGCAGATTATAGGCGGCGGCGATCTCCGACAGCGGCTTTTTCTGCTCGGCCGACAGAAGCAGCACGGCGAGGATAGGCAGGAAGCTGTCACGCGTCGGCAGCGGCGAGACTGCCCTGCCGTTGAGGGTGAAGGCGGAAGCGGTCAGCAGGCCGCCATTGGCCTCGAAGCCCATGACGCCGTTTCTGCCGGCGGCAAGCGCCTCTGCCATGCCGGCGATGACGAAAGGCGAACCGACCCTGGTGCGGACGACCTCGAAGGAACCGCTGGCTTCAATGCCGGAATTGGAGGTGACGGGGGTGACGACCACGCCGGCATCGAGGAAATTCGCGGTGATAAGCCCGATCAGGTCGCCGCGCAGCGGCACGCCGTTTTCATCGGCAAGCAACGGGCGGTCGCCGTCGCCATCAGCGGAAACGATGGCGTCGAGACCGTGCTGCGGCGCCCAATTTTTGAGAAGCGCCAGCGTTTCCGGCGAGACCGCCTCGGTATCAACAGGAATAAAGGTTTCGGAACGGCCGAGCGGTACGACATCAGCGCCATAATGGGCGAGCACGTTGACGAAGAGATCGCGCGCCACGGTGCTGTGCTGATAAACGCCGATCTTGAGGCCCGACAGCGCCTTTTCCGGCAGGAGGGAGATGTTGCGTTCGTAGAAAAGTTCAGCTGCAATTGCGGAATGGTCTTCCGCCGTCGCGGCCTCGTCACTCACACCTTCCGCTTCGACTTCGACTGCAAGGGCGGCGATTGCCGTTTCATCCTGCTTGTCGATTTCGCCGTCCGGGCGATAGAATTTGATGCCGTTGCGATCGGCCGGAATATGCGAGCCGGTGATCATCAGCGCGCCTGCTTTCAGCGACAGGCCGTAAAGCGCCAGAGCCGGTGTCGGCACCGTGCCGCAATCGAGCGGGGTGAGACCGGCCTTTTTCAGGGCGGCGATACAGGTGGCGGAAACATCCGGGCTCGAGTCGCGGAAATCGCGGGCCACAAGAATGGGGTCGCCGGCCTTTGCCTGACCCGATGTGAGAAGGTGCCTTGCAAATGCCGTCGCATAGACGGCCGAGGCTTTTCCTTTCAGATCGACAGAGAGACCACGAAGGCCGCTCGTTCCAAATTTCAGGCTCATGCCAAACTCCGTTTCGATAAAATCTTTGAGGTTCAAATGGATAATATAAAAATATAACGGCTGAAAGAACCGTATTGATCCATTCAGGTCAATCATCTCTTTCATGGCGGCCACGAATGGGCGATGATTGCCGGGATGAAGCGGGTAACCTAAAATTCACCCGTCATATTTAAACTTGTCTGTCGATAGCGGCTCTGGCGACGATGGAAACCATATGTTGCCGGCCTTTTTTGTGGTTCATTCGAGTTGGATTGGCTAATGTACAGGCTTCAAAAGGCGGGACATAAGCAGGCACGTCCGCTTGATGAAAAAACGGCGCCCGCCGCCAGACCCCACGGTTCCCTGCTGGACGATCTGGTGGATGAGGACGAGGTTTTCGAACGCACGGTGCTGAAAGAGCATCTGGAGCCGAAACCGGCAGTCGCCGCCGAGCCGACCCCGGCCGAGAAGCCGGTGAAACCATCCTCGCCGACCGGTAGTCTGGCGACCGCACTGCCGGGCCTGAAGCATATCGACAGGATCGGTGTGGACGATGTCATCATCTGGCTGCGGAACGGCATTGTCTGGATCGTGCTGGCGATCATTCTCTGCGTCGCCGCCGCGCTTACCTATGCTTCCATGACGCCGCCGCGTTACACCGCCTATACGGATATCGTCGTTAATCCCTCCAATCTCAACGTCGTCAATGACGGCGTGTTTTCGCCGAGCCAGCAGCGCGACACCCAGATCCTCGAAGTGGAAAGCAAGCTGCGCACCATCACCTCGCGCAACGTGCTGGCACGGGTGGTGGATGAGCTGAAGCTCGATCAGGACGGCGAATTCATCAATCCGCCGCCGCTTGCCCGGCTGAAGGCGATGTTTTCGTCCAAGCCGGAAGATGGCGACAACCGGGTCGGCGCGCTCCGTTCCCTCGGCGACCGGGTAGCGGCGGAACGCGATCCGCGTTCCTTCGTGGTGACGCTGTCGGTCTGGACCAACGACGCGGAAAAATCCGTGGCGGTTTCCAAGGCCATCGTCAAAGCCTTTGAAAGCGAGTTGTTCCAGACGACCTCCGACAGCAGCCAGCGCGTTGTCGACGATCTCAAAAAGCGGCTTGAGGAAATGCGCGAGAACGTGACCGTTGCCGAAAAACGGGTGGCGGATTTCCGTCGTGAAAACGGGTTGCAGGAAAATAACGGCCAGCTGGTCAGCAATCTCGCCTCCGGCGAACTGAATGCGCAGGTTCTTGCGGCACAGCAGCGCCTCATTCAGGAAGAATCACGCCTGAAGCAGATGGAAGCGGCGATTGCCCAGAACCGCACGCAGAGCGACGCCATCTTCGATAGCCAGACCATGAACACCATCCGTGCGCAATATAGCACCCTGCAGCAGCAGATCGGCGCGATGACGCTGACCTATGGTGCGCGGCATCCGCGCCTGGCAACCGCAGGGGCGGAGCGCGCCATGCTGGAACGCGGCATGGCGGATGAAGCGCGGCGCATCCTGCAGGCGGCCAAGACCAATGTCGCCGAGGCCCGCTCCTCGCTTGATGCCCTCAGATTGAAGGCGGTAGCGGAACGCGCCAACGTCTTCACCGACAACGAGGCGCAGGTGCGGCTCAGGGATCTGGAGCGCGACGCCAATTCGGCCGCCGCAATCTACGAGACCTATCTCACCCGCTCGCGCCAGCTTGCCGAACAGCAGTCGATCGATTCCACCAATGTGCGGGTGATTTCGCAGCCCGTTGCGCCGAATTCCAGAAGCTGGCCGCCGGGCAAGCTGACCTTCCTGATTGCCGGTGGCGCAGGCGGTCTTTTCCTTGGTCTCGGCATTGCCTTGGCGCTCGGGCTCTGGGGTTATCTGCGCCGCAACGACCACGATGAAATTGCTGCGCGCTACGCCTGACGAGGCTGACCCGCGGCGCTTATTCTTCCGACGTCAGACCGTCATAAACTTCGAGCAGGGCAGCGGCGATGGCGGCACCCAGCGCATTGCCCGCATCCCGAATGCCGGCCTCGTCGCTGTCGCGCACCGAAACGGCGAGATCGGACGCTTCGTTGGCGACGATTTCCTTTGCCCGTTCTATTGCCCAGAGGCCGAAATCGCCGCGGTTGTCGATCGAGATAGTTTCCATGGCCTTGACCTTTTCTGTGGTGTGGGTTCGCGGTTCCTTAACCCATCGGTGGGCAAACCGGAATAGGCGGAAAGAGCGGTCTCAACCTGCGGGCGTGTAAATTGTCGGCTTCAAGCGGCGGGTTTATAAAAATATTAATGATAGTTCTTCGTAGTGTTTGAAGCCTTATACTCTAAGCATATGTGTGACTATAACAATGAAACGATGCCTATCTTGGACACCGGACAGATTATGACAGGGAGCGAAATGCCGGATGCGAAAGGGCCGAACAAGACCTGGCCCGTCATTCCGCTTGCGGCTTTACCCATCGCTGACGTGACGATTGAAGAAACGGCTGAGGATTTCATCCTGCGGTCGGTGCGCGTGCGCGCTGCCAGCGCAAGGCCGTTCTATTCGACCTCGGCGAACGGTCAGGTCATCGCGCTCTGCCATCACGACAGGGAATTTGACGCCATGCTGCGGCAGGCGGACCAGATTCACGCCGACGGCATGTCCCTGGTAATCTTTTCCCGCAAGTTCTGCCCGAGTGCGCTGCGTGAACGCGTCGCAACGACGGATCTCGTTCATGCGGTTGCCCGCCGGGCCGAAGAGACGGGCGCGCGGTTTTATTTCCTCGGTGGCTCCGAAGAGGTCAACCGCGCCGCAGTCGAGGAAATGCAGAGGCTTTATCCACGTCTGGTTTTTTCCGGGCGACGCAACGGTTATTTCAGCCGGGAGGAAGAAGAGGCGATCCTTGCAGATGTCGTCGCATCGCGGACCGATATTCTCTGGGTCGGTTTCGGCATTCCGCTGGAGCAACGCTTCGTTTCGCGCAATCTGGACAGGCTTTCCGGCATTGCCGTGGTCAAGACCTGCGGTGGCCTGTTCGATTTTCTCGCCGGCAAGAACAGCCGCGCGCCGCAATGGATGCAGGATATGGGGCTGGAATGGCTCTACAGGGCGATGCTTGAGCCGAGACGCCTCGGCAAACGTTACCTACTGACCAATCCGATCGCTATATATTCACTTCTGAAACACAGCTACCGGGCTTCGGGACGCTGACAAGGCGGAGAGGAAAACGGCAGTTTCGCCGTCCTCGGTTTTGCCATTCTCAGTTTTGACTGTTCAGCGGTTTTTTTGAAAGCCGTGTTCGCCAATCTATATGAGATGACCCTAACGTATTGAAACAATGCGTCTCGCCGCTGAAATTCGTTGCAACTGGGCGCAACGGCGTTACACTGGGGAAATATTATAAATTTATTCGAATCAGAGATATTTGAGGGCAGCAATGGTCATTACGTCCATTTCTCTTTTTGTTTATGGGATTGGCACCGTTACCTCTCTCGCCATGACCTATATTGAAGGCGCCCGCCGCGACCGGGATTGGGATTTTTATCGGGTGACCGGTATCGTTCTTTGTTTCTTCTGGCCGGTTCTGGTTCCGCTTCTCATCCTTGCAGCCGTCTTTTCCTCCCTCGGTTTCCAGAAGCGCATGAATACGATTTCGCTGGGCAGGGAAAAAACGCTGGGCTGACACTGACGCCCGTAATCAGGGGTATCAGGCCTTTTTCACCGGCGCCTTATAGGGCGTGAGCGTGATGCCGAGGCTCGCCATCACGCGGCCGATGGACATTAGCGGCGGATGGGTGGCGGGCAGCAGCGCTCCGGTTTTCAGGAAAGCGGCAACAGCGCGGATAAGCGACAGGCCCAGGCTGACGATATTTTTGGCGGCAAGCAGCAGTCCGCCCTTGAGGCCGGGACGGCGAGCGCGGTCGATGCTGTAATTGATGATACCGGTTCTGAGCGAGCGCTCCATGATCCAGCGCGGCGCCATGCGGTTTTCCGGCACATATTCGATGATGAGGGCTTGAGCGCTCCAGGCGAATTTGAAACCGGCCTTGCGGCAGCGAGTGAAGAAATCCATATCGCCGCCGCCGAGGAAATTGAACCGCACGTCGAATTCCGGTTTCGGCAAGCTTTCGAAAACTTTCCGCGAAATCAGGCAGTTACCCGATCCGTGGATCTGCTCGACGGGGCCGGTCGGCGCTTCGATGGAGCCGAACAGCGGATGCGACAGAACCGCCTTTGGCGCGGGCGCGTCGAATTCACGGTTGACCGGTCCGCCGACGATATCGACGCTGAAGGACTTGGCCGCCGACACCATCTCGGCGAGCCAGACGGGGGAGGCGGCCTCGTCGTCATCGATCATCAGGAACCACTGAGCGGAAGGGTAGCTCTGCCGGGCGGTGCGGAAGGCGGTATTGATGGCGTAACAATTGCCCTGCGTCGGCTCCACCAGAGCCTGCCCGGCCATGCCGCTTTCGCCAAAAAATGCGCGTGCGACGGCAAGGCCCTGCTGGCCTGCGCCATCATTGTCGACCACGACGACTGCGAAGGGAAAATCGACCTTCTGGGCTGTGAGCGACAAAAGCGTCTTTCGCAGGCCTTCGGGCCGGCGGAAACTGGGAATGCACACCACCGCTTCCGGCATGATCTCGGGCATGGAAACTCCTAAATACCGGCAAGCGCTGCGGCGGAAAAAACGATGGCCCGGAGGCTCTGGCGTGGGCGATTGAGAAACGTATCGGCAAGCGCCGAGAAAGCCTCACGGTAGCGGCGGGCGCGAAAAGCCTGCGCCACGGTATAGGCATTCATGTGGTTTTCGGATTTGTGGCGAAGCCGCCGCAGTTCCTGCGGGGAAATGGCGGCGACGATGGCGGGGTCGGAAAACACTGCCTTGATGGCCGGCTCGCAGTCCCGGAAGGTCAAAAGCCGGTTCATCATCACGCTCGTCCGGTGCACCCGGTAATCGAGCACATGGCAGCCGGGCAGATAGACAAATCGGCCGGCGGCGGCGAGCCTGCACCAGCCATACCAGTCTTCCGCATAACGCAACGTCTCGTCGAAACCGCCGAAATCCTGAAAGATCCGGGTCCTGACCAGCATGATGCCGCCATTGACGATGAAGTTTCCGCCCAGCAGCTGCTGGAGGATGAAACCGTCAGGCTTTTCACGGCGGCGGATGAGATTGCGCCGGCCGATCTTGACGCCGTTTTCGTCGATGCGCTCGTAGTCGCCATAGACGGCAACGACGTCAGGGCCGGAGATACCGGCGCAAAGGGCGGCGATGGCGCCCGGCTTCAGACGGTCATCGGCATCGAGGAACATCGTCCATTCGCCGCGCGCCTGCGACAGGCCGAAATTGCGCACGGCGGAAACGCCCTGCCTTCCCTGCGGCCGGGCGAGCAGTTTGACACGTGGATCGGAAAAACCTTCCACCTTTTGCGCGGTGGTATCGGTGGAGCCGTCATCGACCACCAGCACCTCGCGGATGGTCTCGCCCTGAAGCAGGACGCTTTCGATCGCTTCCACGATGTAACGCTCGCCGTTGCGAACGGGAATGACAATCGAAACGGAAACCAAGGTTTTCAACTCCATAAGGGTGGGCCAAGAATTCGCACAGCGAAGTTACTACCGGATTAAGCGGGCCTCGCCAATTATGACGTGGTATAGCGTCGGTTAACCTTGCAAATCTTTAATATCCTTTTGGCATGATCGAGATGTTATGTTTTGAGAATTAGAGCGCGGTTGCGTCCTGTCGGACGTTGATGTGTGGGTTGCGGAGGCGGGTGAATGCGGATCGGGCGGCGGAATTTTCTGGGCGGTGCGGCAAGTGCCGGCCTGTTGCATGCCATGGCCGGCCCGGCCCTTGCCGCGCAGAAGAAGACGCCTGTTAAAACCGCCCCTTATGGTGCGGCGGTTTACCTGCCGGATCTTAATGCCGATAGCCGCATTGGCGAGGCTGTTGTCAAATATTGCTCGCGCATCACCCCGGTTACCGAAATGAAATGGGAGGTCATGCGGCCTTCCGCTGACGTGTTCGATTTCGCCGCCGCGGATGCAATCGCCAACTTTGCGCGTCAGCACAAGCTTTCCATGCACGGCCATCCGCTGATCTGGTATGCCTCCAACGCGCCCTGGCTTGCGAGTGTCGGTGGCAGCGGCAAGGTCGAGAAGCTGATGGAGACCCACATCGTCAAGGTGATGGAGCGTTACAAGGACGTGATCCACAGCTGGGACGTGGTCAACGAGCCTATCCCCGATGTGCCGGGCAATGTGCGCGCGCGGCGTGATGCCTGGTATTATGGCGCAGGGTCGGACGCCATCAAGAAGGCCTTCGATATTGCCCATGCGGTCGATCCTAAGGCGCAGCTTGTTCTCAACGAATATGATGTGGAATTCGCCGTCGAAAAATCACCGGCCAAACGCGCGGCCTTCCGCAACCTCATTCTCGAACTGCTTGAGAAGGGCGCGCCGATCAACGCCATCGGCCTGCAGGGGCATCTGCGTGGCGGCTGGCCGATCGCCAAGGATGAGCTTGCCGCCTTTGCCACGGAAATGCGCAGCTACGGCCTTGCCGTTCTGGTGACGGAGCTGGATGTGATGGACCAGACGCTGCCTGGCCCGGAGGCCGAGCGCGATATGCTGATCAACGGCCAGGTCCGCGATTTTCTTGAAGCGGCCTCGGCGGGTGGCGGGCTTTCCTCGATCACCACATGGGGTATTTCGGACCAATATAGCTGGATCCGCTGGGCCTATCCGCGCCGGGACGGTACGGCCAACCGGCCGCTGCCGCTGGACTGGAGCTTCAACGAAAAACCGATGATGGCCGTCATCAATGAATTCCGGAACCGTGGTGCATGAGCATGAGTGCTGAAACGTCGCTTCCTCCCGTACGGAAAGCGCTGCAGATCAATCTGCATCCCTTCGATGCGCCGCATGCGGCTCTTACCCTGCCGCATCAGCTGCGGGTGTGGGGCGGTCAGGTGGACCGCATTCTTCTGACTGTTGATACCGGGCAGGTCGGGGCAGGCCGTTACAAGGGCAATGGCTTTGATGCGGCCAGCAAACGCCTTTTTGACATGCTGGAGGAAATGCAGACCAATTATCCGCATCTGCATGTGGATGTGGTTGATTACAGCGATGCGGCGCGCAACCTGGTGGCAAAGACCTTCTTTTCGCGCTCGCCGATCCCCTATCCGGCCAAGGCCTTCGATGGGGGGCCGTTTCATGTGTATTTCTATGGTCTGAAACGCGCCAATGCCCGTTATGTGCTGCATATGGACAGCGACATGATGTTTGGCGGCGGCAGCCAGAACTGGTTCGAAGAGGCTGTCGCCCTGCAGAAGGCCAACCCCGATGCCCTTTGCATCACGCCGTTTTCCGGACCGCCGACGGTGCGCGGCGATCTCGATATTTCCCGCCATGTCGGCATGCCGGGGGTGAGGAATATTCCAGAGCCGCGCAAGCTGCCATCGCGCATTCCCACATGGCGTTTCGCCACTGTCTCTACGCGGCTTTTCATGATCGACATGGACCGCTTCGCCAAGCGGATCGGCTCGCTGGAACTGCTGCGGCCCGATGCCAAGCGGCGTATCCGCTCCTATGCCTATAATCAGCAGCCGGTGTCGATGCCCGCCGAAGAGGTGCTGAGCACCAACATGATGCGCGTGGGCGTGCACCGGCTGGATTTTCTCGGCACGGGAAAGGGCATGTATTCGTTGCATCCGCCCTATCGCTCGCCGGAATTTTACGCGGCGCTGGGGTCGATCGTCGAGCGTATCGAAAAGGGCGACGTTCCCGAAGGGCAGCTGGGCGACTTCGATATCAACGGCTCGATGGTGGACTGGACCAGCGCGCTGGCGGCCAAGACGCGCTCCAAACGTTATGCGAAGGCTCTGCGCCACCTGATTTCGGCGAATGTCCAGCGTTTCACCAAAGCGTAAAACGCTGCGGCCTGCCTTCTGCGTCAATGGCGAAGGGGCGGCTCAATAGTCGGTTATCAGCTTGCTCCAGCTTTCCGAGCACAGCCCGCCAATATAGATGTCGCCGGCAATCGCCCGGTCGCGCAGCGCTTCATCCCGGGTTGCCATGCAGAAATATCCGTCATGGCGAAAGCTCATATGGTTCTGGCGGTATAGCGCGTTTATGAGAAAGGGCTGCGACATGCCGGTGACGTGGGCGTAATTCTCGTCGTCGAAATGGTGGAACAGGGCGTTGAGCACATCATTTTCACGACCGGCATCGCAGACGAGGTTGAGCACATAGGCGGTTCGTCCCGGCTGGCCAAAAAACAGGGCGGCGCCCATGACATGGCCTTCGGCGGTCTCGATCGTCAGGCTTTTCAGCTCACCGAGGCTCTCATTGGCCCTGCTCATCTCTATCAGCCAGTGGAACTCCTCGTGAGACCATTCCGGACGAATGGAAAACCGCTCGATCATCGTCAGCGCCTTGCGGCGGAATGTCTCGAAATCCACGGTTCTTACCCTGGCGCCGGCGACCCGATGCGGCCTCAGGCCTTTTTTCCACGATCGCAGGATGCCGTCGATAAATCCAAGCGCCGACAGGGCAAGGGTGGTCTTGGCCAGTTTCGAGCGTCGCGGCATACGCAGCGCAATCGTGCAGAAGGGCTTGAGAGCCTTGTGCCATTGCAGGCTTTCGATCGGCATCATGGTGCCGCCGGTCGTGACCCAGTGATCGGCGCTGACGGGGGAGGCCGTGTCCGAAAACAGCATGTCATGTTTCGTTGCGCGCATGCTGCGAGACAGGCGGGCAGCCCCAAGCGAGCCGAGTTTCCCATCCGATGCGAAAGCGCATAATAATCTGGCGGTAATGGCTTTTCCATTCGCGATGAACCGCATGGGGACCGCGAGGATGACGCTTGTGACCCTGTTCTCCCCCGCATCGTAGACGACACTGCCGTATTCCGGATCAAAGGCGGGGCTGCTGAAAAACAATGTCTCGACATAGGAGCGGAAATCGAAGTTTCTCTCACGCCCGGTCTTCTTGAAAGCGCTGTTGAGCACTGCCTCGACCGCCTCGACATCGTCCTTGCGCATGGGGCGAATGCCGGCCGTTCCGGGCTTTGCCGGGTACCGTGTCGATTGACCGCTATCGCCATCGTCCATGTTGGTGTGTCTCGGAACGTCCACCTTATGTCTCCAGCCTTATGCGCAATTATGAAATCAACTCAAGGGTACATCTTGAGTTGTTAATATACGCTAAAGAGAGCCTTGGACCATACCCTTAATACTCCGAAATGGCTCGTATGTTGCGCAGATGGAAGCAATTTATTGGAGGGTATATTTCGTTATGATATTAATAAAATCAAATATTTGATATGAATTCACAAAATTTTTTTCCAGCGAAAATCCCATCACTTCCCAAACTAACCTCCAGAATTAGGCTCCATTTCTCTGTCAGCGGGTCAATCTTTTCATCACAGAAGAAAAAGACGGAATTACTATTCTTCCGTGCATTATGCATAACTAAAAAATAGGATTTTTGGTGCGCCGGTACAAACCGGCAAAGAGTAGGTGGTGAAAGTCCACTGCAATGAAGGAGTAGCGATCCA
>NZ_QSNV01000011.1:0-190482 GCF_009498615.1 Agrobacterium sp. ICMP 6402
GAACGCCGCCACCGCCGGTGTGCGGCCCGAACATCTGCTGCTGTCGAAGGAAAGCGGGCTGTGGCAGGGCAAGGTGATGGTGGCCGAACATCTCGGATCGGATACCTTCCTGCATCTCGAGGTATCAGGCATCGGGCCGATCACTGCCAGAACCGATGGCGAGTTCGAATGCAGGCATGGCGATACCGTCTTCATCACGCCAGATGATGCCAAAATCCACAGGTTCGATGACAGGGGGCTGGCGATGTGACCTTGCGCGTCAGTCCTCGCCAACCCTGACGCCATCACGGTCAAAGACATGCAGCCGCTCCTGCGGGAAACCGACCCGCAGGGACTTGCCCGGCTGCAACAGCGCCCGGTCCGACGAAAACAGCTTGAAGGGCAATCCGTGCACGGTCAGATGCAGGATGATGCCGAGACCGGTCGGCTCGACCAGATCGACTGCCGCTTCGACACCGCCTTCAGCGGGCGAAACGGTGACATGTTCCGGCCGGATGCCGAGCGTGACTTGCTCGCCATCGGCAAGCTTCACATCCCGGCCGAGTGCCAGACGCGTGCCATCGCCGAGCACGACGAAACTGCCGCCATTCTCGTGGTGAAGCCGCCCTTCGAGGAAATTCATGCCCGGCGAGCCGATGAAACCGGCCACAAACAGATTGGCGGGGCGGTCGTAAAGATCGAGCGGCGCGCCGATCTGCTGCACATGGCCGGCATTCATCGCGACGATGCGCGAGGCAAGCGTCATCGCCTCGATCTGGTCATGGGTGACATAAACCGAGGTGGCCCCGAGATCGGCATGCATGCGCTTGATTTCGGCGCGCATCTGCTCGCGCAGACGGGCATCGAGGTTGGAGAGCGGCTCATCGAACAGGAAGGCCTTTGGCTGGCGCACGATGGCGCGGCCCATGGCGACACGCTGGCGCTGGCCACCGGACAGCGCCTTCGGGCGGCGGGCGAGATAGGGATCGAGGCCGAGCTTGGCGGAAGCACCGGCCACCGCCGCCGCGATGGTTTCTTTCGGGCTGCGGCGCAGGCGCAGGCTGTAGCTCATATTGTCGGCGACGCTCATATGCGGATAGAGCGCATAGGACTGGAAGACCATCGCGATATCGCGATCCTTCGGCCGGCGATCATTGACGCGTTCACCGTCGATGGACAGGTCGCCGGATGTTATCTCTTCAAGCCCGGCGATCATGCGCAGCAGCGTCGATTTTCCGCAGCCGGATGGGCCGACGAGGACGATGAACTCGCCATCCCTGATATCAAGATCGACGCCATGCAGCACGGCGAGGTCGCCATAGGTCTTGCCGACATTCTTCAGCTCGATGGAAGCCATGGGATTATCCTTTCACCGCGCCGGCCGTCAGGCCCTGCACGAGATAACGTTGAATGAGCAGGAAGAAGAGGCAGGCCGGAATGAGCGCCAGAACGCCCGCCGCCATCATCTGCCCGAAATCGACGGAGAATTTCGAAACGAAGGTCAGAAGGCCAACCGGGAAGGTGGCGCTCTGGTTGCCGGAAATCAGCATCAACGCAAAGAGAAGCTCGCTCCACGCGGCGGTGAAGACGAAGCCGAGCGTGGCGGCAATGCCTGGCAAAGTCAGCGGCAGGATGATCTGGCGAAACGCCGTAAACCGGCTTGCCCCGTCAATCATCGCCGCCTCTTCCAGATCCTTCGGAATGCCATCGAAGAAGGACTGCATGAGGAAGGTGGCGAAGGGAACGTTGAAGGCGGTGTAGACGATGACGAGGCCCGTCAGGCTGTTGGTGAGGCCGAGCGGCGAGAGCATCTTGAAGATCGGCGCGACCAGCATGACCAGCGGGAACATCTGGGTGATCAGCATTAGCGCGACAATCCAGTATTTACCCTTGAAACGGAAGCGTGACAGCGCGTAACCCGACAGCGAGGAAAGTACCGTTACGGCAAGTGCCGTGGAGCCGGCAACGATGACGCTGTTCTTAAAAAACGTCGGGAAGGCACTGTTTTCTATGACATAACGATAATGATCGAGCGTCGCATGCGACGGCCACATCCGGACACCTTCGCTATAAAGCAGGTCGTTCGGCGTGACGGAAACCTTGAGCAGCCAGAACAGCGGGAAGAGCGCAAAGACGATATAGGCAAGGATCGCCAGACGATGGGCAAGGGTGAGAAATATCCTTGATGTCATCGGTCAGTCCTTCTCGATCAGGCGCTGGCGCAGCAGCACGATCAGCATGGAATAGGCAAGCAGCAGGACCAGCAGCACCAGCGCGATGGCCGAGGCATAACCGAAATCGAGACGCCGGAAGGCCTGGGTGAAGATGTAGCTGGCGACGATCTGCGTGCGGTCCGCCGGTCCGCCATTGGTCATGACGATGATGAGATCGGCGAAGTTGGCGATCCAGACGGTGCGCAGCAGGATGGTGATGGCGATGGTGGGCGCCAGAAACGGCAGCGTGATCGAGGTGAAACGCTGCAACGGGTTGGCCCCGTCGATCTCCGCCGCCTCGTAAAGATCGCGCGGAATGGCCTGCAATGCCGCAAGCAAGGTGATGGCGAAGAAGGGAATGCCCCACCAGACATTGGCGATGATCGGCCCCCACATGGCAAGCTGCGGATCGGCGAGGATATTATTGGGTGCGGATAACAGCCCGAGCGACACCATCCAGTGCGGCAGCGGCCCAATGACCGGATTGAACAGCCAAGCCCAGTTGAGGCCGGCAAGGAAGGTCGGCACGGCCCATGGCAGGAACACCAGCGCCTGCGCCAGCCCCCTGCCCGCAAACGGCTTGTCCAGCAGCAAAGCCAGAATGAGGCCGAAGAAGAATTGCAGGAAAACCGAGGCTCCGGTCCACCACAGCGTATTTTTCAACGCCCGGTAAAAGGCCGCATCCTGCGACAGCGCCTCCAGATGTTTCAGGCCGACGAAACCACCGGAAAACGGATTGAGCAGCTGCACGTCGCGAAACGCATAGGACAGGCCAAGCACCAGCGGCACCAGCATGACAGCGACGATGAGCATCAGCACGGGCGCGCTGTAGAGCCAGGGTTCGGCCCAGTCGGCAAACCGTCGCATCGCCGGTTTGCCAGCCGGTTTGCGCGCGGCCACCGGCCCGGCGCCATGGGCATAGGACATTGTATCGCTCCCTGATCGGACGACGGAACGGACGGGTTCTCCAGCCTCTCGGCTCACCGATCCGAAAATTTCAAGAAAAGGCCTGTCGCAGCGAAGGCCGGCAAGACCGCCGCACGGGCATTTTCGCCCGCACGGCCTGTCCGTGTCGTTATTTCGAAGCGAGGAACTTCTGCTGCGCCTTCGTCATGTAATCAGCCCATTGCTTTGCCAGATCTTCCGGCGTGATATCGCCGAGCAGCGCTTCCTGCGATGTCTTGATCACAAGCGAATCCTTGAAGAAGGCGAATTCCTCAAGATAGGTCGGCATTTTCGTCGGCACGGCGTTCTTGTCCGCGAGCTCGTCGAACCAGCCCTTGAACTGCTCGCTGGCATAGAAGGGGTCTTTTTCCGCCGACTTGTGCACCGGCAGCGCGCCCGTCTTCTTGTTCCACTCGATATTGCCTTCCGGCCCTTCGAGCGTCTCGACCAGTTTCCAGGAGAGATCCTTGTTGGCGGATGCGGACATGATCGACCAGCCGGCGAAACCAATCGTTGGGAAGGTCTTGCCGTCAGGTCCCTTCGGCATGGTCATGACGCCGAAATCTTCCGGCTTCATGCGCTGGGCGATGGCGATCAGCGCATCCGGGTCCTGATCGAGGAAGGCGCAGGTACCGGAATAAAAGCCGGCGACGATCTCGTTGAAACCCCAGTTGACGCTGTCCTTCGGCGCGTAACCGTTCTTGTAGAGATCGATCACATAGGTCAGGCCCTTCACCCAGCCGGGGCTGTCGAAGGTGGAGGTTCCGTCCTTGGTGAAGAACTCGTTCGAACCGGCCATGGATGCGCCGAACATGACCCAGCCGTTGAGGCCGCCCGGGCCGCCGCGCAGGCAGTAACCAGATTTGCCGGGAAGGGCTGCGACCTTCTTGGACGCATCGGCAAATTCCTCGAGTGTCTTCGGCGGTTCCTTCACGCCGGCTTCGGCCAGCAGCTTCTTGTTGTAGAACATGGCGCGCAGGTAGAAGCCGTAGGGCAGCATATAGGCGGTGTTCTTCACATCGCGGCCAAGTTCCAGCGTGCGCTCGCTCAGGCCCTTGGTGTATTCCCATTTGGCAAGATAGGGCTCGAGGCTCTCCAGCATGCCGTTATTGGCGTAGAGCGACAGCCAGGTGTCGGGCATTTCCATCACGTCAGGCACATCGCCGGCCGAAACCATCGTGGCGAATTTCTGGAAAGCCTCGCTCCACGGCAAAGAGATGATTTCCACCTTGGTGCCGGGATTGGCGGCCTCGAATTTCGAGACGATGCCTTTCAGTGTTTCCGTCCGCTCCGGGCTGGTGATGACCTCGACCAGTTTCAAGGTCGTGTCCGCCAGCGCCGTTCCGGTCATCAGGGCGGTGAAGATTGCTGCTGTTACCAGTTTTTTCATGTCGTTCTCCCCTTTTTTGTCGTCAGTTTAAAAACACGTCAGGCGGCGGAGGCCGCCTTGATCGCGGGTTCGAGATCGTTCCAGAGCGCTTCCGTGCCCTCCAGCCCGACATGCAGGCGCACCGAACGCGCGCTGATGCCGAAGGTGTGGGCGGAGTTTGGCTGCGCCTTCTGTTCGAGCACCACTTCTCCGGGAACGATCAGGCTTTCATGCCCGCCCCAGGAAACACCCAGTTTGAAAAGCTTGAGGCGGTCGGCAAAAGCGCGCACATCCACGCCGTCCTTAAAGATGAAGGAAAACAGGCCAGAGGTGCCGTGAAGGCCGGGCGGCAGGCGGTTCGCCAGCCCCGGATGGCAGACCTTTTCCACCACATCCAGCGCCTGCAGGCGGGTTGCGATATCAAGCGCCGATGCCTGATGCGCCTTCATGCGCAGCGGCAGGGTGCGAAGCCCGCGGATGAGCAGCCAGGCATCAAAAGGCGACATCTTGCCGCCGAGATAGGGATAGGTTTCCGCCCGGATGCGGTCGATCATCGCCTTGGAACCGGCCACCACGCCGGAGACCACGTCGCTGTGGCCGCCGAGATATTTCGATGCCGAATGCACGACCAGATCAACACCGAGGGAAATCGGCTGCTGGAAGACCGGGCTTGCCCAGGAGTTGTCGATGACGGTGACGGCACCATGACGCTTGCCGATGGCGGCCAGCGCTGCGACATCATGGGCTTCCATCACCCAGCTCGTCGGGCTTTCCATATAAAACAGCTTCGCGCCCGGCATCGCCTTTTCAACCGCCGCCTCGTCGCGGCCATCGACATAAACGACCTCGATATTCATGCGCTGCATGAAGGTGCCGAACAGGCGAAACGCATCGGGATAGACATGGCGCACCGCGACGATGCGGTCGCCCGGAGACACGAAGGACAACACGGTGGAGGAAATAGCGGACATGCCGCTGGCAAAACCGAGCCCATCTTCGGCGCCTTCGAGCTTGGCCAGCATCTCCTCGAACATGCGCACCGTCGGGTTCAGCCCGCGTGTATAGACCGGCCGTACCTTCTCGCCGCGATAGGTGGAGACCATTTCGTCGTAGCTGGAAAAGGTGAAAAGCGAGGTCTGCACCAGCGGCGGCACCACGGCTTCGAAAGCGTGGGTCTCGTCATGGGCGACGATCAGGGAGGCGGGATCGAAGAGATCGTTGCCTTGGTTCATTTCGACATGTCCTTGATATCCTCCTCGACGACGGCGAGGATTTTCAGTGTTTCTTCACGGGCGGTCTCGGCGTCGCCGGCGGCGATGGCGTTGAACAGCGTGCGGTGAAAGGGAAAGGAGCGGCCGGCGAAATCCGGGCGGTCGAACGGCTTCGACCAGAAACGTTCGAAACCTTCGCGCATCTGCTCCAGAAGCTGTTTGAAAAGCGTATTATGGGTGGCGTCGTAGATCGACAGATGGAAGGCAAGGTCAGCCTTGCCGGAGGTGCCTTCGGCCAGATGCACCCGCTCCATCTCGTCGAGCCGTGCTTCCATCGTGGCGATATCGTCCGCCGTGCGCCGACGCGCAGCCGCCATGGAGGCCTCCACCTCGATGCCGCGCCGCACTTCCAGCGTCATCAACAGCGCATCGCGCAGGCTTTCGGCATCGATGGAAATCGGCATATGCACGGTGGCGGCGGAAATCGGCTTCAAGAGGTAATTGCCGCTGCCCTTGCGGCTGTCGATGACACCGAGCGCCTGAAACTTGCGAATGACTTCGCGGATGGTGGACCGTCCGACACCCAGCGCCGCCATCAGCTCGCGCTCGGCCGGCAGCCGCTCCCCGGCCTTCAGCCCCGCCCGCTCGACATAGTCGGAAAGCGCCGCCTCGACCTGGCGCACACGGTCGCTCGGCGGAATCGGCTGCATGAGTTCCCGGCTGGACCTGTCCAAGACGCACCCTCTAAATTGGTCTGACATCTTACCATTTCAAAGAGGCGATTGATTGTCAACGGGCAACGCGAGACGTGCACCGGGAAGATCGCTGCCCATGCTCGTTCGTATTGGAAGTACCGGGGGAAATTTCAGCGGATCGAAAAAGGCGAAGGTAGTCACCACGCAAAGGCCGAAAGCCTCTCTTTCGTCATGCTCGGGCCTGTCCCGAGGATCCAATCACGTCGCGTGCAGGGAAAGGTTCAGCAAAATGGCAGAGGGTGGCCTTGAGCCACCCTCCTTTGATTCACACTGAACTCACGAAACTTACTGCGTCAGAACCGCCGCCTTGATGGTCTGGATATTGTGGTTGACCATGTCGATATAGGTGGCAGCCGGGCCATCGGCGGCGGAAAGCGCGTCGGAATAGAGCGTGCCGCCAACCTTCAGGCCGGTTTCGCTGGCGATCTGGTCGATCAGCCGCTTGTCGGTGATGTTTTCGACGAAGATCGCCGAGGCCTTGTCGTGTTTGACCTGATCCACGAGCTTGGCGACATCGGCGGCAGAGGCTTCTGATTCCGTCGAGATGCCCTCGGGCGCGAGGAAATTCAGTCCATAAGCGTGCTCGAAATAACCGAAGGCATCATGCGAGGTGATGATAACGCGCTTTTCCGGCGGGATGGCGGCAACTTCAGTCTTCACCTTCTCGTTCAGAGCGGCAAGCTTGGCGATATAGGCATCCGAATTGGCGGTGTATGTGGCGCAACCAGCCTTGTCGACTTCGCAAAATGCGCCGGCAATGTTCTTCACATAGATTTCCGCGTTCTTGATCGACTGCCAGGCATGCGGGTCGAATTCACCGTGATGGTGGTGACCTTCATGGTCGTGGTCGTGGCCGGCTTCTTCCGCCTTGTGGTCGTGGCCTTCCTCTTCTTCCGCTTCCGGATGGGCATGGCCGGCCGGTTCTTCGGAAAGTTTCAGCGGCTCGACGCCCTTGGTCAGTTCAACGACCGGCGCCTTGGTGCCACTGGTGTCGATCAGCCGCTTCAGGAAGCCTTCGAATTCCAGGCCATTGACCAGCACCACATTCGCCTTGCTGACGGCAACCGCATCGGCCGGACGCGGTTCATAGACATGCGCGTCGCCATCCGGACCGACGAGCGTGGTAATCTCGACGCGGTCACCGCCGACATTTTTGGCGAAATCGGCGATGATCGAGAAACTGGCCACGACCTTGAGTTCGGCAGCCGAAGCCTGCGCCATCAGGACCGGGGAAAGGGTAAGAAGGCTTGCGCAGGTGGCAAGACGGAAGGTTTTGAACATGAAGGTTCTCCTTTTTTCGAACGCTGTTTTCAGGCCGTTCTGTGGCGGCCGGAACCGAGAAGATCGCCGAGCAAGCCGCGCGTGCCGACGAGAATGGAGAGCGCGTAGATGACGCCCGCCGAAAGGATGATCGCCGGGCCTGAGGGCAGCGACGCGTGATAGGACAGGATGAGGCCGGCAAAGCAGGAAACCATGCCGATGCCGATCGAGATGAAGCACATGGGCGCCACGCGGTTGGACCAGAACCGGCTGGCGGCGGCGGGCAACATCATCAGGCCGACCGAAAGCAGCGTTCCGAGCGCCTGAAAGCCACCAACCAGATTGAGCACGACGATGGCGAGGAAGAGAAAATGCACCGGGCTGCCCCAGTTGCTGACCGAGCGCAGGAACAGGGGATCGAGGCATTCCGCCAGAAGCGCCCGCCAGAAAGTGATCATCACCACCAGCGTCACGATGCAGATGCCGCTGATGAGGCCGAGCGCCTCGTTGTTCAGCGCCAGCACGGTGCCGAACAGCACATGCATGAGATCGACGCTGGAGCCACGCCATGAAACGAGCAGCACGCCGAGCGCCAGTGAAATCAGATAAAAGGCGGCAAGCGACGCATCTTCCTTCTGGACGGTGAAACGCGACACCGCACCGGCACCCAGCGCCACCACGAGGCCGACCACCAGCCCACCGATCGTCATCGGCAGGATTTCCAGCCCGTAAAACAGAAAGCCGACAGCCGCCCCCGGCAGGATGGCGTGCGACATGGCATCGCCTGTGAGACTCATGCGCCGCAGCATCAGGAACACCCCGACCGGCCCGCAGCTGATGGCAAGGATCAAGGCGCCGGCAAGCGCCCGCTGCATGAAGACATATTGGACGAAGGGTTCGATGAAGAAATCAGCCATGGGCATTCGAATTCGCGTGGGAGTTGGCTTGGGGATGAGTGTGAGAATGTGACGACGTCGCCCGTGGGCCTGCATCGAGCGCATTGGTCACCGGCGCATCGCCCGGCGCACACCACGGTGCATTCTCCTCCCATGCCTCGTGGAAATGCCGCGCCTGCCGCATGTTTTCCGGCTTCAGGACATCGGCTGTCGGGCCGAGACCGACGAGACGCCGCGCGAGGAATATCGTCTGCGGAAAATGCTGTCGCACCAGTTGATGGTCATGCAGGACGGCCAGCACCGTGCGCCCTTCCGCAACCCATGCCTTGATCAGCACCAGAAGATCGGTGACGGTGCGCTCATCAACGGCATTGAAGGGTTCATCCAGCAGGATCAACTGCGCGTCCTGCAACATGGCGCGGGCAAACAGGGCACGCTGCATCTGGCCACCGGAGAGCGAATCTATATTGCGCTTTTCAAAGCCGGAAAGCCCGACCGCTTCCATCGCCCGGCCCATCGCCGCTTTGTCCTCAGAACGGTGGCGGCCAAGCAGGCCACGCCTGGGCCAGAGACCCAGCTCAACGAGATCGCGCACCTGAGCCGGGAACGACCGGTCGAGTTCCGACTGCTGCGGCAGATAGGCGACGGAAATGCCTGCGCTGATCCGGCACTCACCGCTAAGCGGTTTCAAGATGCCGGCGATACCCTTCATCAGCGTCGATTTGCCCGAGCCATTGGCGCCGACAACCGCGGTGAGCGATCCCTTGGTGATATCGCCATCCAGATGATGCACGGCCGCACGGCCGGCATATCCAAGCGTCAGATTTGTAAAGGTGAGGCACGGATCGCTCATCGATCCCTCCTGGGCGGGGTTTCATTCGAGGACCCTTGATATGTAATGTTATTACATTCGTCAAACGAATATGTAATGAAATAACATTAACTATTGGAAAGTCAGAGCGGCACGCTGTTGGGCAGAGACCCCTGCTTCTCCGCGGATGCTTTTTTTCCAAAGCCCGTTGACATGCCACACATATGTAATGTTATTACGTTACATAACTGGAACCGGCACTTCAAAAATCCTCCGTTTCCAGATCGCCTGCCGTGGTCGTCATGACGCCCACGCGACTGTTGCCACAGAACGAGGTCCCCATGAAAAAACTCCCCGTCACCGTCCTCTCCGGCTTTTTAGGCGCTGGCAAAACCACCCTTCTCAACCACATCCTCGCCAATCGTGATGGCCTGCGGGTGGCGTTGATCGTCAACGATATGAGCGAAATCAATATCGATGCGGCGCTGGTGCGGGATGGCGGCGCCAATCTCTCGCGCACCGAGGAACAGCTGGTGGAAATGACCAATGGCTGCATCTGTTGCACGCTGCGCGACGACCTCTTGACCGAGGTCCGCGCGCTCGCCGAACAGGGTCGCTTCGACTATCTGCTGATTGAATCCACCGGCATCGCCGAGCCGCTTCCCGTGGCCGCCACCTTCGATTTCCGTGACGAGAACGGCCGCAGCCTGTCTGATGTCGCGCAGCTGGATACGATGGTGACGGTGGTGGATGCCGCCAATCTTCTCAATGATTACGGTTCATCCGATTTTCTGGCCGACCGGGGCGAAACGGCGGGTGATGGCGACAACCGCACCATCGTCGACCTTCTGGTCGAGCAGATCGAATTTGCCGATGTGGTCGTCCTCAACAAGATCGGCACTGCGACGCCACAGGAGCGGGATGCGGCCCGCAAGATCATCGTCGGGCTGAACCCGGATGCGAAACTCATCGAGGCGGATTTCGGCAGGGTGGAACTGAAAGAAGTGCTCGGCACCGGTCGCTTCGATTTCGCCAGGGCCGAAGAACATCCCCTGTGGTTCAAGGAACTGCACGGCTTTAAGGACCACATTCCCGAAACCGAGGAATATGGCATTCGTTCTTTCGTTTACCGCGCCAAAAAACCCTTCGACCCCGTGCTGTTCCAGCGCTTTATCGATCGTGCCTGGCCGGGGGTGGTGCGCGCCAAGGGCTTCTTCTGGCTGGCGACACGGCCGCGTTATGTCGGCGAGATCAGCCAGGCGGGCGCATTGGTGCGCACCGGCAAGATGGGTCTCTGGTGGTCCGCCGTGCCGAAAGAGCAATGGCCGCGTGAAAAACAGTTTCTCGACATGATGAAGCCCTATCTCGATCCGGTCTTCGGCGACCGGCGGCAGGAAATTGTCTTCATCGGCTCCGATCCGATGAGTGAGGCCCGCATCCGCGCCCAGCTCGACGCCTGCCTGATCGACACCGAAGCCTTCACGCCCGACGCATGGCGGCACCTGCCGGACCCCTTCGTCAATTGGGACAGACAGGCCGCCTGACCGGGACTGGACGGCACAACAGGCAGACTCAAATTAAAAAAGACCCGCACAAATGCGGGCCTTTTTTTTGTTTTAGCGGGGTTCTTATCCCTGCGATGCCTCAACCTGTGGCACCACACCGCGGCGCGACGCCATGAGCGAGGCGCCGAGAAGCGCTGCAATTGCCACGAAGACGAAAACCATCGTTGCCCCCTGCAGATCGATCAGCAGGCCGCCGAGAACCGCGCCGCTGGAAATGGCGATCTGGAAGGTGGTGAGCAGCAGCGCGCCGGCGCTTTCGGCCTCATCCGAAGCCACGCGGGTGATGAAGCTCTGCACACTGACCGGAAGCGCACCGAAGGCAAAACCCCAGGAAGCGATGGCGACACCCGCAACGACGGGAGATGCGCCGGCAATCACCAGAATGGAGGCCGAAGCGGCAATCAGCGTCGCGGCAAAGGTCACGGCCCATGCCGTGTTCTTCTCGGCAAGGAAACCGCCGAAGAGATTACCGAAGAAACCGCCGATGCCATAAACCAGAAGAACGAGGGAAATCGCTTCAACGCCAAGCTGTGGCACGTCTTCCAGGAACGGGCGAACATAGGTGAAGCCGGCGAAGTGACCCGCAACGATGAACAGCGTTGTCAGAAGGCCGATCCGGACCTGCGGCCGCTGCAGCAGCCGGAACATGGTGGAAAGACCGGGTGCGCCGGCCGGCGGCAGAGACGGAATGGTCAGCAGCTGCACGGCAAGTGCGATGACACCGAGCACACCCGCAACCACGAAGGCCGCGCGCCAGCCGAGCGTCGCGCCGATCCATGCGCCCACCGGTGCGGCACAGACGGTGGCGACTGAAACGCCTGTGAGGATGATGGCCATGGCACGCGGCATCTTGTCGAGCGGCACGAGCCGCAGCGCCAGCGCCGCCGACATGGCCCAGAAACCGCCAAGGCCGATGCCGAGCAGGACGCGCGATGCAAACAGCATGAAAAGCCCGTTGGCAAAGGCGGCAAGCGTGCTGGAAATGATCAGCAGCAGGGTCAGCCCGAGGAGCGTCCAGCGGCGGTCGATGCTGCGTGTGCCGATGACGACGCCGGGGCCGGCAACCGCGGCAACCAGCGCGGTGACGGTGATGGATTGCCCGGCAATGCCGGAGCTGATGTCAAGATCTTCCGAGAGCGGCGTCAAAAGGCTGACCGGCAGAAATTCCGCCGTCACCAGCCCGAAGACACCGAGCGAAAGCGAAACCACGGCGGCCCACTTCGCATCCGGCTCTTTTCTGCGCGGCACATATTCGAGTTCGTTTATGGTCCGGTTATTCATGAAAATCTCCTGATGCGCATTGCCTGAATGCGCCCTGAAATGGAAGGGCGACGGCGACGAAACCGCTGGGAGGCCGGTTCAGCACCCGCAAATCAATCATCGTAACCTATGCGTGACAGCCCGGCGTTTCCATGCTAGAAAATCCGTATTCCTTAACTAATCGTCCGAATTTGCGAGATGTCATGAATGATGCCCTGACGGAAATGCTGCGAGGTCTGAGGCTTGACGGCGTGGAATATGGCCGCTGCCGCATGGCAACACCCTGGGCGACCGCCTTTCCCGAACAGGAAGCGGCGCGGTTTCATTTCATCGGCGTCGGCCAGGCGAAACTGCGCAAGCCTTCCGGCGAATGGCTGATGCTTAAATGCGGCGATGCCGTGCTTCTGCCGCGGGGGCACGCCCATGTGCTTGCCAGCGGCGAGAATGTGACGCCCTCACCCTTTGACCGTTTCGGCAAAAAGGAAGTCTGTCAGGGTATTTTCGACATACAATGCGCCAGCGCCGGCGGCGATACCGTGGCCTTTACCGCCTCCATGCGCTTCAACATGGATAATCTGCACCCGCTGTTGCAGCTGATGCCGGATGTGATGCTGACCAGCGATCTGGCCAAAAGCGACCCGGCTATTCCGCACCTGCTGGAAGCCATGGCGCGCGAAGTGGAACTGAACCGCGTCGGCGCGGGCGGCATTCTGGCAAGGCTTGCCGATGTGCTGACCGCGACCCTGATCCGCACCTGGGTGGAATATGGCTGCGGCGATTCCAGCGGCTGGCTGGCCGCCGTGCGCAATCCCGAACTCGGGCGGGTGCTGGCCGCCATCCACCTCAGCCCGGAAAAAGACTGGAGCGTGGAAGAGCTTGCCTCCTTGATGGGCGCATCCCGCTCCAGTTTCGCGGAACGTTTCACCCGCGTGGTGGGTGAAAGCCCGGCACGTTATGTGGTGCGCGTGCGCATGCATCAGGCACGTCTGTGGCTGCGCGAAGGCATGCGCGTGACGCTGGCTGCGGAAAAGCTCGGTTACGATTCCGAAGCCTCCTTCAGCCGCGCCTTCAAACGGGTGCTCGGCGCGCCACCCAGCCAGTTCCGCCGGAAGGACACGGCCGGGCTGGAGGATGCGGCTTAAAAGCTTCAAACAAAACGGGTAAAGATACTGTGTGAGAACATATCCGCCTGAAGCGGAAGGGCATCGTCCGGGGAGCATCCACCATGAGCATGGCCGACGACGCCCGTTTCTGGAACCGGGCAGCACGGAAATATGCGAAAGGCAGGATTTCAGACGAGGCCGGATATGAGCGCACGCTGGAGCGGACCCGCGCCCTGCTGAAACCCGACGACAACATACTGGAACTGGGCTGCGGCACCGGAACGACGGCGATCCGGCTGGCGGGTAGTGTCAAAGACTATCTTGCGACGGATATTTCCGCCGACATGATCGCAATCGCCGAGGAGAGAAAACAAGCCGCCGGCCCTCTCCACAACCTCACCTTCAGCGTGACGACTGCGGAAGCGCTTGTGCCCGGCGACATGCAGTTTAACGCGGTGCTGGGTTTCAACTATCTTCATCTGGTCCGCGACCTGCCCGGCACCCTGCGGCACATTCACGCCCTGCTTGCCCCGCACGGCCTGTTCATTACCAAGACCCCCTGTGTCGGCGATATGAACCCGCTTATCCGCCTTGTCCTGCCGGCGATGCGGGCAATCGGCAAGGCGCCCTATGCCGGCGTGTTCAACGCGGCCGCGCTTGGCCGGCATATGAATGCCGGTGGTTTCGACATTCTGGCGACGGAAATCCACGCAACGAAGGGCAATGATAACCGCCCTTACATCGTGGCGCGCAAGAGGTGGACTGAGCCGCCTTCTCAGTGAAAATTGCGGGAAATGACCTTTATCCGCTCGACCACATCGTCATCATGGTCGGCGGGCGGCGGGCGTTTCCTGATGACGCGATGATCATCCGGCGGCATACCGTGATGAAATTCGTCACCACGCCCATGCGGCAGAGGAAAGGCGTGGTTGCGCTCGCCCACGCTTGCCAGGGCCTGCGACAGATCGGTCAGCCGGTGGGCGACAAGATGCACCACCTCACCTTCCCGCTGGATCTTGCCGTAAATGCCGACCATGCCGGCGGATAACACCACACGGCGGTATTTTTCGAAGGTTTTGACCCACAGTACAGCATTGGCGATGCCCGTCTCGTCCTCCAGCGTCATGAAGATCACGCCCTTTGCCGAACCGGGGCGCTGGCGCACCAGCACCAGCCCCGCCGTTTCCAGCCATGTGCCATCCCGAACGCGCACCGCCTCCGCACAGGTGACGATGCGGCGGCGGGAAAGATCGTGCCGCAGGAAGGTCATGGGATGTTCGCGCAGCGTCAGCCCAACATGGCCATAATCCTGCACCACCTCGCCACCGTCAGTCATGGGCCTGAGCGCAACGGAGGGTTCCTGAAGCTCTTCGATAACGGCATTTTCCCTGATGGCCGCGGCGGCGAAAAGCGGCAACGGCTCATCCCGCAAGGCCTTGATGGCCCAGAGCGCCTCGCGCCTGGCAAGCGAAAGCGACGGCAGAAAGGCATCGGCTTCGGCGAGACAGACGAGGGCAGCGGCCGGAACACCCGCCCTTCGCCACAGATCATCGACGGAAGCAAACGCCCGATCCTGCCGGCCCGAGACGATTTTCGCGGCGTGATCGTTGGAAAGCCCCTTCACCATGCGCAGGCCAAGCCGCACGGCATAGCGCTCCTCACCCTTGTCATTCTTCTTGCCCGTAGGCTCCAGCGTGCAATCGAAACGGCTGCTATTAACGCAGACCGGACGCACCTCGACGCCATGATCACGCGCATCACGTACGATCTGCGCCGGGGCATAAAAACCCATGGGTTGCGAGTTGAGAATGGCCGTACAGAAAATATCGGGATGATGACATTTCAGCCATGAGGAGGCATAAGCGATCAGCGCGAAGGAGGCCGCATGGCTTTCAGGGAAGCCATAACTGCCGAAGCCTTCCAGCTGCTTGAAGATGCGTTCGGCGAATTCCTGCTCATAACCGCGCTCCACCATGCCATCGATCAGATCCTGCCTGAATTTGGAGATGGTGCCGACATTCTTGAAGGTGGCCATGGCGCGGCGCAACTGATCCGCCTTGCCGGGTGAAAACCCGGCGCATTCGATAGCGACGCGCATGGCCTGTTCCTGGAAAAGGGGCACGCCGAGCGTTTTACCGAGCACTCCTCTCAGTTCCTCTTTCGGATAATGCTCATCCTCTTTTTTGTCACGGCGTCGCAAATATGGGTGCACCATATCTCCCTGAATGGGGCCGGGACGAACAATGGCGACCTGTATGACGAGATCGTAAAATATCTTTGGCTTCAACCGTGGCAGCATCGACATCTGTGCCCGGCTTTCGATCTGGAAGGTGCCAAGCGTATCGGCCTTCTGGATCATCTCATAGGTGGGATCATCATCCTGCGGCACAGTAGCGAGATCGTACTTATCACCAGTACGTTCTTCCAGCATGTTGAAGCCGCGCTTCATGCAGGAAAGCATGCCAAGCGCCAGGCAATCCATTTTCATGAACTTCACAACATCAATATCGTCCTTGTCCCATTCGATGATCTGGCGATCATCCATGGCGGCGGGTTCGATTGGCACCAGCTCATCCAGCCGGTCATGGGTCAGAACAAAGCCGCCCGGATGCTGGCTGTGATGGCGCGGTGTGCCAACAAGCTGGTTGGCCAGTTCAAAGGCAAGCTTCAGGCGGCGATCCTCCATATTGAGGTTCAGTTCCTTCACCTGCTTTTCACCCACTCCCTCGCTCCAGCGCCAGACCTGCGACGAAAGGAGTTTCGTCAAATCTTCCGGCAGACCCAGAACCTTGCCGACATCGCGCAACGCCCCACGCCCGCGATAACGGGTGACAACCGAACACAGTGCGGCCTTGTCGCGACCATAGGTATCATAAACCCACTGAATGACTTCCTCGCGCCGCTGATGTTCGAAATCCACGTCGATGTCAGGCGGTTCCCGCCGTTCTTCCGAAACGAAACGTTCAAACAGAAGATCGACCTTGAGGGGATCAATGGCGGTGATGCCAAGCACGTAGCAAACCACCGAATTGGCCGCCGAGCCGCGCCCCTGGCAGAGAATATCCAATGAGCGCGCATGGCGAACAATGGCATTCACCGTCAGGAAATAGGGTGCATATTCCAGCCTTCCGATCAGGCCAAGTTCGTGGTGCAGCGCCTTTTCCACCTTTTCCGGCGCGCCATGCGGATAACGATCCGACACCGCATCCCAGACCAGCTTTTCAAGCGCCTGTTGCGCCGTCAGTCCCGGCAGGGTGCGCTCCTCTGGATATTGATAGACCAGTTCCTTCAGCGAAAATTTACAGCGTTTCGCAATTTCAAGGCTGCGGGAAAGCGCTTCGGGATAACGGGCAAACAGCCGGTGCATCTCTTGCGGCGGTTTCATATAGCGGTCGGCATGGCGCTCGCGGCGAAAACCCGCCTCGTCGATGGTGCAATTGTGCCGGATACAGGTGACGACATCCTGCAGCATGCGCCGCTCCGGCACATGAAACAGCACGTCATTGGTCACCACGGTCGGCACACCAGCCGCTTCGGCCATAGTTGACAGTTCGAAAAGCCGCATCTGGTCGTTGGGACGTCTTCGGAGGCTCAGCGCCATATAGGCCCTGTCGGCAAAAGCAGCTTTGAGACGTCGCAGCCGCAGTGCGCAAAGATCATCCGCGAGGTCAGCGAGCAACACGACGATCAGGCCTTCGCCATAGGCAACGAGATCGTCCCAAGCCAGCCGGCATTTGCCCTTGCCGCCCCGTTTCTTGCCGACGGAAAGCAGCCGGCAAAGCCGCCCGTAAGCCGGGCGATCCATGGGATAGGCGAGCACGGAAAGATCATCGTCCAGATCGAGCCGGCAGCCGATGATGAGACGGATGCCATGATTATTGGCGGCTTCATAAGCGCGGGGAATGCCCGCAAGACTGTTGCGGTCGACAATGCCCAGCGCCTCGATGCCGAGGCTTTTTGCCTGTTCGAAAAGCTCCTCGCAGGAGCTGGCACCCCGCAGGAAGGAAAAATGCGTCGTCACCTGCAGCTCGGCATAACGCGGCGTATTCATGCGAAGACCCCGTGAATGAACCAGCCCTGCGAGCCCGTTTCGGCATGTTCACCATCACCGGAGCGGAAAATCCAGAAGCGCTCGCCGCCTTCGTTTTCCACCATGAAATAATCGCGCACGGCGGCCTTTTCCCGGTCGCGTTTCCACCATTCACCGAACACCCGTTCCGGCCCGTCGGCGCGCCTGACATTATGGCGCACGCCTTTCCAGAGGAAATAACGCGGCGGATGGTCGGGCAGCAGCGCCAAAGTCTCGATGGGTTCCGGCCTTGCAAAAAGCCTGACCGGACGCGGCCAGTGGCCGGGCCAGCCGAGCGTATCATCAGGCGCCAGCGCCGCAACTGAAGTAAGGGAGCGTTCCGGCACGTCACTTGCCACCGCCACATAACGATAGACCCGGTGGCCGCGATTGAGGATGACATCGACCGTATCGGCGATGTCCGCACGGCCTTCCTCCAGAAGCGAGGAACGGGCCTGCGCGGCGACAAGCGGCTCGGCATGGGTGGCGGTCAGCACCATCATCTCGATGCCGAAGCCGGGATCGATGGTGTCGATACGGTCGGTCAAAAGCCGGACAAGCTGTTTGACATCGCGTACCGGTCTGGACGTACCCGCCCGTATGGCCTGCAGGCCGCTATCCACCCGGTGCAGCACCAGATCGACCCGGCGCGCGCCGAGGCCGCGCTTTTCCAGCGCGACGCAAAGTTCGGCAACCAGCTTTTGGCTATAACGGGCAATCGTTTCCGCCGCTGCGATGGGTTCGGGAAAAGCGCGCCGCACCTCCACCAGTTCGGCCACGCGCACCGGTTCGATGGGTTCGCCGATCTCGCCGAAAGCCTGGGAAAGGCGGCGGACGAGTTCGGGGCCGAAACGCAGGGTCAGCGGCGCGCGCGGGGCTTCGGCAAGCTCACCAATGCTGCGAAACCCAAGCACCTTCAACCCGGAAACGATACGCTCCTCCAGCCTCAACGCAGCAAGCGGCAACGGACCGATCGCCGTCCGCTGCCCGCCCGGCGGCACGATGCTGATCGCCTCACGGCCAAAACGCGCCAGCGCATGGGCCGCACCCCAGCTATCGGCAATGGCGGCGCGGGCAGAGAAACCGGCGGCATGCAGGCGGTTGACCATGCCGCTCAACATCAGCGTCTCATTGCCATGCAGATGGTCCGCGCCTGATGTGTCCAGCACCAGCCCGTCCGGTGGGTCGGCGGCGACGATCGGAGCATAGATGCGCAGGAAATGAAAGGCCAGCTGCTGCAGGGCGCGGGCATCGGCCGCCGCATCCAGATTTTCAACGAGAAGACCCGGCACCAGCGCCTGCGCCTTGCTGACCGGCGTGCCGGGCCGGATGCCCGCCGCCTTTGCCGCCTTGTCGAGCGCCAGCACCAGCCGGCGGCTGCCCTGTCGGCCGATCATGACCAGCGGCTTTTCAACCGGCGGCGCGTTCTCTCCCGAAAGACGCCGGAAACGATCCGTCGGCCATGTCGGCAGGTAGAGCGAGACGACCCTTTGCATCACAGGCTTCCACTTCAAATTCGGCACTTTCGCCGCCGCGACATCGCAAAAGCTCCAGCAACCAGCGCGGTCTGCCCACCCCCGGCACCGGCAGGGGGGATGAAGGCCGCACGGAAATGCGCCAGCGGGTCACCGCCGCCGTCGGCTCACCGAACAGCGCCGCATCGGCTTGACGCCGGAAGCGGCGGATGGCGATGCCGGTAACCCCCGAGGTTTCCGCCGCCAGTTGCAGCCGCCGCGAGGCGGTCATCGGCAGTTTCGCCACTTCGCCCATCACCGCGCCGAAGCCGTTGCAGCGCAAGCCCTCCTCGAAACAGTCGAGCACGCCTTTCTCATCGCGGCATTCAACGATGATAAGCCGGTTCTGCGACAGGCCGGCCTGTGTCAGACCCGGCATGAACAGATCCCGCCGGGTGACACACCATAAAACCTTGCCGGAAAGCCGTGCCGCCACACCGGCAGCAAACAGGGCTGCGGCTGCACCATCGGCAGCGCCATTGCCGCCGCCGCTCAGCTCATGCAGGCAACCGAGCTTCAGCCCGCCTCCCGGCAGGTGATGGTCGATGGCATCCACGCCGAAAGGCAAGGTCTCGTGCAGCCGTTCAGGGCCGTTACCGATCCTTTCCAGCCTTTCACGCAGCTCTTCGACAACGAGCAACTGGTCCGCGCGCTTTTGCATGGCATGACGGTTTTCAATTCCGGATTTTCAATCTTACTGTTCTTGTTTTGTTCCTATTTCAGCAAAGAGTCAAGCAACAGGCTGTCGCTCATCAACAGTTTGCACGGGAAGAGAGGATTAAGCCCTTGCAGCGCTTCGTCCCGCCGTTAAAACGGAATTGTCCGCTCGCTGCCGTTCTTCTCACGAGAACCGATGAGCCACGGACATCAGGGTTTTGGAGGAGACCGCCGATGATCGCCAGCATTCTGATTGCCGTGGTTGCGGCCATCCACATTTACATCGTCATTCTGGAAATGCTGCTGTGGGAAAAGCCGGCCGGCCGCAAGGCTTTCGGTCTCTCGGCGGATTTCGCCCGGCAGACGAAAGTGCTCGCCGCCAATCAGGGGCTTTATAACGGGTTTCTGGCAGCCGGGCTGATCTATGGGCTTATGCAGGGCGATGCCGGGCTGAGCTTCAAGGTGTTTTTCCTTATCTGCGTTCTGGTGGCTGGTATTTTCGGCGCCGTTACCGCCAATACCATGAAGATCCTGTTCATTCAGGCGCTGCCCGCCATTTTGGCGCTTGGCGCGCTCTGGATTGGAGTATGAACCGATGACCGCATGGAATGACAGCCGCGCCAAAGACGCCCTCAACCGGATTTTCATGGCGGCAGTCGCAAGCGCCGATCCCGCAAAAGTACTGCAACACCACCTTCCCTCCCCGCCCAAAGGCCGCTGCGTGGTGGTGGGGGCGGGCAAAGCCTCGGCCGCCATGGCCGCAGCGCTCGACAACGCCTGGGCGGATGTCGATCTCTCCGGTGTGGTGGTGACGCGTTATGGCCATGCCGTTCCGGCCGGCCGCATCGAGATCATCGAGGCCTCGCATCCCGTGCCTGATGACAAAAGTGCTGAAGCGGCCAAACGCATTCTCGCCGCCGTCGAGGGCCTGACCGCCGACGACATGGTGATCGCGCTGATTTCCGGCGGCGGTTCGGCGCTGATGGTCGCCCCCGCCGAAGGCATGACGCTTGCGGACAAGATGGCCGTCAATCGTGCCCTTTTGGCCAGCGGTGCGACGATTTCGGAAATGAACGCCGTGCGCAAGCACCTCTCCCGCATCAAGGGCGGGCGGCTGGCGCTGGCCGCCAGACCGGCCAGGGTGGTGTCGCTGCTGATTTCCGACGTGCCCGGAGACGACCCCTCCGAGATCGCCTCCGGCCCGACGGTTGCCGATCCAAGCGACATTGAAACCGTGCGGGAAATCGTCTCGCGTTATGAGCTCGATCTTCCCGAAACCGTGCGCAGGGTATTGGAAAAGGGCGAGGAAACACCGAAGGCCGGCGATATCGACGAGGATGTCAGGATGATCGCGGCACCCTCGCTTGCCCTGCAGGCGGCGGCGGAAGAGGCGGTGAAGCTCGGCCTTACGCCGCTCATCCTCGGCGATTCCCTTGAAGGCGAATCCAGGGATGTCGGCGCGGTCATGGCCGGTATCGCCCTTTCCGCCAGCCGCAAGGGCCTGCCGGTCAAAGGCCCGGCCGTTTTGCTTTCCGGCGGTGAAACCACGGTCACGATCGGCAAAGGCCCGGCCGGCAAGGGCGGCCGCAACACGGAGTTCCTGCTGAGCCTTGCGCTGACGCTGAAGGGCGCAGACGGCATCTGGGCCATTGCCGGCGACAGCGACGGCATAGACGGCGTGGAGGATGCGGCGGGTGCCGTGGTGACACCGGATACGCTTGCCCGCATGCGCGCTGCCGGTGTCGATCCGCGCCAGTCGCTCGTGGGCCATGACAGCTATACCGCTTTCAAAGGGGTCGGTGATCTCGTGGTGACGGGGCCGACGCTGACCAATGTCAATGATATCAGGGCGATTTTGATCGGCTGAAAACGGCGGCGTTCCGGCTGGCCATTGCCGCCCGGTGCGCACATCCTCAGGCAAGGCCATTTTGACTATAGTATCGGACAGGTATAATCTGGAGGTGTATCCTTTGGAGCTTCAGCCATGCGTTCTGGAGTGCTCATACTTGGCCTGATCATGGCCCTCATACCCACCTTGGCGGATGCTCACAATTGCAAATGCCGAAATCGCGGCACCATGTTCGAACTCGGCCAGACATCCTGTCTGAAGGTCGATGGCGGCTCCTATCTCGCGCGTTGCGAGATGAAGCTCAACGTCTCGTCCTGGACCAAGGTTCAGGACGGTTGCCCCATAACACAACGGATGCCGCAGCAGTCGATACGCATCAATTGATGTCGTTTTACGCCCCTGCCCGAAGTGCAAATAGCGGTGCATTCTGCGCTTCCACCATAATGGTGATGTCTTCAGCGGCAACCGGTTTCGAAAACAGGTAACCCTGCAACTCGTCGCAGCCGCACAGATGCAGGATGGCGGCCTGTTCCTCGGTCTCGATGCCTTCCGCCGTCACCGGAATATCGAGCGATTTCGCCAGCGCCACGGTGGCCTGCAGCATTTCCAGAGAGCGCCCGCCATGTTCCAGCGCCACGACCAGTGACCGGTCGATCTTCATCCGGTCGAAACCGAAGCGGCGCAGATATCCGACGCTTGCAAATCCGGCGCCGAAATCATCAAGCGCAATATGCAGGCCAAGCTGTTTCAGCTTGTCGATCGCAGCACCTGCCCGCTCGGGATGCTGGATGAAATAGCCTTCTGTCATTTCCAGCCGCAACCGCTCGGATGGCGTCTGTGTGGCCGCGAGAATATCCGCCACATAACCGGAAAAGGCGGGATTGCGGAATTGCACGGGCGAAATATTGACTGACAACTTGATGGAGGGCCATTGCCGCGCCGTCTCGCAAGCCTTGCGCAGAACCATAAGGCCAAGCCGGTCGATGAGACCGCTGGTTTCGGCAGCCGCGATGAATATATCCGGCGGCACGAAGCCATGTCCCGGCCTTTGCCAGCGCGCCAGCGCTTCCACCCCGGTAATGCAGCGCGTTGCGGCGCTGACGACCGGCTGATAGACCACCGTAATCTCGTCGTTGAGGATGGCGCAGCGAAGATCGGCCTCGAGCTGCAGCTTTTCCTCGCGCAGCGCATCCATCTTCAACTCATAGGAAACGTAACGCCCGCGCCCGTTCTCCTTGGCCTGATACATGGCCATATCGGCGCGACGCAGCAGTTCCTCGCCATTGATATCGCCGGCACGGGAAACCGAGGTACCGATGCTGCAGCCGATGCTCGCCACCCTTTCACCGATGCTGAACGGTTCGGTGAAAAGTTCGAGCAGCGCCAGACACAGCTTGCGGCCTTCCGCCCAGACATCATTGCCCTGAATGGCGATGGCGAATTCATCGCCGCCGAGCCGCGCCAGCACCGCGCCTTCCGGCACCAGCACCCGAAGTGCTGCCGCCACACCCTTGATCAGCCGGTCACCGGCGGCATGGCCGTAAGAATCGTTGATTTCCTTGAAACCGTCGAGATCGAGGTAGAGCAGCTTGATATCGGTTCTGTCGTGACGGGCCTTGCCCACCATGCGGTTCAGCCTGGCAAACAGACCGGCGCGGTTGCTGAGCCCGCTCAGACGGTCGCGCAGCGCCTCCTCCCTTGCCGCCGCCTCATCTGCCTTCAGCCGGTCAAGCGTGGCCGAGCCGATGATGAGAAGCACCAGAAAGAACGTGCCGGCAATGCCGAGCGCGGTGAAGACGACCGGCCGCGCCTCGTGGAAGCTGACATCTCCCGGCAAATGCGAGCGCCAGACAAGCCGCGCCAGCACATCGCCGAGCGGATTGACTATATCCACATGGTTGACTGAAGGCGCGTCGCCATATTGCAGCTCCAGACCGTCGATGACGTAGTTGCGGGCAAGCTTGTCCACCGTCGCCTGTTTGAGATGGCGGGCGAAAATCAGATAACGCCGCTCCGCGCCGACTGGCGGCAGAGCGCCGGACTTCAGCCGCACCAGCGCGACGCCTGCGGCAGCAACGCCATCGTCGGTTTTGACAAAACCGGTGACCTGCGAGGTGATGTCCGGACGCATGGCCTGCACGCGTTCGATCATCTCCTCCAGACCTGCGGCAAAATAGGCGTCAGGCGCCCATGTGACGGGCTTGCCGTTCTGGTAGGCCATGCGAACTCTGCCATCTTCGTCGAGAACGACAGCGGTATCGAAGAGATCGTTGTTGACCGTCATGTCGCCGTAATTGCTGGCTATCCAGTCGAACCTGTCAGGCGCATAGACATATTCGGCGGCATCGTCCCAGGCGGCGTAGTCATTCAGCGTAGCGCCAAGCTGCTCGCGGAAGGTGACCAGAGCGCCCGCCGTGGTCTCGCGTGAGCGGGCATTGTCAAGCAGGTTCGCCTTTTCCCGGACCTGGCTGAGGGCGGACAGCACCAGCGCGGTAACGATGAGAAGCACCAGCGCAAAGGTGGACAATACGATGCCGACGGCGGTTCTGCGCCCGACCGGCAAATATTCCCCAATGTTTCGCGGCGCAATCCGCATAAATTCCCCTTCGAAAGCATCATCTTGCGAAGGAAACATTCAAAAGCCGTTAAACGGCATTGTGACGCCGCCCCAAAAAGATACGGGTATAAAACGACAGTCTGGCGGTGAACCTGAAAAATCCTTCCATAAAATACCGGGGGTTTTTCATAAAAGACGGATTTAAACCCACGCCGCAAAGAAAAAACCTCCCCCGCGAACGGGAGAGGCTAAAACTTTCGCCAGAGCGAACAGGGGTTACCAGGACGGAATGACCGTGCCGTTATACTTTTCCAGAATGAAGGCCTTCACTTCCGGGCTGTGGTAGGATTCCACCAGCGTCTTCACCCAGGGCTTGTCCTTGTCCTGCGTGCGAACGGCGATGATGTTCGCGTAAGGGGACTTTTCGCTTTCGACAGCGATGGCGTCCTTCTTCGGGTTCAGGCCTGCTGCCGTCGCATAGTTGGTGTTGATGACCGAAGCGTCGGTGTCGTCAAGCGAACGCGGCAGCTGGGCGGCGTCAAGTTCGACGATCTGGATGTTCTTCGGGTTTTCGGTGATGTCGGCCGGCGTTACCTTCAGGCCGGCTTCTTCCTTCACCTTCAGAACACCCTTGGAGGCGAGAACCAGAAGCGCACGGCCGCCATTGGTCGGGTCGTTCGGAATGCCGATAGTCGCGCCGTCCTTCAGCTCTTCAAGGTTCTTCACCTTCTTCGAATAAACGCCCATCGGGGTGGTGATGGTGGTGCCGACGCTGACGAGATCGAACTTGCGGTCAGCGATCTGGTTGTCGAGGTAAGGCTGGTGCTGGAAGGAATTGGCCTGCAACTCGCCATCATTCAGCGCCTGGTTCGGCACGACATAGTCGGAGAATTCGATGATATCGATATCCAGCCCCTTGGCGGCTGCGATCTTCTTCACCTGTTCCATGATCTGCGCGTGCTCGGCGGGGGTGACGCCGATCTTGATGGTCTCGGCCAGCGCCTGACCGGCGGTGAAGAGGGCGGCGAGCGAAGCCGCGAGGATGAGTTTCTTCATGGGTGTCTCCTTGGGTTGTTATTATAAACGCAGTTAATTCTTGCGGGTCCGCTTGTCGAAGCTGCGCGCCAGCCGGTCGCCGGCGCTCTGCACCAGTTGCACCAGCACAATGAGCACCAGAACCACCACCAGCATCACGTCAGGCATGAAGCGCTGGTAACCATAACGAATGCCGAGATCACCCAGCCCGCCGCCGCCGACCGCGCCGACCATGGCCGAATAACCGATGAGGCTGACCAGCGTGAGCGTGAGCGCCAGCGTGATGCCGGGTTTTGCTTCCGCCAGCAGCACCTTGGTGACGATTTGCAGCGGGGTGGCGCCCATGGCGCGTGCAGCCTCGATGAGACCCTTGTCCACCTCGCGGATTGCCGCTTCCACCAGCCTTGCAATGAAGGGCACGGTCGCAACCGTCAGCGGCACGATGGCTGCACTGGTGCCAATCGACGTGCCTGCCACCAGCCGGGTGAAGGGAATGATCGCCACGACAAGAATGATGAAGGGTGTGGAGCGCGCCGCATTGACGATGAGGCCGAGGATGCGGTTGGTCATAGGTGCTGGAAACAGTTCACCCTTGCCGCTGGTAGCGAGGAAAACGCCCATCGGCACGCCGATGATGGAGCCGACGATGCCGGCGACCGCGACCATATGCAGTGTCTGCAACAGGCCCTTCAAGAGAAGGTTGAACAGCATATCAGGCGACATAACCGAGCACCTCCGTGTGAAGACCGGTTTCCGCATAAAAGCGGCCGGCGCGGGCCGTGATTTCAGCCGTGGCCGGATAAGAGACCACCAGCGAGCCGAAGGGTTCGCCGGAAATTTCCTCGATGGTGCCGGCGAGAATGTTCACGTCAGGGCCGATTTCAGCGACCAGACGGGCGGTCAGCGGCTGAAACGCCGTCTCACCGAAGAACACCAGCCGCACCAGAACGCGGTCGCCTTCCGCCGCCTGCGGCTTGAGACCCGAAGTGACCCAGTGCGGCAGCTTCACGCCGACCGAGGACGACAGCAGGCTGCGGGTCGTCTCGTGTTTCGGCGCAGTGAAGATATCGAAGGTCGTGCCTTCTTCAACGATCAGGCCCCTGTCAATAACAGCTACCTGTGAGGCGATGGTCTTCACCACTTCCATTTCGTGGGTGATGAGCAGCACCGTGAGGCCCAGTTCGGCGTTGATGCGCTTGAGGAGTTCGAGAATGGACTGGGTCGTCTCGGGATCGAGCGCCGAGGTCGCCTCGTCGGACAAAAGCAGCTTAGGCTGGGTGGCAAGCGCGCGGGCAATGCCGACACGCTGCTTCTGGCCGCCGGAAAGTTCGGCCGGATAACGCCTCGCCTTGTCCGAAAGCCCGACGAGATCGAGCAGCGGTGCAACGCGGGTCTCGATCTCCTTCTTGCCCAGACCGGCAATTTCGAGCGGCAGCGCCACATTGTCGAAAGCGGTGCGCGACGACAGGAGATTGAAGTGCTGGAAGATCATACCGACGGAACGGCGCAGCGTGCGCAGGTTCTTCTCATCGAGTGCCGCGACATCGACGCCATCGACGACCACACGGCCGGACGAGGGTTTTTCAAGACCGTTGGCCAGACGGATGAGCGTCGACTTGCCGGCACCGGAGCGGCCGATGATGCCGGTGATCGAGCCTTTCGGCACGACGTAATCGACACCGGCAAGGGCTGCGAAGCCGGGCTTGCCATCCGTGCCGCCGAATGTCTTGGTCACGCCTTCAAACGTGACCATCGGGTCGTTGACCGCCCGCTCCGGGGCCGCCTGTGGCCGGGTCGCGGGCGGTGCCGCGGATGATGGAAAATTCATTGTAAACTCTGGGAAAACGCGTGACGGATCGGGTCTCAAAAAATCCTGCTGCGGCACGAAACCGCTCTCTTCATGCAGCCTAGGGGCACATTCGATGACAGCTGATTTTCCGGGTCATTTCGTCAGGCTTTCACTCAGAAATGCCGGGGATCGGCAATTCGATGGCGCATACTTGCCCGCAGGCGCCATCTTTTAACAGGGATGTTTTTTCAATTATCTGAAAAGAGAGAAAAAATCTACCGCAAAGCCACCTCGGCGGCCCTGCGGCAGTCAAGATTTCGTAACGATATGAAAATCACACGCGGCTGGTGAATTCCTCGAGCGGGCGGCGCACCTTTTTCAGGTTCACCAGCCAGTCGCCATCGGGCTGGCGGTAGCCGAGCGGCAGCATGGTGACGGAGCGCAGGCCCTTTTCACGAAGGCCGAGAATCTCGTCCAGCTTGGCCGGGTCGAAACCTTCCATCGGGGTGGAATCAACGCCCTCGAAAGCGGCCTGCGCCACCGCCATGCCGAAACCGATATAGGCCTGACGGGCGGCATGTTCGAAATTCACCTGCTCGTCGCGCTGCGGATAGGTGGTAAGCAGCATCTGGCGATAGGCTTCCCAGCCTTCATTCTTGATGCCGCGTTCTTCATTGACCAGATCGAACATATGGTTGATCCGCTCTTCGGTGTAGTTGTCCCACGCCGCAAACACCAGCAGATGCGAGCCATCGGTGACCTGCGCCTGGTTCCAGGCGATCTCACGGATTTTCGCACGGACTTCAGGATCGGTAACGACGATCACCTCGAAAGGCTGCAGGCCGCTGGAGGTTGGCGCCAGCCGCGCCGCCTCGAGGATGCGCTCGACCTTGTCTTCGGACACCGTCCTGGAAGGGTCCATTTTCTTGGTGGCATAACGCCAGTTGAGTTTTTCGATAAGCATGTTCGTTTTCCCTTGGGAGGACCAGCCCGCCCTGCCCCTTGGGCGACAGAACGGGCGCTACGCTTCGTAGCTTGCCTGACATAAGGGACGGGATGGCGGGCACAAGCAGGCACCGCCAGGTAACCGATAAGAAAGTTTGGAAAACTGATAATAAGGAGACAGACTTTATTGCGGATAGGCTTCGTGCCCTCGCCCGTCAGGAGCCGAGGGTGAATTCACGCATCAGCCGGTCTCCCACCCTCATTCCTGTGCTTGTCACAGGAATCCAGCCGACACGCGTCCGCGTGGCGGAAAGACTCCTTTCAGCCCAAGGACTTGGGCTGGCTGGATCCCTGTGACAAGCACAGGGATGAGGAGCGCGCATTGTTCGAAGGCTGACGATGGCGCAAGGCCAGCGCCCTAAGCGTAGCCTCACCCCTTCGCCACACCATGGTTTCCCTTCGGAAACCCCGACGCCAGCGCGCTGTACCACTTCCCGCTGTTCTTCAGCGTCCGCACCTGTGTGTCGTAATCCACATGCACGAGGCCGAAGCGCATACGATAACCCTCTGCCCATTCGAAATTGTCCATCAGGCTCCAGGCGAAATAACCGCGCATCGGATAGCCGTCCTTGATGAGATCGGCGACGATGCCGAGATGTTCGGCGTAATAATCGAGACGCGGCTGGTCGTTCACTTCGCCATTTTCGATGCCGATATTATAGCAGGCGCCGTTTTCGGTGATGTAGCAATCCGGCAGGTCGTAACGCTTGTAGAGCACCTCCACCAGCGCGTGCAGCGCCGGCGCATAAACCTCCCAGCCGATATCGGTCTTGACGTCGCTGACCGCCGGGGCCGGTGTGGTGGCCGGGAATTCCGCGCCCGGCGTCACATCGGCGGCGACGCGCATCGGCGTATAATAATTCAGGCCCCACCAGTCGAGCTTCTGGCTGATGATGGCGAGGTCTTCCGCCTCCACGACAGGCATGCGGTCGCCCAGCGCTTCCATCATTTCAGCGGGGTATTCACCCTTGAAGACCGGATCGAAAAACGCGCCATTGTGGAACTGGAATGCCCGCTCGGCGGCTTTCAGATCGGCCTCGCTGTCGGATGCCGGGATGACGGAATGGGCGTTCAGCACCAGCCCTACCGGCACCTTCGGCGCGACATGGCGGGATGCCTCGACGCCGAAACCATGGGCGAGATTGATGTGGTGCATGGCGGCAAGGGCTGCCTCCATGTTGCGCTCGCCCGGCGCATGGATGCCGTAAAGATGGCTGAGCCAGACCGCGCACCAGGGTTCGTTGAAGGTCGCCACCGCATCCAGCCGGTCGCCGAGGCGGGCCATGACGGTCTTGGCGTAACGCTGGAAGGCATGGGCGGTGGAGCGCGATGCCCAGCCGCCGTCGCCCATCAGTGTCAGCGGCAGATCCCAATGGTAAAGCGTCGCATAGGTCTTGATGCCGCGCGCCTTGCAGCCATCGACGAGGCGATCGTAAAAATCCAGCCCCTTTTCGTTGATCGGCCCGAAACCATCAGGGATGATGCGTGGCCAGGCGATGGAGAAACGATAGGCCTCGACACCCATCTCCTTGATGAGATCGAGATCGTCTTCCCAGCGATTATAGTGATCGCAGGCGACGTCGCCATTGTGCCGCCCAAAGACATGACCCGGCATGTTGCAGAAGGCATCCCAGATGGAGGGCTTGCGGCCATCCACCTTGGTGGAGCCTTCGATCTGGAAGGAGGCGGTTGCGACGCCGAACAGGAAATCACCGGGAAAACGGGCTGCAAGCGCTTTGGGATCGATCATCGGAGAGGCCTTCTCATATCCATCGAGCGTGAAAAGATGACAGCGGTTTAGACCATGTCGGCGAAGAGGTACAGCGGGGCCAGAGGAATCTACAACGTTTCAGGCTGCGCAGTTAACAAGTCCAAAGCGCTTTGCCCACAGAAGTTCGCCGCAGCGGCAAGGCAGCGGGGCGAAGCGTCAGTCCGGCAAATGCGGATGGGATGGGAGTGTGGGGAAGTATTGCATTTGCCGGACCGCGTCTTGCCGACCGTAATGCCGGCCCGTGTCGCTGAAGGCATTTTCACGGCACCTATCGGATCAGCCCCTCCCCGCTTCTGGCATTGCGGGGCGCCCTTTCCGAAACATGGTCTGCCAGAACCATGCTTGTCGATGCCGGCCACCGGTTCGCGAAGGACGCCGCGCGTATCATCCTTCCGTTCCGGTTGCAGGCACCATGATGCGGCCGAAAGCGGCGGCGGGGAAAAGCGGGGAGCAATTTTGCCGCAAGTGATTGGGCGAAAAGAGGTGGCGGCGGAAAATCATCCGCCGCCCGTTCAATGTGAACTTTGTTGATGGGTATCGATTATGCCGCCTGCGGCGCAAGGTTGGCAGCGCCCGGCTTTCTGAGCAACAGCACCGAGACAGCTGCAATCATGCACATCAGCCCGGCGATCTGCAGCGCCGGCATATAGGTGTCGAAGTCGCTCTTGAGGAACCCGGCACCGAAGGCGGCAGTGGCGGCCCCCAGCTGATGGCCGGCAAACACCCAGCCGAACACCAGCCCGGCCTTTTCGCGGCCGAAATTCTCGGCGGCCAGTTTCACTGTCGGCGGCACAGTCGCCACCCAGTCCAGCCCGTAGAATACGGCAAAGACCGAAAGCTCCACGACGCTGAACCCGGAAAACGAGAGATAAAGCAGGGACAGGCCGCGCAGACCGTAAAACCAGAACAGCAGGAAACGATTGTCGAAACGGTCGGAAAGCCAGCCGGCAAAGATCGTGCCGAAGAAATCGAAAATACCGATCACCGCCAGCGTACCCGCCGCCGTGACGGCGGCCATGCCGAAATCGCCGCAGATCGAAATCCAGTGGGTCTGGATCAGGCCGTTGGTGGAAAGCCCGCATACGAAGAAGGTGCCGAACAGCACCCAGAAAACCGGGTTGCCGGAGACGCTTTTCAGGGTCAAAATCGGCGAAACCAGTGTTGCAAGGAACTTGTGGTCCTGTTTCGGCGGGTGCGCCACCGCGGTCTCGCCATAGGCCGGCAGGCCGACATCGGCGGGATGGTCACGCATCAGCAAAAGCACGAGGACCATGGCCGCCGCGATCACCGCAACGGTCAGCGTCAGGGCGGTTCGCCAGCCATAGGCCTCCGTCAGGGCCGCCAAAAGCGGCAGAAAAACCAGCTGACCGGTAGCGTTGCTTGCCGTCATCAGGCCGATCACCAGTCCGCGACGTTTGGAAAACCAGCGCGACGCCACCGTCGCGCCCAGCACCAGCGCCGTCATGCCGGTGCCGACGCCGATCACCACGCCCCACAGCAGCAGCAATTGCCAGACCTCGGTCATGAAGAACGAGGCAACGATGCCACCCATGATCAGCGCGAGCGCCGTTGAAACCACCTGCCGGATGCCGAAATGGTTCATGAAGGCGGCGGCGAAAGGTCCGAGCAGGCCAAAAAGCACCAGCCGCACGGCCATGGCGGTGGAAATATCGGCGATATCCCAGCCGAATTCCTGATGCAGCGGCTGGATCATCACCCCCGCAGACCCCATGGCGCCGGCGGTGGCCAGCATGGTCAGAAAGGTGGTGGCGGCGACAACCCAGCCATAATGCAGGTTTCTGCCGGCCATCCATCCGGCAAGGCGTGTGGAGAGCATGTTCAAAAGTCCCTTTCCAGCGGCCGGCGGCCGGATTTTTCGGGTATATGCCCGATTTTGTGGGTAGATACCCGTTTCATGGTGAAAAAATTACAGGGCTGCGAGCAGTTCCTGCAATTGCGCGGTCTTTTCCGGCCCCAGCCGGGCCTCGATCTCGTCCTGCACCCCGTCCCAGAGCGGCGCGCCCGTCTGCAGGATCATCTGCCCCTCGTCGGTCACGGTCAGCATCGCCTCCCGCTGGTCTTCGCCATGGCCGATCGCCACAAGGCCCATGCGCGCCAGCACCTTGGTATTGCGGCCGACGGTAGAGCGATCCAGCTCCACCCGCGCGGCGAGATCCGTCAGCGACACTGGCGCAGTACGGTTGATATTCCGCAACAGGCTGAACTGGCCAATATTGACGCCAAGCGGCGCCAGCGCCTCGTCATAATAGGACGAGACCTTGCGGGTTGCTTTGCGCAACAGAATGCAGTGGCAGCTATCGTTTGACATTTGTCTCGGGTATATACCCGCAAATCGTCACAGGCAAGAGATGTTCGGAAAAATGTCGGCGGGGAGATAGTTGCGCCGCATGACCCGTGTGGTGGAAACGGCGAGGACCGGTTTCCGAGCGAGCGACGGCGGGCGAAGCCGTAGCAGCTCTCCTGCGACATGCCGAACTTGTCCCATTGATGTCCGGTTTAAATTTCTGGACGCTTTCTATGGCATGGAAGTTAGTGGCGAACGTTGCGCATTTTTCTCGACGTCATCCTTGGGCTTGTCCCAAGGATCTAAACACGTCAACAAAATCAAACCGTTGCAGATCCTCGGGACAGGCCCGAGGATGACGTCGGAGTGTTTGGCGAGGTGTGCCATTCATCGGATGACGCGGCACGAATGGCCAGAGGTGTCAGCAGGCAAGACCCCGGCCTTTCAGCCGGGGAATGCCATCAACGGCTATTCGCTCAGGCCGAGAGCCTGCGGCCGTTTGCGACCAAGAGACCCGCGACGCCTTCCAGCCAGCCGGCTTTCAGCTCCAGCGCCAGGAAACGGCTGCGCTCGAACGGGCCGGGCATGATCAGGTGCTGCGCCTTGTTGGCGAAGAAACCGAAACGCTCATAATAGGGCGCGTCACCGACCAGAAGGATGGCGCCGTGGCCGCGTCTGGTGGCTTCGGCGATTGCCGCACGCATCAGCGCCGAACCGATGCCCTTGCCCTCATGGGCGGCATCGACGGCCAGCGGGCCGAGCAGCAGCGCTTCGACGGGGCGGCCTTCGCGCGAAATGCCGGCTTCGACATTCCACAGGCGCACCGTGGCGATGACATGGCCGTCCTCGTCGCGGGCAACCAGCGCCAGGCCTTCGGCCGGAACGCGGCCGGCGCGCAGCTTTTCGGAAGATTTGCGGCGGCGGCCAGCGCCCATGGCGCGGTCCAGCAGGTTCTCACGGGCGACGACATCGCCCGGATTTTCCTGATCGACATGAAATGTCTGCGGCGTGAAAAATGCCCGTACCGAATTCAAAAGAGCGGCCATCCTTGGCCTCCCGTCACACAACCGCCCACACGCGGCCCTTGATGAAAAATGGTGAAACCGTTCCGGCCCGCCGACACGCTTTCCTCGGCTGGAAGAGGAGCAGCAAGCAGGGATTTGCGCAACAGCACAATCGGCAGGGCCGGAACGGAAGCTTGGTCGAGACGCCGCCCTGTTCAGCGGGCGGCGTTCGGATCAGATGACGTAGGACTTCAGCGGCTCGAAGCCGTTAAAGGCGACCGCCGAATAGGTGGTCGTGTAAGCGCCTGTGCCTTCGATCAGAACTTCGTCGCCGATGGTCAGCGAGACCGGCAGCGGGTACATGTTCTTTTCATACAGCACGTCGGCGCTGTCGCAGGTCGGGCCGGCCAGAACGCAGGGCAACATCTCGTCCTGATCGCGTGTCGTGCGGATCGGGTAACGGATAGCCTCGTCCATCGTCTCGGCGAGACCGCCGAACTTGCCGATGTCGAGGAACACCCAGCGGTGGTTGTCGTTGTCGGACTTCTTCGAGACAAGAACGACTTCCGCCTTGATGACGCCCGCATTGCCCACCATGCCGCGGCCCGGCTCGATGATCGTCTTCGGGATCTGGTTGCCGAAGTGCTTGCGCAGCGCCGAGTCGATCGCCTGGCCGTATTCTTCGGCAGCAGGAACGTCGCGCAGGTACTTGGTCGGGAAACCACCGCCCATATTGACCATCTGCAGGTGGATGCCCTGCTTGGCAAGCGACGCAAAGACGCGCTTGGCATCGGCAAGTGCTGCATCCCATGCGTCGAGATTCATCATCTGCGAACCGACATGGAAGGAAACGCCGTAGGATTCCAGACCCAGCTGATGGGCATAGACCAGAACGTCGACAGCCATCTGCGGCACGCAGCCGAACTTGCGCGACAGCGGCCATTCGGCGCCTTCGCCATCCGTCAGCACGCGGCAGAACACGCGCGCGCCAGGAGCGGCACGGGCAACCTTCTCGACTTCCTCATGGCTGTCCACGGCGAAGAGATCAATGCCGAGCGCGTAAGCGCGGGCGACATCGCGTTCCTTCTTGATGGTATTGCCGTAGGAGATGCGGTCGGAAGTCGCACCGGCATCGAGCGCCATCTGGATTTCAGCCACGGAGGCGCAATCGAAGTTGGAGCCGAGGCCAGCAAGCAGCTTCAGGATTTCCGGAGCCGGGTTTGCCTTGACGGCATAATAGATCGCGCTGTTCGGCAGGGAATGCCGAAACGCGTTGAAATTGTCGCGCACGACGTCGAGATCAACCACAAGGCAAGGGCCTTCGGGACGTCGGGTTTTGATGAAGTCGAGAATGCGTGCAGTCGTCATCGATATATTCCCTATAAAACCGACTCCGGAAAAATCCGGAGGACAAAGGACGCTCGAGATATGCATTCGAATCAGCCGGTGGAGGCGCAGAATCGATAGCATACGCTCAAGGCGTGAATATGAACGATGCCCTGCCAGAGCATCATTCGGCTTTGTCTGCCATCGATTGGAGGGATTGACCCGACCGCACTTCAGGCAATGATGGTGTGCCTCTTCAGTACCCCGGCTGATGGAAAGCCGGCAGAGAACCAGAAAGGCCCGCACCGTCGTTGCTTCATATGTCCTCGCATTTCCCGGTTGGCCGGAATAGCGACTGGAGGGGTTAGTTCCAGGTACCTTACCTAAATCCTCACCACATCGAGGACTCGGCGGACACACATGGGCACGTGCGACTTTGGGCAGCACGGGAGATAAGAATATTCGCAGTCATAATCAAGAGGTTTTTTTCACCATTTAGCGGATTTTTTCAGCAGTCATTTTACGGGTTGAACAGTCACCCTCCAGCGTTCAATTATATGGAACGAACCGGAGGATTTTCATGGACACCCTGACCCGCATCCGCGCCTTTATCGATGTTGTCGAGGCGGAGGGTTTTTCCGCCGCCGCGCGCAAGACCGGGCGTTCCAAGGCGCTTCTGTCCAAATATGTCCGGGAACTGGAAGATGATCTCGGCGCGCTGCTCCTCAACCGCACCACCCGGCAATTCTCGATGACCGAGGCGGGACACACGTATTATCGCACCGCTTCCGACATTTTGAAGGAGATCGACAACCTCGCCGATCTGGTGCGCGAGAAAAATGCCGATCTGAAAGGCAAGCTCAGGATTTCGGTTCCGCGTACCTTCATCGACGCCGATGTCGGCCAGAGCCTGATCGATTTCGCCAAGGAAAATCCCGAACTGTCGCTGGAAATCGTTGCCGAGGACCGGTTTGTCGATCTGATCGAGGAAGGTTTCGACCTTGCGGTCCGGATCACCCGGCTGGAAGATTCGGGCCTCATCGCCCGCAAGCTTTCCGATTTCCGGGTCTATGCGGTGGCGACGGCGGATTTCGTGGCGCAGCACGGGCCGCTCGACGGGCCGCAGGATTTCTCCCGTGTTCCCTTCATCATCGACACCAATACGCGTTTTCACAATACGGTGCGGTATCTGGAGCCGGATGGCGGCTCTAATTCGGTGACTATCAGCGGGCCAATCGAGGTCAACAGCCCGCAGGCGACGCTGCGCGCCGCCCGCGCCGGGCTTGGCATCGCCATGGTGCCTGACTTCATCGCCCGGCCCTATATCCAGTCCGGCGAACTGGTAACGCTCTTTGACGATTATATTTCCAAGGACAGGGGCATCTACGCGGTCTATCCGCATCGCCGTTACCTGCCGGCCAAGGTGCGCAGCTTCGTGGATTATCTTTCGGCGTGGTTCAAGAAGAACGGGTGAGCCGCCAAATGAAACGCCCGCCTTGCGGCGGGCGTCGGTTTTAGCTGAAGATCAGATCAGAACGGCGAATCCGGGAAGTAGAACTGCTCGGCATTGTCCTTGGTGATCAGGGTCGCGTCGAGAATATAATTGCCGGCAACCGGCACCTGATCGTAGAAATGCCCGGCCGTCAGTTGCATGGCGGTCGCCACCATTGCCGGCGGGTAAAGCACGTCAACCGGCACCAGCTTGTCGCCGTCCATGACCTTCTTGATCATGTCCTTGGAACCGGCGCCCGCAACGATATACTGGATATCGGTACGTTTCGCCTGCTGGATCGCCTCCAGCACGCCGATCGCCATGTCGTCATCCTGGCACCAGACCACGTCGATCTTCTTGTATTTGGTCAGATAGTCCTGCATCACGCGGAAGGCGTCGTCGCGGTTCCAGTTGCCGTATTGACGGTCGAGAACCTTGACGTTGGAGCCGGCGATGCCCTTGTCGAAGCCATCCTGGCGCTGCTGATCGATGGGGATCGGCAGGCCGCGAATGACCACCACTTCCGCGTCAGGCGTGGTCTTCTTGATATATTCGCCCGCCACCTGGCCAAGCGCCGGGTTGTTGCCGGCAACATAGAGATCGCGGATCGAATTGTCGTTGACGCTCGGCGCACGGTCCACCAGCGCGACGAAGGTGCCCTTATCCTTGATCTCCTTGATGGCGTTGACCAGCGGATCGGGATCCGACGGCAGCACCACCAATGCGTCCAGCCCCTGCACGGCAAGGTCCTGAAGCGCGTTGGCCTGATTGGCAGCATCTGGCGAGGTCTTGACGATTACGTTCAGGCCCGGATGCTCCTTCATCAAGAGCTTGGCCACGCGTTCGGCGTGATAAACGACGCCCGCCGTCCAGCCATGGTCGGCTGCCGGAATGGATACGCCGATGGTGACCTTCTTGTCCTGCGCATTCGCAGAACCGGCAATCACCGCAGCCAGCGCGACCAATGCCACGCCGATGAATTTTCTACGCATAGTCTCTTTCCTCCCAAGACCGGGGCGTTCCTCCTTCAACCGCACCTGCCCCACTGGCGCGGCGTGATACGTCACCTGCGGCTGAGCGAGCGCTGCACCAGCATGGCGATGATGATGATGGCCCCCTGAATGGCGCCGATCAGATATTCGCTGACGAAGTTCGACAGGATCATGATGTTGCCAACGATCTCCAGAATGAACGCGCCGCAGATCGTGCCCCAGATGCGCCCCACCCCGCCGCGCAACGCGGTGCCGCCGACAACGACGGCGGTGATGGCCTGCAATTCCCACAACATGCCCGTGGTGGCCGAGGTGGAGGCAAGACGCGGTACGTAAAGCAGAACGGCGACGGCGACACAGAGCCCCTGCACCACATAGGCGATGGTACGGACCCGGGCGACCGAAATACCGGAATAACGCGCCACATCCTCGCTGGACCCCACCGCTGTCAGATGCCGGCCATATCGGGTGCGATAAAGTACGAAGGCGGCGATGGCAGCGGTGACGAAGATGACGACGATCGGCACCGGCACGCCCAAGACATTACCGAAATAGACCGGGCGATAGAGCGTCTGGATTTCCGGGTTGCGCAGCGTGATCGCGCCGCCCTGCGACAGCCAGGTGGTCAGCCCGCGATAGATGCCCATGGTGCCGAGCGTGGCGATGAAGGGCTCGATGCGGCCGATGGTGGTGATAAGGCCGTTGGCCAGCCCGCAGGCCGCACCGATGGCGAGCGCCAGCGCCATGGCGGCAAGCAGCATCAGAAGCGGGCTGGCGATGACGCCGCTGTTCATGAACAGGATCATCAGGCTGGCGACGAATGCCACCATGGCCCCGACCGAAAGATCGAGCCCGCCTGACGTGATGACATAGGTTGCGCCAAGCGCGATGATGGCGATGAAGGCGCTGCGGGTGACGACATTCAGCAGATTGTCGATGCCGATGAAATTGGGATTGGCGATGGTGCCGAGAACCAGCAGCAGGGCCAGCGCCACGAACGGCGCCACGGCGCGCAGGTCCCAGTCCTTCGAGGTCTTCGGCGTCTTGCCGGTGTCAGTTGCGGCCTCGGTCATATTTCCCCTCAATTGTCTTTTCTTCAGGCCAACTCTTTCGGAACGTGCAGCCTCAGGCGGGTTCCTGCGTGTGAACGCCGGTCGCCAGCGCCACGATATCGTTTTCAGTCATACGCTCACCCGTCACCTCACCGACGATCCGGCCGGAACGCATCACCAGAATGCGGTCGCAAATGCCAATCAGCTCGGGCATTTCCGAGGAAACGACGATGATCGAGCGTCCCTCCTCCGCAAGCCCGGCGATGAAGCGGTAAATCTGCTGCTTGGTGCCGATATCGATGCCACGCGTCGGCTCATCGATGATGACGATGGAAGGATCGAGCAGCATCATCTTGGCGAGCAACAGTTTCTGCTGGTTGCCGCCGGAAAGCTGGCCCGCCAGCAGATCCTTGCGGCCAGTGCGGATATCGAAATCGCGCACTGCATCGTCCAGCGCCGAGGTCTCCCGACGGGTGTCGATCTGGAACAGCCGGCTGAATTTCTTCAGCGAAGCAAGCGTCAGATTGACCCGCAAATCCTTGGTGAGCAGCAGTCCCTTGCCCTTGCGATCTTCGCTTAAATAAACGATGCCCGCCTTCAGGCTGTCTTCGGCCTTGGCAAAATGCACCGCACGCCCGAGATGGCGCACCGTTCCCCGCCCGGCCCGCAGGCCCAGAACGCCCTCCATCAGTTCCGTCCGGCCCGCCCCGACCAGACCGGCGAAACCGAGGATTTCGCCCTTGCGCAGGCGGAAACCGGCATCCTGCGCATAACCGGGAACGTTAAAGTGCTCCACCTCAAGAACCGGCTCGCGCTCACCGCCGGCATTGCGGTCGGGATAGAGCTTCGCCACATCGCGCCCCACCATCAGCCGCGCCATATCAGCCGGCTCCAGCTCTGAGGCCGGATGCGAGGCGACCAGCCTGCCGTCGCGCAGCACTGTCACACGGTCGGCGATCTCCTTCACTTCAGGCAGGCGGTGCGAAATATAAAGCACGGCCACGCCCTTCGCCCTGATATCGCGGATGACGTTCAGCAGCGCATCGGTCTCGATGGGTGTGAGGCTCGCGGTCGGCTCGTCGAAAATCACCACACGATGCGGCACCAGCAGAACGCGGGCGATCTGCACCAGCTGCCGCTGGGCAATCGACAGGCTGCCGACGATGGCGTCGGGATCGATCGTGCCGCCGAGATCGCCGACGGCCCTGCGCGCACCATCGCGCATTGCGCGGTCGTCCATAACAGGACCTTTATGCAATTCGCGGCCGAGATAGATGTTCTGCGCCACCGTCAGATCAGGCGCCAGCAATATTTCCTGATGCACGAGAACGATGCCGCGATGTTCGGCATCCACCGGTCCGCCAAGCGTAACCGCCGCACCATCGATCAGAATTTCACCACCCGTCGGCTTCTCATTGCCGGCCAGCAGCTTCATCAGCGTCGATTTGCCGGCGCCGTTTTCGCCGATGATGGCGTGCACCTCGCCGGCGCGCACCGCTATCTCGATATCCTTCAGAACCTGAACCGGCCCGAAGGATTTGGACAGCCTAACCGTCCGGATAAGAACGGGGTCTGAAGTTTCGTCAGCAGAAGCCATGCGCCGTCACCGACAGCCGGTGAGAACGAACGGTTTTTGCCCCTCGATTTTTCCTGATTTGACCATAAGCGAACTCCTCCCAAAGCTCTGAGAAGAAGCTAACGTCCGTTTTGAGGTACGTAAAGCAAATTTCGCTCGTCTTTTAGAATACACTGAAATTTGAAGGGGGCTTCCTGGCCTGATGGCGGATCGGATCAGGGATTTGCGGCGCGCCTGAAACCTTTCATCAGGCTATGCACGGCCTCGCCGCCCTCTTTTGCAAGGTCGAAGCGCTTGCCGAACAGCAGCCAGTCGGAACAGATGCCTTTCAGCAGCCAGTAGAGCGCCCCGAGCGCCGATTCCGCTGTCCAGTTGTCGTTGAACGCACCTTCCGCCTGCGCCCGCTCGAAAGCCGCTTCCAGCCGATCCTTGTGGTAGCGGTCCAGTTCCTCCTGCGCATGCAGGACAGGCGCGAATTCGTCTGAATAGCTGGTACGCAGGCTGATGGTCATGATGCGCTGGCGTTGTTCGTCCTGCGCCAGAAGCGCCAGCCACTTGCAGGCCGCCTCCTCGATCTTGGCCAGCAAGGTCAACCCCTTCAGATCAGGATCACCGAAATCGAGCAGATCCGATTCGGGCAACGCCACCGATTTGTAAAGGCCGATAAAAAGGTCGGTCTTGCTGGAAAAATGCCAGTATATCGCCCCGCGCGTGACGCCGGCCGCAACCGCTACCTCGTCCAGCGAGGCATTGGCCACACCCTTTTTGAAGAACACACGCTCGGCAGCGGCAAGGATCGCCTGACGCGTCTCTTCTGCCTCGGCCTTGGTACGGCGCATGCTGATGTCTCCTTCCAATCGCGGCACGGCGCTTTCGCACCGTGCCTTTCTGCATTGCCGGACTGTCAGTCACATGAACATGATCCGGCTTTCACATCCGTTTTATTCCGCCGGCGACACGGCGTCAGCAGCAATCTTGTCGTCCTTCTTCCGATCCCCGAAAAACTTCATGACAAAGACGAAGAAGACGGGAACGAAGAAGATCGCAAGGATCGTCGCCGAGATCATGCCTCCGAGAACGCCGGTGCCGATGGCGTTCTGGCTGGCAGCACTCGCACCCGAGGCAATCGCCATCGGCAGCACGCCGAGCGAGAAGGCGAGCGAGGTCATCAGGATCGGCCGGAAGCGCAGGTGGGCCGCCTCCACCGTCGCATCATAGGTGGATTTGCCCTCCGCCCGCAGATCCTTGGCGAATTCGATGATCAGGATCGCGTTTTTCGCCGAAAGCCCGATGATGGCGACGAGGCCGACGAGGAAGTAGACGTCGTTCGGCATGCCGCGCATCATCACCGCCGCCACCGAGCCGATGACGCCGAGCGGCACCACCAGCATGACGGAGAGCGGAATGGACCAGCTTTCGTAAAGCGCCGCCAGAAGCAGGAAGACGAACAGGATGCTGAGGCCGATGAGGGCCGGCGCCTGCGAGCCGGACTGGATTTCCTGCAATGACTGGCCTGTCCATTCGAAACCGAAACCATTCGGCAACTCACCGGCCAGACGCTCCATTTCCGCAATCGCGTCACCGGAGGAGTAGCCGGGTGCCGACTGGCCGCCGATACGGATCGCCGGATAGCCGTTGTAACCTACCACCTGTGAGGGACCGCGCACCCATTCCACCGTGGCGAAGGAGCTGACCGGCACCATGCCGCCATTGGCGTTACGGACGTTGAGGTGCAGCAGGTCCTCCGTCTTCATGCGCTGCCCCTGCTCTGCCTGCACCGTCACGCGCTGCATGCGGCCGGCATTGGGGAAGTCGTTGACGTAGGACGAACCCATATTGGCCGAGATGGTGGCGTTGATATCGCTGAAGGTCACACCGAAGGTGTTGGCCTTTTCACGGTCGATGATGAGATTGACCTGCGGTGAATCCGGCATGCCTTCGACGCGCAGACCGGCCAGAACGGGGCTTTTCTGCGCCGCCGCCATCAGTTGCGCACCGGCTGCGCTGAGTGCGGTCTGACCGGCACCCGCGCGGTCCTGCAGGCGGAAGGTGAAGCCGCTGGAGTTGCCAAGGCCCTGAATGGGCGGCGGCGACAGCGTGAAGGACATGGAGCCCGGCAGGCCCCACAGCTGGCCGTTGATGCGTTGTGCAATGGCGGATGCGGAATCTTCCGGCCCGCGCTCGCTCCAGTCCTTCAGCGTCGCGAAGGCGAGACCGGCATTCTGGCCGGAACCGGAGAAGGAGAAGCCCGAAATTGCGATGACGCGATCGACCGCCGGTTCCGCCAGAAAGATCTTTTCGATCTGCTGGATGGACTGAAGCGTGCGTTCGCTGCTGGCTTCCGCCGGCGCCTGAATATCGACGATCAGGTAACCCTGATCCTCATTGGGCAGGAAGGAGCTTGGCAATTGCATATAGGCCCAGCCGAGACCGGCAAGCAGCGCCGCATAGATGACCATGAAGCGGCCGGAACGCTTGATGATGCTGCCGACCGACGAGGAATATTTATGCGAGGCCTTGTCGAAGCCGCGGTTGAACCAGCCGAAGAATCCTTTCTTCTCATGGTGCCCGGCTTTGATCGGCTTCAGGAACGTCGCGCAGAGCGCCGGTGTCAGCGACAGCGCAAGGAAGCCCGAAAACAGGATGGACACCACCATGGTCAGGCTGAACTGCTGGTAGATAATACCGACCGCGCCGGGGAAGAAGGCCATGGGCACGAACACCGCCGTCAGCACCAGCGTGATGCCGATGATGGCGCCGGAAATCTGGCCCATCGCCTTGCGGGTCGCTTCCTTGGGCGACAGATGCTCTTCCGCCATGATGCGCTCGACATTCTCGACGACGACGATCGCGTCATCCACCAGAATGCCGATGGCGAGAACCATGGCGAACATGGTCAGAACGTTGATCGAGAACCCCGAGACATACATGATGGCGCAGGTGCCGAGCAGCGCCACCGGCACCACGAGGGTCGGAATGATCGTGTAACGGATGTTCTGAAGGAAGACGAACATCACCACGAAGACGAGGATGATCGCCTCGACCAGCGTGTTGATCACCTTCTGGATGGAGATTTTCACGAAGGGGCTGGTGTCGTAGGGAATTTCATATTCCAGACCCGGCGGGAAATACCGCGACAGCTCCTCCATGGTGGCGCGCACGCCGTCCGAGGTTTGCAACGCATTGCCGGTGGGCGACAGCTGCACGCCGATGGCCGCAGTCGGCTTGCCGTTCAGGCGGCTGGAAAACGCGTAGCTTTCGCCGCCCACTTCCACCCGCGCCACATCGCGCAACCGCACGGACGAGCCGTCCGGATTGGCGCGCAGCACGATGGAGCCGAACTCTTCCGGCGAAGTCAGCTGGCCCTGCACGTTGACGGTGGCCGAAATCTGCTGACCGATGGGGTTCGGCGACGCGCCGATGCGGCCCGCCGCAACCTGCGAGTTCTGCGCCTGAATCGCCGAGATGACGTCGGACGACGTGAGGCTGAGGCCCAGCATCTTGTCCGGGTCCATCCAGATGCGCATCGAGCGCTGGGTGGCGAATAATTGCGCGCTGCCGACGCCCGGCACGCGGCGCAACTCGCCGAGCACGTTGCGGCTGAGATAATCGCCGAGGCCGATGGCGTCGGTATTGCCGTCGACGGAGGTGAGCGCCACCATCATCAGGAACGAGGTGCCGGCCTGTTCGACGCGCAGCCCCTGCTGCGTGACCGCCTGCGGCAGACGCGGCTGAACGCGGGCGATGCGGTTCTGCACCTCGACCTGCGCTTCACCGATATTGGTGCCCGGCGCGAAGGTGACGTTGATGGAGATGCTGCCTGACGATTCGGAAGTCGATTCGAAATAGAGAAGACCCGGAACCCCGTTCAGCTCCTCCTCGATGGGCCGCGTGACGCTCTGATAGATGTCTTCGGGCGCAGCACCGGGATAGGTGGTCGCAATCGAAATCTGCGGCGGGGCCACATTCGGATATTGCGCAATCGGCAACATGGGAAGGGCAAGCAGGCCCGCCAGCATGATGAAGATGGCGACGACCCAGGCAAAAATGGGCCGATCGATGAAAAAACGTGCCATGAAATCGGTCCTTATTGCTTCGCGGCCGGGGTCTCGGTAGCGGTAGCGCCGTCACTGCCGGCGGCGGCAGCGACATCCGACTCGTCAGACCACGGCTCGGGCTTCACCTTGGCGCCGGGCGCAGTTTTCTGGAAACCTTCGGCAACGACGCGGTCGCCATCGTCAAGGCCTTCCGAAATCACCCAGCGATCGCCGATCGAGCGACCGACGCTGACGCGCCGCTGCTCGACGGTGTCTTCAGCGTTCACCACAAGCACGCTCGCCTGTCCGCCCGCATCGCGCTGCACCGCCTGCTGCGGCACGGCAAAGGCCGCCTTCTGGATGCCCTGCTGGATCTGGACACGGACATACATGCCCGGCAGCAGATCGCCGTTCGGGTTGGGGAATTCGCCGCGCAGCGTCACCTGACCGGTGGTTTCGTCCACCGCCGCCTCTGAAAACAGCAGGCGGCCGGAAAGCGGATAACGGCTGCCGTCATCGAACAGCAGGTTGACTTCGGCCTCGTTCGGGCCGGTCATCAGCTGGCCTTCCTGCAAGGCCTTGCGCAGGCGAATGAGATCGGCGGCCGGCTGGGTGAAGTCGGCATAAATCGGATCGAGCTGCTGGATTGTCGCGAGATTTTCCGAGCCGGTGGCGCTGACGAGCGCGCCTTCGGTGATGCGCGCACGGCCGATCATGCCGCTGATGGGTGCGGTCACATTGGCATATTGCAGATTGAGCCTGGCTTCCGCGACGCCAGCTTCGGCAACGGCCACCTCGGCGTCAGCCTGCGCCAGCAGGGCGATGGCATTGTCGAATTCCTGCTGCGAGCCGACATTGGAGCGACGCAGCTGCTGCTGCCTGTCGGCCGTCTGCCGCGCCTGTAGCTGTGCAGCCTGCGCCCGACGCAATGTTCCCTCGGCGCTGTCGACGCGCACCTGGAACGGCGCAGGATCGATCCGGTAGAGAACGTCGCCCGCCTTCACCAGCGAGCCCTGTTCAAACACCCGCTCGACGATGATGCCGGAAACGCGCGGGCGCACTTCGGCAAGCCGTGTCGGCGCGATGCGTCCCGGCAATTCGTTGGTGATGGGCAGCTCTTCCTGTTTCACGGTCACGACTTTCACCGCGCCGGGCGGCGGCGCAGCGGGCGCAGAGGCCTGCTCGTCGCTACATCCGACCAGAACGATGCCCGTCAACAACACCGCCACGATCTGCCCCAATTTCTTCGCCATACTGCGCTCCGAATCCACAAAAAAGGTCATATTTACATACATACTAAGACGTATGTAAAATTCGGGCAATGGAAATGTTGCAGCGCAACAGCTGTCTCACGCGCTTGTGAAGATGCGTACGGCCCCGACAGAACACCAAGGAGGAATGGAATCGTGAAACGGGAGGGAGCGTCGGGCCAATCGCACCAACGTCCTCCCCGGGCTTGTCCCACTCCTGTCCCGTTTAAATTTCTGGACAAGGCACAAGGCTCTCAAGAGCGGCGGCGTCCGACGGGAAGGAAAGTCATGCCAATTGCGCCGACGTCATCCTCGGGCCTGTCCCGAGGATCTGCCAACGTATTGATTTTATTCGACGTGGTTAGATCCTCGGCACAAGGCCGAGGATGACGCCGTGAGAATGTTCACCCTTCATCACCGACTTCAAAGGGACTGCGGCCTGTCCGGAAATTTAAACCGGACAGGAGTGGGACAAGCCGAGGGATGACGTCGAGATGATGTAAATCGTCGCAGAAGGCTAGAACGCCCCCCGCACCTTGAAGCGCCCGCGCCTTTCCTCAGAACAGACGCTTAAGCGGGGCGGCCTCGGACGGGTTGTTCTTCGTCGTCTCGCCATTATCGGCAGGTCTGTTGCGCAGGGCCGCATAGTAGGCGTTCTTATGTTCGTACATATTCATATCGGCCCGGCGCACCAGCGATTCCATCGTCTCGCCGACTTCGCTGGTCGCCACTCCCAGCGACAGGCTGAGCGGCGCACTTGAATAAAACTGGTTGTTGATCTTCAGCAGCTCATAGACGGTTTCGACCATGGCAGCGGCAATCTGTTTGTCGGCGCCGGGAAGAAGGATGGCGAATTCGTCACCGCCGATGCGCGCCGCATGGTTCGGCGCAGTGACCACGCCATTCAGCACCTCTCCCACCCGCCGCAGCAGGGCGTCGCCGGCATCATGGCCGAGCTTGTCATTGGCCTCCTTCAGGCCGTTGAGATCGATGACGATGGCGGAAACGGGCCTGAGCGCGTTGCGCTCCAGCCGGTTCAACTCGTCCGAATAAAAGGCACGGTTGTGCAGCTTGGTCAGCACATCGTGCTTGCCGAGATATTCGAGATAGGCTTCCGCTTTCTTGCGCGCGGTGATGTCCGTCAGCGCCACCTGCACCAGCGACCAGTCCTGCTCATGGCCGGGGAAGACGGAAAAATGCAGGAGAACATGCCGCTCCGAACCGTCAAGCGCATAATTCACCACCTCGCGATGGTGGTTGAGATTGCCGTTCCAGAGCTCCATCAGCTGTTCACGGAACGGCTTTTCCATCTCGCCGCGGAAAATATCGCCGAGCCGTTGCAGCAGCACCTGCCGGTCCGGCGCGCAGAACAGGTCGAGCGTGGCTCGATTGACGTCGATGACACGGATTTCGCTCATGCATTGCCGCACGAATTCCGGATGCACATCCGTGAACACCCGGAAATCGACAATGCCGCGATCCCTGACCTCCTCGATCAATCGACGGACGCGGCTGAAATCTTCTACCCAGAGCGAAACCGGTGAATGTTTGAACATGCCCTCGGCATAACGGCGATTGAAAAGCTCCTTGCGGCGAGCCTCCTCCCGTTCCGTCACATCCTCGGTGGTCAAAAGCAGCCGCCCGAGCGTCGCTTCGTGGCCGGGAATGACCGCGCCGCGCAGCTGGATATCCAGCCGTTTGCCGCCGATCGAATAGTTGACGGCATTGCTGGTGAATTCCGTCTTGCCGGCCCAGAGTTCGGAAAGCTCATTCACATGGCTTTCCAGCATGTCGTCGCGAAAAATCCGGTGCAGATTGTCGACGAGATGTGCCTGATCGCGCGCCTCGAACAGTTCCAGCGTCCTGGCGTTGACCTTGATAACGCGAATTTTCTGCGAACAGGCCGCCACCCGCGATAAATCTTCGAGAAGAAACGCCCTGAAATCCTCGACACCCTCAGCCCGCCAGATATCGAACTGGTTCTTAACTGCGCTGAAATCCTCGATCCACATCGCCACGGGCGCGAGATTGAAGATATTGGTATCGATCGTCTCACTCATACGGGCAGTCTTCTCAAGGGTAGATGCAGGCGGATGCCAAACGGTGCGGCACGGCGACGACCGTCCGCATATCGGGATTTATTAGGGATATTCGATTTAACGCAAGCATTTATCGCGCAACCCGCCGGATTGCGCGATAATTCACGGATTTCGCCGCCGGAATGCCCTTTACCAGAGCTTCACGTGACGGTTCACATCCTTGTAGAGCAGGTAACGGAACCGGCCGGGGCCGCCCGCATAACAGGCCTGCGGGCAATAGGCGCGCAGCCACATGAAGTCACCGGCCTCAACTTCCACCCAGTCCTCGTTCAGCCGGTAGACCGCCTTGCCCTCCAGCACGTAAAGACCATGTTCCATCACATGCGTTTCCATGAAGGGAATGGTCGCACCCGGCTGGAAGGTGACGATGTTGAGGTGCATGTCGTAACGCACGTCTTCGGGATCGATGAAGCGGGTCGTCGCCCATTTGCCTTCGGTATCGGGCATGGCCGACATGGCGATCTGGTCTTCATGCGAAAAGATCGCCGGCGGGGCTTCCAGCCCGTCAACCGCCTGAAACACCTTGCGAACCCAATGGAACTTGACGGGCGCATTGCCGGAGTTCTGGACCTGCCAGCGCGCACCGGCCGGCAGGTAGGCAAACGAGCCCTCCCGCAGCGCATGCTGCGCGCCTTCGAACGTCACGGTCATTTCGCCTTCGACAACGAAGATCGCCGCCTGCGCCCGCTCATCCGGCTCCGGCCGCTCACTGCCGCCACCCGGCTGCACTTCGACGATATATTGCGCGAAAGTCTCGGAAAAACCCGTCATCGGCCGGGCGATGATCCAGGCCCGCGTGCCGGTCCAGTGCGGCAGCACGCTTGTCACGATATCGGACATCACGGTCTTGGGGATGACCGCATAGGCGGTCTTGAAAACAGCCTTGCTCGACAGCAGTTCCGTCTGCCCCGGCAGACCGCCCATATCCGAATAATATCTCTTCATTTCAGCCATTCCATTCTGCAATCCATTCGGCGCGGATTCTTAGGCCTGCGATATGGTTTAATCAAATGGTTATTGGCGAGGGACGGGTGACGAAATGGGGACGAGTCGCCGCGCATTTCTTCTCCCCGCCGGGGAGAAGGTGGCCCGAAGGGTCGGATGAGGGGGCAACACCAGCGATAAACCGCACCCTTGCCCCCTCATCCCGCTGCCGCGACCTTCTCCCCGGCGGGGAGAAGAGACAAGTGGCATCCGCTCGCCTCCCACGAAGGAATAACGAGCGCGGCTTTCTATCTCAGCCCTTCTTACGCATCGTCGCATAGACGATATTGTGGTTCTCGCCGAAGAACACCTCCGCCTCGATACTTGCAGGATCGGCGCTGGCATTGACGATCCGCCACATATCCGCCTTCGAGCGCAGCAGCAGCGCCCAGTTCATGAAGGTCTCCATATAGCCGTCGACGACGATATCTTCGGAGAAATTGGCGAAGAGGAACATGCCGCCGGGCTTCAGCATCTCCATGCAGCGCCGTGTCAGCTTGATCGCCACGCGGTCGTTCAGATAATCATAAAGGCCTGCCGCATAGATCAGATCGAAGCTGCCGAGTTCCTGCGTACGCAGGACGATATCGCGCACCGAACCGTCAATTGCCTCCACGCCGCGGCCGCCGAAATCACGGGCGACCGCGCCGACGCTCAAGGGATCCTGATCGAGCGCCACCCAGCGCTTGATCCTGCCCTCCTTCAGCGCCACCGAAGCATCGGCCTCACGCAGGTGGCCGGAGGCAATGGTGAGGATTTCCGTCTCCTCGCCGTGCCGGGCGGCGGCATCATCAACGAACCGCGTCAGCAGGTCCCGCCGCTCGCGCACGGCAACCGAAGAACTGGCATCCTTTGTGTAATCGTAAAGGGCAGCACCCAGCGGTGAGGCGTTTTTCACCAGCCCGGCAACGCTGTCGTGACCGTAGATGAAATCGAGCAACTGGGCGTCGCCGGAATAGCCCCTCGGCTTTTCGAACGACCACCGGGTGAAGGGATCTTCTAGAAAATGCTCCGATACCGAGTGATTCTGTACCAGGGGGATCAGTTCTGCCCACACGCTGGAGTGGAGTTTATCCCGCAATCCATGCAGCGCACCCGCCGTCCGATGTATTATCTCATGCGCTAAAACACCATTGTCGAATTGCTGCTGTGCCAATTCGAGAATGATGGCGATCTCTGCTTTCGCAACTGCGAACTGCTCATCGAATGTTTCGGTTCTGCGTGCAAAAATCTCTTTTGCAACAGTATCAGGGGTGATCAGACTTGCCCCGTCCAGATTTTTCTTCTTTACCCGCACCACTTCAGCCTCCAGTATTAACACATTGTTAACTATACGTTTCTGGAAGACGGAACGCCACTCGCTTTCAATTTTTGAGCGGTGTAGGGATAGATTTCTACATTAGCGTATTTTTTTGGTCACACTCGTGGGCGGAGGAGAAAGCGGATACGCGATTTAGTGAAACTTAATGTTGCGAACGTATGATGCGTTCTTCCTTTCCCGGTTCTGCACACATATCGGCAGAGATCGGCAGGAACCCGCACCGGGTGCGTGAGCACACGGAAAAGTGGAATAAGCAGTTACTTAAAAAAGTATACGCAACACTATGGGAAAGTGCATGAGGCACACGTTGGGAGAGGTGAATGGACAGCAAGACTATCGGCGGCCGGACTCCCGGTTTTCTGATGAACTTCTTGCCCTTTACCAGCAGGAAGGTGAGCGCAGCCGCCGTGGCTCGATCAGACAGGGCCTGTGGACGGCCGTTTTCATCTATCTGCTATTTGCCGTCACCGACATTATTCTAATCCCCGACGTCGCGTTTTACGCCATCATCGCCCGCCTGCTCGTGGTCGTCTCATCGCTGCTGACGCTGGAGATCCAGCTGCGCAGGGGCGCCAGCACCGCAGCGCTCGACCTCACCTGCGCCACTGCGCTTGTCATGGGCTATATTGGCTGGCTGCTGCCTTCGCTTTTGACCGACAACCTCGAAAACATGTCCTATTACATGGTTTTCGGGGCGATCTTCATGATGGGCGCCAACCTGTTCTTCACCTTCCGCTTCCACCTGTCGCTCGTGTCATCAGGTATCATTCTCGTCACCTATTTTCTGGCGTTGACGCAGTTTCCCGAAGATGTGTTCTACAAGGTGGCGTTCGGCACCTTCTACATTTCCTGCTTCGTCTTCACCTCCTATGTGAACTGGAACCTGAACCGGGAACGTTATCACGTCTTTCTCAACGCGCTGGAGGCCAAGGCCCAGCAGAAGGCGGCGGACGAGCGCGGCCAGGCGCTGCTGCGGCTTTCGAATACGGATTCGCTCACGGGCCTTCAGAACCGCCGCGCCATCGACCATCAGCTGCGTCTGCTGTGGGACAATTGGAGCAAGAAGGAGGAGGGTTTTGCCGTTCTCCTCATCGATGTCGACTTCTTCAAGAAATACAATGACCGCTATGGCCACCAGGAAGGCGACAAGTGCCTGGTGACGGTGGGCAATGCGCTGCAGGATGCGATCGCCGGGCATGGCGCTTCCATCGGTCGTTATGGCGGTGAGGAATTCATCGTTCTCGTGCCGTTCAAATCCAGGCAGCAGGTGGGCGAGCTGGCGGAGACGATCCGCCACACCGTCGAAGACCTGTCGCTGGCCCACGACCAGCGCCGCGACGGCACCTTCGTCGTCACCGTCAGCATCGGCGCGTCCTTCACCCGCGCCAATCCGGACGGCAAGCTGGAGAAAATCATCAACGAGGCCGACCGGGCGCTCTATATCGCCAAGGCCAACGGCCGCAATTGCATGAAACTGTTCGACCCGGACGATCCGCAGACCAGCGACGAGACGGAAAACATCGCAGCACTTTTGAAAATCGCCGTCGCGGAAAACCTCGTTTCGCTCGTCTATCAACCGATCCTGAACGTCTCGACCAATGAAACACCGGGAGCAGAAGCCCTGATGCGGCTTCGCCTGCTCGATGGCAGCGCCGTTTCGCCCGGCATCTTCATTCCGATCGCCGAGCGGACCGGCACGATCATGGAACTTGGCCTGTGGACCATCAAGACCGTCTGCAAGCAGATTCTTGCCGATGACCGGGTGGGCGTTGTCAGTGTTAACGTATCCCCCATGCAGCTGAAAAATCCCGGCTTTGCCACTTCGGTTGCAGCGATCCTCGTCGAGGCCGGCATCGCCGGCAACAGGCTCGCCTTCGAGATCACCGAAGGTCTGGATATGGAAATACATTCGGATTTGCTGCGCTGCCTGAACGACCTGAAAACGCTCGGCATCAACATCTGGCTCGATGATTTCGGAACGGGTTTTGCCGGCCTTTCCTGGCTGCGCATGACCGATTTCGACACCGTCAAGATCGACCGCTCCTTCCTGCATGACAGCAACACTCCGCGCGGCCGGGCAATGTTGCAGGACATGATCCGCCTCATCCGCAACCGCGGCCACAAGATCCTGATCGAAGGCGTGGAGACGGAAGAACAACTGCGGCTGGTGCGCCAGCTGGAGATCGATTATGCGCAGGGCTATTATCTCGGACGCCCGGTCGTTGCTGAAAGACTTGGCGCGGCGAAGGCCCCCTATCCGCGTCCCAACATGCTGCTGCGCCCCGCCTGACGGAGCGCAGAACCAGCCTTAATGATAAGCAGGCGGGGTGATCGAGAATTTCGACGCCAGTTCTGCAAAGGCCGTGCGGGTAACGGGATCGACGGGTGCACCTTCCCTTTCGCGTCTTGCCGCCACCGCCCATTCCCGGTCGCCCGGCGCCATGACCTTGCAATCTTCGCGTACGGGCGAGCCGCGCAGCACTTCAAGATAACGTTTCATGCCCTCGTCGAACACTTCCCGTTCAAGGAAGGCTTCCGGCTTCAGCGCCAGAACGAAGGCTCCAAGGCCACGCGGCGTGGAAAAATCCGGCCCGCCCATCGGATCTATATCGAAACTGAGCTTCATGCCGCTGAGAACGGCGCTGAAAATCTCGACCATGCCAGCCAGCGCCGCGCCCTTGAAGCCGAATGCGCCGCCGAGTGGCGCCAGCATCTCCACCGCATGGGGATCCTGGGTATCGACACCGTCACTGTCCGACGCCACACCATCAGGCAATTGCTGTTCAAGGCTGCGATAAAGCAGAACGCGATTATAGGGCACAGCACTGGTGGCCATATCCAGAAGCCACGGCATGTCATCAGCCGCCGGCACGCCGACGGCGATGGGATTGGTACCGTGGAACCGCATCGCGCCATCATGCAGGCGCACGAAACTGTCGGAATTGCAGAAGGCAAGGCCGATATAACCCTGCCGCGCCGCTTCCAGCGCATAGGCGCCGGCCGGGCCGAAATGCGAGGAATTGCGGATCGCCACCGCCCCGATACCGAATTTTTCGGCCAGCGCCATGGCATTGTCCATGGCCGCATAGGTGGCGCGCGCGCCATGGGCATGGTCGGCATCGATGGTCTCCACCGCGCCGAAACCGGAGACGCGGCGGATCTGCGGCCGCCGATTGAGACGTCCGCCTTCAAGGGCAGTGATATAGTGGGCAAGCAGACGCACGCCGTGGCTGTCAACGCCGAGCCTTGTGCCATGCATCATGGCGCGAGTTGCGGCATCGGCCGTCTCATCATCCGTGCCGGCGGCGAGGAAAACACTGCGGCAAAACCGCTCCAGCTCATCCAGCCTTGCGAGAACGGTGACGTTTTCATTGCTGTGCGACATGCGGGGAACCCTCCCGGTACCAGAATCCATGCCGCACAGGCTATTCACGGGGCGCGTTTTTGCAACCGAATATCGCGCCCCGAATGATCAATCAGTCGTCCGCGCCCATGGCGTCGTAAGGATCGCGCTCGCCGGCGATAATCGCGCGTTTGCCGACATGGTTGGCAGGTCCGACAATGCCTTCCTGCTCCATGCGCTCGACCAGCGAAGCGGCGCGGTTATAACCAACTGACAGACGGCGCTGGATATAGGAGGTCGAGCATTTCTTGTCGCGCATCACCACCTTGACGGCCTTCTCATAGAGATCGTCGCTATCGTCATCGCCCATCGAGGTCTTGTCGAAAACGGCCGCATCCTCTTCCACCTCGTCATCGGCCTCTTCGGCGTCTTCCGTGACGGTACCCAGATATTCCGGACGCCCCTGCGTCTTTAGATGCGCAACGACCTTTTCCACTTCCTCATCCGACACGAACGGGCCGTGGACACGGGCGATGCGGCCGCCGCCCATCATGTGCAGCATGTCGCCCTGACCGAGCAGATGCTCCGCGCCCTGTTCGCCAAGGATGGTGCGGCTGTCGATCTTCGAGGTCACCTGGAAGGAGATGCGGGTCGGGAAATTGGCCTTGATGGTGCCGGTGATGACATCGACAGACGGACGCTGCGTGGCCATGATGAGGTGGATACCGGCGGCACGGGCCATCTGCGCCAGACGCTGCACGGCGCCTTCAATTTCCTTGCCGGCGACCATCATCAGATCAGCCATTTCGTCGATGATGACGACGATATAGGGCATGGCCGTGAGGTCCATTTCCTCCTGCTCGTAGACAGCCTCGCCCGTGGCGCGGTCGAACCCGGTCTGCACGTTGCAGAGCACCGTCTCACCCTTGGTGCGGGCGGCAGCGGCCCTTGCATTATAACCGTCAATATTGCGCACGCCGAGACGCGACATCTTGCGATAACGGTCTTCCATTTCGCGCACGGCCCATTTCAACGCCATGACCGCCTTTTTCGGATCGGTGACCACAGGCGTCAGGAGATGCGGAATGCCGTCATACACCGACAGTTCAAGCATCTTCGGATCGACCATGATCAGGCGGCATTCTTCCGGCTTCATACGGTAGAGCAAAGACAGGATCATGGTGTTGATGGCGACCGACTTGCCCGAGCCTGTGGTGCCGGCGACCAGCAGGTGCGGCATCTTCGCCAGTTCGGCGATGACGGGTTCGCCGCCGATGGTCTTGCCGAGGCAAAGCGCGAGCTTCTGGCGGGTCTCGGCGTAGTCAGTCGCTTCGATCAACTCGCGCAGATAGACGGTCTCGCGCACCGGGTTCGGCAGTTCAATGCCGATGACATTACGGCCGGGCACCACGGCGACACGGGCAGACAGCGCCGACATGGAGCGGGCGATATCATCCGAGAGACCGATGACGCGCGACGACTTCACACCGGGGGCGGGTTCGAACTCGTAAAGCGTCACAACCGGGCCGGGGCGGACATCGATGATCTCACCCTTGATGCCGAAATCCTCAAGCACGCTTTCGAGAAGCCCGGCGCTCTGTTCCAGCGCTTCGGGCGTCATGGTCGTGGTCTGCTGGACGCGTGCCTGCTGCAAAAGATCGATGGAGGGATATTGATATTCTCCCTCGGCGAAGACCGGCGCTTCGCGGAACATCGGCTGCGAAGCCTGAATAGGTGCGCGCGGTGTGAAACGCGGCTCCGCCGCTACTCGTGCTGCCGGCTGGCTTTCAAGCGGCTGGGCCTGCTCGATCGGCCGCTGCGGTTCGACGAAGACGGGTGCCTCCGCCACCGGCTGCGGCGCGATTTCCTGTTCGGCGGCCGGTGTGGCGACCGGAACGACAGCCTGACGCACGCCGATTTCCCGGTAAAGCCGGATCGCGGAGCCGCCCGGCACGGTGACGACCGGAGGCTCGGCTGAAAGCACGACGGCAGCGACTGTCGATGCGGAAACGGCAGGGATGGACGCCGTCAAAGCCGGGTTCGTCAGAGCCGGGTTTGCCAGAGCGGAATTTGCAAGGGCCGGATCGGCAAAATTGGCGCGCAGATAGGTGGGAATGGCTTCGACCGCTGTCCCCGGAAGATCAAGCGTCATAACTTCCCAGAACAGCTCATCCGGCAGGTGCGCGGCAAAGGCGGGAACGGACGCAGCCGGCATGGCGGCCTGCGCCACAGCGACTTGCTGGACGGCAGGCTGCGGCTGAACGGAGGCAAATACCCGCTGTACCGGCACTTCCACGATAGGCGTGGCCGTTACAGCCTGGGGCGGCGCCAGTGCGGCGGCAGCGGCTTCTTCCGCCTGCTTGCGGGCAAGCTCGAGACGCAATTTATAGGTCAGCGCCCTGGCACCGCGCGCATCGGGCGGCTGCGGCAGGAACGGCATGCGCTGTGGCGGCACGCGCTGCTCCGCCGGTTTTACAACCGGCTGGGATAGGACAGCAGCATCCTCATATGCGACAGCCTGCTGCGCCGTCGGCTCCGGCTCCACCGGTTCCGGCGCAGCGACAGCCACGACTTCCTCTTCGGGAATATGGATTTCTTCCGGAATATTCGGCGTCTCTACCGGCATGCGCCGGCTAAAGGCGCTTTCCGGCGTGCGGGTAAAGCGCACATTGGGGCCAAGCACAAAAGCATTCTGCCAGCCGGGCATTTCGGCACGGCCTTCGATAGCGTCTGCTGCGCTGACATCGGCATTTGGCCGGGGCGCAGCACTTGCCTTCATCGCCGTCTGCTGCCCGGCAACCGCCTTGCCGCCGGCATGACGGGCGTTTTCGCTCCCCTCCGCGGCGTTATTGGACGAATTCTGGAATCTGGATCGGGAGAAGCTCATGGCAGCGTGCACACTCATCATAAACGTACATATTTCGGTCTCCCTGAAATAGAAAATAAAGGTTAATTACCCCTTTCCAAACGGGGCCTCGGCGACAGATTTCACGTCACCCACAGTCACGTTTCAGTATGCGCCCGCAGCAAAAATGAAGATCAACATTTTGTTTTTGTTTTATTAAATCGATTTTCTATGGAATGGGCACCTTCTGCGGCAACCGGAGAAAACGAGATTGGCGTGGGTAAGGCATATTGTTTCTTCAAACTCGTCCGCAACGTAAAATCATTGCTGTAAAGGGCGCGAATTAACGTGGACACTGCCGAGGTTGCAGTCTTAAGATCGGCGTGCCGCGGGCCAAGCGGAAAGGCCCGTCTCGCCCTCATTTCCGGAGTGAAATTCATGTCGCCTGTCCAGCTTTCCCGCCGCTCGCTTCTCAAGACCTCGCTTGCTCTTGCCGCAACCACGGGACTGGCGGGAATTGCCGCAGCGCAGGAAAAATCCGGCGGGCGGCTGATCGTCGCGGCCGATTCGGAGCCGAAAAACCTCAATCCGGCCATCGTCGCCTCCAATGGCGTGTTTTATATCGCCAGCAAGATCGTCGAGCCGCTGGCGGAAGCCTCTTTTGATGGCAAGGACGGGCTGGAGCCGCGGCTTGCAACCGAATGGCAGGGATCGGATGATGGCTTGAGCGCCACCTTCAAGCTGCGCGAAGGCGTGACCTGGCATGACGGCAAGCCCTTCACCTCGGCGGACGTGGCCTTTTCAGCGCTTTCCGTCTGGAAACCGTTACAGAACCTCGGCCGGCTGGTCTTTGCCAATCTCGAAAAGGTGGAAACGCCTGACGACCACACGGCCGTCTTCCGTTTCTCAAAGCCCACGCCGTTCCAGCTCATCCGCAATGCGCTGCCTGTCGTCACCAGCGTCGTGCCGAAACATCTCTATGAAGGCACCGATGTCGCCACCAATCCGGCCAATACCAAACCGGTCGGCACCGGGCCTTTCGTTTTTGCCGAATATAAACCCGGCGAATATTACCGCCTGACCCGCAACCCGAATTACTGGGGCAAAGACCAGCCGCAGCTCGAAGAAATCATCTATCGCGTCTTGCCCGATCGTGCGGGAGCAGCCTCGGCGCTGGAAGCGGAAGAAATCCAGCTCGCCGCCTTCTCCGCCGTGCCGCTCGCCGATCTTGCCCGCATCGCCAAGGTGCCGGGCATCAAGGTGATCGCCGATGGTTACGAGGCGCTGACCTATCAGCTCGTGGTGGAAATCAACCACCGCCGCAAGGAACTGGCCGACCTCAAGGTCAGAAAGGCCATCGCCCATGCCATCGACAAGAAATTCGTCATCGACAAGGTGTTCCTCGGTTATGCTACGGCATCCACCGGCCCGGTGCCGAAGAACGCCCCGCAGTTTTACACCGACGACGTCGAGACCTATGATTTCGACGTGGCCAAGGCCAATGCCCTGCTGGATGAAGCCGGTTATGCCCGGGGACCCGACGGAAAGCGTTTTGCGCTAAAACTTCTGCCCGCGCCCTATTTCAACGAAACCAAACAATTCGGTTCCTATCTTCGTCAGGCGCTTCAGGAAATCGGCATCGATGCCGAGCTGGTCAATAATGATGCCGCCGCACACCAGAAGGCCGTCTATACCGACCACGCCTTCGATCTGGCCGTTGCTCCCCCGGTGTTCCGTGGCGATCCGGCAATCTCCACCACCATTCTCGTGCGCTCCGGCATTCCCGCTGGCGTCGGCTTCTCCAATCAGGGCGGATATGAGAGCAAGGCGCTCGATACGCTGATCGACAAGGCGGCGGAAACCGTGGATACGACTGCCCGCACAGCACTTTACAAGGATTTCCAGAAACAGGTTACAGCCGATCTGCCGCTCATCAACGTCGCCGAATGGGGTTTCATCACGGTGGCGCGCGACACCGTCAAACATGTCGCCAGCAATCCGCGGTGGGCGGTTTCCAACTGGGCGGATACCGCGGTCGATAGCTGAGGCCGCGCCGTGAAACGTGCGGCGACATTGCTGCGGCGAAGGGCGATCAGCGCCATTCCGGTGCTGCTGATCGTTCTCATCTTCACCTTCGTCCTGCTTGAAAATGCCTCCGGTGATGCGGTGGATGCCTATCTCGTTTCCATTGGCGGCGGCGATGCCGGGCTGCGGGATGCGCTGCGCGAGCAATATGGTCTCAACGGCTCGATGCTCGCCCGTTTCTGGCTCTATGCAAGCTCGGTGCTGCGGCTCGATCTCGGCTGGTCGCTTGCCTTTGACCGGCCGGTGCTGGGGTTGATCCTCGAGCGGCTGCCGAACACGCTTTTGTTGATGGGCAGCGCCACCGCTCTTGCCTTCATCGCCGGCACCGCGCTCGGCATCATCGCCGGCGCGCGCCCCGGCGGACTGACCGACCGGGTGCTTTCAACGCTGTCACTCACGCTTTATGCCACGCCCGGTTTCTGGCTCGGCCTCGTTCTCGCCATCGTCTTTGCCGTGCAGCTTCGCTGGCTGCCCACGTCAGGCATAGAAACCATCGCATCGGGCAAACAGGGCTTTGCACAGGCGCTGGATATTGCCCGCCATCTCGTACTGCCGGTCGCCAGCCTTGGCCTCATCTATCTGGCGCTGTTCCTGCGCGTCATGCGCACCGCCATGGCGGCGGTCTGGCCGCTGGATTTCGTGCTGTTTGCCGCCTCAAAGGGGCTTTCCAGACGGCGCATCGTGCTGCGCCATATTGCCCGCAACGCGGCGCTGCCGCTCATCACTGTGCTTGGCCTGCAGGCCGCAACCATGCTGGGCGGCAGCGTGGTGATTGAAAGCGTCTTTGCCATTCCGGGTTTCGGCCGGCTGGCGCAGGAGGCCGTCAGCGGTCGCGATACGCCGCTTCTGATGGGTATCATCCTCACCAGCGCCGTCTTCGTCATCCTCGTCAATCTTGCCGTCGACATTCTCTATTCCGTGCTTGATCCTCGGATTGGCAGTGGGGAGAGTGCTGCATGAGTTTCGTTCTCCGGCTCCTGCGCAGTTTCGAAGGTGTGACAGGCACCGTCATCCTCACATTGCTGGCGATGACGGCACTCTCCGCTCCCCTAATGTTCCCCGGCGATCCGCTGGCGATCGTCGGCGAGCCGCTGATAGCGCCCTTTAGGGATGCCGCCCTGCCGCTCGGCACCGACCGGCTGGGCCGCAATGTGCTGGCCGAACTTGCCCATGGCGCGCAGGCCTCCCTGCTCGTCGGCATGGGTGCTGCCGCAGCAGCACTTGTTATCGGCACCGTCATCGGCACGATTGCCGGTTTTGCCGGCGGCCTCGTGGATGAGGCGCTGATGCGCGTCACCGATGCCTTTCAGATCGTGCCGAATTTCCTGCTGGCGCTTGCCTTTGTCAGCACCATCGGCCCCTCGATGCCGACAGTCATTCTGGCCATTGCACTCGGCGCTTGGGCGGATCCGGCGCGGTTGATGCGGGCGCAGGTGTTGAGCATCCGCGAGCTTGATTATGTGCAATCTGCCCGCGCCATCGGCATGCATCCGCTGGAAATCGCCTTCCGGCAAATATTGCCCAATGCCCTGCCGCCGGTTCTGGCGCTGGCCGCCATCATCGTTGCCGCGGCCATCCTCACCGAGGCGGCACTCTCCTTCCTCGGGCTTGGCGATCCCAATATCGTCACCTGGGGCTCGATGATCGCGGAAGGACGCAACGTGCTCCGCTCGGCCGCGTTCCTGTCCGTCATCCCCGGCATAGGCCTGCTGGTCACCGTGCTCGGCGTCTATCTTTTCGGAGAAGGCATCAACCGGGCAATGGCGACGAGGAGGCAGGCGCCATGAGCGGCAACGCCCTTTGTCGGATAGACGATCTCAACGTCCGTTATGCCGCGGCCGATGCACCGGCGCTGCGCAAGGTTTCCCTGACGATACGGCAGGGGCAGCGGCTGGCGATCATCGGCGAAAGCGGCTCGGGCAAATCGACGCTCGGCAAGGCGATCGCCGGGCTTCTGCCGCAGACGGCGCGGGTCTCGGGCGATATATCCTGGAGCCGCGACAGCGGCCTTTTCACCGGCAGGCCGCTGCCGGGGCGCGATATCGGCACAATTTTTCAGGATACCGGCGCGACGCTGAACCCGGTTCTGACCATCGGCGAACAGGTGGCGGAAGGCGCGGTGCGGCATCTCGGCCTCTCATGGAAGGCGGCGCGCGATCTTGCCCGCGATCTTCTGGAAAAAGTGCGGCTGCCGCATCCCTCCCATCTGCTCACCGCCTATCCGCACCAGCTTTCCGGCGGGCAGAGGCAACGTGTAGCGATTGCCGCCGCCATTGCAGCGCGTCCTTCGATCCTGATTGCCGACGAGGCGACGAGCGCGCTCGACACGGTGACCCAGGCGGCCATCGCCACCCTTCTCGATGATCTCGTGCGCGAGGAAGAAAGAACGCTTGTATTCATCACCCATGATATCGGTCTTGCCTCCAGCCTTGCCGACGACATCGCGGTTTTAAGCGCCGGTGAACTGGTGGAACACGGCCCGGCTCGGCGAGTGCTTTCCACGCCCGCCCATGCCTACACCCGAACGCTGCTTGCCGATTACCTCGATCTTACCACCCCGCCGCTCGTCAGCGAGGCCGTGCCATGAATGAAACCCTTCTGAGCGTGGATGGCCTTTCCAAGACCTATCGCACCGGCGCAAGAACGGTGACGGCACTCTCCGATATCTCGTTTTCGCTCAAGCGCGGCGAGACGCTGGGGCTTGCCGGCCCTTCCGGCTGCGGGAAATCGACGCTGGCGCGCATCCTCATGCGGCTGATCCCCGCCGACGAAGGCACTGTTCGTTTCGAAAACCGCAACTGGCTTGCACTTGGCGGCAGCACGTTGCGCGCCGCCCGGCAACAGATGCAGATGGTGTTTCAGGATACGCATAGCGCCTTCAACCCACGCGCCACCGTCGAAGATGCCATAGGCGAGCCGTTGCGTATTCACCGCGTCGTTCAAAGACGCGACCGGCCGGCGGAAATCCGCCGCCTTCTCGACCGTGTCGGCCTGCCCGCCGCCTATGCCGGTCGCTCCGTCTTCGAACTTTCGGGCGGACAGAGGCAGCGTGTGGCGATTGCCAGAGCCATTGCGCTCAAACCGTCGCTTCTCATTCTGGACGAAGCGGTCTCGGCGCTTGACGTTTCGGTTCGCCGGCAGATTCTCGAACTTTTGGTGGAAATACAGCGGGAAACGGCGATTTCCTGTATTTTCGTGTCCCACGATCTCGCCGTCATCCGCGCCGTCTGCCACCGTGTCGCGATCATGGAGGCGGGTCAGATCGTCGAAATCGGCGGAACCGGAGCGATCATTTCCGCGCCGCAATCCTCGACCGCCAGAGGCCTGATCGCCGCTGCCCCGCGGCTCACCACCACCATGCAAGGATAAAACATGCCCGCCCCGGATTATGCATTGCTTCTCGACCCGCCCGCTTTCCCTGCTGAGCGCTACGCCATGCTAGCCGACCGGCTGGCGGCCCTGATGGGCACGAAAAACGACGTGCTGCTGATACAGGCGGAAGCCGTGCTGGCGCTGGAGGCGGCGGCGACAAGCCTTGCGCGGCCGGGGCTGAAGGCGCTCAACATCGTCACCAGCCCCTATGGCGCATGGTTCGGCGGCTGGCTGGAACGCGGCGGGGCGACGGTGCGCAATCTGACAGCCAGCCCGGCAAAGCCGGTGACGCTCACCGAGGTGGAACGGGCGCTGGATGACGGGCCGGGTTTCGATCTTCTCGCCATCGTGCATGCGGAATCGGCAAGCGGCATTCTCAACCCCCTGCCCGCCATTGCCGCGCTGGCGAAAACTAAAGGCGTCGTTACGCTGGTTGATGCCGTCGCCTCGATTGGCGGCCATGCCTTCGAGGTTGACAGACTGAGCATCGATATCGCCGTCATCGGGCCTCAGAAGGCGCTGGCCGGCCCGGCCGGCATATCGGCCATTTCGGTCAGCCCAGAAGCATGGCAGCTGCTTTCGCACGACAGGGCGCCCACCAACTCCATGCTCTCGCTTCTCGACCAGAAACAGCTCTGGCTGGATGCCGGCCGTGGCGCGCTGCCCGGAACGCCTGCGCCGCTGGAATTTTATGCGCTGGAGGCCGCACTCGACAGGATCGAGGCGGAGGGTCTGACAGCCGCCAATGCGCGCCACGAGCGGGCAGCAGCGGCCACCCGTCATGGCATCAGGGCGCTCGGCATCACCAACTGGGTGGAAGACGCGCATGCCTCAGCTCTCGTTTCCACGGCAATCCTGCCGGATACTATCGAAGCCGGAGCGTTTCTCGCCGCTATATCCAGAGAGCATGGCGCGGATATTTCCGCCGGCGTCGGGCCCGGCGCGGAACGGCTGATACGGTTCAACCACACCGGCCGGCGCGCGCATCCGCAGGCGGTGAAAGCCAATATCGCAGCCGTCTCAAGCGCCCTGAAAAACTTCGGCCATGCCACCGATACCGATTCCGCGCTGGAAGCGGCCGCAAAGAGCTATTCGGAGGCCACTTCGAAAGAGGTTTGACGGGACCGACAAACATTCATTGCGTGAAATCCGGCACCGGTGAAACGTCAATCACGACATTGTTGTTAAAAATAGTAGACAAATTCCGCGGCCAATCTTGACGAAATCATGGCAACGCGCGAAACTTAACATACCGTTAACTCGCGTGAAGAAGGGAACTGGCCATGGTAGCAGGGTTCAATATGCTCTCCTTTGACCTCTTTGGCATCGGCCGAAGAATGCCCGTCGTCAATGAGCGGGTCGAGCTCGAATTTCAGGACAAGACGCCGCGCAGACCGGACGACGAACCGCATGATGACGACCGTGACCAGGAATATGAGCTGTTCTTCTGGTCGCTTTATCCGGTGATCTAAATCACCCGCAGTGGCTAGCCGGGCATGAACCTTGCCAAGGACGGCAGGTTCATTCAATGATTGCCGCATGCGGTCTGGAAATGAAAAGAACTCTGCAAACAGAGACTTGAAGCTGTTGCGCCGCCTGCTGCGCGCCAGGGATCATATGGACGCGGCACCACATGAGGCGTGGCCCGTTTCACGCCTTGCAAAAGTCAGCGGCGCCTCGCAGGCGCATTTCGCAAGATCGTTTCGCGATGCCTTCGGCATACCCCCTCACCGCTATTTGCTGACCCGCCGGGTGGAGCGCGCCGTGGCGCTTTTGCGCGACACCGATCTTCCAATCATCGACATCGCTTTGCAGACCGGCTGGAACAGCATCGGCACATTTGGCCGCGTTTTCCGCGATGTAACCGGGGAGAGCCCGAGCGAAGTGCGGCGACAAATGCGGCTTTCCCCTGCCGATCTCGAGCAGGTTCCCCATTGCTTCGTCAGCGCCGCCCATCGCCCCCATCTCACAATCGCAGTTTCGGAGAAGCGCCGACAGGCGAAAGGCGGTAGGCACGGTGAGTGAAAGGGAGATAGCTGATGAAAAATGGTGTTCAAGTTGTCGGGCTTTACGTTCATGACCAGGACGAGGCGCTGCAATTTTATGTCGAAAAACTTGGATTTCGTGTGCATACGGACGCACGCAACGGCGATTATCGCTGGTTGACCGTGCAGCATCCGGACCAGCCGGATTTCCAGCTCGGCCTATTTCGGCCGCAGGCCCCGGCCGTTGACGAGGCGACGGCGCAGGATCTGAACGAAGCCGTGGCCAAAGGCGCCATGCCGCCTTTGGTTCTGGTGGTCGAGGATTGCCAGAAGGCCTTTGACGCCATGCACAAACGCGGCGTCGAATTCACCCAGGAACCGATCACGCGTTACGGCTCGGTGGATGCGAGTTTCCGCGATCCTTCCGGCAATGGCTGGAAGCTCGTTCAGGCCCGTTGAGGCAACCGTGTGTCACATTCCATCATGGATGCTTTTTCTTGGGGGCGACTTTGATCTTGCAAAAATGGATAAGGCAGAGCCATCGGTGGCTGGGCATTCTGCTGACCGTCACCATTCTGGCGAACTTCGCTTCGATGGCTTTCGGCCCGACACCACCGGTGATCGTTTATGCCCCGCTTCTTCCGCTGACTTTGCTTATCGTCAGCGGGCTGTACATGTTCTTCCTGCCTTATCTGGGAAAGCCGCTCTCCCCATCGAAGGAGTAAGCAGGAGGGCGACGAGGCGCTCGGATGTCCGAAAATATTTCAGCCCCGGGGCGGTACACCCCGGGGCTGATTTTTAGCTGATTTTTAAAAGCGGCCAGCCGGAACGGTCCCGCCTTTAGTGGTTGTCGCGCGGCAGGCCCTTGGTCTGGGCGATGCGCTGGTACTTGACCGCCGGCTCCAGAACCGCGCCGGTTTCCATCTGGCTGACGATGCCGCGCTGGATTTCCTGCCATGGCGTCTGGTGGTCGGGGAACTTGAAGCCACCCTCGGCAGAAAGCACCTCGTAGCGCTTGGCCAGTTCCTCGCCGGAAATCAGGATATCGGCCGTGCCGCGGCCCACATCGATGCGAACGCGGTCACCTGTCTGCAGGATTGCCAGACCACCACCGGCCGCTGCTTCCGGGGAAGCGTTGAGGATGGACGGGCTGCCCGACGTGCCGGACTGACGGCCATCACCGATGCAGGGAAGCGAATTGACGCCTTCCTTCAAAAGATAATCCGGCGCACGCATGTTCACCACTTCTGCCGCACCCGGATAACCGATCGGGCCGGCGCCGCGCATGAACAGGATGGTGTTCGCGTCGATCTTCAGCGACGGATCGTCGATGCGGTGGTGGTAATCTTCCGGACCGTCAAACACCACGGCGCGGCCTTCGAAGGCTTCCGGGTCATTTGGGTTGGAGAGGTAGCGGCCACGGAACTCTTCCGAGATCACGCTGGTCTTCATGATGGCTGAGGAGAAAAGATTGCCGCGCAGAACGCGGAAACCGGCGCGCTCCTTGAGCGGCTGTTCGTAGGGGCGGATGACCTTCTCGTCCTCGATGATCGCACCGCGACAATTGTCGCCGATGGTCTTGCCGTTGACGGTCATGGCATCTTCCATGATCAGTCCCTGGGTCATCAGCTGGTTGACGACAGCGGGAACACCGCCGGCATGGTAATAATCCTCGCCGAGATATTCGCCAGCCGGCTGCAGGTTGACGAGCAGCGGCACGTCTTCACCATAGGTCTGCCAGTCATCCACGGTCAGCTCCACGCCGACATGGCGGGCAAGGCCGTTGAGGTGGATCGGCGCATTGGTGGAGCCGCCAATGGCCGAGTTGACGCGGATGGCGTTGATGAAGGCGTCCTTGGTCATGATATCGGAAGGCTTCAGGTCTTCCTTGACCATTTCGACGATCCGCAGGCCGGTGAGGTAGGAAACTTCCTGACGGTCGCGGTAAGGCGCCGGAATGGCGGCGGAGCCGGGAAGCTGCATGCCGAGCGCTTCGGCAAGCGAGTTCATGGTCGTCGCCGTGCCCATGGTGTTGCAATAACCGGTGGAGGGCGCCGACGAGGCGACCAGTTTGACGAAGCCCTGATAGTCGATCTCGCCCTTGGCCAGTAGTTCGCGCGCCTTCCAGACGATGGTGCCGGAACCGGTGCGTTCACCACGGAACCAACCGTTCAGCATGGGGCCGACGGACAGGGCGATGGCCGGAATGTTGACGGTGGCCGCCGCCATAAGACAGGCAGGCGTGGTCTTGTCACAACCGATGGTCAGCACGACGCCATCGAGCGGATAGCCATAAAGCACTTCCACGAGGCCGAGATAGGCAAGGTTGCGGTCAAGGCCCGCCGTCGGGCGCTTGCCGGTTTCCTGGATCGGATGGACCGGGAATTCGATGGCGATGCCACCGGCTTCACGGATGCCTTCACGCAGGCGGTTGGCCAGTTCCAGATGGTGCCGGTTGCAGGGGGAAAGATCCGAGCCGGTCTGCGCAATGCCGATGATCGGGCGGTCGGACTGAAGCTCGGCCTGGCTGAGACCGAAGTTCATGTAACGCTCGAGATAAAGCGCCGTCATATCCGCGTTGGCGGGGTTGTCGAACCACGCGCGCGAACGAAACTTGCCTTTTGTGGCGGGCAGATTGTCGGATTTTGTCATGATGCAGGTCTCCAGCCGGAAGTGGCCAACGGTAAAATATTACGAAATGCGACAAGCTTATGTTGTGCGCAAGGAAAATGGAATCAGCTTTTCGGGATCACGCATAACCGACAGAGCAGGCCCAGACGAGCGAATTGGGGCTGTTCTTCGGCTTTAACCGAATATTTTTCGGTGCTTACGACGATGGCGGCATAGCGCAACGGTCTCTCCCTCCCTGTCTTTCCGGAAAACAACGGCCTCATGGCCTCATGCCCGTCACGACCTGATGTCTTTATTTGTATTACTATTAGATGCAGACATCGCCTGTCAAGCTGGATCAAACCCCATTTCCGGTATGCTTTCAACAACAGAAAAATCGATTTATGTGCATATAACCTATTGATTCATTGCATTTTATGGCAAAATTCAAGTCAAACCGACATCTGGCAAATTGCGGAAACGCCAAAAAACCACTTTCCAAGAGTATTACTATATGCTCATAGTGTTGCCGTCACGCTGACATCATCTCTGGGAGGAATAAGATGAGAAAAGCTCTCGCGACAGTTACTGTCGCCGTTTCGCTGTGCCTTGCATCCAGTGTTTCCGCACAATCGCTTACCGTCGGTTTCTCGCAAATCGGTTCGGAATCCGGCTGGCGCGCGGCTGAAACCACCGTCACCAAACAGCAGGCTGAAAAGCGCGGCGTCACGCTCAAATTCGCCGACGCGCAGCAGAAGCAGGAAAACCAGATCAAGGCCGTTCGCGGCTTCATCGCGCAGGGCGTCGATGCGATCTTGATCGCCCCTGTGGTCGCCACCGGCTGGGACGCCGTTTTGAAGGAAGCCAAGGAAGAGAAAATCCCTGTCATCCTGCTCGACCGCCAGATCGAGGCGCCGGATGATCTTTACCTGACCGCCGTTACGTCGGATCAGGTGCACGAAGGCAAGGTGGCCGGCGACTGGCTGGTCAAGGATGTCGGCTCCAAGGACTGCAAGGTCGTGGAATTGCAGGGCACGACCGGCTCCTCGCCCGCCATCAACCGCAAGAAGGGTTTCGAGCAGGCCATCGAATCCCACAAGAACATCAAGATCGTGCGCTCGCAGACGGGTGACTTCACCCGCACCAAGGGCAAGGAAGTGATGGAAAGCTTCATCAAGGCCGAAGGCGGCGGCAAGGATATCTGTGCCGTCTACGCCCATAATGACGACATGGCCGTCGGCGCGATCCAGGCGATCAAGGAAGCGGGCCTGAAGCCCGGTACCGACGTCAAGGTTGTCTCCATCGATGCCGTGCCTGATATCTTCAAGGCCATGGCCGCCGGTGAAGCCAACGCCACCGTGGAACTGACGCCTGACATGGCCGGCCCGGCCTTCGATGCGCTCGAAGCCTATCTGAAGGACAAGAAGGCGCCGGCAAAGTGGATCCAGACGGAATCCAAGCTTTATACGGCGTCCGATGATCCGATGAAGGTTTACGAAGCGAAGAAGGGCCTGGGTTACTAAGGCCTGTCTTTTGAGGAACGGCGCGAAAAGTTGCGCCGTTTCTTTCGGTTAAACGAGGGGCGCAAGCCCGACACCGAATGATCGCTTATGGGGCGAGCGTGTACCGCCTGCTTCTTCTCCCCGAGGGGGAGAAGGTCGCGGCAGCGGGATGAGGGGGCGAGGGTGCGGTCAATCGCTGGCGTTGCCCCCTCATCCGACCCTTCGGGCCACCTTCTCCCCGGCGGGGAGAAGAAAACCAGCCGCTCCCGACGCGATCACTTCACCGAGACCCATTTCGATACGGAACCTGCTCAATGTCCGAAACGGCACCCCTTCTGGAAGCACGCGCCATCGGCAAATCCTTTCTCGGGATCACGGCGCTGGATAGCGTCGATTTTTCGCTCGGGCGCGGTGAAATCCACGCGCTGCTCGGTGAAAACGGCGCGGGCAAATCGACGTTGATCAAAATCCTGACCGGAGTTTACCACCGCGACAGCGGCTCGATCTTTCTGGAAGGTAGCGAGATTTCACCCGCCAATGTCGGCGAAGCGCAGGCGCTGGGCATCGGCACGGTCTATCAGGAGGTGAACCTTCTCGAAAACCTGACGGTTGCCGAAAACCTGTTTCTCGGACGCCAGCCGCGCCGCTTCGGACTGATCGACCGCAGCACGATGCAAAAGCAATCGCAGGCGCTGCTGGCCCAATACGGGCTGTCCATCGACGTCAACGCGCTTCTCTCCAGCTATTCCGTCGCCATCCGCCAGATCATCGCCATTGCCCGCGCCGTCGATCTTTCCGGCAAGGTGCTGGTGCTGGACGAACCGACCGCGAGCCTCGATGCCCATGAGGTCGAGATGCTGTTCGGGGTTTTGAGAAACCTGCGCGCCCGCGGCATCGGTATCGTCATCATCACCCACTTCCTCAATCAGGTCTATGATATCGCCGACCGGGTGACGGTGCTGCGCAACGGCCGCCTCGTCGGCACGCGCGATATCGGCAGCCTGCCCCGCTCCGAGCTGATTTCGATGATGCTCGGGCGTGAGCTTCAGCACATCACCCACGAACACCAGGCGACCGACGAGACGGTTGTCGAGGGCGAACCGCCGATCCGTTTCGAAGGTTACGGCAAACGCGGCAGCATCGCTCCCTTCGATCTCGGCATTCGCCCCGGTGAGATCGTCGGCGTTGCCGGACTGCTGGGTTCTGGTCGAACGGAAACGGCATTCCTGCTGTTTGGCATCGACAGGCCGGATACCGGAAAAGCTGTCATCGATGGCCAAACGGTGGCGATTTCTTCGCCGGAAGCCGCCATTACCGCCGGTTTCGGCTTCTGTCCGGAGGAGCGCAAGACGGATGGCATCATCGGCGATTTTTCCGTCACCGATAATATCGCGCTCGCCCTTCAAGCCCGACAGGGCTGGGCGCGGCCCATTTCCAGAAGGCAGAAGGTGGAGCTTGCCGAAAGCTTCATCAAGTCGCTCGACATTCGCCCCGCTGATCCCGACCGGCCGATAAAATTCCTGTCCGGCGGCAACCAGCAGAAGGCCATTCTGGCCCGCTGGCTCGCCACCCATCCCCGGTTGCTGATCCTCGACGAGCCGACACGCGGCATCGATATCGGCGCGCATGCGGAAATTCTGAAAATGATCGAAAAACTCTGTACCGAAGGCATGTCGCTCGTCGTCATTTCCTCGGAACTGGAAGAACTGACCGCCGTGGCGCATCGCGTCGTCGTGCTTTCGGATCGTCGCCATGTCAGCGAGTTGAAGGGCGGCGACGTGACCGCCGACAACATCATGCGGGCAATTGCGGATGCGGCAGCCAAAACGGAGGCGGCATGATGGTGGCTGTGACCCGACGCCTGAAAAGGCTTGCCCCCCAGCTTGCCGCGCTTTTCGTCATTCTGGCCGCGATTACAATCGTTTCGCCGGGCTTTCTCAATGTTTCGTTCCAGAACGGTCGGCTCTACGGCAGCCTGGTGGATATTCTGGTGCGCGCCGCGCCGGTGGCGCTCCTGACCATCGGCATGACGCTGGTCATCGCCACCAAGGGCATCGATCTGTCGATCGGCGCTGTCATCGCAATTTGCGGCGCGGTGGCCGCCACGCTCATCAGCAACGGCCACTCCATCCCCTCCGTCATCGCCATCTCGCTTGCGGTCGGCATTGCCTGCGGCCTGTGGAATGGCGTGCTGGTCGCCCTTCTCGACATACAGCCGATCATCGCCACCCTCATCCTGATGGTGGCGGGGCGCGGCATCGCCCAGCTCATCACTGAAGGTGTCATTCTCACCTTCAACGATGACACATTCTCCGCCATCGGTTCCGGCTCCTTCGCCGGCATTCCCCTGCCCGTCATCATCTGGCTGGCGGCCGCACTTCTGATCGGTCTTCTGGTGCGCAAGAGCGCGCTGGGATTTCTGATCGAGGCAACCGGCATCAACCGCCGCGCGGCAGCGCTGGCCGGTGTGCGGGCGCGCTTCCTGCTGTTTTTCGTCTATGCCGTTTCCGGCCTCTGCGCCGCCATCGCCGGCATGATCGTGACCGCCGATATTCGCGGCGCGGATGCCAACAATGCCGGGCTGTGGCTAGAGCTGGACGCCATATTGGCTGTCGTGATCGGCGGCACCTCCCTGAATGGCGGGCGCTTCTCCATCACCGCCTCGCTGATCGGCGCGCTCATCATCCAGACCATCAATACCGGCATTCTGGTTTCGGGCTTTCCGCCGGAATTCAACCTCATCATCAAGGCCGGCATCATCATGGTGGTGCTGACGCTGCAATCGCCGGCGATCATGGCGGTGCTGGGCTTCGTCAGACCACCCAAACCACACGCCAAACCGGCAGCCACCAACGGCATGACCAAGGAAGGAACCGCGCGATGATCCATAGCCGCAATCTTCCCTTCCTCACCACATTGACGATCTTCGTGGTCGCCTATCTTCTCTGCGTGCTGCAATATCCGGCGATCCTGTCGACGCGGGTAATCGGCAATCTTCTGACCGACAACACCTTTCTCGGCATCGCTGCCGTCGGCATGACCTTCGTGATCCTTTCGGGCGGCATCGATCTCTCCATCGGTTCGGTCATCGCCTTTACCAGCGTCTTCGTGGCGGTGATGGTGGGCACCTATAATATCCATCCGCTGCTGGCCTTCGCCATCGTGCTTGTGGTCTCGACGCTGTTCGGCTGCCTGATGGGGGCGATGATCCGTTTCCTGTCGATCCCGCCTTTCGTGGTGACACTGGCGGGCATGTTTCTGGCGCGTGGTGCTGCCTATCTTATCTCGACGCAGTCGGTGCCGATATCGCACCCGTTCATCGATGCTATACAGGGCTTTTATTTCCGCTTTCCCGGAGGTGGCAGGCTGACGGCGCTCGCCATACTGATGCTCATCGTCTTTGCCGCCGGCATGCTGCTCGCCAGCCGCACCCGCTTTGGCGCCAATGTTTATGCGCTGGGCGGCAACCCGCAATCGGCCGAGCTGATGGGCGTGCCGATCGGCGCGACGACCATCGGCATCTATGCGCTGTCCGGTTTCCTGTCAGGCCTCGCCGGCATCGTCTATACACTCTACACCTCGTCAGGTTATTCGCTGGCGACGGTGGGCGTGGAGCTGGACGCCATTGCCGCCGTCGTCATCGGCGGCACGCTGCTGACGGGCGGCACGGGGCTGGTGGCGGGCACCTTCATCGGCATTCTGATCCAGGGGCTGATCCAGACCTATATCGTTTTTGACGGAACGCTGTCGTCCTGGTGGACGAAAATCGTCATTGGCGTGCTGCTTTTCGTCTTCATCGTGTTGCAGCGCGCAATCATCTGGTATTCAAACAGGAGACTGGCCGGGCCACACCCGGCATAACCACAAACGGAGGCTTGCTTGGGGCTGCTCGAAACGACGATAAGCGGGCGAAAACGCCGGAACAGCCACGCCCATGTGGTCTCCGAACTCGGCAGCGCCATCGTCTCGGGCAGAATTGCGGAAGGCTCGCTGCTGCCCAATGACGCCGAACTCTCCCTGCGCTTCGGCGTCTCGCGCACCGTGCTGCGCGAAACCATGAAGACGCTGGCGGCCAAACGGCTGGTGGAACCGAAAGCCAAGGTCGGCACCCGCGTTCTTGACCGCTCAAGCTGGAATTTCTTCGATCCTGATGTGCTGGGCTGGCGCTGCGAGGCAGGCATAGACGAGGAATTCGTCACGCATCTGGCGCAAATCCGTCTCGCGCTGGAGCCGGCGGCAGCAGCTGCGGCGGCCCTGCAGGCCTCCAATGACGATATCGTTTCCCTTTACGTCATCGCCGCCAAATTCGACAATCCCAAGCATACGCCGGAAAGCATCGCCAAGGTCGATCTCGAATTCCACCTTGCCGTGGCGCACATGTCCGGCAATCCCTTCATGCGGTCGGCAAGCGGGCTGATCGAAGCAGCCCTCGCCATTTCCTTCCAGCTTTCGTCACCGGCCGCCTCGCCCGGCACCATCGCCGAGATTGCGTCCAATCATCTGCGCATCGTTCACGCCATCGCCGCGCGTGATACCGATGCCGCCGTGAAAGCCATGCGCCACGTGATCGAGGTGGGCAAGGACCGGACGCAGAAGGCGATCAAGACGCCCTGAAGAGGGCTTGCGCCTTCCCTGTCTTCTGAAGCGACGAACGGGCCTTAACGCCCTGAAAAGAATCAGAGAAAATTCAGCGTCACCAGCGCCAGCACAAGGTAACGAGCCACCTTGGCTACCGTGACCAGCAGCAGGAAGATCGGCAGCGGCTCTTTCATGATGCCGGCCGCAACCGTCAGCGGATCGCCGATCAATGGCGCCCAGCATAAAAGCAGCGACCAGCGACCATAACGCCGATACCAGTTCTGGGAACGTTGCAGCGCCGCCTCGCCAACGGGAAACCAGCGCCTGTGCCGGAACCGTTCGATGCCGCGGCCAAGCAGCCAGTTGACGAAGGAACCGGCCACATTACCGACACTGGCAACGGCCACCAGCAACCAGACCGGTTGCGATTTCAAGAGGATGAGACCCGCCAGCGCCGCCTCCGACTGCATGGGCAGAATAGTCGCCGCCACAAAGGCCGTCAGAAACAAACCCGCATATACCGCCAGATCGGCCATTGCCCCGCCCTTCATCACCAGCGAATCCCGCCGCGGCCCCTGAAGTGCCGGATGATGGCGCGCACCGTCAAGCACCCCCTGACATCACTGAGGGGATATCAGGCCGAATGCGCCGCAATGGCGCGCACAATGTCGTCATGATCCACCTCCAGCAGCGCCTTGTGAATGGACAATTGCCTGATATCACCGGACGCAAGCAGGATGACGATCACCTTTTCGCGTGGAGGGCAATCCGGCAGGGCACATGACAGCTCGCTGACGGTGACAATGTCATCGGCATGCAGATTTAGCAGGTTGTGCGCCCATTGCTTCAGACGCCGGGCCTGCGAGACGATCGCCGAGCCGCTGCGCGCAAGGGGGTTGGTCATGAAGCACCCTTTCGCCTCGCCTGCGAGGCCAATGTATCGAAAAGATCGCGGATCGGCTGTTGCGGCATATCCATGCCGATCAGCACGAGACGGGTTGCACGGTTGCCATCCGGCCAGCTTTCGAGCCTTGTCAGCGGATAAAGCCGGTGCTGCACGGCGTGGGCAACCACCGGCCGATCCGGATCGTCCGTCGCCTGGAAAATACCTTTCAGCCGCAGCAGGCCGGAATGCACGTTGCTGGTGACGAGCTCGAGAAAGGTAACGATCATCTGCGGATCAAGGGCGCCGTCGAAAGTGAGATCAAAAGCCTCGACGCCGGCACCATGGCGGTCGATGTCATGGACATGGTCAGCATGCAGGCTCAGCCTGTCGGCCGCCAGCCATCCCGGCACATCCTCCGGCTTGCCGCGCAGCGAGTAACTCTTCGTTGCAAAAAGCGACATGAGATCGAAGCCGGCCGCATTGCGGTCATGCAACAGGGCGGCGGGGTTGAGGTCTGTAAGGCCTTCACGGTCCATCGCGATCGCATCGGCAAGGTCGGTTTTCGTCAGGACAATGTGGTCGGCAAAGGCAAGCTGTTTCCAGCCTTCGATGAAGCTGTCGAGCATCGCCCGGCCGGACGTGACATCGAAGACAGTGACCACGCCCGAAAGATGAAAGTGCCGGGCGACGATGTGGTCGCGCAGGCCGAGCGCCGGTGTGCCGCCGGCAATCAGGCTGTTGATGATCGGCGCAGGATCGGCAAGTCCCGTCGTTTCGATAACGACACGCGATATTTCCGGCATCACCCCCTCCAGAAAGGTCTGATGCAATTCGTAAAGCGAGGTACGGATATCGCTGGTCGCGTTGCAGCAGATGCAACCGGTCGTGGTTCTGAAATACCGCTCCGAGCCGGTGCGCACCAGATCGTGATCGATGGGCACAGATCCGAATTCATTGACGATGACGGCGGCGTCATGCATGGCCGGTTCGTTCAGAAGCTCGTTCAGCAAAGTGGTCTTTCCCGCCCCCAGAAAGCCGGTGAGCAGGGTAACCGGCACTGTCCTGACAGATGGCGAGACAGCCGAATCGTCTCCTTGCACCACCGCCTGCTTCCGCTTCATTCCGAACACATCCGCACCTTTGAACTCATAAAATCAGCGGTAACTTATTATGTTATGTAATAACATATCAATAGTGTTTCGAGAGTTTTCGGTTCGACGCAATTGTCGTTACCCGGCTGCGAAAATCATCTAGCCCGGAGCACCTGCTTTCGGACGCATGAAAAAACCATAAGAGAGAGGAAATGGAATAATAAAATCGTTTCTTTCACTTTCGTTTTATTCGTTCCACGCGCTATTGCATTTTCGTTAAAGTTCGTTTTTAATTCCAACTGCTAATACAGAAAAGATGGCCCGCAGCTTGATCGAGGAGGATAGGCTGCAATAAGGGGCTGTATCTTTTACTGTTTTTAAAATGGGAGGAATCACCTTGAAAAAACTCAGCTACCGCCTCGCTGCGGCATCCGCGCTTTCGTTTTTTGTCACATCGAATGCTTTCGCTGCGACGGAAATCCAGTGGTGGCACGCCATGACCGGCGCCAATAACGAGGTCGTGGACGCGCTTGCGAAAGAGTTCAACGACAGCCAGAAAGACTACAAGATCACGCCCGTGTTCAAGGGCACCTATCCGGAAACCCTGAATGCCGGCATTGCCGCCTTCCGCGCCAAGCAGCCGCCCGCGATCATTCAGGTCTTCGACGCCGGTTCCGGCGTGATGATGGGCGCCGCCGGCGCCATCAAGCCGGTAGCGGATGTGCTGAAGGAAGGTGGCTACACCTTCAACAAGGATGAATATCTGGCCGGCATCGTCGCCTATTATTCCAAGCCCGACGGCACCATGCTGTCCTTCCCCTACAATTCGTCCTCGCCGATCCTCTATTACAACAAGGACACCTTCCAGAAGGCAGGCCTTGACCCGGCCAACCCGCCGAAGACCTGGCCCGAAGTTTTCGAAGCCGCCAGGAAGATCAAGTCCAGCGGTGCATCGCAATGCGGTTTCACCTCCACATGGCTCACCTGGATCCAGACCGAAAACTTCGCCGCCTGGAACAACGTGTCCTATGGCAGCAATGAAAACGGGCTTGGTGGCACGGATGTGAAGCTTGCGGTGAATGCGCCGCTCTTCGTCGAGCATTTCCAGGCGATTGCCGATCTCGCCAAGGACGGCACCTTCCGTTATGGCGGCCGCACCTCGGAAGCCAAGCAGCTGTTCATGTCCGGCGAATGCGGTATCCTGACCGAATCTTCCGGTGGTCTCGGCGACATCGTCAAGACCGGCATGAATTACGGCATTGGCCAGCTGCCCTATTACGAGGGTCACGGCCCGCAGAACACCATTCCCGGCGGCGCCAGCCTCTGGGTGTTCGGCGGCAAGAGCGACGCCGAATATAAGGGCGTTGCCGAATTCTTCCATTTCCTCTCGCAGACCAAGATCCAGTCTCGCCTGCATCAGGTCTCCGGCTACATGCCGGTAACGATCGCGGCCTATGAGGAAACCAAGAAATCCGGCTTCTACGACAAGAACCCTGCCCGCGAAACGCCGCTGCTGCAGATGATGGGCAAGCCGCCGACGGAAAACTCCAAGGGCGTTCGCCTCGTGAACCTGCCGCAGGTCCGCGACATCATGAACGAAGAGTTCGAGGCGATGCTGGCCGGCAAGCAGGACGCGAAGGCCGCCCTCGACAAGATCGTGCAGCGCGGTGATGCGGCCATCAAGCAGGCCACCGGCAACTAATACGATCCCTGCCACCGCCCGCATCCCAACAAGGTGCGGGCGGCGTTTCCATTTCATCAGGAGATCGCCGTGCAAAGCGTCGTATTCCCCAACAAGATCCTGCCCTATCTGCTGGTCGCACCGCAGATCATCCTCACGGTGGTCTTCTTTTTCTGGCCGGCAAGTCAGGCACTCTACCAGTCGACCATGCGCGAGGACGCCTTCGGGCTGAGCAGCAATTTCGTCGGTCTGGCCAATTTCTCTGCGGTACTTTCGGATGAAAGCTACCTCAATTCGCTGCACGTCACGGTGATTTTCAGCGTGCTGACCGCGCTTGTCTCCATGGGGCTGGCGCTGCTTCTGGCGACCGCCGCCGACCGGGTGGTGCGCGGCAAGGGGTTTTACCGCACGATGATGATCATGCCCTATGCCGTGGCGCCTGCCGTGGCAGGTATGCTTTGGCTGTTCATGTTCAACCCGGCCATGGGAACTTTCTCTTATATCCTGCGCCGCAACGGCATCATGTGGGACCCGCTGCTCGACGGCAATCAGGCCATGCTGCTGGTGGTCGCCGCCGCTGCGTGGAAACAGATCAGCTATAATTTTCTGTTCTTTGTCGCAGGCTTGCAGGCAATTCCGAAATCATTGCTGGAAGCGGCCTCCATTGACGGTGCGCGCGGCGCGCGGCGTTTCTGGACCATCGTTTTCCCGCTGCTGGCGCCGACCACCTTCTTCCTTCTGGTCGTCAACACGGTTTACGCCTTCTTCGACACCTTCGGCATCATCCATGCCGTCACCGGCGGCGGCCCCGCCAAGGCGACGGAAACGCTGGTCTACAAGGTCTATAATGATGGCTTCGTGAACCTGAACCTCGGCTCTTCCGCCGCGCAATCGGTCATCCTGATGGTGATCGTCATTGCGCTCACCGCCTTCCAGTTCCGCTTCGTCGAGAAGCGCGTGCACTACGGCTGAGGATTTCACAATGATTGAAAATCGCCCGGTCGCCCGCATGGTCGCCCATCTGATGCTCATTCTCGGCATCATCGTTGTGGCCTTCCCGATCTACTACACCTTCGTCGCCTCTTCCATGACGTCGAACGACATTATCCGCCCGCCGATGTCGCTGCTGCCCGGCGACCATCTGACCGAGAACTACACCGAGGCCATGGTCGGCGGTGTCGAGAGAGTGGTCGGCGTCAGCCTCGAACGGCTGCTGTTCAACAGCTTCGTCGTGGCGCTCGCCATCGCCATCGGCAAGATCGTCATTTCGTTCCTGTCGGCCTTCGCCATCGTGTTTTTCCGCTTTCCTTTCCGCATGGGTTTTTTCTGGATGATCTTCATCACGCTCATGCTGCCGGTGGAGGTGCGTATCCTGCCCACCTACAAGGTCATCGTCGATCTTGGGCTGATCGACACCTATGCGGGGCTGACACTGCCATTGATGGCGTCGGCGACGGCGACCTTCCTGTTCCGGCAGTTCTTCCTGACCATTCCCGGTGAACTGGTCGAGGCGGCGCGTATCGACAATGCCGGCCCGTTCCGCTTCATGCGCGATATTCTGCTGCCGCTGTCGAGAACCAATATCGCAGCACTTTTCGTGATTCTGTTCATCTATGGCTGGACCCAATATCTCTGGCCGCTGCTCGTCACCAACGACGCCAAGATGAACACGATCATCATCGGCCTCAAGCGCATGGTGGACTTCACCGACGCTTCGACGCCCTGGAATTATGTGATGGTGACAGCGATCCTCGCCATCATCCCCCCTGTTATGGTTGTGGTGCTGATGCAGCGCTGGTTCGTCAAAGGTTTGGTGGAGACCGAGAAGTAATGGCAAAAATTGCGCTGAAAGACGTCCGCAAGGTTTACGGCGGCAATGTCGATGCGATCAAAGGCGTATCGATGGACATCGCCGATGGTGAAATGATCGTGCTGGTCGGCCCCTCCGGCTGCGGCAAATCCACGCTGCTGCGCATGATCGCCGGGCTGGAAAGCATATCGGGCGGTGAAATCTCCATCGGCGACCGCGTCGTCAATGATCTCGAACCCTCCGACCGCGACATCGCCATGGTGTTCCAGAACTATGCGCTTTATCCGCATATGACGGTGCGCCAGAACCTTGCCTATGGCCTGAAGAACCGCAACACGCCGAAAGAGGAAATCGAACGGCGCATCACCGAGGCAGCCAAGGCGCTGGAAATCGAGCAATTCCTGGAGCGCAAACCGCGCCAGCTTTCCGGCGGCCAGCGCCAGCGCGTGGCCATGGGCCGCGCCATCGTGCGCAAGCCGGCCGCCTTCTTGTTCGACGAGCCGCTCTCCAACCTCGACGCCAAGCTGCGCGTGCAGATGCGCGTAGAAATCCGCCGCCTGCAACGCTCGCTCGCCACGACAAGCGTTTATGTCACCCATGACCAGATGGAAGCCATGACGCTGGCCGACCGGTTGGTGGTGCTGAATGCCGGCCGCATCGAGCAAATGGGCACGCCGATCGAGCTTTACGAAAAGCCGGCGACCACCTTCGTCGCTACCTTCATCGGCTCACCCTCCATGAACCTTCTGGCCCATGCCGCGGCCTCGTCCAATGGCTCGACCGGCTGGTCGGTGAATGGCGCCGCAGCACTACCGCAAAACGCCGCCACGCTTGGCATCCGCCCGGAAGACATCACGCTGGCGGAAGCAGAACCCGCCGATGCCGCCTTCACCGCCAACGTGCAGGTGGACGCCGTGGAACTGGTGGGGGCGGAAAGCTATGTGCACGGCTCCTTCGCCGATGGCACCACCATCGTCTTCCGCGTTCCCGGCCGCTCGCAGCTGCGCATCGGCGAAACGCTGAAGATCGCCGCGCAGGCCAAGGATTTCCATCTGTTCGACGCGTCGGGAAAGCGGATTTGAGATGAACATGTCGGCATTGTCGCTCTCTGCGGCAATGCCGACATGTCATATACCTTATCTCATGCCGATGAGACCCCCACATGAGCAGGCCGACGAGAGGCTAGCTTCTTCCCAAACTTCTGGAATGGCAACTCAATTAACCGGTAGCTCAAATAGGCCATGGCCACGGTTAAGGCGAAGACCGCTATGATAGTCACGTGAACCGGATAGGGAGCCAGCTGGCGATAGGGAAGCACATATTCCACGATCGGTTGGGCGACCGGCCCAAGCAGATAGACGGAATAGCTTATCGCGCCGAGCCAGACAAAGAGCGGGTGGGTGATGCGCAGTTTGGTCGTGAACAGCGCAAACAGCGCCATTCCCGCATAGTAGGCAATCGTATAGCGATACCAGGTCTCGCCGAAGCCCATGTCCACATTATAGCTTAGAAGGCTGATGAACGGCACGGCAAAGACAACGAGGAGCGATGTGAACAGGATAAGCCGTCGCAGCCGCGGCCCGGCCTCTTCGCTGGCGCCGTGACGCCATAACAAGCCCCAAAACATCACAGTCAGCCCCAGCGGCATGGCCACCGGTAATTTGATGCCCATACCATAACGCACCGCGCCCATAACGACCGCGCACATAAGGAAAAATACCACCGCACCAGCGGCACCTTCCGGCTTGTGCAGGAGCCTGGCATAAAACATCATCGCGCTGACGACATAAAAAACGATTTCTATCTGCAGCGTCCAATAGACACCGAGAATATTCTGCTGGCCCAGAAACTGCTGCAGCATCGTCACATTGGCATATATCTGGCCAAGCGTGAAGACGTCGCCCCGCACGATCGGGATGATCGCCAGAGCCAGAACCATAGACATCCAATAAGCGGGATACAGCCTGAAAAACCGCGAAATTGCGAAACCGCGCAAAGGTGCGCTACTCGCTTTCAGAAGAGAGAACGGGATAACAAAGCCGGAAACAGCGAAGAACATAACGACTGCTATTTTTCCGAGGTCAAAGTATTCCGTGAAAAAATAAAATAAATAATACTCAAAATCATTTGTGGTAAATTTATTCTTGTAGGCGATTTCGGCAATATGAATGTAAACTACCGCCAGAGCTGCTATTCCTCGAATGGAATCGACGTAAACCCAACGTCCGGGATTGCTATCCGCGCTCATCAATACCTCATTCAAAATTATTTATAAAAATGTCATATTCATAATTTTATGTGGACTATACTGTCGACTAAGTACAAATTGCAATCAACAAACAACAACATAAAGCTGCAAAACGGCAACATCAGTGAAACTGGCTAACGTCGATGTGAAAAACCGTGTCCCGGCCACGGGCCGGAACACGGTTCGACAAATTAGTGCGAAGAATTTTAGTAGTATCTGGAAACTACCCTGACAGGTGACGGCAACGTACGTCTCGCCGTCCCTCTACCACACCAGCTCCACCTGCGGCCGGCCGTTGGAGGTTTTCTCCACCGTGCGGCCGGAGGCATCGATATTGCAGTGGACGCGCTGCCGGAAGGCGGAGAAGCTTTCGAAGGTCACGACGTCGACGGGGTCGTCGAGATGCAGAGTGAGCCGATAGCGTTCCGGGTCACCGCCAAGCGCCTGGACGCCGAGCACGGAGGCGACGAAAGGCTGGCCGAGATAAAGGCCTTCCACCCTGGAACCCAAGAGATAAGGATTGAAGGCGGGGCGGTTGCCGGCTGCTGCGTGCAGGGTGTTCCAGTCGCGGAAGCCATATTGCGCGGCGATGAGTTCCAGCGCCTTTGAGTGGGTGATTGCCTGCCCCTGTTCCTCAAGGGCGGCGCGCAGGCGTTTTGCCTGTTCCTTCAGCCCCTCAAGCGCGGGAAGCGGTTTGGACACGTTCATAACGGTTCTCCAACATTGACATGCCGAATTTTCCGAAGGGGGTCCGCGTTGCCATCGACGACATGCAAAACATGGGGATGACCGTTATCAGGGATAAGAGCTTCACCAGGGGCATAAATGCCTGCGGACGGCCGGGGCTCTCTGCCCGTGGCGTCCGTATAACTCAGAACGCGCCGCCCGTCAAAGGCGGCGCTGAAATCCGTACCGGGATCAGAAGCGATAGGTGATACCGGCGCCGATCAGCCAGGGATCGAGCTTCGCCTTGCCGCTGATCGGCGTGCCGCCCAGTTCGGCGGTCCAGTCGGTCTTCAGGAAGATCTTCTTCACATCGAAGTTCACGCCCCAATGCTCGTCGAGCATATAGTCGAAACCGACCTGCACGGCAGCACCTAGCTTGTTCTTGACATCGAGATTGCTGAAACCGGGCTGTTCGGACTGGTTGTAGAACAGCGAATAGTTCACGCCGGCACCGATATAGGGCTTGAAGGCGCCGAAATCGGTGAAGTGATATTGCAGCGTCAGCGTTGGCGGCAGCAGCCATGTCTTGCCGACCGGCGTGCCGGCCAGCACACCCTCGCCATTGATCTTGGCATAGGTGGTGCCGAGAATGAGTTCAGCGGCAAAATTCGGCGTGAAGAAATAGGTGATGTCGAGTTCCGGGATCACCGTATCGGAATAGGAGAGGCCGGCACCCGGCACACCGTCGACGCTGCCGCTGTCATTGGTGATGACGCCGAGACCGCGCACGCGCAGCATCCACGGGCTTGCCGCCGCAATCGCCTCTTCGGCGGTGGGCGCCGGTGCTGCCGGGGCCAGATCGGCGGCCATGGCATTGGCCGACACCAGCATTGCCGCAACACTAACCGCGACGCTGGCAAGCAAGGCGGTTCTTTTGTTCCTGTTCGTCATTCCATCTCTCCTTTAGCGCAGCCTGTATCCGTTCGGACATTCCCCAGGGCGCGTCTCACCTTCTCGAACCGGCGCATCGGTGCTTGCCGATGCCACAGCCGTCACCGGGAACCCCGAAAACGGCTGGTGAGGGTGGGCTGCGAATCTGGCGCTGCCACGACCGTCACGGCCACTATGGCGAAGGGCAGGAGACACCGATTGAGATGGATCAAACCGTTGCAGCATTGAGGCGTGCAGACGGCTGACGGGCGAGGATTGTGACAATTACGCAACAGCAGGAGGCGGGAGACCGGCGCAAAATCGCCATGGGACAGCGCACAAAAAAGGCGGGAGATGATCCCCCGCCCCGCTTTTTCAGCAACGGACTTGCGCGTCAGACGTAACGATTGACGACGTTTTCCAGATATTCCTGACGACCGGATTTCGGCTCGGGATTGATATCCTCCCGCTCCACCAGCGCGGTAATCTCGTCGAGCTTCAACTCGCCGCGCAGCATCTTCTGGGCCTCGGGGGAATCCCACTTGGCGTAGCGCTCGTTCAGCGGCTTCGACAGCGCGCCGTCCTCGACCATCTTCGCCGCCGCCTTCAGGCCGCGGGCGCAGCAATCCATACCACCGATATGACCGATCAGCAGGTCCTGCGGATCGAGAGACTGACGACGCAGCTTGGAATCGAAATTGGTGCCGCCATTCTTGAAGCCGCCACCGGCAAGAACGTGGTAATAGGCGAGCGCCATTTCCGGCACGTTGTTGGGGAACTGGTCGGTATCCCAGCCGGACTGGTAATCGTTGCGGTTCATGTCGATGGAACCGAAAATGCCGAAGGCATTGGCCATGGCCAGCTCATGCTCGAAGGAATGGCCGGCAAGGATGGCATGGCCCTGCTCGATATTGACCTTCACTTCCTTTTCCAGCCCGTTTTTCTGCAGGAAGGCATAAACGGTGGCGACGTCATAGTCGTATTGGTGCTTGGTCGGCTCCTGCGGTTTCGGCTCGATCAGGATCGTGCCCTCAAAGCCGATCTTGTATTTATATTCCACTACCAGATTGAGGAATCGGCCCAGCTGGTCGAGTTCACGCGACAGATCGGTGTTGAGCAGGGTCTCGTAACCTTCGCGGCCGCCCCACAGAACGTAGTTCGCGCCGCCGAGCTTCTTGGTGGCATCCATGCAGGTCTTCACCGTGGCGGCGGAGAAAGCGAAGACATCCGGGTCCGGATTGGTTGCCGCACCGGACATGAAACGCCGGTTGGAGAACAGGTTCGCCGTGCCCCACAGGAGCTTCACGCCAGTCTGGGCCTGCTTTTCGGCAAAATAATCAACGATTTCGTTGAGGTTCTTCGTGTTCTCAGCAAAGTTTTTGCCTTCCGGGCGCACATCGGCGTCATGGAAGCAATAAAATGGCGAACCGAGCAGCGAGAAGAATTCGAAAGCCACATCGGCCTTCAGCTTCGCAGCCTGCATGGTGTCTTCGAACCACGGACGCTCAAACGTCTGGCCGCCGAAGGGGTCGCCGCCCGGCCAGGTGAAGGTGTGCCAGTAGGCCACCGCGAAACGCAGGTGGTCTTCCATGCGCTTGCCGGCGACGATTTCATCGGGGTTATAATGGCGGAAGGCCAGTGGGTTGGTGCTGTCGGGGCCTTCATATTTGATTTTGGCGATATCGCCGAAAAAACCTGTGCTCATGGTGGGTCCTCCTGTGGTGGGTTTAGATGGTGTTCTGAAATTTCAGGGTTGGCGTGCGCCGCTCACCCCCCTCTGTCCTGCCGGACATCTCCCCCTCAAGGGGGGAGATCGACTCGTGGTTACGTCTTGTCCTCACGCGAGGTTGAAGATGGAGCGAGAGATCGCGTCCTGCTGATCTCCCCCCTTGAGGGGGAGATGTCCGGCAGGACAGAGGGGGGTGAGCGGCGAACTCGAAGCCTCAATGCGAAAGCGCCCGAATAGCCGGATAAAGCGCGTGATACCGCCGATAAGCCTCCTCATAGGCCCCAGCCAGATCAGCCACCGGCTCAATCGTCCGCGCCGTCTCCGGCTGTGAGCAAACGGCAACCGGGTCGGCCCCGGTCGCAGCAATGAGACCAAGACGGGCAGCACCGAAGGCCGCACCGAAATCACCTTCCGCCGGAATATCCACCGGCACACCGAGCGAGGTAGCGATCGACGCCAGCCAATAGGCCGAACGCGAACCGCCGCCGATGGCGGTAACCCGCGAAATCGAGGTGCCGGCAGATTTCAGCGCTTCGAGGTTGTCGCGGATGGCAAAGGTCACGCCTTCCAGCACACCTTGAGTCAGCGCCTTACGGTCGCTTTCATGCGAAAGACCTATGAAGGAGCCGCGAATGGCCGCGTCATTATGCGGCGTGCGCTCGCCGGAGAGATAAGGCGCGAAGGTAACGCCGGTCGGCGCAAGCAGCGCCTCTCCCAGTTCGCTGGTCAGATCGGCGGCGGATTGCCCGGTGAGGCGCGAATACCAGTTCAGCGCATCGGTGGCGGAGAGGATGACGCCCATCTGGTGCCAGGTGTTGGGCAGCGCATGGCAGAAGGCATGCACGGCGCTTTCCGGCTTCGGCAGATAGGAGGCGTTGGCGGCGAAGAGCACGCCTGATGTGCCGAGCGAGACGAAAGCATGGCCTTCCTTCACCGTGCCCATGCCGCAGGCGGAAGCGGCATTGTCACCCGCGCCACCGGCTACCACGGTGCGGCCGGAAATGCCCCATTCAGCAGCAAGTTCAGAGCGAAGCACGCCCGCCTCATCCGTACCTTCCACCAGCGACGGCATGTGTTTTTCATCAAGGCCGGTGGCGGCGAGAAGTTCGGAAGACCATTTACGTGCACCGGTATCCAGCCACGAGGTGCCGGCGGAGTCGGACATTTCCGAGATATATTCGCCCGTCAGCCACAGACGGAGATAATCCTTCGGCAGCAGCACCTTCGCCACTTTCGCGAAGATTTCAGGCTCGTTCTTCGCCACCCACGCAAGCTTTGGCGCGGTGAAGCCAGGGAAGACGATATTGCCTGTTATCTTGCGGAAACGTGGATCGGCGTCCAGTGCGGCAGCCTCGGCATGGGAACGCGTGTCGTTCCACAGAATGCAGGGGCGCAGCACCTTGCCGGCCGCATCCACAAGCGTCGCGCCGTGCATCTGGCCGGAAAGGCCGATGCCCTTCACCGCGGCAAGCTCCTTCGGGAATTTCTGCTTCAGGCCGGCGACGGCGGTTTTCGCGGCGGCGATCCAGTCGGCCGGATCCTGTTCCGACCAGCCATGATGCGGACGCGAAACCTCCAGCGAACCATTGGCCGAACCGACAATCTTCTGATCGCCATCCATCAGCAGGGCTTTGATGCCTGAAGTGCCAAGATCGAGACCGAGATACATGTATTTCTCCATTCCGGCGCTCCATGCGCCACTTTCAGCGTTTTTTAAAAGTTACCGCATTTCCGGACGGAAAACCGGCGGCCACTTTTCCTGGAAATGCTCTCGTCAGGGCAGATTGTCCCTGAGGAATATGTCGATACGGATACGTTCCTGCGCGGCGATGACCGGCTGGCCATCGGCGCGGGCCTTCAATACGCGCATCGCGCTGCGCACCTCATGACCGGCATCCTGGTTGAGCACGGCGTCGAGCACGCCTTCCCGCAGCGCATTGGCGGTGTTTTCCGTCAGTTCGTGGGCGATGACAGACAGCGGCCTTTCGCCATCCAAAGCTCTGAGCGCCCGGATGAGGCCGCGATTGCCGGCGCCGAGACTGTAGATGCCTGACAGCGCAGCATTGCCGAGCGCTCCGGCGACCAGCGCCTCGACGGTTGCCGGATCATCCTTGCCCTCCAGCACCGGCAGAAGCCGCAATTGCGGAAATTCGGCTTCGATGACGGCGCGAAAACCTTCCAGACGTTCGCGATGGTCGCGCACCAGCATGGAGCCGGCGACAACAGCGATATCGCCGCCACGGCTGGAGAGGAAACGTCCCATCAGGCTCGCCGCCGTGCGTCCCGCCGCGGCATTGTCGACGCCGGCATAGTGGTCGCGGCGCGAGCCGGAAAGATCGGAAACCAGCGTCACCGTGGCGATGCCGTCTTCCGCCAGCCGGTCGGCGGCTTCCGCCACATCTTGCGAATCGGTGGCGACGAAAGCCACACCCGACGGCTTTTCCCGGCGCGCCACTTCCAGGGCTTCTGTCAGCGCCGCGGCATTAAAAGGCGGCACCTCGATGATGCGGATCGCCGTGCGCTCCAGATGGGAGCGGGAGGCGGCAGCCCGCACCTCGGCCCTGAGCGTCGCCATGAAGGAATTGTCGTTGCCCGGCAGGATGAAGACCAGCGAATAATTACGGCCCTTGGCCAGATTGGCGGCGGCGATATCGCGCACATAACCAAGCTCGGCAATCGCCGCCTCCACGCGGGCGCGGGTGGCGGCATGAACGCCCGGACGCATGTTCAGCACCCGGTCGATGGTGGCGAGACTGACGCCCGCGCGCTCGGCAATATCATGAACTGTCGGCTTCATGGCTCCTCCCCTCGCCTTTGAATATCCAGCTTTGGGGTCGAGGTAAACCGAAAAATGATGTACGTACCTCATATTTCGTCGAAAGGCGGTATCGGGTTGAGTGGCTCTTCGCAAAACGGTGCCGCGCATTTCTTCTCCCCGAGGGGGAGAAGGTGGCCCGAAGGGTCGGATGAGGGGGCAAGCTCTCCGAATATCTCTACCCTTGCCCCCTCATCCCGCTGCCGCGGACTTCTCCCCGGCAGGGAGAAGAAATATGCCGCACCCGCTTGCTCCATATTCATCGGGCAGGCAGGCAAAAAAAGGGGCCGTCATTTTCGACGGCCCCAGCTCTGCGGTGGATGGGAGGGGATTTTTTTAGTGCGCCGCGTCTGGCGGCGGCGCTGCCTTGGGTTTCTGGATCAGGATCGTCATGAAGATCAGGCTGCCGAACAAAAGCGTCAGCGCGAAAAACACATCCGCGAAGGCCAATATCCATGCCTGCTGCGAGACCATGCCGACCAGTTTCTTGATCGCGACGGATGCGCCGTCCAGCCCGTAGGAATCATAGTTCGCACCGACATTGTTCAGCCATTCCAGCGCCTGCGGATTGGAGTAGCTGATATGTTCCGCCAGCCGCACATAATGATCGTCGGTGCGCTGCGACAGCATGGTGTTGATGACGGCAAGGCCAACCGCACCGCCAAGGTTACGGGTGAGGTTGAACAGGCCCGACGCATTGCGGATGCGGGCGGGCGGCAGTGTTCCAAGCGCGATGTTGTTGATCGGCACCATGCACATCATCAGGCCAAAACCGCGCAGGATCTGCGGGATCAGCAATTCATAGAAGTCCCAGTCGGTCGTCACATAGGTCATGATCCACGTGCCGCAGCCGAAGCTGATGAAGCCGATGGCCATCATCGCCCGCGGGTCGAGCTTGGTGGAGACCTTGCCGGCGATCGGCGCGGTGAAGAACATGGCAAGGCCGGAGACGAACATGGTCTCGCCGATCATCAGCGCATCATATCCCCTCACCCGACCGAGATAGAGCGGGTAGAGATAGGTCAGCCCGTAAAGCCCGATGCCCATGACGAAGGAAAACAGCGAGCCGATGGAGAAGTTTCGATCGGCGAAGGCGCGGATATCGACGACCGGGAATTCCACCTTGAAGGCGCGCCAGAAGAACACCACCGCGCCGATGACCATGGCGACGGATCCAATGACGATACGTTCGTCGTTGAACCAGTCCTTGTTGTTGCCCTCTTCCAGCACATATTCCAGCGAGCCGAGGAAAACCCCCATGGAGATCAGCCCCCACCAGTCGAACTTCTTCCAGAGCGAGTGTTCCGGCTTGTCGAAATCGATCAGGCTCCAGGTCAGGATGGTGACGATGATGCCGGGAATGATGTTGACGAGGAACAGCCAGTGCCAGGAAAAGGCGTTGGAGAGATAACCGCCGACCGTCGGGCCGATGGTCGGCGCAAGCGTGGCGACCAGACCGATGATCGGCGAGACGACGGAGCGCTTCGACGGCGGGAAGATGGTGAAGGCGGCCGCGAAGACGGAGGGGATCATGCCGCCGCCGATAAAGCCCTGTATCGCGCGATAGACGATCATCTGGTCGATATTGGTGGCGGTGGCGCAGAGCGCGCTCGAAATCGTAAAGCCCGCCGCACAGGTGGCGAAGAGCACGCGCGTGGACAGGATGCGCGCCAGCGTGCCCGACAGCGGAATCATGATGACTTCGGCGATCAGATAGGAGGTCTGCACCCAGGCGATCTCATCTGAGCCCGCACCGAGGCCGGCCTGAATTTCCGCAAGCGAGGCGGAAACGATCTGAATATCGAGAATGGACATGAACATGCCGAAGACCATCGCGAAAAACGCGATGAGCCTGCGCCTGTCCATCGGAGGATCGACGGGGACAGATGCCCCGCCCGTACCGACAACCGTAGCCGCCATGATCTTGCCCTCGACGACGCTTTACTTGGCTTGCGCCGTTTTCGTATTTTCAGGCGCCGTGCGCGTGTCGACATCAACGACGACGCTCAGGCCCGCACGCAGATTGTGCTTTGCAAGATCGTCCTTCGAAAAGACGATACGAACAGGCACGCGCTGGATGACCTTGGTGAAATTGCCCGTGGCGTTTTCCGGCGGCAGCATGGAGAAGACCGAACCGGAGCCGGGCGAGATCGACTGCACCGTGCCTTCGATGGTCGCATCATCGAAGGCATCGACGTGGACGCGAACCTTCGAACCCGGCACCACGCGGGCCAGCTGCGTTTCCTTGAAATTGGCGTCGATATAAAGCTCGTTCATCGGCACCAGCGACGCCAGACGCTTGCCGACCGAGACGAGATCGCCGGTCTGCACCGCCAGATTGCCAATGACGCCGTCATAAGGCGCTTTCAGCACGGTGAAGGACAGGTCGCGGGCGGCCTTGTCACGGGAGAGCTGCAGCGAGCGGATGGTGCTCTCGGCTTCCTCGCGCTGGGCGCGCAGAAGTTCGACATTGGCTTTTGCCGAGGAGATGGCCGCATCGCCGGCCACAACGTTCGCCTTGGCCTGATCGAGCGCGACCTGGGCGCTGTCGGAAGCGGCAACGGTGCCGACATCCTTTGCCTGCAACTCGGTGGCGCGCTTCTGGGTGATTTCGGCACCGCGAAGGGCGGCATCCAGCGCACCCTTCTGGGCAACGGCCTGTTCCTGCGAGGCTTCGCCGCCGATGATCTGCGCATCGATGCGCTTCAGCGACAGTTCCTCGGTGCGGATCTGCGCCTCGGCCTGATCGAGCGCGATGCGGTAGTCGCCATCGTCGAGTGTCACAAGCGGATCGCCCGCCTTGACTTCCTGGTTTTCGACCACATTGACCTTGGCGATGTAACCCGACACCTTGGGCGCGATGACGGCGATGTCACCTTCTATATAGGCATCATCAGTCGAGACCATGAAACGGCCATCGATCCACCAGTTGTAACCGTACCAGCCGGCACCGGCGAGAGCAGCGATGGCGATGACAGGAAGAAGCTTCGAACGCTTCTTCTGCTTCGGTGCGGCGGTTACCTGGGGCGGCTGTTGCGGTGGGGCGTCTGCCGGCTTTGCCGGAGAGGTCTCGGCCTTGGCGGAGATGTCCGCCTCTTCCGCATCGTTGACGGCGCGAACCGCGCTATTCTTCTGGGCCGACATGAGAGTATACCGTGATAATTGAAGAAAAATTTTCGAACTGAACCGTTCGGTTCGATTGACATAATCTCTTTCCTGACACATATCAAGTGCTATCGAACCGATTGGTTCGACGTCTGGTTAATTTTTTTACGCCATTGTGGTACTAGGAGGCGGGAGCGATGGCAGGGGAAGACATGGATACGGAACTGGAGTTGGAAACGTGCTGCGCGGGGAATGCGGCGGGTCGGTTTGCGGCAGGGGAAGACCCGGCCAAACGCGAACAAATTCTCGCGGGAGCCTGGCGCGTGTTCAAACGCAAGGGTTTCGACGCCGCCAGCATGAACGACATCACTCGGGAAGCGGGTGTCTCCAAGGGGACCATCTACGTCTATTTTTCCAACAAGGAAGATTTGTTCGTTGCGCTTGTCGACCATCACCGCAACGAATTTGCCATCTCCATGCGCCATATTCTTGAGGGCACCGAAGAGGTGCGCGAGGGGCTGGAACAATTCGGCAAGGCCTTTGCCAACAAGATGATCTGTTCCGACATGATCCCCGCCATGCGTTCGGTGATCGGCGTTCTCGACCGCATGCCGAAGCTGGCGCAGCGCTTTTTCCTCTCCGCGCCCAACAATGTGCGCACGGTGCTTCTGGATTTCATCGAACATCAGGTCGAAATCGGCCATCTGAAGGTGGATGACCCCGAACTGGCTGCCCGGCAATATATCGAACTCGCCACCGGCACCTTCTTCAAACTGCGCCTGTTTGGGGAACTGGACGGCCCGGTGCCGGAAGAAGAACTGGACCGGGTGATCGCCAGCGCCATCAACGTATTCATGGCGGCTTACGGAACCGACAAGGCCTGAGTTCATTCAGCAACGAGGTGAGCGGACCGGCAACGGCACGGCGCCAATGCGCCTTTTGCGTGAAATTTCGGTGAAATCCGGCTCATCACAGCCATTAGCCGCTTGTTTCTCGCGTCATGCGCTATAAATCTCATCCACCGAATGTTCGGGTGGCCTTGTTGCTGAAAGGAAAATTTGCCTGATGGAGTCCGTTCTCCCGCTTCTGTCCGATCCCGCCGCCTGGGTGGCGCTCGTTACGCTGATCGTCATGGAGGTCGTGCTCGGTATCGACAACCTGATCTTCATCTCGATCCTGACCAACAAGCTTCCCCCCGAACAGCGCGAAAAAGCCCGCAAGATCGGCATCGGCCTTGCGCTCGTCATGCGCCTCGGCCTGCTTGGCACCGTCGCCTGGATTGTGCAGCTCACCACGCCGGTGTTTGAAGTCTTTGGCCATCCCTTCTCGTGGAAGGACATGATCCTGATCGCCGGTGGTCTCTTCCTGATGTGGAAAGCCACCAAGGAAATTCACCACAGCGTCGACCCCGAAGATCACAAGGAAGACATGGTTGGCGGCCCTGTGGCGATGAATTTCGGCGCGGCCATCGGCCAGATCCTGCTGCTCGACCTCGTCTTCTCGGTGGACAGCATCATCACCGCCGTCGGCATGACGCCGCATCTGCCGATCATGATCGTCGCCGTCGTCTTCGCCGTCGCCGTGATGCTTCTGGCCGCGACCCCGCTTGCCAACTTCATCGAGCGCAACCCCACCGTCGTCATGCTGGCGCTCGCCTTCCTGATGATGATCGGCACGACGCTGATCGCCGAAGGCATGGGCTTCCATGTTCCCAAGGGTTACGTCTATGCCGCCATGGCGTTTTCAGCGCTGGTGGAAGTGCTCAACATGTTTGCGCGCAACGCCAGGCAGCGCAAGAAGGCAGCTTCCGCTGCAGCGGGCACCAGACATTGATGTTGCCGTAACTGTCACACCGTTGATCGAGGCCCGCCGCAAGGCGGGCCTTTTTCATGGACTGGCTCTTCCCCGGAACCGTATGACCCGGGCTTGCGTTTCAATGCATCCCCGCCGAATGAGGCGGAGACAGCGCATTTCTCTCCTTCGAAAGCATGAGCAAGCATGACGACCGACCAGATCCTCGCCTTCACCGTGATCGCCGGCATGATGGTCGCGTTCATCTGGGACAGGTTCCGTTACGACGTCATCGCCTGCAGCGCTTTACTGGCGGCGGTGGCGGTTGGCGTCGTGCCGTTCAACAAGGCTTTCTCCGGTTTTTCCGACGATATCGTCATCATTGTCGCAAGTGCGCTGATCGTCAGTTCGGCCGTGGCCCGTTCGGGCGTCGTCGATATGACGATCAAGAAATATTTCCCGGAAATGCATTCCAAGAGCCTGCAACTGGCCTTTCTGATGGTCGTCGTCGCCATCATGTCGGCCTTCATCAAGAATATCGGCGCGCTCGCCATCATGATGCCGGTCGCTTTCCAGTTCGCCCGCAAATCCGGCAGCCCGGTCTCCTATTACCTGATGCCGATGGCCTTTGCCGCGCTTCTGGGCGGGCTGATGACGCAGATCGGTACCTCGCCCAACATCGTCGTTTCGAGGCTGCGCGAGGAAATGACCGGGCAGAGTTTTTCGATGTTCGATTTCACCCCCGTTGGCGCCGGGCTGACGGTGATCGGCATCATCTTCCTGACCTTTGGTTACCGGCTGCTGCCAGTGCGCAACCGTCAGCAGGCATCGGTGGAAGATGCTCTCGACCAGGCGGCCTATACGGCGGAGGCAACGCTGCCGGCCGACAGCACCTTTGCCGACAGGCCGCTGCGCGAACTTTTGAAACAGGCCGATGGCGATGTGATCGCCAGCACAATCCTGCGCGGACCGAGGCGCATCGCCCCCTTCCCCGACGTCAAGCTGAAGGCCGGCGACACCGTTCTGCTCGAAGGCAGCCCGGAGGGGCTGGACCGTATCGTCTCGCAGGCGAAGTTGCTGCTATCAGGCAAACCGCTGATGGAAAACGGCCAGAAATCTGCCGATCTCATCTCCATGGAAGCGGTGATCAGCAATGAATCGGTGCTAACAGGCATTTCCGCGCGCGAGCTTTCGCTGTCCTATACGCGCGGCGTCAATCTGATAGCGGTCAGCCGCCGTGGCCAGCGGGTCAGCCAGCGGCTCTCCGACCTGACCTTGCAGGCGGGTGACGTCATTCTGTTGCAGGGAAGCCGCAAGAACCTGCCGCAGGTGTTGCAGGAATTCTCCCTGCTGCCCCTGGCGCAGCGGGAAATTCTGCTTGGTGTACAGCGCCGCGCGCTTTTGCCGGTCATCGTGCTTGCTGGCGCCATGCTTGCCGCCGGCAGCGGGCTGGTGCCGGTCTCCGTCGCCTTTTTCGCCGCCGCCTTCCTGATGATCGTCGTCGGCGCGATCCCGCTTGCCGAAGTCTATAAATCGATCGACGGGCCAATCCTCGTCATGCTCGCCGCCCTCATTCCCGTCAGCGATAGCCTTCGCACCAGCGGCGCCAGCGAATTGATCGCCGCCTGGCTCGGCCATGCGGCGCAGGGCTTGCCGCCGTTTGCCGCACTCGGCATGATCCTCTTGACCGCCATGGCGGTGACGCCCTTCCTCAATAATGCCGCCACCGTGCTGGTCATGGCCCCCATCGCCGCCGGTTTCGCCACCACGCTCGGCTTCCGGCCGGAGGCTTTTCTGATGGCGGTGGCGATCGGCGCCGGCTGCGATTTCCTCACCCCCATCGGCCACCAATGCAATACGCTGGTCATGGGTCCGGGCGGTTACCGTTTCAGCGATTATCCGCGACTTGGCCTGCCGCTGTCGATCATGATCGTCATTGCCAGCATTCCGATGCTGCTTTACGTCTGGCCAGTCAACTAGGCGCGGCTCGCCTCGGGGAAGATGGCACAAGCTCCTTATTTCCTTGACGCCTGCGGCATAATATGGCCTAAGCCGATGCCGAACGGGAATGTGCAAAAGGCGCTTTATTTGTGCCTTTCGACATGATTTCCTGCCGCATCCAAACGAAAACTTCGTGATATACGGGTGAAGCCACCCATGTCACTGACCCGTCACGACGAGTGAATTTCATGACCACTTCCGGCGTTCGCGTCCGCATCGCACCTTCCCCCACCGGCGAGCCGCATGTTGGCACCGCCTATATCGCCCTGTTCAACTATCTCTTCGCCCAGAAACATGGCGGCGAGTTCATCCTGCGTATCGAGGATACCGACGCTACCCGCTCGACCCTCGAATATGAGCAGAAGGTTCTGGAAGCACTCCGCTGGACCGGCCTCACCTGGTCGGAAGGCCCCGATGTCGGCGGCCCTTACGGTCCCTACCGCCAGTCCGAGCGCAAGCCGATGTACTGGCCTTATGCCGAAGAGCTGCTGGAGAAGGGCCACGCCTTCCGCTGTTTCTGCACGCCGCAGCGGCTGGAAGAAATGCGCGAGGCGCAGCGCGCTAGCGGCAAGCCGCCGAAATATGACGGCCATTGCCTTACCCTCAAGGCCGAAGAAGTCACCGCCCGCGTCGCCGCCGGCGAGGCCAATGTCGTGCGCATGAAAATCCCGACCGAAGGGTCGTGCGATTTCCATGACGGCGTTTACGGCGATGTGTCGATCCCGTGGGACTCGGTCGACATGCAGGTGCTGGTCAAGGCAGACGGCATGCCGACCTATCATATGGCCAACGTCATCGACGACCATCTGATGAAGATCACCCATGTGGCGCGCGGCGAGGAATGGCTGGCATCTGTGCCGAAGCACATTCTGCTTTACCGTTATTTCGGCTGGGACCAGCCGACGTTCATGCATCTCTCCTTGATGCGCAACGCCGACAAGTCGAAGCTTTCCAAGCGCAAGAACCCGACGTCGATTTCCTATTATTCCGCGCTCGGCTATCTGCCGGAAGCGCTGATGAACTTCCTTGGCCTGTTCTTCATCCAGATCGGCGATGGCGAAGAACTGCTGACCATGGAAGAGCTGGCGGCGAAGTTCGACCCGGAAGCGCTGTCCAAGGCCGGCGCCATCTTCGATATCCAGAAGCTGGACTGGCTGAACGGCCGCTGGCTGCGCGAAAAGCTCACCCCGGAAGAATTCATTGCCCGCACGCTGGACTGGGCGATGGAAAATTCGCGCCTGACAGAAGGCCTGAAGCTTTCCCAGAGCCGCATTTCCAAGCTCGGCGAATTACCGAACCTTGCCGGCTTCCTGGTTTCGAGCGATGTCGGCCTGACGCCTGCCTCATTTGCGGGCCTGAAAAGCAAACCGGAGGAAATCCACGAGATCCTCACCACGGTTGCCGCCGACCTTGAAAAAATGCCTGACTGGACCGTGGAAGCCATCGAGGCCGAGTTGCGCGATGTTGCCGAACGCACGGGCAAGAAGCTGCGCGTGGTGACACCGCCGCTCTTCGTCGCCGTCTCCGGCTCCTCGCGCTCGCTGCCGCTGTTTGACAGTATGGCGCTGCTTGGTCGCTCCGTGGTGCGCCAGCGCCTGAAGGTGGCGATTGCCGTTGTGGCGACGCTGGTTGGCAGTGGAAATTAACATTTAAAATGCTGGCGGTGACGGCAGCATCCTAGAATACCCCCCTCTGCCCTGCCGGGCATCTCCCCCACAAGGGGGGAGATAAGATGCCGCACTCGCTCGTTCCACGAGCAAGGTGCCAGCCGCTTGTCGATCTCCCCCCTTGTGGGGGAGATGTCCGGCAGGACAGAGGGGGGTAACCGCAACGAACAAGCCCGCTTAAGGCAAAAAACAATGACCGACACCAAGACCGAAACCACCGCCCTCTCCTCCGACGCGACAGAAGTGCGCCGCCAGAAACTCGCGCTGCTGCGCGAACAGATCGGCGACGTCTATCCGGCGCATTTCCACCGCACGCTGACCAATGCGGAACTTTCGGAAAAATACGCCGATATCGAAGCCGACGTCGAAACCGGCGATACGGTGACGGTGGCGGGTCGCGTTTATTCTTCGCGCAATTCCGGCATGTTCATGGACATCCATGACGCATCGGGCAAGGTGCAGATCTTCTCCCACAAAGACACCACGCCGGAAGCAGCCCGCAACCTGCTACCGATGATCGACATTGGCGATATCATCGGCGTGACGGGCAAGGTGCGCCGCACCAAGCGTGGCGAGCTGACGATCAACGCCGAAGAAATCACCATGCTCACCAAGTCGCTGCTGCCGATGCCGGAAAAGTGGCATGGCGTTTCCGACATCGAGTTGCGCTACCGCAAGCGCCACCTCGACATCCTCGCCAACGAAGACTCCAAGCTGCGTTTCCTGCAACGCTCGAAGATTCTCTCCGGCATCCGCCGCTTCATGGAGGCCGAAGGCTTCCTCGAAGTGGAAACGCCGATGCTGCAGACCATCTATGGCGGTGCGACGGCTGATCCGTTCAAGACCTTCCACAACACGCTGAAGATGGACATGTATCTGCGCATCGCGCCGGAACTGTTCCTGAAGCGCACGCTGGTGTCGGGCCTTTCTGACAAGGTCTTCGAAATCAACCGCAACTTCCGCAACGAAGGCGTTTCCACAAGGCACAATCCTGAATTCACGATGATGGAGTGCTATTGGGCCTATGCCGACTACGAAGACATCATGGGTCTCGTGGAGCGGCTGTTCGAGACGCTGGCAATTGCCCTGCACGGCACCACCGAGGTTGAGTTCCAGGGCCAGACGATCTCCTTCAAGGGTCCGTTCAAGCGCGTGCCGATGCCTGATGCGGTGAAGGAAGCAACCGGTATCGACTTCCTCGCCATCAAGACCGACGAAGAAGCACGCGCTGCTGCCAAGGCTGCCGGCTTTGCCGTCGAGAAGGACTGGACCTGGGGCGAATGCCTTGCCTTCATCTTTGAAGAAAAGGTGGAAAGCACGCTGATCCAGCCGAGCCACGTCACGCATTTCCCCAAGGACATCTCGCCCTTCGCCAAGGAAGTGCCGGGTGAGCCGCGCCTCGTCGAGCGTTTCGAAAGCTATTGCAACGCCTGGGAAGTGGGCAACGCCTTTTCCGAACTCAACGATCCGGAAGAGCAGCGCCGCCGCATGGTGGAGCAGCTGGAACAGGCCCATGCCCGCGGCGAAAAGGACAAGCAGCTGGACGAGGAATTCCTCGACGCCATCGACCAGGGCATGCCGCCCGCCGGTGGCCTTGGCATCGGCGTCGATCGCCTGATCATGCTGCTCACCAACGCCCCGTCGATCCGCGACGTTATCCTCTTCCCGGCCCGCCGCAACAAGGCGGATTGAACTGGTAAAACCGCAGGCGGCTTCGCGGCCGCCTGCAGCATCCCGATTTTCCCGTCATGCCCGGGCTTGCCCCAGGCATGCAGTCACATCCAGCAAAATCAATCCGTAACAGACCATCGGGACAAGCCCGAAGATGACGCCGGAGTGCGTCGCGAGATTTCGCCCCGTCTGTCTGTCGGTTTTCCGCTCAACATAAAGACACGCGCAAGTAATTATCCGGCCTCCGGTGAACAGATCGATTAAATTCATATAACTTTTAGTAGAATATACTGGCGATATCGCCTCAACTTGTGATACTCATTTTCCATCATTCGCATTGTGTTTGACGGCTTTCGATTAACGAGGCCGTTGGGGGAGATACGCATGCCCGAGAATGAGCTTCCCAAATATCAGCCCGATATGTTTGCAACGCCGGACAAGGAATGCGACGTCGTCATGAAGGGCGGCATCACCTCCGGCGTCGTTTATCCCTATGCGGTTCTGGAACTGGCCCGCCGATATCGGTTCCGTTCGATAGGCGGCACATCGGCGGGGGCAATTGCCGCGGCTTTTGCCGCTGCGGCGGAATATTCCCGCACCGTCCGGGGCGATCCGGATGGGTTCATCCGCCTGCAGGCCCATTGCGATAAGATACCTGATATTCTCGGCACGCTTTTCCAGCCGGAGCACCGTTTTCGGCCGCTGATGCGTTACCTGTTATGGGCGCAGGCCGGCGGCTGGCCGGGCAAGATTCTGGGAGTGCCCATGGCTTTTCCGCTGGCCTCGATAGCCGGTATCGCCATTGGCGCCGGCGCGTTATGGGCTCTGAGTGGAGGTATTTTCGGGTCAATTCTTGGCGGGCTGGTGGGGCTGCTCGTCGGTATCCTCAGTCAAATCCTGTGGTTGGTCTTCCATCGGTTGCCACAGGAAGGGTTCGGTTTTTGCTCGGGATTGACGGTTCCCGGTGCCCATGCTCCCGGCCTGACGGAATGGCTACATGCATCGATCCAGGATATCGCTTTTGGTAGCGACGCCGCGACAGCACCGCCGCTGACCTTTGGCGATCTCCTCGGCGACGATCCGGAAAAATCCATAAACCTGAAGATGGTGACGACAAATCTGTCAATGCGGCGGCCGCATACGCTGCCAAGCCTCAATCTCATGGCGGCCTATGACCCGAAAGAATGGAGCCGTCTCTTTCCCGCCCCCGTCATGGCCTGGCTGAAACAGATCGCCACGCCGGGCGGCCCCTTTCCGGAACTCAAGGCTTTTCCGGAACCCGCCAGGTTGCCGATCATCATCGCAACACGCATGAGCCTGAGTTTTCCGGTCCTGTTCAAGGCCATTCCGGCTTTTACCAATGATCACGGCACGCTCGATATTCTGCGACGGACGGGCAATAAAGCGCCGCCAGTCATGAAGGCGAAAATCTGGTTCTCGGATGGCGGGATCAGCAGCAATTTTCCGATCCACCTCTTTGATGCCCTGCTTCCCTCCCGTCCCACCTTCGCGCTCAGCCTTGACGAGCTGCCGAAATCCGTCGCCAGCAGCAGCAAGCGCGTGACTATCCCGCAAGGGGCAGGCGAAGGGATTGGTGTGCCCGTTCACAAGTTGGAAAAGATGGGTGGCTTTGTAAGCAGCATCCTCAGTTCAGCGAAGGACTGGCAGGATCAATCCCTCGCCACCATGCCGGGCCAAAGAGAGCGCATCGCCCGCGTCTTCCTCAGCCAAGAGGAAGGCGGGCTTAATCTCACCATGCCGCCGGAACGCTCTGCGAAACTGATGAGCTACGGCCTCGAAGTCGGGTCACTCTTCGCCAATGGCGCGCTGAATTTTGACGAACATCGCTGGCGACGCACGCTCGTTGCCTATGATCGGTTGGAAGACACGGTATTTGCGACCGAACACCTCTGGAATGAGGGCAAATATGAAGACTGGCTGGTAAGTTACATCGACAGGATCGAAAGCTACAAAGACGTGACAAAGGGTGAGCGCGAAAAACTGATCGCCCGAATTGCCGCCTTTGCCGCCCTTTCCCAGAGTTTCTCTCCAGCGATCGTCAACAAGCGCAAGAAATTTCCAAATCCGGCTGGCCGCTTGCGTATCGGGCCGGATACCTGACCGGCTGAGCGAATAAGCGTCGAGAAGGTCTCAAGGGAGAGCAACTTGTTCTCTCTTAGTGGCCTGTGACCTTTTTCTTCACAACCGGCTCTTCAGCCGGTGCGATCTCATCGGCTGATTTTTCCTCCGCCGCCTGGGCGGTCGTTGAGCCCTTTCCAAAGATCAGCGATTTCAGATAGGTCAGGCTGAAAATGCTGCCGCCATCGGCTTCCGGTGTCGAAGTCAGCAGTTCATCGGCGCCGGGTTCGCCGTGCGCTTCGGGAGACGCGGTTCCGCCATGCGCTTCCGCACCGGCCCCGCCCTCATCCGTTTCCGCCGGCGCTGCGCCATGTCCGCCTGTGCCCTCGTCCTTGGTTTCGCCGTGTCCAGCCGCGCCTTTTGCAGCCTTGCCACCGTGGCCTTCAGCACCGGCATCCGAAGCCGGCGTGACGCAATCGGCGGTATCGCTGAGGCTCGCCGCCATGGTTTCGGCGTCCTCCAGCGGCAGATCGATCCGCAGCCCATAAAACTGGCCGCTGCCATTGGCAGCGCCATCGTAATAAAAGGCCGAATAACGCTGGGCATCGGCGCCCTGCGGAATCTTGGCCGGATCAGCGATGAAGACCACCTGTGCGGCGATGGCGCGGCCGCGCATTTCCGAGCGCAGTTGCGGACCGTTTTTGTCGAGTACGGAGACCTGCACCAGATCGGGCTTTTGTTTGTCGTAAACTGCCTTGGCAACACGCAGCGCGGTTTTCAGCCGCTCCGTGCCGTCGCCACCCTCCGTGCGAATAAATTTGCGCACCCATAAGGAGCCGTTCTTGCGGATGTTGACTGTCTGGACCGCGTCGCAGGATAACCCGTTGGCGGAGGCATAGGATGGGCCAAGCAGCCGATCGCTGCCGATGAACACGGCAGCAGAACCGGTCGCACCCGCCAAAAGCAGGATCCCGCCTATGATCACAACGAGTTTGCGCGAAAACCGCATTCGTCCGAATACAGCCTTCACCCGCAACATCCTGACATCAACTACCCCGCCTTATCGCCCTCACCCCGAAACGTGGCTCTGATGATGAGGAACACACGCGGGATAAAGCTCGCAACCTCGCTGTCCGAGCCTTGCGATAGTGCCGCTTTCTCATTGAAAAAAGTTTAACCAGCCCGGCGCAACGCGGGCAAAAACGCACCATTTTCAGACATTTTCAAATGCTGCTAAATTGCGAATGATTTGCAATAGCGTTGACAAGTGTGATTTTATAACAGATGGTATTGCGAATTAATCGCAACAAACATTCGGTGACAGACGTGAACTTCCAGAAAATCCGGCATGCTGTTTTTGCTTTCTCGCTTTTTCTTCCTGCAGCCGCCGTCGCGCAGGAAAAACCAAAGGTGGTGACGACCTTCACCATCATCGCCGACATGGCCCGCAACGTGGCGGGCGATGCGGCCGAAGTGGAGAGCATTACCAAGCCGGGCGCTGAAATTCACAACTACCAACCGACCCCGCGCGACATCCTCAAAGCCCGCAAGGCCGATCTGGTGCTGCGCAACGGTCTCAATCTGGAATTGTGGTTCGAAAAGTTCCTGGCCAACCTTTCCGGCGTGCCGAACGTCACGGTGAGCGACGGCGTGACGCCGATGGCGATCAACGGCGGCGCCTATGAAGGCAAGCCCAATCCGCACGCCTGGATGTCACCCGATAACGCCTTGATCTATGTGGAGAATATTCGCAAGGGCCTGGCCGAAATCGACCCTGCCCATGCCGATGTCTATACCGCCAATGCCAAGGCCTATTCGGACAAGATCAGAGCCACCGTGCAACCGATCCGCGATGAGCTTTCCAGCCTTCCCGAAGACAAGCGCTGGTTGGTAACGAGCGAAGGCGCGTTTTCTTATCTCGCCCGCGATTTCGGGCTGAAGGAACTGTTTCTGTGGCCCGTCAATGCCGACAGCCAGGGAACGCCGCAGCAGGTGCGCGGCGTGATCGACGCGATGCGCGAACACAATATCCAGGTCATCTTCAGCGAAAGCACAGTGTCCGCCGATCCCGCCGAACAGGTGGCCAAGGAAACCGGCGCCGCCTATGGCGGCATACTCTATGTGGATTCGCTGAGCGAGGCAGACGGCCCGGTTCCGACCTACCTCGATCTGCTGCGCGTCACCAGCGAGACCATTGCCAAGGGTCTGTCCTCATGAGAATGGGCGGTAAAAAAATTGCAGGTGGCCTGACGGTTCAAAATGCGACAGTGACCTATCGTAACGGCCACACAGCATTAAGAAATGCCAGCTTTTCCATCCCCCGCGGAACGATCACTGCACTTGTCGGCGTCAATGGCGCCGGCAAGTCGACGATTTTCAAGGCGATCATGGGTTTCGTGCCGCTGGCCGCCGGTTCCGTCTCGATCTTCGACCTGCCGGTGAAGGAGGCGCTGAAGAAAAACCTCGTTGCTTACGTGCCGCAGGCCGAAGAGGTGGACTGGAGTTTTCCGGTGCTGGTGGAGGACGTGGTGATGATGGGCCGGTATGGCCACATGAATTTCCTGCGCATCCCGTCGAAACGCGATCACCAGATGGTCGAGGAGGCACTGAAACGCGTCAACATGCTCGATTATCGCAAGCGCCAGATCGGCGAGCTTTCCGGCGGGCAGAAGAAGCGGGTGTTTCTGGCCCGCGCGCTGGCGCAGGAAGGTCAGGTGATCCTGCTCGACGAACCCTTTACCGGTGTCGATGTGACGACGGAAGAGCAGATTGTCGCGCTTTTGAAGGCGTTGCGTGACGAGGGCCGTGTCATGCTGGTTTCCACCCACAATCTCGGCAGCGTGCCGGAATTCTGTGATCGCGCGGTCTTCGTCAAGGGCACGGTGCTGGCGTCAGGCAAGACAGAGGACACCTTTAACGAAGAAAACCTGCAGAAGGCCTTCGGCGGCAGCCTGCGCCACTTCGTTCTGGGCGGGGCCGAACTGCACAACGATGCCGATCCGCGGCGGGTGAAGGTGATCACCGATGACGAGCGGCCCTTCGTGATCTACGGAAAGAACGGGCAGGATCCCAGCGCTCCGAAGGAAAAAGCCGATGATAAACAGCCTTCTTGAGCCCTTCACCTATGGCTACATGCTGAACGCCATCTGGGTCAGCGCGCTGGTCGGCGGCGTCTGCGGTTTTCTGTCGGCCTATCTGATGCTGAAGGGCTGGTCGCTGATCGGCGATGCGCTGTCCCATGCCATCGTTCCGGGTGTCGCCGGTGCCTATATGCTCGGCCTGCCGTTTTCGCTTGGGGCTTTTCTTTCCGGCGGGTTGGCGGCCGGTTCCATGCTCTTCCTCAACCAGAAGACACGGCTGAAGGAAGACGCGATCATCGGGCTGATCTTCACCTCATTTTTCGGGCTGGGGCTGTTCATGGTCTCGCTATCGCCCACCTCGATCAATATCCAGACCATCGTTCTCGGCAATATTCTGGCAATCACCACCGAAGACACCATCCAGCTGGCGCTGATCGGTGGCATCAGCCTGCTGGTGCTCTCGCTGAAATGGCGCGACTTCATGGTGGTGTTCTTCGATGAGAACCACGCCCGAACCGTGGGGCTGAAACCGGAAGTGCTGAAAGTGGTCTTCTTCACCCTGCTCGCCGCCTCCACGGTTGCGGCTTTGCAGACGGTCGGCGCTTTTCTCGTGGTCGCCATGGTGGTGACTCCGGGTGCCACCGCCTATCTCCTGACCGACCGTTTCGAGCGGCTGATCCTGATGAGCCTCATCATCGGTGCGGCCACCAGCTTCTTCGGCGCTTATCTCAGCTATTTCCTCGATGGCGCGACCGGCGGTGTCATCGTTGTGCTACAGACGGCAATCTTCCTCACCGCCTTTGTATTTGCGCCCAAACACGGCCTGCTCGCCTCCAGAGCCAAGGCCCGCAAGGCATTGGGGGAGGAAACACCATGAGCGAATATCTCGAACTCGCCATCCTGCCGTTTCAGCTGCCCTTCATGCAATATGCCTTCGTGATCACCCTGATGATCGCGGTGCCCATGGCGATGCTGTCCTGTTTTCTGGTGCTGAAGGGCTGGTCGCTGATGGGGGATGCGGTGTCTCATGCCGTGCTGCCCGGCGTGGTGGTTGCCTATATCGTTGGAATTCCGCTGTCCATTGGCGCTTTCATCGCCGGCATGATCTGCGCACTCGGCACCGGTTTCATTAAGGAAAACAGCCGCATCAAGGAAGATACCGTGCTTGGCATCGTCTTTTCCGGCATGTTCGGGCTAGGGCTGGTGCTTTACGTGAAGGTGCAGAGCGATATGCACCTGGACCACATCCTCTTCGGCGACATGCTGGGCATTGCGCCCTCGGACATGCTGGAGACCGGCCTGATCGCGCTTTTCGCCACGCTGTTCCTCGGATTGTTGCGCAAGGATCTGCTGGTGAATGCTTTCGATCCGCAACATGCCAAGGCGATCGGCCTGCCGGTGCGTATCCTGCATTATGGTCTGCTGATGGTTCTATCGCTTACCGTGGTCGGCGCGCTGAAGGCGGTGGGCATCATCCTCTCGGTCGCCATGCTGGTTACCCCGGGCGCCATCGCCTTCCTGCTGACACGGCGCTTTTCCGCCATGCTTGTCGTGGCCATCATGGTGGCGGTCGTCTCATCACTGTCAGGCATATGGCTGAGCTTCCTGATCGACAGTGCGCCGGCCCCCACCATCGTGCTGTTCATGAGCCTTGCTTTCGTCGCCACCTTCATCCGCACCACCTGGAAAGCCCGCCGGATCGACGCGGCGGCTGAAAAAGGGATTTAAAACAACGATTTTTGCGGGCGCATGGAACATTTTCGCCTTTTGCGCGTCATTTTCGAGAGTCCGCTGCTAGGTGGCAGACTCTTGAAAATTAAGCAGAAGGGGAAGCTCCATGCTGAAATGGGCTCTTATTTTCTTTGTTATTTCTTTGATCGCGGGCGTATTCGGCTTTACCGGTATTTCGGCAGCGGCGGCGGGCGTGGCCCGAATCCTGTTCTTCATCGCCGTGGTGATCTTCCTGGTCTTCCTCGTGCTTGCACTGATGGCCGGAAGCGCCGTCGTCTGAATGAAAAAAGGCGACCAGCTTTTACGCCGGTCGCCTCTCCTCTTTCCCTTGAAAAAGCTCAGCCCGTCCAGCCGCCATCGATCACATGGATCTGGCCGGTGGTGAACCCTGCTTCATCCGAAGCAAGATAAGTGACGAGCGCGGCGATTTCTTCCGGTGTCGCGATGCGGCCCATCGGCTGGCGGGCAATGAAATCCGCGAGCGCCTGCTCATAATTGCCGGTGGCGCGCAGGCGGTCATGCAGGGACGGGCTATCGACCGTGCCGGGGCAGATGGCGTTGCAGCGAATACCCTTGGTAACGAAATCGGCGGCGATGGCCTTCGTCAAACCCACGACGGCCGCTTTGGAGGCGGTATAAGCGAAACGGTTCGGCACGCCCTTCACGCTTGATGCAACCGAGGACATGTTAACGATCGCGCCCTTGCCCTTTTCCAGCATGCCGGGCAGGAAGGCGCGGCAGGTGCGGTACATGGCCTTGGCATTGAGATCGAAGGAGAAATCCCAGTCCTTTTCCTCACAGTCGAGAATGGTGCCGGAATGCACGAAACCGGCGCAATTGAACAGCACATCCGCATGGCCGATATCGGCGGCGAAATCCTTGACGCCTTCGCCATCAAGCACGTTCAGCACGCGGGTTTCCGCACCCTTCAGGGTGGAAAGGGCCTGTTCATTGATATCGGTGGCAATGACGCGCGCGCCGAGCGATATGAACCGCTCGGCGGTCGCCCGACCGATACCCTGACCGGCGGCGGTGATCACCACTGTCCGGCCGTTAAAATCCTGCACCATGAATAGCCTCCCGCTATAGCGCGCCCGTCCTTCGTGGTTCAGGCCGCCGAATTTCGATGATCTCAAATATGGATCGACAATTCATATGTAAACGCGGTATTCATATAACGTCAAGCAAACTTGCGCCGTAACCGCGCAAAACGCATCGAGGCTCCATGACCGACGACGACAGCGAACGATATCGCGCTCCCGCCCTCGACAAGGGCCTGGACATTCTCGAGCTTCTCGCCCGCACCGATGGCGGGCTCACACAGATCGAGATCGCCAAGGCCGTCGGCAAAAGCCCGAACGAACTTTACCGCATGCTGGACCGGCTGGTGCGCCGGGGTTATGTGCAGCGGCTTGAGGGCGACCGGTTTTCACTGACGCTGAAAATGTTCGGGCTGGCGCATTTTCACGCACCGATCCGCCGCCTTGTCTCGTTTGCCGCACCCGTGATGCGCGATTTTTCCGCCAGCGCCCAGCAGGCCTGCCATCTGGCCGTTTATGATCGCGGCAGCGTCGTCGTCATCGCCCAGCAGGAATCCTCCACCTATTGGGCCATGTCCCTGCGCGTGGGCGCGCAGATGAGCCTGTTCCACACCGGTTCCGGCCATGTGCTGCTGGCCTTCCAGACAGAAGCGCAACGCCAGATCATGATCACCGAGCAGGTGCGCGGCAGCGGCGAAACCGTGCCTCAAGACCTTGACGAACGGCTGCGGCAAGTGCGCAGCAACGGTTTCGAATCCATGGACAGTCTTCAGACCGCCGGCGTGCGCAATATTTCCGCCCCGGTGCTGACGCTGGACGGCACCGCCCTTGCCGTCATTACCTGCCCCTATATCACACCGCTCGGCGGCAAGGCCCCGACCCGCGAAGCCTGCGAGGCGCTGATCCGCGATGCGGCAAAGCGCATCTCCGAAGTGGCGACGGGAAACGGACACGACTGAAACGGACAAAAAAACGCGACCGGCAGGGGCCCGATCGCGTTTTGAGTGACTGGAGATTTATGCTGTGTAAACGCAAGGGGAACGTGGATTGTTCCCCTTTTTTTTATCAGGCGGCAGCCAGCGTCAGTTCCTTGCGAACCATCTCACGCAGCGACACCAGATCCTTGGCGAACAGGCGGATGCCTTCCGACAGCTTCTCGGTGGCCATCGCATCCTCGTTCATCGCCCAGCGGAACGCCTTTTCGTCGAGCGATTCCAGCGGCGCCGGCTTGGCATTATCAGGCGAAAGCTGGCGCACCAGCGTGCCGGTGTCCTTGTCCAGCTCTTCCAGCAGCGCCGGGCTGATCGTCAACCGGTCACAACCGGCCAGCGCTTCGATTTCGCCGACGTTGCGGAAGGACGCGCCCATGACGACGGTGTTGATGCCGTTGGCCTTGTAATAATTATAGATGCTGCGCACCGACACGACGCCCGGATCGGTTTCGGCAGTGTAGGTCTCGCCGGTCGACTTCTTGTACCAGTCGAGGATACGGCCAACGAAGGGCGAGATGAGGAAGGCCTTGGCCTCCGCGCAGGCAATTGCCTGAGCCTGCGAGAACAGCAGCGTCAGGTTGCAGTCGATGCCTTCGGACTGCAGAACCTCAGCCGCCTTGATGCCTTCCCAAGTGGAGGCGAGTTTGATGAGGATGCGTTCACGCTCGATGCCGCGCTCCTTATAGGACGCGATGATCTGATGCGCCTTGGCGATGGAGGCCTGCGTATCGAAAGAAAGGTCGGCATCCACTTCGGTGGAGACGCGGCCGGGAACGAGACCGGCGAGAGCCGCACCCACGGAAATGGCGAGACGGTCAGCAACGGCTGCGACAACGGCGTCGGACTGGCCGCCCTGCTTCTTGCCCCATGCGACGGCTTCTTTCACCGCATCCGCAAAGGCCGGTGTGCCGAGTGCTTTGAGAACGATGGTGGGGTTGGTGGTGCAATCCACCGGCTTCAGGCGCGCAACCGCCTCGATATCGCCGGTATCGGCAACAACTGTTGTGATGGCGCGAAGTTGTTCGAGTTTAGACGTCATACCGAATGATCCTTCATGATCTCTTCAAAACTTGCCAAGCCGTCTTTTCGTTCCCGCACCATGGGTGCGCCCAAGGCCGAAATCGCGGTTCTGTCCGGCTCCGACTATCGCAAGCGACAAGGCCAAAAGTCAAGACATTTGCGCATCGCAATTGACATAAGTTTCACGCCTGCGATACTCGGCCGCACATAAGGAATGGCGGAAACCGTGGCGAAACTGAGAAGAGAAACCCATACGGCCTATTCGGAAGCGGCGTCTCTGCGGCTGCGCGCCGCATGGCTCTATTATAATCAGGGCATGACCCAGAAAGATGTTGCCGAGAAACTCGGCATCAGCCGCTCCACCGTCATCCGGCTTCTGGACGAAGCGATGAAGCGCTCGGAAGTGCAGATCTGGATCAACGAGGGGATCGAGGATTTCGTTGCACTGGCCGGCCAGCTGGAGGCGGCTTACGGGCTGGATGAGGCGGTGATCATTCCCTCCCCCGGCCAATCTTCTGGCAAGACCAGCGCCGAAGGCACGGCCAAGGCCGTGGGTCTGGCGCTTGGGCAATTCCTCTCCGAAGCGGTGCCGAACGGCGCCACCATCGGTGTCGGCTGGGGCCGCACCATGACCGCGTCGCTTTCCAGCTTTCGCCCGCCACGCCGGGAAAACTGCAAGGTCGTCTCGCTGCTCGGCGGTATCGTCGCCGTGCACCAGACGAACCCGCTCGATTACACCTGGCGGCTGGCAAGCGCGCTCGGCGCAGAATGTTACATGTTTCTCGCCCCGCTGCTGGTGGATTCCGTCGAGACCAAACGGGCGCTGATCGAAAAATGCGGGCTTGCCACGCTCTACGATCTGGCCGAGACACTGGATATCGCCATCGTCTCCTGCGGTGATATCGGCCCGCATTCCACATCGCTGTCGGAGGGTTTCATTTCGAAGGAGACGCTGCGCGAGCTCATCGATGCCGGCTGCGTCTGCGATACGATGTTTAATTTCATCGATGCGGAAGGCCGCTCGGTCGATCACCCGATCAACCAGCGCGCCATGGCGATCGATCTCGATACGCTGCGCAAGGCCAAACACATCGTCCTCGCCTCCGGCGGCGCCCACCGCGCCATCGCCATTCGCGCCACCATCAAACGCACCGGCTGCAACACGCTGATCACCGACGAGGCGGCGGCAAGGGCGTTGATGGAGTTGGTTTAGATTTCGTCGTGCCATTCCCGGGCGTTCGTCACAAACTCCGACGTCAGCCTCTGACCTGCCCTCGGCACGACGTGGAGCGGTAGCTACGCTTTTCAGGACTTGGCGTATTTGTCGAGAACGGCGTCAATTTCTTCTTCAGAAACGAAGGCTCCAGCTTCAGCCTCGGTCAATCCTGCCCTCACACCACTTGTCCATTTCTCCCGCCCATCGAAAGAACGGCCATGAGATGGTACATCTTCACTGTTGTTATCGGGGTTCAGCTTCGAACGGTCGGCCAACGTCACACCTTCCCCGTCTCCCAACCAAGCATCGCCCGCTTGCGGGTCAACCCCCAGTGATAACCCGTCAGCGCCCCGCTTTTGCCAACGGCGCGGTGGCAGGGGACGACGAAGGAGACCGGGTTGGCGCCGACTGCTGCACCCACGGCGCGGGATGCGGTGGGCTGGCCGATATCGCAGGCGATATGGGAATAGGTGACGGCGCGGCCCATCGGGATTTTCAGCAGGCTTTCCCACACCCGCACCTGAAAATCCGTGCCGAGCAACACGACACGCAGCGGCCTGTCCGCCTGCCATAAAGACGGCTCGAAAATGCGGGCGGCGTAAGGTGCGGTCGCCTCGCGATCTTCGACATAATCGGCATTCGGCCAGCGGCCGGCCATATCTTCGAAACAGGCTCTTTCTTCGCCCGGATCGGCAAAAGCGCAGCCGGCAAGGCCGCGATCCGTCACCATGACCAATGCAAGGCCGAAGGGCGAGGCGTGGAAACCGTAACGGATCGTCAGCCCGCCGCCTTTGGCCTTCCATTCGCCGGGTGACATGGCCTCATGGGTAACGAACAGATCGTGCAGGCGGCCCGGCCCCGACATGCCAACCTCGATCGAGGTTTCGAGCAGCGGCAGATCTTCCTCGCGCAGCAACCTCTTGGCATGATCGAGCGTCACTGCCTGCAGGAAAGCCTTGGGCGAAAGTCCCGCCCAACGGGTGAAGGTTTTCTGCAATTGCGTCGGCGACTGGCCGAGCCTTGCGGCAATGGCTTCGAGGGAGGGTTGCTCGCGATAATCCAGCGTCAAAAGCTCGATAACCCCGCGCACCGTCTCGTAATCGGTTCCAATGGGGGTGATGTCTTCATTCAGCATGATGTTGGCGTTCATTGCATTTCTCCTAACGCCTCACAGAAAACCACTAAAGCGCGTTCGTCTCCACCCGTTTCTTGCTTCCTACATCCTTCGACCTGGAGCAACGCAATTTTCCACTCACGGTCCGATTGACAGCACCGCATAAATGTTCCCTAATGAAATTGGTAAGACAATCTTACCGCTTGCGCGATGGAGGGAGACCTTCGCGCTGGGAGGGTATCATGTTTGTGGCTCTGGAGCCGCGCCGCCTTTACCGGCTGGTCGCGGAACAAATTCGCTTGCTCATCGAGAGCGGGGAACTGACTGATGGTCAGCGCCTCCCGGCGGAACGCGACCTTGCCGAACGCTTCGGCGTATCCCGCCCGACAGTGCGGGAAGCGCTGATCGTGCTGGAAGTGGAAGGCCATATCCACATCCGCATGGGTTCGGGCGTCTATGTAAACGCATCGCGCAAACCGGACACGCAAAAGCCGCCTCTGCCGGATGCGCATGGTCCGTTCGAAATCCTGCAGGCGCGCTGCATCATCGAAAGCGCTATTGCGGAAGAGGCCGCAAGGCTCGCCACACCGGAATTCATCGTCAAGCTCGACGACATCATCGAACGCATGGCCGGCGCGCTCGATAATTCGCCGCAGGCCCTCAATCTCGACCGCGCCTTTCACACCGCTATCGCCGATATCATCGGCAATTCGGCGCTCAATCGCTTTACCGGCCTGATCTATGACGAGCGCAGCCTTTCACCCTATTTCGAAAAGCTCGCCAGCTATTTCGAGGGACCGCATACCTGGATCCTCGCCGTGCAGGAACATCGGGTGATCCGCGACGCGATCGCGGCAAATGACCCGGAAGGCGCACGCGAGGCTATGCGACAGCATCTGACGCTGTCGCAAAAGAGATTTTCCGAGAGTTTCGGGGAGGAAACGATCGGAGAAGAGTGACCGTTGCCGCAACCGGTGACGGACAAACAGAAATCTGGCTTTAATTCGGGAGGAGTTAAGAATGAAAATCAGATTGTCGACTTTAATGGGTGCAACCGCTGCCATCCTGCTTTCGGCCATGGCGGCGCAGGCGCAAACCGCGCTCAAATGGGCGCATGTCTATGAGACCTCGGAGCCGTTCCATACGGATTCGGTGTGGGCGGCGGAAGAAATCGCCAAGCGGACAGACGGCCGCTACAAGATCGACGTTTTCCCGGCGTCTCAGCTGGGCAAGGAAGCCGATATCAACCAGGGCCTGAAGCTCGGCACGGTTGACATCATCATTTCGGGTTCAAGCTTCGCCGCACGCGATCACAAGCCCATCGGCGTCACCTATTTTCCCTATATCTTCCGCGATCCCGGTCATCTGATCTCCTATACCAAAAGCGATGTCTTCAAGAAGCTCGCCAAGGGCTACGAGGACAAGACCGGCAACCACATCGTCGCCGTCAGCTATTATGGGACGCGCCACACCACATCCAACCGGCCGATTGAAAAATGCGGTGACATGGCCGGCCTGAAAATGCGCGTTCCCGACGTCCCGGCTTATCTGGCCATGCCGCGCGCCTGCGGCGCCAACACGACGCCGATCGCCTTTGCTGAAGTCTATCTGGCTCTTCAGAACGGCACCGTCGAGGCCCAGGAAAACCCGTTGACGACGATCGAGGCGAAGAAATTCTACGAAGTCCAGAAGAACATCGTTCTGACGGGCCATATCGTCGATCACCTCAACACCCTCGTCTCGAAAACCCGCTGGGCGAGCCTTTCGGATGAAGACAAGAAAATCTTCACCGAGGTGATGCAGGAAGCGGCGGCCCGCACGACGAAGACGATCGAAGCCCGTGAAAAGGCGCTGGTCGACGAGTTCAAATCCAAGGGCATCACTGTCGCCGAGGTGGACAAGGCCGACTTCGAGAAAAACGTCATCGAAAAGGTAAAGCTTGAAGACTTCGGCTACGAAAAGGCCGATTGGGACGCCATCCGCGCCATCAAGTAATGCGTGAGCCTGTCCCGGCGTCGTCAGGCGCCGGGATATCCTCAACCGAGACATTCGGACTGGAGTTCCCGCCAATGACCGACCATCAAAACACACCCATCAGTGTGGAAGAAATGGCGCATGCCTTCGAAGAAGATACCGGCCCCGTCGATCTTTCGCCCTATGCCGTGGAAGACTGGATAACCCTTGCCGTTTTCTGGGGCATGGGCCTTTCCGTCTTCCTGCAATTCTTCACCCGTTACGTGTTGAACGACAGCTTCGCATGGACGGAAGAAATTGCCGCCAATTGCCTCGTCGTCGTCGTTTTTCTGGGTTCGGTCATGTGCGTGCGTATGTTTCGGCACATTCACGTCGACCTGATCTACCGCTTCGTGCCGAAGCCCGTCGGGCGTTTTCTGGAATTGATCGTCGATCTCATCGCCATCGGTTTCTTCGCCTACATCACCTGGCTGATGTGGCGTTATCTCGAAATCGTGGGTGATGAGCGAATGGTCACCGTCGACCTGCCGCGCGGCATTGTCTTCTACACCGTTTTCGCCGCTTTCGCGCTGATGTTCCTGCGTGCCCTGCACAATTTCATCAAGGACATCACCGGCAAGCAAACCGTGCGTGAAAAGGCTCAGGAAGCCGTAAGCACACAGGGAATCTAGACCATGCTTTTGCTCATCGGCTCATTTCTTCTGCTTCTCATCATCGGCACGCCGGTGGCCGTTTCCATGGCCGTCAGCTCGCTTCTTTATCTCATCCTCTACGACGTGGCGCCCGATATCATCGCGGCCCAGCGCATGATCGCCGGCGTCGAAAGCTTCCCGCTCATTGCCGTGCCGTTCTTCATCCTCGCCGGCAATCTGATGAACATCGCAGGGGTCACAAGCCGCATCTACCGCTTCGCACTGGCGCTCGTCGGCTGGATGAAGGGTGGACTGGCGCAGGTCAACATCATCGGTTCGGTGGTTTTTTCCGGCATGTCGGGCACAGCGCTTGCGGATGCCGCAGGCATCGGCACCATCGAGATCAAGGCCATGAAGGATCACGGCTATCCGGTCGAAGCGGCCGTCGGCGTCACCGCCGCCTCGGCCACGCTCGGGCCGATTTTTCCGCCATCCTTGCCCTTCGTGATCTACGGCATGATGGCCAACGCCTCTATCGGCGCGCTGTTCATGGCGGGCATCATTCCCGGCGTCGTCATGACCGTGCTGATGATGTTGACGGTCTATATTTTCGCAAAACGCAAGGGCTGGGGTTCCGACACGCCCTTCGAACTGAAAAAACTTCTTTCTGCGTCGCTGGAAATCGTGATCGTTCTGAGCTTTCCGGTTGCAGTCTATCTGATGATCCTTGCCGGCCTGTCGCTCAATGTCGCGGTCCTTATCGGCCTCGCCCTGCTTGTCGCGCTGGACTGGTATTACGACTTCTCAGCCGTGATGGCGCTGATGACGCCGGTGCTTTTGATCGGCGGCATGACGATGGGCTGGTTCACCCCGACCGAAGCGGCGGTCGCTGCGGTCCTCTGGTCGCTCTTCCTCGGGCTGGTGCGTTACCGTACCATGACATTCAAGACATTGGCCAAGGCCAGTTTCGATACGATCGAGACGACCGCCTCGGTTCTTTTCATCGTCACGGCGGCATCGATCTTCGCATGGCTGCTGACGGTGAGCCAGGCGGCCCAGCTGTTCTCCGACTTCATGTTCGCGATGACGGACAACTGGTGGACCTTCCTCATCATCGTCAACATTCTGCTTCTGGTGGTCGGCGCGTTTCTCGACACCATCGCCGCCATCAGCATTCTGGTGCCGATCCTGATGCCGGTCGCCGCGCGCTACGGCATCGATCCGGTGCATCTCGGCCTGATCGTCACGCTGAACCTGATGATCGGTCTTTTGACCCCGCCTGTTGGCATGGTGCTCTTCGTCCTGTCTCGTATTTCGAAAATGTCGGTGGAGCGGACCACGCTCGCCATCCTGCCCTGGATGATCCCGCTTTTTGTGGCACTGGCGCTGATCACCTTCATACCATCGGTAACGCTGTGGCTACCGACCCAGCTCGGCCTCATCCGCTGATCGAACCAGACCTGCGCGGCCCGGCGTCGCGCAGCTTTTCCGATATGAATGCATTCGAAAGGACCCCGTCATGCAGACACGCGTGGCACGTCTACACGGCGCGAAGGACATCCGCGTCGAAACACAGGATACCGATGGCCCCGGCCCCGGTGAAGTGCTGCTGACCATGGCGGCCGGCGGCATCTGCGGCTCCGATCTTCATTATTATCAGGATGGCGGTTTCGGCCCGGTCAGGGTGCGCGAGCCGATCATCTGCGGCCACGAGGCATCCGGCCATGTGGCGGCTTTGGGGGCGGGCGTCAGCGGGCTTGCCATCGGCCAGCTCGTCGCCGTCAACCCTTCGCAGCCCTGTGGTCATTGCCACTTCTGCCTGAAGGGCCAGCCGATCCATTGCCTCGAGATGCGCTTCATGGGCAGCGCCATGCGTCTGCCGCATGAGCAGGGCATGTTCCGCGACCGGCTGGTGGTTCCGGCCAAACAATGCGCGGCATTTTCAGACGCCACCTCGCCCGCCGAGGCCGCCTGTACCGAACCGCTCGCCGTCTGCCTGCATGCCGTCGCCCAGGCAGGCGATCTGACCGGGGCCAAGGTTTTGGTAACCGGCGCTGGCCCCATCGGCCTTCTTACCATCGCCGCCGCCCGCCATGCCGGCGCGAGCGTCATCGTCGCCACCGACTTGAGCGATGCGGCGCTGGAACGCGCACCCGCCATGGGTGCGGACCGCACCATCAATGTCGCGAAGGACGCAGAAGCGCTTTTGCCCTATCAGGAAAACAAGGGTTATTTCGACGTTATTTTCGATTGCTCCGCTGCCGGCCCCGCGCTTCGCACGGCCTTTGCCTGCGTGCGCCCCCGCGGCACCATCGTGCAGGTGGGCGTCACCGGCGATATCACCATTCCGCTCAATGCGCTGGTGGGCAAGGAAATCCTCTGGCGCGGCTCGCAGCGTTTCCATGAGGAGTTCACCATCGCCGCCGGCCTGATCTCCTCGCGCGCGATCGATGTGCGACCGATCATTTCCCACAGCTTCCCGCTGGAAGACGCGAAAGTCGCATTCGAACAGGCCGGAGACCGCTCCGCCGCCTGCAAGGTGCAACTGACATTTTCCGCAGACTGATATTTGAGGATTAAAGATGAGACATACATGGCGCTGGTTCGGCCCGGTCGACAAGGTCACGGTTCAGGATGCGGCTCAGGCGGGCGCGGAAGGCATCGTCAGCGCGCTGCATCATATCGCCACCGGCGATGTCTGGCCGGTGGACGAGATCGCCAAGCGGCATGAGGCGATCAAGACCGGCGGGCTTTATTGGGACGTGGTAGAAAGCGTGCCGGTTTCCGAAGAGATCAAGACGCAGACCGGCGACTGGAAAAACCACATCGCCAACTGGCAGGAAACGCTTCGCCGCCTCTCCGCCTCCGGCATCCGCACCGTCTGCTACAACTTCATGCCCGTGCTGGACTGGACCCGCACCGACCTGCGCTGGGAAACCAGACACGGCGCAAAGGCGATGCGTTTCGATCTTCCCGATTTCGCAGCCTTCGACATTCATATTCTGAAGCGCCCCGACGCGAAGGCCGATTATCCGGAGTGGCTGGTAGAGGAAGCGGCAAAACGCTTCGCCGACATGCCCGACACGAAAATCGCAGCCCTCGGTCGCAATATCGGCGCGGGCCTGCCCGGCTCGGCGGATGGTTATACGCTCGCCCAGCTTCTCGAAAAACTGCGCTCCTATCACGGTATCAACCGTGAAAGGCTGCAACAGAACCTGATCGACTTTCTCTCGGAGGTGACGCCGGTTGCCGAAGAGGTCGGCATCAATATCTGCGCTCACGGCGATGATCCGCCATGGCCCCTGCTCGGCCTGCCGCGCATTCTCTCAACGGAAGCCGACTACGCCCATATGCTCTCAAAGGTCGATAGCCGCGCCAATGGCGTTACGCTCTGCACCGGCTCTCTCGGGGCGCGGGCGGATAACGACCTGCCCTTCATCGCCAGCCGTTTTGCCGATCGCATCCATTTCGTGCATCTGCGCAATGTGACGCGTGACACCGATACCGTGCCCTGCTCCTTCTTCGAGGATGAACATCTGGAGGGCGGCACCGACATGGTCGCCGTCATCGCCGCACTTCTGTCGGAGGAAACCCGTCGTCGCGCCGAAGGCCGTGAAGATCACACCATCCCGATGCGGCCCGATCACGGGCAGGAAATCCTCGACGACCTGACGCGCGGGGCGCAGCCCGGTTATCCCGCCATAGGCCGGTTGAAAGGGCTGGCGGAGCTGCGCGGTATCGAGCGCACCCTGTCGCATGGCCGTTTCGGGCTGGCGAACGGGAAAGGCTGAGCAAGATAATTGACCGCAGGCTTCCCAGTCAGCCGGCGGTCAGTCGTCCCCTGAACAGCAGACAGGTAATGGTGAAAAGCCCGCCGGCTATGGCGCCGGCGGCTTTCACGGCAGCATCCATCAGATGCGGATGACGTGTGGGCGACAGAAACTGCAGCGCTTCGATACCAAAAGCTGCTGTGACACCCGCAACGATGACGGCGAGCCAGTGGCGCGGATAGGCAAACACGAAAGCCGCCGAGCAGAAAGCGAAGGCGGCGGCACGGTCTATCCCCACCGTCGTCAGCGTGTGAGGCCGAAAGCCGATCGGGCAGATTGTAACGATCACGATCAGCAGAAGAACCGACCAGGCGATGTATTTCGGAAGTCTATTTGTCATCATGACGTCATATAAAACGCCGTGCGCGTAAACGGAAGCGGGTCTTTTTCACGTCTCGCCCAATTAATCACACTTTTTGATCAAATAGTTGCGAAACCGCCTTTCGTTGCGGCCCCACACGGGCTAATGCAGAAGGCGACCGGGCGAGGATCGCGGCTGATGGCGTTGACGCTATCGCCTTTCGGTCCCATGTCACGGTATCGGGTGGATTTTCCACACAGGATCAGATTTTCAGGGATGAGCACAATGAGTTTCAAGCCGCACGGCAAACATCTGGTTGCAGGAGAATGGGTCGCAACGGATGCAAAATTCCGCAGCGAGCCTGCACATGGCGAGGCTTTCGATTTTTCGGTCGGCACGGTCGATCTGGTGAACAAGGCTGCGGAAGCCGCTGAAGAAGCCTTCTGGAGCTATGGCTACACCACCCGCGAAGAGCGCGCCGCATTCCTCGACACCATCGCCGATGAGATTGAAGCACGCGCCGACGCCATCACCGAAATCGGCTCGTCCGAGACCGGCCTGCCCGCAGGACGCCTGCAGGGCGAACGTGGCCGCACCGTTGGCCAGCTCCGCCTGTTCGCCTCGCATATCCGCAAGGGTGATTATCTCGACCGCCGCCACGACGAAGCGCTGCCGGATCGCCAGCCGCTGCCGCGCCCGGATATCCGCCTGATGCAGCGCCCGATTGGCCCTGTCGCCGTCTTTGGCGCGTCGAACTTCCCGCTCGCCTTCTCCACGGCCGGCGGTGACACCGCCGCCGCTCTGGCTGCCGGCTGCCCGGTTGTCGTCAAGGGCCATTCCGCCCATCCCGGCACCGGTGAAATCGTTGCCGAAGCCGTTTTGGCCGCCGTCAAGAAGCACAATCTGCATCCCGGCGTCTTCTCGCTGATCCAGGGCGGCCGCCGCGATGTCGGTTCCGCGCTCGTGCAGCATCCGCGCATCAAGGCGGTCGGCTTTACCGGCTCGCTCGCCGGCGGCCGCGCGTTGTTCGATCTCTGCGCCCAGCGCCCCGAGCCGATCCCCTTCTTCGGCGAACTCGGTTCCGTGAACCCGATGTTCCTGCTGCCGGAAGCTGTTTCCGCTCGCGGTGAAGCCATCGCCAAGGGCTGGGCCGGTTCGCTGACCATGGGTGCCGGCCAGTTCTGCACCAATCCCGGCATCGCCGTCGTTCTCGCCTCGCAGGCGGATGCGGTTGCCGAAACCGCACGTGCAGCTCTTTCCGAAGTCGGCCCGCAGGTCATGCTGACCGACGGCATTGCCGCTGCCTATCGTGACGGCCGCGATCGTATCGCCGCCGGCAACGGCGTGCGTGACGTGCTGACCACCACCTGCGATCTGCGCAATGCAACGCCCTACCTGTTCCGCGTTTCGGGCAAGGACTGGGTTGCCAACCACGCGCTTGCCGAAGAGGTTTTCGGACCGCTCGGCCTGATCGTCACGGTCGATAGCCCGGAAGAAATGCTGGAAGTCGCAAAGAGCTTCGAAGGCCAGCTGACCGCAACCCTGCATCTTGACGGTGGCGACGCCGAACTCGGCCGCAAGCTGCTGCCGATCCTGGAGCGCAAGGCAGGCCGCGTTCTCGCCAACGGTTTCCCGACCGGCGTGGAAGTGTCCGAAGCCATGGTTCACGGCGGCCCTTACCCGGCTTCGACGAACTTCGGCGCAACCTCGGTTGGCACCATGTCGATCCGCCGCTTCACGCGTCCGGTTTCCTACCAGAACATCCCTTCGGACGTTCTGCCTGCGGATATCCGCTAAAACTGATGGAGGCAGGCGCAGCGATGCGCCTGCTTTTTTTCCGGCTTTACAGCCCTTCGGGAAATACGGCCTGACGCTGAAGCGTCACTTGCCTCCTCCCGCCTCCCTTTTTCTCGCCTCACTGTCTCCATCCAGATTTTTCCGCACCAAGACGTCCGCATCGGTTGACATCGACCCCGCACGTAATGCTAATACGCAATCTCGTAACGTAATAACATTACAGTCATCCTTCAGAGCCGACACCGGTTCGTATCCGCACAGGGATGATAACGTCTGGAAGGAACACCATGAGATTTTCCCTTCAACAGCACCTTGGCATGAGCGCGCTTGCCACGTGCCTTGCCCTCACCCTGCCGCTGGCCTCTGGCGTGGCGCAGGCGGAAGAAAGCGGCGACAGCGTCAAGGAATGGCGTCTCTTCATCGCCGATCACACCCAGCCGGTGGTGCGCGCCATCAATTTCGAAACCGGCAAGGAACTCGGACACTACGACCTCAAGGGCTATGCGGCACTGACCGCCAGCGCCTCCGGCAAGACTGTTTTCGCCACACAGTCAGATTCGGATATCGTGCATGTGATCAAGACCGGCATCGTCTTTTCCGACCACGGCGAGCATCGCGATCTGGATGTGGAAGATACGGCGCTGCTGCCCGTTACCTTCGAAGGCAAACGGCCGTTCCACGTCGTGCCCCACGATGACCATGCGATCCTCTTCTACGACCGTGGCGGCAAGGCTGAGATCATCGATGAGGCCACCCTGCTGGACGGCAAGGCAAAGGTCCGCACCGTCGATACGACCGCCCCACATCATGGCGTGGCGGTGACCATGGGCCGTTACGTTCTGGTGTCCGTACCCAACACGCAGATCGAAACCAAACCCGACACGCTGCCGCCCCGCATCGGGCTGCGCGTTCTTGACAGGGAAGGCAAGCAGGTTGGTGAACAGGCGACATGCACCGATCTGCACGGTGAGGCGACATCCGCACGGCTTGCGGCCTTTGGCTGCAAGGAAGGCATTCTCGTTGCCCGGCCGGGCGGCACGGATGGTCCGAAGCTCGAAATGCTGGCCTATCCGGAAGATTTCCCGAAAGCCTATACCGGCACGCTGCTCGGCGGCAAATCCATGCAGTTTTTCCTTGGAAACTACGGTGAGGACAAGGTCGTCCTGATCGATCCTGACAGCAAGGACGCCTTCCGTCTGGTGGAGTTGCCGACCCGGCGCGTCGATTTCATCCTCGACCCCGCCAATCCGCGCAATGCCTATATCCTGACGGAAGATGGCGACCTGCATGTGCTTGACGTGCTGGAAGGCGCCATCACCCGCAAGGCGAAGGTCACCGAACCCTACAGCAAGGATGGCCATTGGCGCGATCCGCGTCCGCGTCTCGCCGTTGCCGACGGTCAGATCGCAATTTCCGATCCGCGCCATTCGCTGGTGCGCGTGGTGGATGCGGAAAGCCTGAAGGAAACCCGCACGCTTGCGGTGGAAGGCCAGCCCTACTCCATCGTTGCCGTTGGCGGCTCCGGCGCTTCGCACTGATACCGAACAAAAGAAACCCCGTGCGCCCGAAGAGCACACGGGGTTTCCTGATTTTGAAGGCCCGTATTATCAGGCCGACTGCACAGCCTGTATCTTCTCGATGCCGCCGACAATGCCGGCGAAATCCTGCCAGACGCCCTGCGCGCCCTTGCGCCATTCGTCCAGCGCTTCCGGCTGCAGCACCTTGCCGCCCTTGGAAAGCGCAAGCTCGACGGACTTCACTTCGTCCTCGACGATCAGCTGGTTGAAATATTGCGCGCCTTCGCTCGATGCTTCCAGGAGAACCTTCTTCTCTTCGTCATCCAGCTGGTTCCAGAAGGTCGCACCGTAATAGACCACGCCTGAAGCCCAGATGTGGCCGGTTTCCGTCAGATACGGCACGACCTCGTAAAGCTTGAAGCCGGCATAGGCGGACTTGGTGAGATCCATGGCATCAGCCACGCCGGTTGCCAGCGCATTATAGGTCTCGGTGATCGGGATGCCGACCGGCGTGGTGCCGAAGGCGCTCCACAGTTTGGTGTGCAGCGGGCTCTGGATGACGCGGATTTTCTTGCCTTCCAGCTGCTCCGGCCGGGTTACCGGTTCCTTGGTCAGAAGATGGCGCGCGCCGTAGTTGATGAAATCGGCGGCGATGAATTGCTGGGCGGCGAGCTTGGTCTTCAGATCAGTGCCAGTCTCGCCCGTCACCACCTTGCGCACATGGTCGGCATCGCGGAACAGGAAAGGCAGATCGAGGATTTGCAGTTCCGGCACCCAGCCCGAAAGCGAGGAGACTGTCGAAAGGCTCGCCTGCACCGAGCCCAGCCGGATATTTTCCGCCACTTCCTTTTCACCGCCCAGCGCACCGCTCTTGACGATGTTGAAACGGAAACGGCCGGGCAGCTTCGCCTCCACCAGTTCGCTGATCTTCACCCAGATTTTCGTCTCGGGCTTGTCATCGGCAAACAGCGAGGCAACGGTGAGGCTGCGGGTTCTGGCATTTGCCGTGCGCACAAAGGCGGGGGCGGCGAGCGTTGCGGCGCCGATGGCGGAGAGTTTGAGGAGATTGCGGCGATCGATAATAATCATGATTGAAACCCCAAATTTAGAAGAAAATGGCCCAGGCGCACAAAATGGCGAGGGAAACGAGAAGCGAGACGAGATAGGGAACGACGGCCCGGAAAAGTGCTGTCGCCGGAATGCGGGTGACGCCGCTGACCACGAAGATCAGCATGCCGAGCGGCGGTGTCAGGCCATGGATCATCAGGTTGACCACAAGAATGACGCCGAAATGGATGGGATCGATGCCGGCCGCCACGGCAGCGGGCAACAGGATCGGCCCGAACAGCAGGATGGCAGCACCAATATCCAGCACCAGCCCGACCGCGAGCAGGATGAGATTGGAGAGCAGAAGCACCGCGATCTTGCTGCCGCCCAGAAGCGTGACAAAGTCGGTGACGAGGCCGGAGACATTGTCCACTGCCAGCAGGAAGGCGAAGGGGCCAGCCGTGCCGATCAGGAGACCGATGGCCGCCGCTTCACCCGCCGACTGGCGGAAAGTCGCGAAAATGCGGCCCGCGCCCAGCCGGTAACCGAAGCCGAGAAACAGCGTGTAGAGAGCGGCAAGGGCCGCAGCCTCCGTGGTGGTGACGACGCCGATGCGGATGCCGACTACTACGATGACGCCAAGCCCGAAGGCGGGTATGGCGGCCACGGCCGAGCGCCAGCGTTCGCTGCCTGTCGCGCGCGGCAAGGTATCGACACTGCGCACGCTGAGATGGATCGCCACCGCAAGGCAGATTGCCATCAGCCCGCCGGCGAAGAAGCCGCCGACCAGCAACGAGCCCACCGACAGATTGGTGGCCGTTGCGAGGATGAGAAAGGCGATGGAAGGCGGGATGACATTGTCCAGCACCGAGGTGGCGGCAATGATCGCGCCCGCCTGCGCCGGCGGATAACCGTGCTTCACCAGTTCCGGCTGGAAGGTGGAAGCACCGAAGGCGGCGTTGGCGACCGAGGAGCCGGATGCGCCGGAAAACAGCACGCTGGTCAACAGCGTCGTCTGCGCCAGCCCCGCCCTCCGGTGGCCGACCATGGAGGCGGCAAAACGGACGAGCTGGTTGGCGACGCCCGATTCCGTCAGCAGGCTGCCGGCCAGCAGGAAGAAGGGAATGGCAAGCAGCAGGAATTTCGACATGCCCGTCACCGTCGAGGACACGATGGCCGGCTCCGGCAAGGTGCTGCCGAAGGCGATCGCCACATAGGCGGCGGCAAGGAAGGCATGGGCAAGCGGTGCGGCCAGAACCAGCCCCACGGCCGCCGTGAATGCCAGAAACAGGCTTGGCGGCAGGGTCGTATCGATAAACAGTTCCGGCAGGCCGACATAAGAAACGACCGCGATGGCGACGGAGAGCAGAACGGCAAGCGCCTTGCCTTCACCAACCCGTTGAAGCGCAAGATAAACAAAGATCAGCGCGCCGCCTGCACCGAGAAAACCGAAGCGCACCCATTCCGGCAGACCGAGCGTTGGCGACGTGCCGCCCAGCATGGCCGCAATTTCCACTCCGCCGAAAGCGAGGATGAGGGCTGCGACAAAGGAAAAGGCATCAGCCAGAACTTCGGTTGCGGCATGAAAGCGTTCCGGCAGGAAGCGCACGAATACATCCAGCCGCATGGCCAGAGCGCTCTTGAGGCTGAGCGGCGCGCCGACCGCGATCATCGCCACATTGAGCCAGATGCCCAGATCTTCCGCGCCGATGAAACCGGTATGGAACAGGTATCGCAGGGTGACATTGACCAGCACCACCACAAGAAGCGTCGCAAGGATGGCGGCGGCAACCGCGCCCAACGCCTTGTCCAGAACGGCAAGCGCCCGCTCGGCCGCATGTTTTGGACCGAAGCGCCGTTGCGCGATTGTTGTTGCCGGACTTGCCGTCATGTTGTTCTTCTCCACTCCCGCACCATGCTCAGGAGGCCTTGGCCGAGAGGTCACGGTCGAACAGGGTCGACCAGGTGAATTGTTTCGCCGCTGACACTTCCCGCGATACATCGAGACGTGGCAGGACCTTTTCGCCAAAGCGGAAGGCTTCCTCCAGCAATGGCATGCCGGAAAGGATAAAGGTGTTCACGCCCGCCTTCTTATAGGCCTCCAGCGTGCGGATGACAGTATCCGGCGAACCGACAATCGCGGTTCCCGGGCCCGGACGGACAAGCCCGATGCCGGCCCATAGGTTGGGCGCGATTTCCAGATCGCGCAGGTTTTCCGGTTTCTGCCCGCCATGCATCGCCGTCATGCGCTGCTGGCCGACGGAATCGGTCTTGCCGACGAAACGCTGGTTGGCGGCAATCGCGCGCTCATCCATGCGCCCGTAAAGGTCGGCCGCCGCTGCCCATGCCTCTTCATCGGTATCACGCACGATGACATAGAGCCGAATGCCATATTCCAGTTCGCGGCCAAGCTGTTCCGCCCGCGCCTTGACGAGATCGACCTTCGCGCCGATCTGATCGGGCGTTTCACCCCACGAGAGATAGGTCTCGACATGTTTGGCGGCAACGTCGATGGCCTTCTCCGACGAACCGCCGAACCACAAGGGCGGCGGCTCTATGCCCTGCCCCACCGGCAGCGCGAGCTTCGCACCCTCGGTCTGGAAATGCCGCCCCATGAAATCCACCGTCTCGCCGGCGAAAAGCCGGTGCCAGATTTGCAGATATTCATCCGCCATATCGTAACGCTCGTCATGCGGCATGGTCATGCCGTAAGCGCCGAGCATCTTCGCATCGCCCGAAACGACATTGATCAGCAGGCGGCCGCGAGAAAATTCCTGAAGCGTCGCCGCCATCTTGGCAAGCAACGTCGGCGCGATCAGGCCCGGATGGATGGCGACCAGCAGTTTAAGCCGCTCGGTATGGGAGAGCAGTGCGCCCGCCAGAACCCAGACGTCATGCGCGCCGGTGGCAAACAGCGCGCCGGTATAACCCAGCTGATCGTAAGCCAGCGCCAGCTGCTTGTAATAACCGAGATCAACCTTGCGGGAGCCTTCCGGCTGCCAGGGATAAGCGCCATCGGGTGCGCACATGTACCAGAAAACATTCATCTGTCGCCTCCGACGCTGGCTGATTGCGGGGCCGGGCTTTGCCCGGTCTGAACCGGTAAAGAGAAATGGCCGTGCCTGTAAAGCGTATCGGCCTCCTCCTGCTGTTCGGCAAGGATATTTTCAGCGGCGGGCACCACGGAAAGATCGCGTGAGCGCAGCACCTTCCCCCAGGATGCCGCATCACCCTCGCTGCCCGGTTCGGCGGCGAGAAGGGCTGCGGCCCTGTCGATATCCGCCATGACGGCGCGGCCGACGCGGTCCAGTTCGGCCGCAATCGCCTGTCGTGTCTCCTGCGCTATATTGTGACGCGCCAGCGTCCAGAACAGCGAGCGGTTGGGAATGGTTGAACCGCAGCGGACCAGAAGGCTGATCTCCTCATGGGTCAGAGCCTTTTCCAGCCGTGGCGACATCGTCACCCAGGCATCGACACGGCCTTCCACGAGGTCAAGCAGGCTGTCACTATCACCGCTTTCAATCCGCGTCACGTCCGCAAGGCCAAGTCCCGCCCCTTCCAGGCTGCGGGCCAGAAGATAGGTGTGAAACGATCCATCGATCAGCGATATGCGCTTTCCCTGGAGATCAGCGGCTGAACGGATCGGACTGTCGCGCCGCATGAGGATTGCGCCATTGGCGGGCCTCGGCGCGGAAGCGGCGATATAGACCGCCGAAAGCCCGCGCGCATCCGCTTCAATGGGCGGCGTCGAGCCGGTGCCACCGAAATGGATGTCGCCCTTTTCGAGGAGAGCCGCCGTATCGCGCCCTTCGCGATAGGTCACGAATTCCGGCTCGAATGCCTCAAAAGCGCCGGGCCAGAGTCGGGCGAGCCGTAAATGCAGATTGTTGGGATGGACCCCGATTTTCATGTCGACACCTCATTTCGCAATCAATCTACTTTTTTATAGAGTGTTTTCGAGGAACGTTTTGGCGATCCTCGGTCGGAAAGCGAAAGAGAAATCTACTAATCCTGTAGATTTTAAAAATTCTGCAGCCGACTAAAAACGACCGCATCAAGCCATTGAAATTTATCGCCATACAATTTACTTTTTTATAGTCTGAAACATGGACCAGTAGTTGTGACGAAACCGGTTTCCAATCTCATCTGCCGCAGCGTGGTGGAAGCGAGCGAGCTTTTGAAGCTTGTCGCCAACGCCAACCGTCTGGCCATCGTCTGTTATCTCATGGAAACGGAGGCCTCCGTTTCAGCCCTTGAATACGAACTCGGCATTCAACAGCCGACACTTTCGCAGCAGCTTGCCGAACTGCGCGACGCCGGTGTGATCGAAGGTTCGCGGGAGGGCAAGGCGGTGATCTATCGTGTCACCGATCCGCGCATTATCCAGCTGGTTCTGACCCTGCGTGGTCTTTACAAGGACCTTTCCGATGTGACGGGCAAGAAAGGCCGTCGCGCCTTGCCGCTGGATGAGGCGATGTTCGACTGACATGATCGACCTTTACACCTGGATCACGCCGAACGGCCTCAAAATCTCGGTTGCGCTGGAAGAACTCGGCCTGTCGTATCGCAGCCACGCCATCGACATCGAAAAGGGCGAGCAATTCGCAGCCGATTATATCCGTATCAATCCCGGCTCGAAAATTCCGGCAATCATCGACAATGACAACGGCACCGTCCTGACGGAATCGAATGCAATCCTCCTCTATCTCGCCGAAAAGGCCGACCGGCTTCTGCCCACCTCTCCCGCTGAGCGACTGACAGTCACCGAATGGCTGATGTGGCAGGCCGCCAATTTCGGTCCGACACTCGGTTATGCCCATTATTTCCTGACTTACCATGCCGGAGAGGCCCCCTTTGCCGAAACGCGTTTTGCCGCTGATGTGGAGCGCCTCTATCGGACATTGAACGACCGTTTAACGGGGCGGGAATATGTGGCCAGCGATTTTTCCATCGCCGATATCGCCATCTGGCCATGGGTCTCGCGTTTCGCGCGCCACAAAATCAATCTCGATGATTTTCCGGCGGTACAGCGGTGGTATCGCCAGCTTGGACAGCGGGAAAGTTTTAAGCGCGGTTATCGCGTCCCCTTTGCAACCTCGGACGTACCGGGCCTTTAACAGGCGACGAGATGGCCGGGAGAAACCTCGCGATATTCACGCGGCTTCACGACGTAATCGACGGCGCGGATGGGGCTTTTCAGCTCGTCATTCGCCGCACCGCGCCTCGTGTTGCGGCGGTCCGGGTCCGGCACCGGCACGGCGGCCATCAGCTTGCGGGTATAGTCATGCTGCGGATTGTCGAAGACATCAGCACGCGGGCCGATTTCGACGATCTCGCCCAGATACATCACCGCCACCCGGTGGCTGACGCGCTCCACCACCGCCATGTCATGGCTGATGAACAGGAAGGCGAGATCGAGGCTTTGCTGCAGATCCAGCATCAGGTTGATGACCTGCGCCTTGATCGATACATCAAGCGCCGAGACGCTTTCATCGGCGACAATCACTTTCGGTTGCAGCGCCAGCGCGCGGGCGATGCAGATGCGCTGGCGCTGGCCGCCGGAAAACTCGTGCGGGTAACGCGCCGCCATATCCGGCGAGAGGCCGACCTTTTCCAGCATGTCGGCCACCACATCCTTCGCTTCGCGGGCGCTGCCCATGCGATGCTCCAGAAAAGGTTCGGCAATCGCCGCACCCACCGTCATGCGCGGGTTGAGCGAGGCGAAGGGGTCCTGAAAGATCATCTGCACCGTCTTGCGCATTTCACGCATGCCTGATTTGTCGAGGGCAAGAATATTCTCGCCGTTGACCACCACCGAACCGGCATCCGGCTCGATCAGCCGCATGATGGCGCGACCGGTGGTGGACTTGCCGCAGCCGCTTTCGCCGACCAGCGACAATGTTTCACCAGCCCTTAGATCGAAGGACACATTCTCCACCGCATGAACGCGGCCGCTGAGCCGTCCCAGCAGGCCGGAGTGAATGTCGAAGCGCTTGGTCAGCCCCTCCACCTTCAGCACCGGTTGTGCGGCGGGATCGACGGTATCGGCCGGACGCGCCGGTTCCTGCGTTTCTCCCGTGGTGGTGTTGACGATGGGAAACCGGAGCGGTCTTTCCTCACCAGTCATGGAACCGAGAACGGGGACGGCGGATAAAAGCGCGCGGGTATAGGGATGTTTGCCGCGATGGAAGATATCCGCCGTCGCGCCGACTTCCACCTGCTCTCCGCGATACATGACGACTGTACGGTCAGCAATTTCCGCCACCACGCCCATGTCATGGGTGATGAACAGGACGGAGGTGCCCTCCTCTTCCTGAAGCGTCTTGATGAGATCGAGGATCTGGCCCTGAATGGTCACATCGAGCGCCGTCGTCGGCTCGTCGGCGATCAGGAGCTTTGGCCGGGAAGCAAGCGCCATGGCGATCATCACGCGCTGGCGCATGCCGCCGGAAAAGCGGTGCGGATATTCATCGAAACGTGAGGCGGCCGAGGGGATGCGGACCTTTTCCAGCAGGCGGATCGTCTCGGCCCGCGCATCGGCTTTTGACATCGGCTGGTGGCACAGCAGAGCCTCGGAAATCTGGTCACCGATGGTGAATAGCGGGTTGAGGCTGGTCATCGGCTCCTGAAAGATCATCGCGACCTCATTGCCCCGCACCCGCCGCATGGCGTCTTCGGAAAGCGAGAGCAGGTTACGGCCTCCGAGCAGGATTTCACCCTGCACCCTGCTGCTTTCCCGATCCAGCAGCCGCATGATGGAAAGCGATGTGACGCTTTTGCCCGACCCGCTTTCGCCGACGATCGCGACCGTCTCGCCCGGCCCGACATCAAAGGAAATATCACGCACCACCGGTTTCCAGCCGCCATCCACGTGAAAGGACGTGGTAAGATTGCGGACGGAAAGCACGGCATCTTCGGCACCAAGCGGTGCTGCCTGCGGCATGGTCATGATCGTTCCCTTTTCTTTATTCTGGTTGCAATGCTTGGGCGGGCAGTTGCCGCGAGTTTCTTCTCCCCGAGGGGGAGAAGGTGGCCCGAAGGGTCGGATGAGGGGGCACCGTTTCCGAAATCCGGTGAGGGTGCCCCCTCATCCCGCTGCCGCGGACTTCTCCCCCTCGGGGAGAAGAAACTCGCGGCACCCGCTCGTGCAGTCGTTATTAGTCAGGCCAGCGCAGCATGCCATCGAAACGGTGGCGGCTGCGGTCTTCGAACGGTGTGGCAATCACCTCGTTGGAAGCGCGCGCCTTGTCCAATTCTTCCGCCAGACGGGAAGCCACGACGGTTTCCTGGCCGGGATGCAGGTTGCAGGGGTCGAGATAGAAATAACGGTGTTCCACCTCATGATCGCGGGCAATGATCGGCGGATTGCCTCTGGCCAGCGCCGTCGTCAGGTCCCATGCGGTGATATGGGCTTCTTCGGCGTTGATGATGACGCGCAGCCGGTCGAGCGGGTTGTTGGTCGGGTCGGGCTCGATCAGCGCCGTCACGCCGGGGCGTCCGTCCAGCGTCTTTTTCCAGAGGTTGAGATAGCCGGTTTCGCGCTCGCGGATGCCGGCATGGTCGCGCTTTTCCCAGGCTTCCAGCGCCGCCATGACGCCATAGATGCTTTCCTTGCCGACCTTCATGCCGCGGCCAATGCCCATATTTTGCAGGAAGGCATGACGCACCAGTTCCTTACTTCCGGCGACGATGCCTGATGTGGGGCCGCCCAAGAACTTGTGACCGGAATAGATCACCACATCCGCGCCCGTGGCCAGAAACAGCTCCAGATCATATTCGGAAGCCGCATCGACGATGACAGGCACGCCCCTGGCATGGGCAATCTCGACGAATTCGGAAAGGTGCAGCAGGCCGTAATTCACGACATGATGCGAGACGACATAGACCGCCGCCGCCGTCTTTTCGGTGATGGCTTTTTCCATGTGGAAGCGGTGGGTCGATGTCGCCTGCCCCACCAGCACCACCTTGCCGCCGGCAAGCCGAACTGCCTGATCCACCGGCGCGCCGTAGCTCACCACATGCCCCATCTGCACCAGCACTTCGTTCTTCTCAGGCGCGACATCGGGCAGCTTTTCGATGGCCAGCAGATTATTGCCGGTAATCGCGCCCGCCACAGCAAGGCTGATGCCGGAGGAGCAGGACGCCGTGACGAAACCGGCCTCGCCGCCTGTCAGCCTTGCAATGATCGCGCTCGCCTTGCGTTGCAGATCATTGATCTCGACGAATTGCGGCAGGATAGCCGCCATGGCCTGCACGGCCTCGGGAACGACAATCGACGCGCCGAGCGAGGTCATGGTGCCCGAGACGTTGATGACCGGGCGAAGGCCGATCCTGCTTCTGATATCCTCGGTCATATCTTTCTCCTGTCTTTGCGATGCGATGGGCATCGACATATATGCCATAATAATGTAATAGCTTCTCGAAATTCATGAGGAGCCAAAAATTGGACGCCCAGAGACTGGACGAGATATCTTCAACCGCCGTGTCTCCCACGGAGGAGAATCCGGATGCGAAGGCCGCCAAGCGCTCGCGCGTCAGCGGCATCGACCGTGCGCTTCAGGTTATTGATTACCTTTACGAAACCGGATCGCCGGCCGGCGCTTACGCCATCGCCAAGGCGATCAAGGCGCCGCTTTCCACCGTCTATGTGATCATCGACGATCTCGTCGAAAAGAACATGCTGGCACGCAATGCCGATGGCAACATCTGGCTCGGCGCACGACTTTACCATTATGGCCTCGCCTATGCCCGCTCGCTGGATTTCATGGGCGTCGCCACCCACGAAATGCATGATCTGTGCCGCCATGCGGGCGAGACCGTGCAGCTTTGCGGCCGCGATGGCGACCATATGCTTGTTCTGGCCATGGCCGATGGTCCAAGCCATTTTCAGGTCGCGTCGCGCGTCGGCACCCGTGTTCCCCTGAACTGGACGGCCTCCGGCCGCCTGCTCGTCGGCCATCTGCCGGAGGCGGAGCGTGTCGAACTGTTCAAGCGCTGCGCCCGCACCTCGCCCACGGGTCGTGCGGAAATCAACCCGGAGACCCTGTCGCAATCGGCAGGCGCCGCCTTCCATGACCGGCTGTCGATACAGGTCGCCGAATCCGATTACGCCGTCGCCTGCATCGCCTCGCCGATCTGCGACAACAGGGGCGAATGCGTTGCGACGATTTCCATCGTGCTGCCGGAACAGAAGGTGCTGGCGGACGAAAACCATTACACCGAACAGGTCAGGGTCTCGGCAGAACGGATCGAAAAGCTGATGGGCTGGCGCAACCATTAAACGGCCTCACCCTTTGAGCGCGACGATGGCTTCGATCTCAACGGTGATGTTGCCGGGCAATGAGCCGAAACCGACGGCGGAGCGGGCATGTTGTCCCGCATCGCCGAATACATCGATGAAGAGATCGGAGCAGCCATTGATAACGCTCGGATGATCGCGGAAATCGCTGACGGCATTGACCATGCCAAGCAGCTTGACCACTTTTTTCACCCGCGACAGATCGCCCAGCGCCTCATGCATGACGGCAAGCAGATTGATGCCGGTGAGGCGCGCATGATTATAAGCCTCTTCCAGCCCGATTTCCGCGCCGACCTTGCCGGCATAAAGATGGCCGTTTTCCTCCCGCGGCCCCTGGCCCGAGAGATAAAGCATGTTGCCTTCCACCACGTGGGTGACGAAATTGGCAATTGGCGGCGGCGGCGGCGGCAGGGAGATGCCGAGCGCAGCGAGCCGGTCATAGGGCGAAAGGTGCCCTTCTGCATCAAGCGAAGACTGTTTCACGCGAATTCCTCATAATGCCGGGACGGGTATCCCGTCGTGTCTGCGGAAGGCGGAGGGCATGCCCCGCCATTCCATTCGGGTTCAGCGCCAGGAATAACCATGGCTGTGGCGCACCAGCTTGCGCGCCCTTGGAATATAACGGCTGGCGGCAATCGCTTCCGTGCCGATGACCGCGTAACGCGGCTCGAACAGACGCGCCAGACGCGCCACATCGCCATTGGAATCGGTCGCCTCCAGATCGGCATTCACCAGATCGAAAATGGTGAAATCGGCGCGCTGGCCAACATCGAGACGGTTTTCCATATCGAGCCGGATGACGGAGGCCGGATTGCGGGTGACCGCCTCGACCACATTTTCGAAGGGCATGTCGACAGACAGCAGCTTCGACATGGTCGTCGCCAGGTCCCAGACCGGAAAATTCATCGAGTGGCCGTGCAGGTCCGTCGAAATCGAGAAGGGCAACAGGCCGCGTGCAATCGCCGCCTCCGCCACCTTGAAGGAGAAGGAGGCGCCGCCATGGCCGATATCCAGCCGGATGCCTTCACCGGCACAGCGTTCGGCAAGGTTGAACAGGTCTTGGTCTTCCAAGATGCTGGAACCCGACTTGCCGTTGAAGCAATGGGTCACGACATCACCGGGGCCGAGGATTTCCAGCACCTCGTCATAAAGTGCAGGCGGTTCGCCCACATGCACCATCATCGGCACTTTGAGGATCTTGGCGATCTTCTTGCCAAGCTTGACCGGTGTCACACCCCAGGAACCGGTGATGACATGGCTCGCCCGCACCTTCAGGCCGACAATATGCTCGCTGTTTTCGGCGTAACATTCGAGGATACGATCAAGGTCGATATCCTTGATGTCGCGCAGTTCCGGCACGCGGTTGCAGGCCACAAGGCCGATGGAACCGAGATTGAGGAAGGCCTTGATGCGTTCCCTTGAAGGCTCGATGATATATTCGCGGAAACCGTGGAAATTCGCCTCACCCGCCGAACCGGCATCCACCAGCGTCGTCACGCCGCGTTCGGCCCCGCATTCGGAAGGGCGAATGGAGATATCGGTGCCGCCATGCCAGATATGCACATGCAGATCCACCCAGCCGGGCGAGATGAAGGCGCCCTTGGCATCAATGCGTTGCGCATCCGCAGGCGCCTGCAGGGCAGAGCCTACCGCAGCGATCTTGCCGTCGCCGCCGATCAGAATATCAGTCGAGGCCTGTGGCGCACCTTTGCCGAAACCGACGGGTTTGACATTGGTGAGAAGAATGGGAGCTTGAAGAGGCGCTTTCGCCTGTTCGCCGGACGTCATATTACAAATCCCTTCGCAGTCTTGGATCGAGCATGTCCCGCAGCCCGTCGCCGACCATTTGCAGCGACAGCACGGAAAGAATGATGGCAAAGCCGGGGAAATAGGTCATCCAGTCAGCCTGGCCGATATATTGGCGGCCGGCGGAGATCATGGTTCCCCAGGTGGGAATTTCGGGGCTGACACCGAGCCCCAGAAACGAAAGACCAGCCTCGGCCAGCATGGCGCTGGCAAAAAGGAAGGTGCATTGCACGAGGATCGGCGAAACCAGATTGCGCAGCACATGCCGCGTCATGATGTGGAAGGTGGAGATGCCGAGCGCTTTGGCCGCCTCCACATAGGGCAACTCACGGATTACCAGCGTCGAGGCACGCACGATGCGGGCAAGGCGCGGCGAATAAACCACGGCAAGCGCGATGATGACCGTCGTCAGCGACGGACCGAGTGCGGCGACCAGCGCAATCGCCAGAAGAATATCCGGAAACGCCATCATCGCGTCGATCAACCGCGCAATCGGCGTATCCAGTTTCTGGAAGAAACCGGCAAGCAGCCCGAGCGTGATGCCGATGACCGACGAGAGGAAAACAACGGCCGCGCCAACCAGAAGCGACAGTCTTCCGGCATAGATGGTGCGGGAAAAGACATCGCGGCCAAATTCATCGGTGCCGAACCAGTAGAGTTCGCTCGGCGGTTTCAGGCGGTTGACGATCGACAGCTTCGACGGCGAATAGGGCGCGATCATCGGCGCGAAAACCGCAAGCAGCACGAAGATGAGAAGCACGATGAGACCGGCGGCGACCGTCTTGCGCTTCAGCAGACGCCGAATAAACAGGATGGTCGGGTTGCGCGCCGGCGGGGTGGTGGAAACGATATCGGCCATCAGTAACGAACCCTCGGATCGACCAGCAGGTAAAGCATGTCGATTGCAAAATTGATGAGCACGTAAAGCCCGGCGATGATGAGAAGCGCGCCCTGAATGACCGGATAATCACGCCGGAGCACGGCCGACACGACGAGATTGCCGACGCCCGGCAGGCCGAAGACGGTTTCCGTGACGACCGCTCCTGAAATCAGCACGGCGGCGGTCAGACCAAGCACTGTGAGAATGGGGATGAGCGCATTCTTCAGCGCATGTTTCATCACCACCCGGCGTTCCTTGACGCCCTTGGCTCTGGCGGTGCGGACATAATCGTCGCCGAGAACGTCCAGCATCGAGGCGCGGGTGAAGCGGAGAATAAGGGCTGAGGAAACGAGGCCGAGCGCAATGGCCGGCAAGGTCAGGTGATACATGCGCTCAAGGAAGCTCGCGCCCGGCCCGCCGTAACCCGACACCGGGAACATATCCAGCCGCACCGCAAAAACCTGCATGAGGATGAGGCCGAGCCAGAAGCTCGGAATGCTCGCCGCCAGCATCGCAATGGTGGTCGCGGCCTGATCCACAAAGGAACCGCGCCGGTAAGCGGCGTAGATGCCGATGGGAAGCGCGATGACGCTGGCGATCAACAGCGAAAAGATCGTGAGGAAGAAGGTCGGTTCCGCGCGGTCCAGCAGGGCTGAGCCAACAGGCATGTTGAGAAAGATCGACTGGCCGAGATCGCCCTTCAGCAATTGGCCGATATAATAGACATATTGCACCCCGAGCGACTGATCGAGACCGAGCCGTGTGCGCAGCTCCGCAATATCCTGCGCCGTGGCATCCGGCCCGAGCATCACGGCGGCCGGATCGCCGGGGGTGACGCGCAGGATGACGAAAACGATGGTGACGACGAGGAACATCACCACGATCATTCCTGCAAGTCTTTGGAAAATATACCGTATCACGAATAGAGGCTCCCGGTGACAGACGTGGCGGACCACGCCTGCGCGACAGTTGAAGCGAAACTGCGATGGGTGCCGGCAATACCGGCACCCGGCAACCAAGCGGTCTTACTTCGTGACCGAGGCATTCCAGAAATAGGGCCACGGAGCCGGATCGACACCTTCCAGCTTGTTGGACCTGGCTGCTGCTGCGTTGAAGTCGCCGATCTTGATGAGCGGCAGCTCGGCATAGATCGTCTTTTGCACATTGGCCCAAAGCGCGAGGCGCTTTTCCGGATCGGCTTCCGAGGTGAAGGCGTCAACTGCCGCCTTGCGTGCCGGCGTATCCCACCAGCCAGGCGAGCTGGTGGACAGCGCTCCCATCAGCGCCGGTTCCGGCAGGAAGGGGCTGTGGCTGATATAGATGTCCCAGAGCTTCGGATCGGCGCGGCGCTGCGTCAGCGTCGCCCAGTCCACCACCTGCATATCCACCTTGAAGCCGGCAAGTTTCAGATATTCCGCCGCCACCTGTGCCATCTTGTAATGGAACTCGTATTGGCGACTGGTGAGGATGCGCAGCGGCTCACCATTATAACCGGCCGCCTTCAGCTTTTCGGCAGCGGCTTCCGGGTTGCCGACATTATAATTGCCCTCGACACCCTCTTCCGTGTGCCATGAGAAATTGTCGGGGTAATAGGCGCCGTCAAGCGCGTAGAAATCCGTGCTGCCGAAAGCGGCCGCCAGCATGTCTTCCATGTTCAGCGCTTCGGTCACGGCCTTGCGAACCTCGAGCTTGGAAGCAAGCCCCTCCTTGGTATTGAACACGAAGACCGGGAAACCGAAAGGCTTCAGCATCATCGGCTGAGAGGCTGACGAAGACTTCACCTTGTCGAAGGACTCCACCGGAATGGAATCGACATAGTCATATTGTCCGGAAACAGCAGCTTCGACGCGGGTATTCGGATCAGGCACCGGAACGAAGCGGATTTCATCGAGATATTGATGGCGTGCACCGCCGTAACCGTCGCTCTCGCCATCACGGGATTTGTAACCATCAAAACGCACGAGCTGGATATATTGGTCCGCCTTGCGTTCCTTCAGCATATAGGGGCCGGTGCCGACAAATTCGACCATCGGCTCCGCCTGCTTTTCAGCCGGCAGAATGATGGCTGCCGAATTGTTGAAAGCCAGCAGCGAGGTCAGCGGCGCATAGGGCTGCTTGAGAGTGATCGTCACCGTTCCGGCATCAGGCGCGGAGATATTGCCGATGAAACCGGCGGCCTGCTTGCCACGCGAGGCGATTTTCATCCAGCGGCCGAGCGAGGCGACGACATCTTCCGAGGTCATGTCGCTGCCGTCATGGAACTTGATGTCCTTGCGCAGCTTGATCGTGTAGGTTTTGCCATCCGCGCTGATTTCGGGCAGGCTTTCAGCCAGAAGCGGCGTCACCTTCCAGCCCTTGTCGAAGGTGTAAAGCGTTTCAAAAATATGCTGCGTGACGATGCCGACCAGATCGGCGGTCGAGGCCATGGGGTCGAGTGTCGGCGGCTCGCCGATCGTCGCGACATTGATGACGCCACCCTTCTCCGCGGCCATCATCACACCCGGCGCCAGCAACAGCGCGGCGGTGGCAAGAAATGCAATTTTACGTCTCATGGTCAAGCTCCCAGCTTTTTGTTCCAACTCGATGTTCCATTATTATGTTATATGCATCTTTATAACAGAATATCTCGATAAGACGCCTTGTCAATGACCTCAGGGCGAGATCTCGGGATTCATGGATCAATGAACCGGCAGGAAATCTCTGTCGGGCGTTAAAACTGAGCTTTAGGGAATGGCGGCCACCCCTTCCGGGAGACGGAGGAGGAGAATTAAGAGGCCGGGATATTTCGCATCTGCGAACAAACTGCTATTAGAGATCGTAACAAGACCAGATTTCGACCTGAATCGCTTAGCATCCCTATTATTTTTATATCATTCCGTCTCCGGTAGCCGCTTTTTTTAAGGACTGGAGACACGCCGGACATTCTACACCGCCAAGTTTTCCCAGGGCGGATTATAAATTTTTATTACGTTGAAATTATTGAGGAAATTATGAAGACGGCAATCGTCCATGACTGGCTCACCGACAGAGGTGGGGCTGAAAAGGTGCTTCACAACCTTCTCGAAATCTATCCTCACGCGGATCTTTATTGCCTTGTCGATTTCATGAGCGAGCGCGACCGGGGTTTTCTCGGCGGGCGTCCGGTCAACACCTCTTTCATCCAGAAACTGCCCTTCGCCCGAAAGAAATACCGTTCCTATCTGCCGCTGATGCCGCTCGCCATCGAGCAATTCGATCTCAGCGGTTACGATCTGGTGATTTCCTCAAGCTACGCCGTCGCCAAGGGCGTCATCACCGGTCCCAACCAGTTCCATGTCTCCTACATCCACAGCCCCATCCGCTATGCCTGGGATCTCCAGCACCAGTATCTCAAGGAAACCAAGCTCAATCGCGGCTTCACCTCCTGGATCGCGCGCGCTATTCTCCACTATATCCGCATGTGGGACATCCGCACCGCCAATGGCGTCGACCTGATGACGGTCAACTCCAAATTCATCCGCAGCCGTGTGCGCAAGTGTTACGGACGCGATTCCACCGTGATCTATCCGCCGGTCGATACCACACACCTCTCCCCCTCCGACCGGAAAGGCGACTATTTCGTCACCGCGTCGCGGCTGGTGCCCTACAAAAAGGTGCACCTGATCGTCGAAGCCTTTGCGAAGATGCCCGAGAAACGCCTCGTCGTCATCGGCGACGGACCCGACATGAAACGTATTCGCGACATCGCCACGCCCAACGTTGAAATCCTCGGCTTCGTCGGCAATGAGGAGCTTCACAAATACATGGCGGAAGCCAGGGCCTTCGTTTTTGCGGCAGAAGATGATTTCGGCATTGTGCCGGTCGAATCGCAGGCGCTCGGAACGCCGGTCATAGCCTATGGCAAAGGCGGAGTGCTTGAGACCGTCATACCGCTCGGCGCTTCAAACCAGCCGACGGGCCTCTATTTCGGCGAGCAGACCCCGGAAGCAATCTGTGCGGCCGTGCAGGAATTCGTCGATAATTCCGAGCGCTTCGACAAGAATGCCTGCATCAACAATGCCGCCCGCTTCTCACGCGAACGTTTCCTGCGGGAATTTGCCGATACCGTGAACTTTGCTCTGGCGGAACGAGCCTGAGCGTCAACGACCCGTTGCGCGGCTGAAAACCTGTCCGTAAGCCCTGCGGATCGACAATGCAAAGTATTCGGCCAGCGGCACGCATTAACGACTACGCCGAGGCAGATCCGTATCAGTGATCTCGCCTGCATTAAAATATTGAGGATGAATACACAAAGGCCAACCTGAATTATTAGCCGGCTTTATTACTAGAGATTGCCGCCAATGGCACTACCCATAAGACGTGTTAATCAATTCCTACATTTCATTCTCAAATAGCATTGCCTAATCTTATTTATTGTGCGATTTTCGTGCAGTTTTAGGTGTTGATATGTTTATATTTAATTCTTTTTTAACAAAAAATAAGCGTGCTTTTTTCGCTGTCGGCCTCGCCAGTGCGCTGATGAACATCCTTAATCTTTCCGGCTCGCTTTTCATGCTGGAGGTTTACGACCGCATTTTGCCCAGCAAGAGCATCCCTTCGCTTGTGGCGCTGGTCGTTCTCCTCATCATCCTTTATGCCTTTCTGATGGGCTTTGATGTTTTGCGCAGCCGGATATTGGCCCGTATCGCCGACAATATCGACGACGCGCTCAATCAGAAGCTTTTCAGGGCATCGATCGGTGCTCCTCTCCTTGCCTCTGCAAAGATCGACGGATTGCAGATCGTCGGCGATCTCGACCAGATACGTCAGTTTCTGTCCGGTCCGGGGCCGGGCGCATTTTTCGACATTCCCTGGCTCCCCATCTATCTGCTGATCTGTTTTGCCCTGCATCCGTGGATCGGCTTTGCCGTGCTTGGCGGCGCCGTCATTCTTGTCGTTTTGACGCTTTTGACCAATTGGCTCACCGAAAAAGCGACCAAACAGGCTTATGCCGCACGTGGACAGAGAAACACGCTCGTGGGCAACAGTCAGCGTAATATTGAATCCATTAGAACCATGGGGATGATGGGCGCGGTGACCTCGATGTGGAGCGATCTGCATTCCCAATATCGTGCCGTCACCCTCTCGACCTCCGATACGGCGGGCATGCTTGGCGCGATATCGCGCACATTCCGCCTGCTGCTGCAATCCGGCGTCATGGCAATCGGCGCCGTGCTGGTCATCGAGGGCAATGCCTCCACGGGCAGCATCATCGCAGGTTCAATTCTCTCCGCAAAGGCGCTCGGCCCGGTCGAACATGCAATAGCCAACTGGCGCAGTTTCATGACGGCGCGACAGGGCTGGAAACGCATCAACGAATTTCTTGAACTGGTGCCGGAGCCACAGCCACCGCTTTCTCTGCCGCGGCCGCAATATACCGTTGCCGTCGACCGCGTGACGGGTGGGCCGCCGAGTGCCGCGCGCGACACGGTTGCCGATATTTCCTTTACGCTGAATGCTGGCGATGGGCTTGGCATCATTGGCCCAAGCGCCTCTGGAAAATCAACGCTGGCGCGCCTGATGACGGGGATCTGGCCCTATGACCGCGGTTCCGTGCGCTTCGATGGCGCAGCGTTGAACCAATGGGATTTTGAGGTTCTCGGCAAATCCATCGGTTACATGCCCCAGCAGGTGGAGCTGATGGCGGGAACCGTGGCGCAGAATATCGCGCGATTTGACCGTGATGCGACAGCGGAAGCAATCGTTGCCGCGGCCAAGGCCGCTCAAGTTCATGACCTGATCCTGAGCCTGCCCAGCGGTTACGACACCTATATCGGCGATCGCGGCGAGGCCTTGTCGGGCGGGCAGAAGCAGCGCATCGGCCTTGCGCGCGCGCTTTTCGGCGAGCCGTTTTTTGTGCTTCTCGATGAGCCTAACTCCAATCTGGACAGCGAAGGCGAGATGGCGCTGCGCAATGCAATCGGCGACATCAGGGCGCGGGGTGGCATCGCTGTCGTCATCGCCCATCGTCCCAGCGCCATCGAAAGCGTCAATCTCGTGATGGTCATGAGCGGCGGCCGGATGCTGCGCTTTGGCACGAAGGAAGAAGTGCTGGCGCAAATCCTGCGACAAAACCTGCATCAGGTGCCGGCCGCAGAGGAAGAAACGCGCAGGATCGAAAACCGGGTGGGCGAAAATGGTTGAGCAGGAAAAAGCCGGTGTCACCAATGCGTCTCTCGTAAAGCATTCCGCGGCAGTGATGGTTCTCGCCATCGGCCTGCTCGTCGGATTGGGTGGCTGGGCGGCCATGGCAAAGCTTGCCGGCGCAGTCGTCGCCACGGGACGGGTCGTCGTCGAAGGCAACTCCAAGAAAATCCAGCACCTTTCCGGCGGCATCGTCAGTGAGATCGAGGTCGCCGAAGGCGACAGGGTCGATGCAGGGCAGATTTTGCTGCGGCTGAGCGACACGATCGTTCAGGCCAATTTATCCATCGTTGAGAACACGCTTGCGCAACTTTATTCGCGCCGCGCCCGCCTGCGCGCCGAAATTACCGAGGCCGCGTCTTTCACCGTGCCGGAAGATCTGGTGGAATTGACCAATCCGAAGGCCGCCAGGACATTCATCGACAGCGAACAGGGGCTTTTCAAAAGCCGCCTCAGTGCGCTGACCGGCATGAAAAAACAGCTGGCAACGCGCAAGGATCAACTTCTTGATGAGGCGCGAGGCATGGGCGTTCAGGTTGCGGCAACCGAAAACGAGCTTACCATCGTCAAGGAAGATGTTTCCAAGACGCAGGAGCTTTACAGCAAGGGACTAGTCACGCTTCAGCGGCTCAATCTTTTGAAGCGACAGCTTTCCAACCTCGAAGGCCAGCAGGGCCAATATATGGCGGCCCGCGCCCAGACGGTGGGCAAGATGAGTGAAATGGACCTGCAGCTGCTTCAGCTAGATGAAGACCGCAAGTCCGAAGTGACCAAAGACCTGACATCGGTCGAGGCAACGGTCGCCGAATACGAAGAACGGCTTGCCGCAACCCGCGATCAGCTGGATCGCCTTGATATTCGTTCACCGATTGCCGGGCGCGTCTATCAGCTTTCAGTGCACAATATAAACGGCGTTATTCAGCCGGGTGAAGTGCTGATGCTGGTGGTGCCGGAGAAGGACGACCTTGCAATCGAAGCCGACATACTTCCGCGAGACATTGACCAGATTTACGTCGGCCAGCCGGTCACCATCCGGTTCACCGCTTTCAATCAAAGCACGACGCCCGATGTCGTTGCCGAAGTCGCCGTCGTCGCTCCTGATCTGCAGATGGATTCCCGCACCGGGGCATCCTTTTATACTCTGCGAATCAAACCGGATAAAATCGGGATGCAGCATCTTCCGGGCGGAAAACTATACCCTGGAATGCCGGCGGAAGTTTTCATACAGACGAGCGAGAGAAGCGTTCTATCCTATTTTGTGAAACCGTTTCAGGACAGGATTAATAAAACCTTCATACAGGAATGAGCGTCTTTAGCCCGCAAATTATCCAAATGAAAACATTCATAAAATATGCGGATCGACACTCAATATACTTAAAAATAAGCGTAAATTAGTCTCTTGTTTTATTATTTTTTATGGATTAAATATCGTACGCATTGCTAAGCTTAGATTAAATTTCAATTCATTTCAGTCTCAAAAATTTATGGGAGAGTAACATGGCATTAACTGTCACTTTCGGTAATGGCGGCGCTTCGACGGTTTCGTCGCTCACCAATCTCGTTGATCAGGAAGCTTACAAGCTCCTCACGGAATCGACGACGCAGACCAAGAACGGCTCCTCGCTCAATTCCGGCGTCGTTGATGTCGGCGCCGTGTCGGTTCCCGGCAGCGGTGCGGGCGGCAAGGTCGATGTCGGATACGACGCCAGCACCAACAGCTTCAATTTCGACGTGACGTCGGCATGGAACTCGGTGAAAAACGTTCTCGCGAAGTCCGACTCCGCAGAAAACCTTTCGTTCAAGGATTTCGTGCAGGTTGACGTTCATCTTGGCGGCACCACCGCTTCCAACGTTGAAGTTCTCAATGCCAAGCGTGGTAATATCTCTACCGGCTCGGGTAACGACACGGTGACTGTCTCTCTTCTTTCGAACGACAAATCCTGGGTAAACGCCTTCAACATCGATACCGGTGCCGGCAACGACACCATCACCATCAAGGCGGGCTCTGCACTTAATGATCTGTCTGTCGCGGGCGCAGGCGGCGTTGCTGCCGGTACCAATGTCGTAAACGGCGGCAAGGGCATCACCGACGGTAGCGCAACCACAGTCACGATCAACGCTGGCGACGGCAACGACTCTATCGACCTGAGCGGCGTCAAGCTTGCTTCGTCGCTGGTAACTGGCGGCAAGGGCATCGATCACATCATCGCCAGCGGCGGTGCAGATACTTTCGTGTTCAATCTCGGCGACATGGCCAAGAGCCTTGTCACCGACTCCATCACTGGTTTCAACGCCAGCATGGACAAGCTCAAGCTGGTTGGCACGACAATCTCGAACTGGACGTTGTCGAACTACGGTGACGACACCGTCCTCGACTACAATGTGGACGGCGCGTACAAGGGTGAGAAGATCATCGTTTCTGGTGTTCACCTTACCGGCAGCGACTGGTTCACCGCATAATTCTCTCAAAGAGAATTGCATTAGCAGCGCCATTGCCTAAAATGATCGTGGTCCGGACCGTATATCCGGACCACGATTTTTTTCGTCCTGAATTTTTCATTCTCTTTTGAACTTTTAAATTTTATCAAAAACTTTTTAGAGCACCGGCATGGAACAGAAAAAGTCACGCGACAATAGTTATGATGTCGCCAAAGGCCTGTGCATGATCCTCGTGGTCTTCGGTCACGCGGAAAGGGGATTAAGCGCTTCCGGCACACCACCGCAATTCAGCCTTCTGGGATTTGTCGATTACACGATCTATACTTTTCACATGCCGTTTTTTTTCTTCGTTTCGGGGCTTTTTTTCTCATCCGGCAAAACAACAGACCCCAGGGATTTCCTCGGCAAGCTGGGAAAAAATATCGCTTATCCCTATCTGTTCTGGTCACTCGTGCACGGCGGCCTCATGGTCGCCATGGGTCGTCTCGGCCTCACGAATACGGTCATTGATTTTACCAGAATTCTCGAAATCCTGTGGAATCCGATCAGTCCCTTCTGGTTTCTCTATGCGCTGTTTTTCTGCCAGCTCGCATCCTTTGCGTTAAAGCAGGTGTCCGCGCTTATCCGGCTGGCATTCGCACTCGTTGTTTTCACACTGCTTTATTCACTCGGCCATTCCGTCCTGTGGGATATCGCCTACGGCTTCCTGTATTTCACACTCGGCATCGTCGCAAAACAATATGGTTTTCAGCAGAGACAATACGATGCGCGCTCATTTCTCGCACTTCTCGTCGCCTTTGCCATTTCAGCCTATTTGTCATGGCAAGCCGAGATTCCCGAGAGGCTCCCTTTTATCTCCGCCGTTCTCGGCATCTTTCTGGTGATCGCACTGTCGCAAATTCTCGCGAGGACCGAAAACGCGATATCGTCCTTATTTGAAACGCTTGGAAGACTGTCCGTCGGCATTTATGTCATGCACATCATCGCCATCGGCTTTGGCCGGGCTGTCGCAGTCAAACTGTTTCAGGTGACAGATATGGCAAGCCTTCTGGCAATCACGACAATCATCGGCGTTGCGCTGCCGGCAATCGTTCAATTGGCCACCATCCGCCTTGGCATCCATGAGTGGCTGGCATTGCCCGCCTCGGCCCATAGAAGATCAAACGACATCACACCGTCTTTCGGACGCATCCGTAAAAAGCTGAAAAAACATTCGTAAAACAAATAATTACCAATTCGTGACATCAAGACATAAAGAAACTTCGCAAGCGTGACAAAACTGCACTAGCGCAATGCAGCAATCGAAGAGATTATGGCTCTGACTGAATATTAAAAGCAAAGACATCAACGCTCCTCTGAACCACGAATGTGCGCGATTGCAGCTTTCTGGCACAGATGATCGGTGAATAAACTTGAAGCATCGCTTGGAATTGGGCATATGCCTGATGCGGGCAGAAGCAGTTTCTAAATACGATTCTGCTTAAGGAATGTAATACCGGTTGAGGTTTCTTTACCGGCTCTGTTTACGACGTGTCTATTTTTTAAAAATTATACGATGTCCGGACTGTTTTACTTTTCGGACGAAATTCATTTTGAGGACCAAATGCGTTTATTGAATGTTTCGATTCTGCTTGCCTCCGCAGCACTCGCGGGCTGTACGGTCACAGCGGCATCCGGGCCTGATGCGGCGTCAATCGAATCCAACGCTTCGGTCAAATTCGGTTCCAGGGACAAACAAAAAACCGCGGGCGTTGACTACGCGCTGATCGATATAAACAGTTCCGTTCTGAATTATGTCGGCGACACCACGACGACCACCCTGCTCGGCAGCTTCGGCGGTGGCAAGGGCGGTGTGCCTGCGCTGCCGATGGGTGTCGGCGACGTGGTGCAGGTGGCGATCTTCGAAAGCCAGGCGGGTGGTCTGTTTATTCCGAGCGATGCGGGCAGCCGCCCAGGTAACTTTATCAGCCTGCCAAACCAGACGGTGGATCGGGAAGGCAATATCAGCGTGCCCTATGCCGGCAAGATCCGCGCGACCGGCCGCAATGTCGAGGATGTGCAGAGCGAAATCGAGGAGCGGCTTGCCAACCGCGCTATCGAACCGCAGGTTCTCATCACCAAGATTTCCAGCCGTTCGGCGCAGGCCTCCGTGCTTGGCGACGTCAAGGAGCCGACGAAGGTCCAGTTGTCGGAAGCTGGCGATCGCGTTCTTGACGTGATCTCCTATGCCAAGGGCCTCAGCGCCCCGAATATCGAATCCTATGTGACGCTGATCCGCCGCGGCAAGACTGCGCGCGTCAATTATAATCACCTCGTCAGCACGCCGACCGAGAACATCTATGTGGTTCCGGGCGACACGATCATGGTGGAGCGGGAGCGCCGTACCTATCTGGCCTTCGGCGCCTCCGGCCTCAACGGTCGTTTCGAGTTCGAGGACGCCGATCTCAAGCTTTCGGATGCGCTTGGCAAGGCGGGCGGATTGCTCGATTCGCGCGCCGACCCGGCCCAAGTCTATGTCTATCGTACCGTCAAGCGCGAGCTTCTCGTCAAACTCGGCATCAATACGTCCAAATTCGCAGGGCAGGACGTTCCTGTCATCTTCCGCGCCAATCTGCGCGATCCGTCCACCTTCTTCGCCAGCACGAAATTCCCGATGCAGGATCGCGACATCATCTACGTCACGAATTCGCAGGCAACCGAACTTTACAAGTTCCTCGATCTCGTCGGCTCCGTTCCCGCGACGACGGGCAATGTGGCCGAGGATGTACTTGCGACGCGCAACGCCATCCGGGCCTTCTGACCCATGGCATCGCCGCGCTAACGCCAAAGCCGCCCCGGAAACGAGGCGGCTTTTTCTTTGGCTGAAACCAACAGGGGGCATGGCATGCCCGCCAAGATGCCTATCGGCGACAGCCCGCTTTTCCATCAACTCGTAGCGCCCGGCGGAAACAGAAGCCGATCTTTGCGGCGCAGCCCGAAGCGCGGCCGGCGGCTGTCGTGCGGTAAGCTCAGTGATCGGCATAGGCCGAAAGCCGCTGCATCCCCTGGTCCGCAAGGCAACACTGCCGCAGACATTGTCGCCGCCATTACAAAAGTTTAAGGTGATTTCGCAGCGCAATGGGTATCTTCTGGGGGCAAGCTGCTCCCAAGGCTTGCCGCACATGTTCGGGAAACATGTATTCGCTCTCATTATGCGGAACCGTCAGATGAAACGTTTCTGGACCGCTCTCAGCGTTCTTGCCATCGCAGCCATCGGCGCGTGGTATTTTAGGGATCGCCTGCCGCTCGATCAAATTCCCTATCTCAAGCAATTCGCCAGCGTCTCGCAACAGGCGGAACCTGCCACGACTGACACCAGGGCACAGCACGCACAAAACGGCCAGCCCGCCCCACAACAGGGCCAAAGACAGGGCGGCGGGCGGCGCAATGGCGGACCGCCGACCGTTAGCACCATCGCCGTCGACAAGGCGACGCTGCCGATGGATGCCATGGCGACAGGTTGGGCGGTTGCGGCCGATATTACCAATATCGCCCCGCTTCAGGCCGGTCTCGTCACCGAAATCGCGGCAAAGGACGGCCAGCATATCAAGGCCGGCGATCTGATCCTGAAAATGGATGACCGCATTGCCCGCGCCGCCGTCGACAAGGACAAGGCCAATATTGCCGCCGATCAGGCGACGCTGGATCAGGCCGAGGCCGCTTTCCAGCGCGCCGCCAATCTGGTCAAGCAGAATGCCGAAGCCCAGCAGGTGCTGGATCTGGCCAAGGCGGCGCGGGATTCGGCCAGCGCCAAGATCGGCGCTGACCGCGCTGCACTGGCCGCCGACCAGGTGGCGCTCGAGAATATGGAGATCCGTGCGCCCTTTGACGGTCGGCTGGGCGATATCAGCGTCAGCCCCGGCGCTTATCTCAGCGCCGGCGTCAATATCGTGACGATCACGAAATATGATCCTATCGACGTCAGTTTCCGCCTGTCCCAACGTTACCTGCCGCAATTGCGCGAAGGCCTCGAGAAGGGCGCAACTGTGGATGTGGACCCGGCGGCAACCGGCGGCGAAGCCATGCAGGGCGTGCTGCGCTTTTACGACAATACGGTGGACCAGACCTCCGGTACCGTGCTGGTGAAAGCGGAATTCAAGAACGACCGCGGCCTTTTATGGCCCGGCCAGTCCGTCAACGTCACAGCCCACTTCGTCTCGGATGAGGAGATGATCGTCGTGCCGACGGTCGCGGTTCGACCGGGGCCGAAGGGAAGTTTCGTCTATACCGTCGATGAGAACCACCGTGTTCATATGACGGCGGTCGAAGTCGCTCGTTCGAACGGCGATCTCACCGCCATCGCCAGCGGCCTGTCCGGTGGAGAACACGTGATCATCGAAGGCCAGTCGGAACTCGCCGATGGCCAGCAGGTTGTCGAGCAGTTTTCCGACAAGGGTGGCGCAGACGGCAATCTGGCCGCCAATGTTCCGCAGGAAAAGGCTGGCACCCCATGATCTCGAATTTCTGCATCAACCGGCCCGTCGCAACCACTCTTCTCGCCATAGGCCTCGTGCTGGCCGGGCTTGCCGGTTTCCGCCTGCTGCCCGTCGCCGCACTGCCGAAGGTCGACTTTCCGACGATCAGCGTCTCGTCGTCGCTATCAGGCGCTTCGCCGCAGACCATGGCTACATCGGTCACCACCCCGTTGGTCAAGCAGTTCGAGACCATTCCGGGCGTCAGCGAGATCAGCGCCACCAATACGTTGGGCAACAGCTCGATCGTGCTGCAATTCGACCTCAACCGCGATATCGATGCGGCGGCTGCCGATGTTCAGGCCGCGATTTCGCGCGCGCAGCGGCAATTGCCAAGCAACATGACGACGACGCCGAGCTACCGTAAGACCAACCCGGCCGATGCACCGGTGCTGTTGCTGGCCATCAACAGCAAGGAACTGCCGACCAGCAAGGTGGATGAGATCGCGGAAGATATCATCTCGCCGCTGCTTTCCACCATTTCCGGCGTCGCCCAGGTCAGTGTCTATGGTGCGCAAACCTATGCCGTGCGCATCGGCCTCGATCCGGCGCAGCTTCAGGCGCGCGGGCTCGGCGTCGATACCGTTACCAATGCGATAGCGCAGGCGAATAATCAGGTGCCCGTTGGCGCATTGCAGAACGATAACCAGCGCCTGACAATCGAGGCCGATACCCAGCGCACGGATGCCGCGGCCTTCCGTACCCTGGTCGTGGCGACGAATAACGGCGCAGCCATTCATCTCGGCGATATCGCCAACGTCACCGACAGCATCGACAACACCAATGCCGGCAGTTGGTTTGACGGCGAACAGGCGATCATCCTTGCCGTACAGCGACAGCCGGACGCCAATACCGTCGATGTGGTCGATGCCATCAAGGCCAAGCTGCCGGCACTTCGCCAGCAATTGCCGCCCTCGGTGAACATCAACGTCATGAATGATGCCTCGACGGCCATTACGGACGCGATCTCCGATGTCCAGTTCACGCTTTTCCTCACCATCGGGCTGGTGGTCGCGGTCATCTATCTTTTCACCGGCCACCTGACGGCGACCATCATTCCAGGGCTTGCCGTACCTCTATCGCTGATCACCGCCTTCGGCGCGATGTATGTGCTGGGTTACAGCATCGACAATATCTCACTGCTGGGGCTGACATTGTCCGTGGGGCTTGTGGTGGACGACGCCATCGTCATGCTGGAAAACATATTACGCCTGCATGAAAAGGGGCTGACGATGCGGGAAGCGGCCCTTCAGGGGGCGGCGGAAGTCAGCAATACCATCCTGTCCATGTCCATCTCGCTGGTTGCCGTGTTTATTCCCATCCTGTTGATGGGTGGGGTGATCGGCAGGCTCTTCAACGAATTCGGCATGGTCGTCACGCTCGCGATCATGGCCTCGGCGCTGGTGTCGCTGACGGTGACGCCGATGCTCGCCTCGCGCCTTTCCGGCAATTCGTCCAGACCGCCAGCCATCGTCCGGTGGTTCGATGCCGGTTTCGAGCGCACGCTGCGTGGGTATGGCCGTGCAGTCGGCTGGTGCCTTTCCCACCGCCGTGTGGTTCTGGCCTCATTTCTGGCTTCGATTGCCGCCTCGCTCTATCTGTTCGAGACACTGCCCTCCAGCTTCTTCCCGCAGGAGGATATTGGCCGTCTTTCCGTGTCGACACAGGCGCGCGAGGATATTTCCTATACTGCGATGCGCGACCTTCAGGCCCAGGTTGCCGATCAGATTCGCAAGAACCCGGCCGTTGTGCATGTCACCTCCATTGTCGGCGGCAATTCCCGCAATCCGCTGAACAACGGCTCGATGTTCGTTGAACTGAAGTCCAAGGAAGAACGCGCGCCGCTCAGCCAGGTACTGGCGGAACTCGGGCAGGCCACATCGAAAGTGGCCGGCATCCGCACCTATATCAATCCGCAGCAGAGCCTGCGTTTTGGCGGGCGCAGCTCCGCCAGCCAGTACCAGCTCGTCGTTCAGGGCCTGAATGCCGACACCACGAATGAATGGTCGAACAAACTGATGGAGGCGATGCGCCGCGACCATACATTCACCGCCGTCACCTCCGATGCCCAGAACGGCGCCATCGCGGCAACGATCTCCGTTGATCCGGAAAAGGCGGCCGCCTTCGGCATCACCAATGACCAATTGCGCAAGACGCTGGAAATGTCCTTCGGCGGTTATACGGCCGCGCAAATCCAGTCCACCGGCGACAGCTATGACGTGATCGTGGAATTTGACAGCTCCAAACAGTGGAATGATGATTTTCTGAGCGATATCAACATTCTCTCGGCCAAGTCTGGCGTTCTGGTTCCGCTGTCCAATTTCGCCAGCCTCACCCGGACCCAAGCGCCGGTCACCATCAACCAGACGGGCCAGCTCGTCTCCACGACGATTTCCTTCAACCTGCCGGATGGGGTGGCGCTTTCCGATGCCACGAGCCGGATCGATCAGCTCAAGAGCACAATCGGCCTGCCGCAGGATGTTTTCACCAGCTATGGCGGCACGGCGGCAATCTTCCAGCAGAGCCAGGGCAATACCGGCATCCTCATTCTGGCGGCGGTGCTGACCATCTATGTGGTTCTCGGCGTTCTCTATGAGAGCTTCATTCACCCGCTGACCATTCTTTCCGGCCTGCCAGCGGCCGCCTTCGGAGCGCTGGTGGCGTTGAAGGTGATGGGCATGGATTTTTCGATCATCGCGCTTATCGGCCTGTTGATGCTGATCGGCATCGTCAAGAAAAACGCGATCATGATGATCGACGTGGCGGTGGAGTTGATGCGCGAAAAGGCCGAACCGGCCGTCACCGCCATCCACGAAGCCTGCGTTCGCCGGTTCCGGCCGATCATGATGACGACCTTTTGCGCGCTCTTGGGCGCGCTCCCAATCGCGCTTGGCTCAGGTGCCAGTTCGGAACTGCGCCAGCCGCTCGGCGTCGCGGTGGTCGGCGGTCTTATCGTCTCGCAATTGCTGACCCTGTTTATCACCCCTGTTATCTTCGTGGAAATGGACCGGTTCGGCAATTTCCTCGCCGGTCTGTTTTCCCGCAAAAAATCAGCCGGGAAGCACACCGAGCCGCAAAAGCCGGAGGGCGAAGATCAGCCCGATTCCGTCGCGGCCTAGATCGTTTTGGCTTTTCTTCGAATCGCCATAACGATCTATCTTTTTGATTTTACGCGTTGTCCGGACGTAAAAGCGTTTCCGCTTTTACTGGAAACGCTCTAACGCAGGTTTCCGAGGCGCTTCAGCGCCTCAGAAAAACCCGCCGCCTGCAACTGGAACGACACCGTGCGGCCCTGCAGATCGGGGGCTTCGATCGTCAACGTCTTTCCCGCCTCAAGCGCAGAGACAAGCTCGACAAAGGGTGTGAAGGACACGATGCAGCCGACGGGCAGGCAAGTGCTGACCTGCACTTCCTGCAGCCGAACATTTCCGGATTTCACTGAAAATAGCTTTGTGACAGCAAGGCCGAAAGGCATGACGAAGGTGCCGGAGAGCCTGTCCGGCATTTTGGGATCATCAATCCGGAATTCGACCGAGACGACAAGCTTGCGGGTTTTCTCCTCAAGCTGCACCTGTGCTATGGCGCAGACCGGCTTTTCCGCCACTACTGAGACGTTCGGATCGGCCTCGTCCTTTTTCGCGGACGCCGCGCAGGCGAGCTGCCAGCTTCCATAAACCTCGTGCAAGGGCGCAGCAATCTTGGCTGCCTCCTGCGCAAGCGCGTTTGTCGCCACACCGACGAAGAGAGAAACAGCAAGGGTCGCGTTCCACAGCATGTTTTGACCGCGCCTCATCAGAAACGGACTCCCAGTTCGGCTGATGCGGATTGATCCAAGACGCCCGCCCCGAAAACCGCGCCATAACGGAATGTCAAGGTGGCGGAAGGGTTGATATCGTAGCTCAGTCCCAGATTGAGCAGCGCCACATCCTGCGCCATCGCCGCACTTGCGACGGAAAAACCACTGCCGCCCGTGTAGAACAAGGTGCTCCCCACTACCGGATCGCCGTAGGCATGACGCCAGCCGATATCGAACATCGCCTGCCCAGCCAGGCTCTCAAATGCAATGTCACGGCTGAAACGCGCACCAAGCGTTGAATAGAGCTGATCATGGTTGGCAGAGCCGGAAGAAACGGTGGCGATACCGCCCTTCTCGCCGAAAGCATCCGTCTTCGTATTCACATAGCTGATATTGGCATAGGGTTCGAACTGTGTCAGATCAAAATCGAAACGCCAGGCGGCCTCGGCAAAGACTTGCGTGGTGGAGGCGTCATAGCCGGCAGTCAGATTTTCATGCAATGTCGAAAAAGATACCGTCCGGCGGGTTACGACATCCTGAAAAGCATGGACTGCTCCAAAACGCAGCGAGGCCGGGCCGATTATGCCTCCGCCATAGGCGGCCAGATAATAACTGTCCACATCCGCTGCCGACAGGGACTTCTGGCTGATGACATCACGACCATAGCCGGCAGCAACACCGGCGCGCCAGCCGTCACCCCAATCACCATCGAGACCAAAAAAGACGCCGCCGCCTTTCATATTGACCGACGAGCCGCTGCCATCGCCATCGATGTGTCCGCGCGACCCGAAACCATTGGACCATAAAGTGAGGGAGCCTTCATCGATATTCATCGGGTCCGGTGCGCCCATCCCGCCGACGGCAGGCAGGATCGAGCGCGCATCGATACCCTTGAAGGCGCTGCGCAGCCGGCTGAGAATAACATCACGGGTCAGTTGACTGCGGTTTATCAACGCCATGGCAAGCGAGGGATGCAGTTCGCCGGCAAGCTGTGAAAACGCTGTCTGGGTCTCTGCCTGCTGAAGATAATAAGCCGCATCGTAAAGTGCCGATCCTTCCCCCAACGCCTCGACCGCGTTGGCAGCGGAACGCGCATTGCCCGTCGAGGTCGAGGCGGCAAAAGATCCCGGCCCGAAAGATTCGCGTTTCAGCAGAAGGTAGACCGTATTGTTGTCGCCACTCTTCGTGACAGCGGTCTTCAGATAATCAAGATTTCCAACCACATCGGCAAATGCCCCGCTCACCCCCCCCGTTGCCGTCAGAAGCACGTATTTCGCACCGAAAGCAAAGGTCAGACTGTCCGTCACGGGTGTGACGATGAGATTGACATTATTGGCTATGGTGACAGTGCCGGTGACAGCAAGCCTGTCGGAATTGCCGTAGCTGTCGATTTCGACCGCATAGGCGGAGCCGCTGGCAAATGTCGCGTTGCCGGTGGACGTCAATGTGCCAATGGAATTGCCGGGCGCAAGTGTGCCGCCGGACTGAACCGTTACGCCGCCTATGGTGCCGGAGCCGCCAAGCGCCGCGCCGTTGGCGACTGAAATCACGCTTGCAAGCGAGCCATTGACGCTGAGCTTGCCGGAGGAAACTTCGGTGGTTCCGCTATGGGTGCTGTTTCCGGTCAGGATCAGATTACCGCTACCAGTCTTTTCAAACGAACCGGAACCGCTGATGACATTGGAAAGCCTGCCGGCCCCATCCACCACCAGCGCCGCATTATTGGCGATCTCGCCCGAACCAAAACTGGTGGCGGTTCCCTTCAGCGTACCGGCCGAAATTGTCGTCCCGCCGGAATAGCTGTTGTTGCCGCCAAGCGTCGTCACACCGTTTTCGGCATCGATCCGGCCAGCACCGGAGATATCCGCGGAAAGTTCGTAATCGTTTTCCGAGTGGTTCAGGACGATGCTGCCATTGCCGGCACCGAAAGCAATCGCCTCCGCCTCCACCTCGCCTGCCGAATGCGCCGTCTGCCCGGCAGCGGCGCCAATGTTCAAGACACCGGTGGAACCCGCAGCCGATGCGATCACGATGGTCGTTGCGGCAACAGAACCACCACCCGTCACCTCCACCGTGCCGCCGCCGCTTCTCCCGATAACCAGGGTGTTGCCGATCTCCGCGTGCGACCCCACCCCGACGATCCGCAATGCACCGTCCGAACCGGCCTCCGTGCCGAGAGAAAGCTGATTGGCATTTAGGGAAGCGCCATTGAGTACCGTCACCTGGCCGGTGCCGGAGCGGCCGATATTCATGGAGCCGGAATCAGCAAGATTATTGTCGACCTCAGCCGTGACATTCGAACCGGTCCCTTCGATCATCAATATCCCGGAGGAGCCGGCAAGCTCGCCCAGCGTTACCTGCCCCGCCTGAATGCCGGCGCCGGTGTCGACCGAGACCTCTCCAACGGCGCCATTCTGATATCCGACGACAAGGGCCCTGGCCACCGTCCAGCTTGACCCACCACCGGCGATGGTCACGGAAGATCGCGAACCGCCGAGCGTTGCGACATATCCGGCACCGCTGGTGACTGCACCGCCTGCATCGATCTGCAGCGAGCCCTTGCCGGCATTACCGACATAGAGGTTTGCGGAATTGCGCAGGGCACTTCCGGAACCGGAGACCCGGAGAGAGCCGACGCCATCGGCATTTACGCCGAGAACCGTGTCCGCCGTTTCAACGACGCCGCTGCCGGTCACCACCAATGAGCCAGCACCATCCACGCCCACGCCGAGACTACCGCTACCGACCGTCCATACGGAGCCGCTGCCATCCACGATCGTGCTGCCCGTCGCACCCGCGACGTTGCCGAGACGTGCAGACACGCTTTCAACCCTGCCGCCCGTATCGACATTCAGCATGCCGTAACCGGGTGTTCCAACCGCCGCCAGCGCATCGCCGCCGATCCGCAGGTCGCCTGTGGTCCAATTCGTGCCGCCACCGGTCACATTGACCACGCCAGCCGAATTGCGGCCAATCGTGACGGCACCGCTGGTTACCGTCGCGGCTGTACCAACAGACATGGTCACCGCACCTTCATTGCCGACAATCAGCGTGCCCTGAGTTTCCAACATGGAGCCAGCGCCATCTATTTTGAGCGCACTTCCACCCGATGACGCCAAGTCGCCGATAACCATGTTGCCCTGGCTGATCACCACGCCGCCGCCAGCGATGACGAAAGAGCCTGAACCATCGCCGCCGATGACCATATCGCCGGAACTTGTCAGTGTGCTGCCGGCACCCTCGACGGTCACGGTCCCCATAGAACCAACCCCGCCGGCGACAACCAATCGACCGGTTTTAAGCTCACTTGCGCCCAGCACCTCCAGCGAACCGAAACCGCCATAGCCCACGAAAACCGTATCGGAATTTTCAAGGCTGGATGAATTGTCCAGTTTAACCGTACCGTATCCGAGCCCATCCTCGCCTATATAGATATGTCCAAGAGAAGTGATCGAACTTCCACTGACATCAAGGTCTCCAACGCCGTTTCTGGCCACGAATATATTGCCGCCATTCGACCAGTTTCCTCCGGAAAAATTCAATTTTCCGGCAATACCAGCATTGGCGCCAATTTCGCTGTAAGTTGTCGACAGACCGCCATTGACCGAAAGCGAGGCATCAGTGTCTAGCCCGATAGCCAGGCCAGAGACGTTGGCATGTGTTCCGGCTGCAATCGTCGGTCCCTCGGAATTGAAGCTGGCGGTGTCGTTTGCGCCGGGAACACGCGTATAGCCGTACCAACTGGAGGCTAAAAACCAGTCATCCGTGGATGATCCAACCCAGACGATCGTGTCCGCCAGAGCAGATGGCGAGAGTGCGGCGGAAAACATCACGGCGAAAAGGCCCGTTGAGCCGCGCAGAAAATGCCGGGATAGGGACGCCACCCTCAAGCGGGTTTTCTGCGGATCTTTCCCTTCAGAAACACCACAGAACCAACCGGACATCCAAGCTCCCTTACCGGCGCATTGCGCCGCTCTGCCCTGATCCGGCGAATCACTCTTCCAGACAAATCAATTAGCTCACTCCGAAGGATAATTGGTAGTATAAAGAGCATAAAAAAATGCTCTGGACGCCTGCGCAAATATAAAAACGGAGCGCGACGGGCGCGCTCCGCGAAACAAATAAAAAGATTGTTTGAATAATAGGATTTTTGCAGGGGGCCGAAGGGGAACCCGGGCAGCTTCTACTACTGCCGGGAGAACCGGCCAAAGGCTCCGCCTGAAAAGCACAGGGGGTCACCATCACGATGGGCGGCGCGCAAAACCTCGCCGACGATGATGGTGTGGTCGCCCGCATCGTGCGCCGCGGCCTGCCGGCATTCAAACCGGGCGAGCGTTCCGGGAATGACCGGCACACCCTCATCGTTCATTTCCCAGTCCAGATCATCGAAGGCGCGACCGTTGCGGGTAAAACGGGCGCTCAGCACATCCTGATCGGCACTCAGCACATGAATGGCGAAATGGGTGGCGCCACTGAAGGCCGGATAACGCGACGAGTTCTTGGCCGGCGACCACAGCACCAGCGGCGGATCGAGCGATACCGACGCGAAGCTGTTGACCGTCATGCCGATAGGTCCGTCTGGCGTCGTTGCCGTCACCACCGTAACCCCTGTCGTGAAAGCGCCAAGCGCATTGCGAAAGCTGCGACTGTTTTCGCCGCCGGGAACAAATACATGCTCATTGGGCATTTTGATCGCCTCTGCCATTGCCACTGTCATCACGGCACCTCGTTTCCGATTGCGAGTGTATAAAGCTCAAACCATGTCTGGCGGTCGATCGTGACGCTCAACGCGTCAGCCGCCGTTTTGATGCGCTCGATATTGTTGGTGCCGAGCACCGGCACGATCTTTGCCGGGTGGCGCAAAAGCCAGGCGATGGCAACGGCGGTGGCATCGACGCCCTGCTCCTTGCCGATGCGCTGCAGCGCCGCCATTGTTGCGCCATGAGCGCCGGAAAACAGCGAGCCGCCACCGAGCGGCGACCAGGCCATCGGCGAAACGCGCTTTTCCTGCAGGAAGGCGAGATCACCATTGGTGAAGCTATCCGTGGCAAGCAGGCTCATTTCGATCTGGTTCGTGACCAGCCGGTTTTTCATGGCCGATTGCAGCAGCGAGAAATCCCATGGCCGGAAGTTGGAGACACCAACGGCCTTCACCTTGCCCGACGCCACCAGTGCGTCGAGCGCCTTGCCGGTTTCCTCCGCATCAACAAGCGGATCAGGGCGATGAATGAGCAGGAGATCGACATAATCGGTTCCCATGTCGCGCAGCGATGCCTCGACCGAGGCATTGATATGGCCAGCCGTCGTATCGTAATGCTTGACGCGGGCGGCGGAGTGACGTCCGGCCGGCGCGACGATGCCGCATTTGGTAACGATCTCTATTTTGTCGCGCAGTCCCGGAGCAGCCTTGAGGCCGTTACCCAGAATGGCTTCCGCCGTGTATCCGCCGTAAATATCGGCCTGATCCATGGTGGTGATGCCCTGCGCCAGGCAGGCTTCGATCTTGGCCTGCACATGGGCGGGCGAAGTGTCCTTATCGTCACCGATGCGCCACATGCCATAAACGATGCGGCTGAGTTGCAATGTTTCAGAAAGAGCGATGCGTTCCATCAGTGGCGTTCCCCGTTGCCGAGCGGCGTGGCAGGCGTTTCAGAAGGTACCCGGCCGTAGGCATGCGGCAGGGAGCAGGTTTTCATCTGCGGCAGAACCTTGGTGCCGAAGTGTTCCGCCTCATCAATATGCGGATAACCGGAAAGGATGAAGGCGCGAATGCCCATCTTCTGGTATTCTTCCAGCGTCGACAGAACCTGATCCGTCGAACCGACAAGTGCCGCACCACAACCGGAGCGCGCCCTGCCGATGCCTGTCCACAGATTGGGTTCGACATAACCGAATTTGTCGGCCAGTTCGCGGGCGCGCGCCTGATGCGACACGCCGAGCGAGCCGCTGTCATGGGCGCGGTTGCGGATCAACTGGCCGTATTCGTCATCGAGCTTCGAGACAAGATGCTCGGCATATTCGCGGGCTTCCTGCTCGGTATCGCGCACCACCATATGGACACGCAGACCGTAATCCAGAGTGCGGCCGTGGGCTGCGGCGCGCTCATGGGCGGCGCGCATGCGGTCTGCCAGCTGGTCCTTCGTCTCAGGCCACATCAGATAGACGTCACACTGCGCGCCACAGAGTTCGAGCGCATCCGGCGAATAACCGCCGAAATAAAGCAGCGGCCCACCATTCTGCTGGTAGGGACGTGCCGGTTCGGTCGAGACGCCCTTGAACTGGTAGATTTCACCATCGTGATCGATAGTGTCGCGCGTCCAGGCCTGCCGCAGGATTTCTACGACCTCATGGCTGCGCTTGTAACGGAAGGCGCTGTCGGCCACTTCACCCGGAAAATCGGAACTGATGACGTTGAGCGTCAGGCGGCCTTTCAGCATGTGGTCGAGCGTCGCCACCGTGCGCGCCAGCATGATCGGCTGCATCTCGCCGCAGCGAATGGCGGCAAGGAAATTGATGCGGTCGCTGATCGGCGCGCAGCCGGCGACAAAGCTCAGCGTATCCTGCCCGACCTGATAGGACGAAGGGCAGAGGATGTTGCGAAAACCGAGTTCTTCGGCCTTTTTGACGATATCCGAGCAATGTTCAAAGCTGGAACGCAGGCTACCGTCAGGCACGCCCAGATAGGCGTAATCATCGGAACACAAAGCGGAAAACCAGGAGACCTCGGCAGCATCGAGATCAGCGGATGTAACGGGTACGACGGTCATGCAATTCCTCCTCAGGGCCGCTCTTGTTTTTCTTGCATAACATCAAGAAATATGTAAATCAATGATGTATCAATTTTTGTTTCGGGGAGGAAACGGCATCATGAAACACACTGGCGGCAGCCTGCCCATGTATCTGCAGATCGCCGAAATGCTGGTGCGCGAGGTGGCGGCGGGCCGGTTGATCGACGGCGAAAAGCTGGCGCCGGAGCGCGACATGGCGGCCGATCTCGGCATTGCCGTCGGCACACTTCGCAAGTCACTCGCCGAATTGCAGGAGCGTGGCCTGCTGGAGCGCGTGCAGGGATCGGGCAATTACATTCGCGCCGTCAGCGATCCGCAAAGCGTTTACGCCTTTTTCCGCCTTGAGATGATCGAGGGTGGCGGCCTGCCGACGGCGGAGGTTCTGGATGTGGCGCGGCTTGCCAAACCCGCCGCCCTGCCCGCTTTCGGCACATCGATGGAAGGACATCGCATCCGCCGCCTCCGGCGCATTGCCGGCAAACCGGCTGCCATCGAGGAGATCTGGCTGGATGGATCTTATGTCGACACGATCTCCATCGAGAACATGTCGGAATCTCTCTATCTCTATTACCGCACCCGCCTCAATCTCTGGATATCGAAGGCGGAAGACCGCATCGATCTGGGCGATGTGCCCGAATGGGCACCCGAGGCCTTCGGTCAGAAGCCGGGCGCGCCGGTGCCGCGCGTGCTGCGTCTCAGCCAGGCGCAGGATGGCGCGGTGGCCGAAGTCTCATGGACATGGTTCGACCATACGGTCGCCCGCTATGTTTCTCGCATACGTTGAGATCACCGCATATTCGCGTGATCCACATGAGGATAAGAATTTGACGGGAGGCAAGGAAGCGGCGACCTGCCTTGCGGCAACTTTCGCCACTATATTTCTTTAAATCAACAACTTAATAGTTTTTGATTTCTGTCAGAAATAAAATTGATACACTATTGATTTCCTTTTTGTGAAAGGTAATATCACGGAATTAGGGAGACAGGCGTTTCGCCATCCCACGTTATCGCCGGATAATCGGGACAGATTTTCGACAGAGCGATACGTGGAACTTGAAGGTTGATACCGGCTTTTGCGTCCATCGGGATTTTGGACGCGTCGGTTGTGAGGAGGAAAATATGGCTTCAGTCAGCCTGCGCAAGCTGGATAAGAGTTACGGTGCCCTGCGCATCGTCAAGGGCATCGACCTTGAAATCAACGATGGCGAATTCGTGGTTTTCGTCGGCCCTTCCGGCTGCGGCAAATCCACGACGCTGCGCATGGTCGCGGGTCTGGAAAGCATTACCGGCGGTGAGGTCATGATCGGCGACCGCGTCGTCAACCGGCTGCCGCCGCGCGAACGCGACATCGCCATGGTGTTTCAGGACTATGCGCTTTATCCGCACAAGACCGTGCGTGAAAACATGGGTTTCAGCCTCAAAGTACGCGGCGTGAGCGCGTCGCAGGCCAATGCCAGCATCGATGAGGCGGCAAAGATGCTCGGCATCGAGCATCTGCTCGACCGCCGGCCCGGCCAGCTTTCCGGCGGCCAGCGCCAGCGTGTGGCCATGGGCCGCGCCATCGTGCGCCGTCCACAGGTGTTTCTGTTCGACGAGCCGCTGTCCAACCTCGACGCTAAACTCCGCGGACAGGTGCGCACGGAAATCAAGCGCCTACACCAGCAGCTCGGCACGACAATCATCTACGTCACTCATGATCAGGTGGAGGCCATGACGCTGGCTGACCGCATCGTCATCCTGCGTGGTGGCGATATCGAGCAGGTCGGCACGCCGGACGAGGTCTATAACCGTCCGGAAAGCGTCTTCGTCGGCGGTTTCGTCGGTGCTCCCGCCATGAATTTCGCCCGCGCCAGGGTAAACGGCGACCGGCTGACATTTTCCGACGGCAATTCCCTGCCGATGGCGACCATCCGGCCTGCCCGCGAAACGGGCCTCGAAGGGCGCGAAGTCATTGTCGGCATTCGCCCGGAACATTTCGGCCCGGCCGAGGGCTTCGACAGCCAGCTTGCGGTCAAGGTGCAGGTGGTGGAACCGCTGGGCTCCGATACGCTGGTGCATTTCAGCCTCGGCGATGCGGCGCTGACCGCCAGAATGCCGCCGCAGCTTCGCCCGGCGCCGAACGAGGAGCTGAGAATCGGGCTCGATCCGTCCAAAGTCCATCTTTTCGACGCCGCGACGGAGCGCTCTATCCACTGATTGCCGGGCGTGGAAACGCTGCGGCCAACGGGTTTAATAACGGGAGGAACACATGAAATTCAAAGCCATAACCGGGGCAGCGCTCTGCGCAACCATGCTCACCTTTTCGGGACAGGCCTTTGCCGATGCCGAACTGAAAATCTTCGTTTCCAGCCAGCATCAGCCGGATGTCTGGCGCAAGGCGCTCGATCAATATGAGGCGAAGACGCCCGGCGTGAAAGTCGTCATCGAGACCGGCGGCAACACCTCGGAAATGCAGGCGCAATATCTCAACACCGTGATGTCGGCCAAGGATTCCAGCCTCGACGTGCTGATGCTCGACGTCATCCGTCCGGCGCAATTCGCCACCGCCGGCTGGACCAGCGATTTCTCCGGCAAGGATTTGTCGGGCTATCTGCCCACCTATGCTGAAGCGAACACCGTGAACGGCAAGGTCGTGGCGCTGCCCGCCTTCGCCGATTCCATGTTCCTTTATTACCGCAAGGATCTGCTGGACAAATACGGCATCAAGCCGCCGACCACCTGGGACGAGCTGAAGGAAGCGTCCAGGAAGGTGATGGAGGGTGAAAAGAACCCTGATCTTCAGGGCCTGTCCTTCCAGGGCAAGGCGATCGAAGGCGCGGTCTGCACCTTCCTCTTGCCCTATTGGAGCGAAGGCAAGTCGCTGGTCGAAAACGGCAAGCTGAACTTCGACAATCAGGCGGCCGTGGATTCGCTGAAGCTCTGGAAGAGCTTCGTTGACGAGGGCATTTCCAAGAAGAACATCTCCGAAGTGGCGACCGACGACACCCGCAAGGAATTCCAGGCCGGCAAGGTTCTCTTCGCCGTCAACTGGTCCTACGCCTGGACCCATTTTCAGGGCAAGGAATCGCAGGTGAACGACAAGGTCGGCGTCGCCCGCCTACCGGCCGTCAAGGGCGGCGAGCAGACAACCTGCCTCGGTGGCTGGGAATTCGGCGTTTCCGCCTATTCCAAGCAGCAGGATGAAGCCAAGAAGCTGGTGGAATATCTCTCCGGTCAGGATGTGTCGAAGTTCATGGCCATCAACGCCACGCTGCTGCCGACCTATGCCGCGCTTTACAAGGATGCCGACGTGACCAAGGCAATCCCGTGGTTCGCCGATGCGCTGCCCGTGGTTGAAACCGCCAAGGCCCGTCCCGTGACGCCGCGTTACAACGAGGTCAGCGAGACGATCCGCACCACCGTCAACGGCGTACTTGCCGGCGTCATGACGCCGGAAGACGGCGCAAAGCAGATGGAAAGCCGTCTGCGGCGCGTTCTGCGCTAAGCTTCAAGGCCGGAAAGCGGCGTGGTTTCATGCCCTTTCCGGCTGCTTCGACTGAATAAGAATAAACGCGCCCGGGCGGCGCGATAAACGGGCCGGATATGAACCGGTCCGATCGGGAGACGATGACGTGAATCCAGTTGCGGGAGTGGCAGGTGTGACAATGCCGGAAAGAACCATGGTTCGGGTGGACGAACAGAAGCTGCCGCGCTGGACGCGGTGGCTCGATCTCGGCGACCGCTCGCTTGCCGTGCTTTTGCTGGCGCCTGCCGCCATTCTTCTGTCACTCATCATCGTCTATCCGGTGGCGCGGCTCGTCTATACCAGTTTCTTCAGCCTGTCGCTGACATCGGGCCTGCCGGCGGAATTCATCGGCTTTGAAAACTATACGGCGATGTTCGACGATCCGATCTTCTGGGAAACGACCTGGAACACGGTTCTGATAACGCTGATTACCGTGCCCGGCGCGCTGTTTATGGGCCTCGGCCTCGCGCTCCTCGCCAACCTGCCCTTTTCCATGCAATGGCCGATGCGCCTATCGCTGCTCATTCCCTGGGCGCTGCCGCTGTCCTTTGCCGGCCTGATCTTTGCGTGGTTCTTCCATTATGAATATGGCGTGGTCAATGATGTGCTCAACCGTCTGGGTTTCGAAGGCATCATCTGGTTCAATTCTCCCAACTGGGCCTTTGCGGCCATCTGCCTGACGATCATCTGGAAGACCTCCTCCTTCATGGCGCTGATGATCCTTGCCGGCCTGCAGACCATTCCGCGCTCGCTCTACGAGGCGGCGGATGTGGATGGCGCCGGCAAAATCCGGCAGTTCTTCGAGATCACCCTGCCGCTTCTCAAGCCCTCGATCGTCGTCGCCCTCATCTTCCGCACGATCACGGCGCTGCAGACCTTTGATATTCCTTACATGATGACCGGCGGCGGCCCCGGCACATCCACCACGACGCTTGCCATGTACATTCACCAGAACACCGTTTCCTTCCTCGATCTCGGTTACGGTTCGGCCTTAGCGGTCATGATGTTTGCGCTCTCCATGTGCGTTACCGCCGTTTATCTCCGCATCATCAGGACGAAGGACTGATCCCATGAGCACCGTTGCAAATTCCGGTCTGTCCTCGTTCTTCTCCGGCAAGCCGCTGCGCTTCATCGCGGCCTCCATCCTTCTGGTCAACGGTCTGTTTCCGGCGATCTGGATCCTCTTCACCTCGCTGAAGACCGAAGCGGAACTGACGGCCAAGCCGATCACCTGGTTTCCGCATGCACCGACGCTTGCAAACTACATGCAGGCCTTTTCCGACCAGCCGCTGCACCTGTTCCTGTTCAACAGCTTCATGGTGGCGCTGCTTTCGACCGCGCTCACCATTCTGATTTCGGTGCTGGCGGCTTATGCGCTGGCGCGGCTCAATCTCAAATACCGGGCGCTGATCCTCTCGCTCATCATCGCCGTTTCCACCTTTCCGCTGGTGACGCTGCTGGTGCCGCTGTTCGAGATCATGCGGGCGCTCAACCTGCTCAACAGCTGGACGGCGCTGATCCTGCCCTACACCGTGCTGTCGCTGCCGGTCTGCACCCTGATGCTGGTCTCCTTCTTCGAAAGCATCCCGCGCGATCTCGAAAATGCCGCCATGATCGATGGCTGCACCCGCATCGGGGCGCTGTTCAAGGTGGTGGTGCCGCTCTGCGCACCGGGCGTTTTTACCGCCGGCATTCTCGCCTTCGTCAATGCGTGGGATGAGTTCCTGCTGGCGCTTTCCTTCAATTCCAATCCGGCCCTTCGCACCCTGCCCGTCGGCATCCAGCTTTATCAGGGTGAATTCGCTTTCCCCTGGCCAGTCATTTCGGCGGCGCTGGTGGTTGGCATCGTGCCGGTCGCGATCCTGATCGTCATTTTTCAGGAACGGGTTGTCTCCGGCCTCACCGCCGGCGGTCTCAAGGGCTAAACAGGTACAGTCATGCATTTCGAAAAGACCAAAGACGGCTTCACGCTCGAAATCGACGGCCGCACCATCCTTGCCCATTCGCCTGACAACCCCGCCTTCTTCGCGGGTTCTGGCCGCGAACGAATGGATATGTATCGCGGCAATTTCGACATCGAGGACTATGTCATCGAGCGAACTGCCCTGCGCCATGCCGAGATCGACGGCGACAGCGTCACGCTTTCCTCCGCACCCGGACAGGCACCGCGCCTTCGCCTGACGCTGGACGGCAACGCTATCAGACTGGCGGCGCTGGATGAAACCATCAACCGCCTGTGGCTGCGCGTCGTCGCGGAAACGGACGAGCACGTCTGGGGCGGCGGCGAGCAGATGTCCTATTTCGACATGCGCGGACGGCGTTTCCCGCTCTGGACTTCTGAACCCGGCGTCGGCCGCGACAAGACCTCGGAGCTTACCTTCAAGGCCGATGTCAGCGGCAAGGCGGGCGGCGATTATTACAACACAAACTACCCGCAGCCGACTTACCTCTCGTCGCGCAAATACGCCCTGCATGTGGAAACCAGCGCCTATTCGGTGTTCGATTTTCGCAACGGCGATTTCCACGAAATCGAAATCTGGGCGATCCCCGAGCGTATCGAATTCTTCGCCGGCGATACCTTCACCGATATCGTCTCCGCCCTCTCGCTGCGGTTCGGACGCCAGCCGGAGCTGCCGGAATGGGTCTATAACGGCGCGATCATCGGGTTAAAGGACGGCGTCAACTCCTTTGCCCGGCTGGAGAAAATTCGTGCCGCCGGAACGAAGGTTTCCGGCCTCTGGTGCGAGGACTGGGTCGGACTTCGCCAGACCTCCTTTGGTGCGCGGCTGTTCTGGGACTGGCAGGCCAATGACACGCGCTATCCGCATCTGCGCCAGAAAATTGCCGAGCTTGCCGATCAGGACATCCGCTTTCTTGGTTACGTGAACCCCTATCTCTGCGTTGACGGCCCGCTTTTCCCCGTGGCCGAAGACGCCGGTTATTTCGCCACCGGCGCAGATGGCAAGACGGCGCTGGTGGATTTCGGCGAATTCGACTGCGGCGTGGTGGATTTCACCAATCCGGCCGCGGCCGACTGGTTTGCCGAACAGATCATCGGCAAAAACATGCTGGATTTCGGCCTTTCCGGCTGGATGGCCGATTTTGGCGAATATCTGCCGATCGATATCAACCTTTCCAACGGTGTCGATGCCAAGCTGATGCACAATGCCTGGCCCACCCTCTGGGCCGAGGTTAACGCGAAAGCCGTCGAAAGCCGGGGCAAGACGGGTGAAGCACTGTTCTTCATGCGCGCAGGCTTCACCGGCGTGCAAGCCCATTGCCCGCTGATCTGGGGCGGCGACCAGTCGGTGGATTTCTCCCGCCATGACGGCCTCGTCACCGTCATCTGCGGCGCGCTGTCCTCCGGCCTCATGGGTAACGCCTACCACCATTCCGATATCGGCGGTTACACCAGCCTGTTCGGCAATGTCAGGACGGCGGAACTCATCATGCGCTGGACGGAAATGGCCGCCTTCACGCCTGTGATGCGCACCCATGAGGGCAATCGCCCGCGCGATAATCTCCAGATCGATCAGGACGACACGGTTCTTGCCCATTTCGCCCGCATGACGGCGATCTATGTCGCGCTCGCCCCCTATCTGAAATCGCTTTCCGCAGAGGCGGCTGAGACTGGCCTGCCGGTGCAACGTCCGCTTTTCCTGCATTATGAGGACGACCGGCAGACCTACGCCATTCAGGACAGCTATCTCTATGGAGCCGACATGCTGGTTGCGCCGGTCTGGAAAGCGGGCGAAACGCAGCGCACACTCTATCTTCCGGGCAATGGCGAATGGGTGCATCTGTGGAGCGGCGCGCGCCATCCCGGCGGACGCGAAGTCACCATCGAAGCGCCGCTCGGCCAGCCCGCGGTTTTCTATCGTGCCGATAGCAGCCATATCGCCCTGTTTGAACAGCTTCGCAGCATCTGAGCCGTTGACAGCCAGCTAAAAAAGCGACAGTTTCCGACGCATTCCGAGGGGAGCACCGAACGGTGCTGAGATGGCGATGAGCCGGACCCTTGAACCTGATCCGGGTCATGCCGGCGTAGGAACGGAAACTGTCGCACCCTTCAGGCGCTGCCCTTTCTCTTCTCCGCTTGGCCATGATCTCCGTGATTGTCACATCTGGAGACCGAATGATGATGCTGAAACCTTCTGTCCTTCGCACATGGTGCGTTTGCGCCTGAGGTCCGGCTCATGCGTGCCACCCATGCATTGAACGGTATCGGCCTTCTGCTGCTTCTGTGGCAGGCGGGCACATGGCTGTTTGCGCCGCCGCGCTACATCGTGCCGTCGCCCGCCGATGTCGCCGCCGCCTTCTGGCGTCAGCCCGGCTTCCTGTTCGGCCAGGCCATGGTGACATCCGGCGAAATGGCGCTCGGGCTAGCGGCAGGCATCGCCGCCGGCATCCTCGTCGCCTTCACGATCGCCGCCATCCCGCGTCTTGGCCGCCTCGTCTGGCCCATGGTTCTTGTATTGCAGGCCTTCCCGGTCTTCGTGCTCGCCCCCATTCTCGTGCTCTGGTTCGGTTTCGGCATGGCCTCGAAAGTGGTGATGACCGCGATCATCATCTTCTTCCCGGTCGCCTCCTCTTTCACCGATGGCCTCAATCGCACGGATCGCGCCATTCTCGACGCCGCCTCGCTGACGGAGGCAAGCCACTGGCAGACCCTCACCCGGCTGCGCGTGCCGCTGGCGTTGCCATCGCTCATTTCCGGGCTGAGGGTGGCCGCGCCACTCGCCCCGCTTGGCGCCGTCATCGGCGAATGGGTGGGTGCTTCAGCCGGGCTGGGTTTCGTCATGATCCAGTCCAATGCCCGCATGCAGACCGACACCATGTTTGCCGCCATGGCCATTCTCGCCGTCATGGCGGTGTTGCTGCGGCTCATCGTCGACCGGGCGACCGCCAATCTGGCCCCCTGGGCCAGAGAAACAGAACACGCCATTCCTTTCAGATATTTACGGAGACTTTCGGCACCATGAAACGAACTCTTCTTTCACTCCTCGTCGCGGCAGCAAGCGTGCTTGCACCCATGCAATCTCAGGCGGCCGACAAGCTGACCGTGTTACTGGAATGGTTCGTGAACCCGGATCACGCGCCGATGGTGATCGCGAAAGAACGTGGCCTGTTTGCCGATGCGGGGCTTGAGGTTGAACTGGTTCCGCCCGCGGACCCCTCCGCCGTGCCGCGTCTCGTCTCGGTAAAACAGGCCGATATCGGCGTGCATTACCAGCCGAACCTCTATCTCGATCACGATGCCGGCTTGCCGCTGGTGCGTTTCGGCACGCTGGTCGAAACCCCGCTCAACACCGTCACGGTTCTCGCGGATGGGCCGATCAAAAGCCTGAAGGACCTGAAGGGCAAGAAGGTCGGTTTTTCCGTTTCCGGTTTTGAAGATGCGATGCTGAAGCGCATGCTGGAAAAGGACGGGCTGACGAAGGATGATGTCGAACTCATCAACGTCAACTTCTCGCTCTCGCCATCGCTGATTGCCGGCAAGGTGGATGCAACACTCGGCGGTTTTCGCAATTTCGAACTGACGCAGATGAAGCTCGAAGGCCATGAAGGCCGCTCGTTCTTCCCGGAGGAGCATGGTGTGCCGGCCTATGACGAGCTGATCTTCGTCACCCATCGCGATCTTACGAAAGACAGCCGCCTGCCGCGTTTCCTCTCCGCCGTCGAGCAGGCCGCGATCTTCATCACCAACCACCCGCAGGAATCCTGGCAGCTTTTCATCAAGGCCTATCCGAACCTTGACGATGCGCTGAACAAACAGGCCTTCTTCGACACGCTGCCACGCTTCGCCAAGCGCCCCGCCGCACTTGATCGCACCCGCTATGATCGTTTCGGTGCGTTCATGCAGGAGATGCAGCTGATCAAGCAGGCACCGAAGGCAGACGATATCGCCGTGGAGCTGCAGCAGCCATGACCGGCACTTTTCCGACAGCGGCGAAAGCCGCCGACATTCTGGAGCGGGTGCGCAAAACCCGCCCGCGCGTGCATTGCCTGATGAACACCGTGGTGCAGAAATTCACCGCCGACGGCATCACCGTCATCGGCGGCATTCCCTCGATGACCACTTCTCTGGAAGAAATAGAGAGCTTTGTCACCAAGGCGGACGCATTGACCGTCAATCTTGGCACGCTGGATGCCGAGCGGCGCAAGGTCATCCGGCTGGCAATCGAGATCGCCAATGCATCCGGCAAGCCGTGGATCGTCGATCCCGTACATTGCGACTATTCGCCATCCCGGCTGGAATTTGCCCGCGAACTCATCGCCCTCTCCCCGACCATCGTGCGCGGTAACCGCGCCGAGATGAGCCTGATCGGCGATGTGCCTGATGCGGTGCGGATCGAAACCGGACCGGTCGATCATCTCCGCGACACGACCCGTGGCGTCAGGATCGTCAACGGTCATCCATGGATGGCGAAGGTCACCGGCACCGGTTGTCTCTCGGGTGGCATCATCGCCGCGTTCATGGCCGTGGAGAAAGATGCCCTGACGGCGGCAGCCGCAGCCCTTGCCGTCACAGGCGTTTCCGCCGAATTGGCTGCGAAACAGGCCAAAGGCCCCGGCACCTTCGAACCGGTGTTTCTGGATGCGCTTTCCGAAATCTCGGACGAAGACATCATCAATCACGCGAGGATAGAGCATGAACAAGGTTGATTACCGTCTCAACGCATTGGTCGATGCCAGTCTTGCCGATGTCGCACCCTTACCCGAGCTTGCTTTGGCGGCCGCACTCAACGGTGCGACCATTCTGCAATATCGCGACAAGCATGGTTCGACGCGCGAAATGATCGACGACGCCCGCGCCATTCACGAGGCCATCGCCGGCACCGGTGTGCCGCTTGTTATCAACGACCGTGTGGATGTGGCGCTCGCCTCCGGCGCTGATGGCGTGCATCTCGGTGCCGATGACATGGATGCGAAGACCGCCAGGCGCATTCTCGGCGAAAAGGCGATCATCGGTCTCACCGTCAAGAACCGCGCCGATGCCGAACGGGCGGCCTCCAAGCCTGCCGATTACGCTTGCATTGGCGGCGTGTTCGAAACGGTTTCCAAGGTGAACCCAGACAAACCCGTCGGTATCGATGGTTTTGCGACGCTTCGCGCCCTGCTGCGCGAATGGCGGCCGGATATGCCTGTTGGCGCCATCGCCGGTATCGACCTTGCCCGCGTGCCTTCTGTCATCGAGGCCGGCGCGGATGGCGTCGCAGTCATTTCCGCCATCTTCCGGGCAGGCGATATTGCCAGCGCAACCAGGGACTTCCGCTCCGCAATTGACGCGGCGCTGAAAGCGAGACAACCATGACATCAATTGCATTGACCATTGCCGGCTCCGACAGCGGCGGCGGCGCGGGCATTCAGGCCGACATCAAGACCTTTTCGGCACTCGGCGCCTATGCCGCCAGCGTCATCACCGCCATCACCGCCCAGAACACCAGAGGTGTCACCGCGGTTGAGGATATTTCCGTGGCCACCATCGTCGCACAGATGGATGCGGTTTTTTCCGATCTTGCCGTCAATGCGGTGAAGATCGGCATGGTCTCGCGCATCGAAACCATCGCCGCCATCGCGGAGCGGCTTCGTCGGCAGCCACAGCCGGTGGTTCTCGACCCGGTCATGGTGGCGACATCAGGCGACCGGCTGCTGCATGAGGACGCCATCGAGACCTTGCGGCGGGAGCTTTTGCCACTCGCCGCCATCGTCACGCCGAACCTGCCCGAAGCGGCGCTGCTGACTGGCATGCCGATCGCCACCACCGACAAGGAAATCACCCGTCAGGCCGAGGCAATCCTCAAGGCCGGCGCAAAAGCCGTGCTCATCAAGGGTGGACATGGCAATGGGCCTGAGAGCACGGATTATCTGTTTGCTGATGGCACCATGCTGGCGCTTGCCGCACCGCGGGTGGACACTAAGAACGACCACGGCACCGGCTGTACATTGGCGGCGGCGATTACGGCCCATCTTGCCAAGGGGTGTGAGCTGCGGGAGGCGGTTGGGCTCTCGAAGGAGTATCTGAATGGGGCGCTTGAGGCTGGGCGCGGGCTTGCCGTTGGGAATGGGCGGGGGCCGGTGCATCATTTTTATCGGTGGTGGGGATAGCAACGCGAGGGTGGAGCGTGTGGCTTACCCCCCTCTGCCCTGCCGGGCATCTCCCCCTCAAGGGGGGAGATCAGATGCCGCACTCGCTCGTTCCATAGGCAGGGTGTCCGCAGCTTGTCGATCTCCCCCCTTGAGGGGGAGATGTCCGGCAGGACAGAGGGGGGTGGTGGCACACTCAACGCCCACCCTCACCGAGCCTTCGGCGTCGCCAACACATTCCTGATCGCAAAACTCGAATGAATCCGCGAAACCCCCGGCAGCTTCGACAGAATCTCCTTGTGAATCCGCTCGAAATCTCCCGCACTTTCCGCCTCACAGCGCAGGAAATAATCCGATCCGCCCGTCATCAGGTAACACTCGCGGATTTCCGGATACCGCCGCACGGCATTTTCGAACCGGTTGAGAAAATCCTCGGTCTGGCGGTCGAGCGTGATCTGCACGATGACCGAGATCACTTCCCCGCCGGCGAGACCGCTGGTCAGCGCCGTATATCCGCGGATAATGCCTTCCCGTTCGAGAATATCGACCCGGCGCAGGCAGGCCGAAGCCGAAAGCCCGACTTCCGCTGCCAGTTTTGCATTGCTGATACGGGCATTGAGCCGAAGCAGGCGGATGATGTGGCGGTCGGTCGCATCGAGTGACGACATAGAAAATTCCAATCAGACAAAGAAAATTGCGTCATTTTCAATTCTATTGCATTTTCTTCGAACAATCGCCAAGAAATTCGATAATCGTTGCAATACTCTCATGGGATAAAAATGAGGGTGAACGACCATGGACATGCAGATCAGCCGCCAGCAGGCAGCCGGTGGTGCAAGCGGCCATCTGAGCATCGATCTCGGCGCATTGCGCGACAATTACCTGACGCTTGCGGCCATGGCGCCGGCTTCGCAGACGGCAGCGGTCGTCAAGGCAGACGCTTATGGCCTCGGCGCGGATATCGTCTCGCAAACCCTGTTCGACGCAGGCTGTCGCAACTTCTTCGTCGCCCATATCGATGAGGCGCTGGCGCTTCGGCTTCGTCTGTCGGCACAGGCGCGGATTTTCGTGCTGAACGGCCTTCAGCCCGGTAACGAGATCTCCTGCGCCGCCATGGCCATCACCCCGGTTCTGAACTCGCTGGAGCAGATCGCGCAGTGGTCGGCCCATGCGCGCCATCTGGGCAAGACGCTACCGGCGGCGGTGCAGATCGATAGCGGCATGTGCCGCCTTGGCCTTTCCCCGGCGGAGCTTGAAATCATCGCCTCTCAGCCGCAATTGCTCGAAGGTCTCGACATCGCCTTCGTGATGAGCCACCTCGCCTGCGCCGACGAGCCGGAACACCTCTCCAATGCCGCCCAGCTTGCGGTGATGCGAAAGGCCGCCAACGCTTTCCCCGATGCGCCCGTCTGCTTTTCCAATTCCGGCGGCATCTTTCTCGGCAATGACTACCATAACCACCTGCTGCGCCCCGGCATCGCGCTTTATGGCGGCGCGCCCTCCGTTGCCCGGCCCAACCCGATGAAACCGGTCGTGCGTCTCGATCTCGCCGTCGTCCAGACCCGCACCGTGCCGACAGGCTCGCTGGTCGGTTATGGCGGCTCTTTCGAAGCCGCAGGCCCCACACGTCTTGCGACAATCGCCGCGGGTTATGCCGATGGTCTGCCACGCTCGCTCAGCAATCGCGGGGCGGCGTGGTATAATGGAATTCGCCTGCCGATTGCGGGCCGCGTTTCGATGGACAGCATCATTCTCGACATATCCGCCCTGCCCGAGGGAACGTTGACGCAGGGCAGTCTCGTGCAGATGATCGGGCCTGACCAGACTTTGGAAGACATTGCCGAGGATGCGGGCACGATCGCCTATGAAATCCTGACCGGCCTCGGACGCCGTTACCGCCGCAGCTATATTCAGCCGGGAGAAACCCCGGCAACCGCCTCAACATCAGTCAATCACAAGTGAGACGATCATGAACGTCACTATCCTCGGAGCCGGCGTTGTCGGCGTGACCTCCGCCTGGTATCTGGCCAAAGCCGGACACAAGGTGACGGTGATCGACCGCCAGCCGGCCGCAGCGCTCGAAACCAGCTTTGCCAATGCCGGTGAGGTTTCGCCCGGTTACTCCTCGCCATGGGCAGCACCCGGCATTCCAATGAAGGCGATGAAATGGCTGTTCATGAAACATGCGCCGCTGATCATCCGCCCGACGGCCGATCCGGCGGCGTGGCGCTGGATGAGCCAGATGCTGCGCAACTGCACCTCGGCGCGTTACGCCATCAACAAAAGCCGCATGGTTCGCATCGCCGAATATAGCCGCGATTGCCTGATGGCGCTGCGCGACGAAACCGGCATTCAATATGACCAGCGCATGCAGGGCACACTGGAGGTCTTCCGCACCCAGAAGCAGTTCGATGGCATCGGCAAGGATGTCGACGTGCTGACGGCGGGCGGTGTGCCCTTCGAAATTCTCGACCGCGACGGCTGCGCTGCCATCGAACCCGGTCTCGCACCGGCCAAAGAAAAAATCGTCGGCGGCCTGCGTCTGCCCGGCGACGAGACCGGCGACTGCTTCATGTTCACCACCGAGCTTGCCCGCATGGCGGAAGAAGCCGGTGTTACCTTCATTTACGATACCGGCATCATGCGTCCCATCGTCGAGGCCGGTCGCATCAAGGCCGTGGAAACCACCAAAGGGCTGGTGGAGGCCGATATTTTCGTGGCTGCACTTGGCAGCTACTCTCCGCAATTCGTGCGCCAGCTCGGACTTAATCTGCCGGTTTACCCGGTCAAGGGTTATTCCATCACAGTTCCGGTGGTGAATGAGGAGCGCGCGCCCGTTTCCACGGTGATGGACGAGGCCTACAAGGTGGCGATCACCCGGCTGGGCTCGCGTATCCGCGTCGGCGGTATGGCGGAGATCGCCGGTTTCAGCAAGGATTTGCCGGCCGCACGACAGGGAACGCTGACCCATTCGGTGGAAGACCTGTTCGGCGGCGCGGGGGACCAGAGCCAGGCGAAATTCTGGTGCGGCCTGCGCCCGATGACGCCTGACGGCACGCCGGTCATCGGCGCTACCCGCTACAGCAATCTTTACCTCAACACCGGCCACGGCACGCTCGGCTGGACCATGTCCTGCGGTTCCGCCCGCGTGCTTGCCGATCTCATCAGCGGGACCAAGCCGCAGATCGACACGCACGATCTGGCGATCAGCCGTTACGCCGCATGATCAACGCAAGCCGCGCCGCCACCCGGCGGCGCGGCTTGCGAAAATCGGGCCGGCCCGCTCGAATTTCGGCCGTCAACACGCCACAATTCATTCAGCGCCCGTTCAGCAGCAGCGCTATATTTCTTTAACCATCGAATTTGCAACTGGCAGCGCCCCTGCCGTTCTGGATGGAAAAAGACCATGTCGTCCTTTGCAGCTAAAACCGTTCTGGCCGTCGCCGTTGCCGCCGCGACCATCGTTCCTTTCAACACCGCGTCTGCCGACGACTGGGGCCGCCGTGACCGCCGTGATGCCGCCATTCTGGGTGGCGTACTCGGCCTTGCTGCCGGTGTCGCCGTCGGCTCCGCCCTTTCCCGCCCGGCGCCTGTTGACGATGAGCGCGTCTATATCGACCCGCCGCGCCGTTACGAACCGAACTATGTCTATGACGAGCCGGAATACCAGGAATACCGTCCACAGCCGGTCTACCGCCCGGCTCCCGTCTATCGTCCTGCACCGGTCTATCGCCCGCAGCCGGTTTATGACAGCCGCCCGGTCTATGGTCAGCGCGCTACCTATCGCACCATCGAGCCGTGGACCAACGCCTGGTACGACTATTGCTCGCAGCGTTACCGCAGCTTCAACACCCGCACCGGCACCTACACGGATTATGACGGCCAGCGTCATTTCTGCGTTGCGGGCTAATCGCGGCAGCGGCTTCCAGCAGGAGCGATAGCAGAGTAGCTGAGCGCGTCATACTGGCGATGCGCGCCAATGCCTCCTCCGTCATCCTCGCCCTTGAGGCGAGGATCCACACTTTCGAGCGCCGATGGATCCTCGCCTCAAGGGCGAGGATGACACCGAGTGTGGGAAAGCCGTCAAAAGCGTTGCGGCTCTTTCACGCCCCCTCAGTTCTTCACATAATCCGCCCGGTTGATACCGTGGCGTTGCAGCTTGTCGTAAAACGTCTTGCGGGCAATGCCGAGCGTGGCGATTGTCTCCGCCACATCACCATTCGACTGCTCCAGCGTTTCGCGAATGATCCGCGCCTCGATCGCATCCATGCGTTCGGGCAAGGTGCCGGATGCGGGAATGGCAGCCTGCACGACAGGTAGGGCAGCCGCGTCCGTTTCCAGCCCCAGAACCACCCTTTCAGCAAAATGTCCGAGCTCGCGCACATTGCCTGGCCAGTCATGCTCCTGAAGCCGACGGGAAATGCCGGCGCTGATCTGCGGCACGGCCATGTTGAAGCGGTTGGCAGCCTTGGTGACGAAGTGGGAAAACAGCAGCGGAATATCCGCCTTGCGTTCCCGCAGCGGCGGTATCGACAGCGTCACCACATTCAGCCGGTAATAAAGATCCTCGCGAAAGGTGCCGCGCTCGGCGGGATCGCCGAGATCGACCTTGGCCGCCGCCACCACGCGGATATCGACCGGCCGCTCCTCGTTTGAACCCAGCGGCGAGACCTCGCGCATTTCCAGCACGCGCAGCATCTTCACCTGCACGGCAAGCGGCATGCTTTCGATCTCGTCCAGAAACAGCGTGCCGCCGCTCGAATGTTCGATGCGGCCGACACGTTTCTTCTGCGCGCCGGTAAAAGCGCCCGGCTCATGGCCGAAAAGCTCGCTTTCGATCACCGTTTCCGGCAGCGCACCGCAATTCAGCGCCACGAAATTGCCCCGCGAGCGCTTCTTGCTCCAGCGGTGCAGCGCTGTCGCCACCACTTCCTTGCCGCTGCCCGTCTCTCCCGCCACCAGCACATCCACATCCGTATCGGCAATGTGCCTGAGCGTGGTGCGCAGCCGCTCCATGGCAGGCGTCTGTCCGATCAGCGGCAGATCGTCTTCCGCCTGCCCGGCAGCGCGGCGAAGTGCACGGTTTTCCAGTACGAGACGGCGTTTTTCCAGCGCCCGGCGCGCACTTTCCACCATACGCTCGGCCGGAAAGGGCTTGGCGATGAAATCATAGGCTCCGTTGTGAAGCGCATCGACCGCCATCGGCACATCGCCATGGCCGGTGATGAGGATAACCGGCAGATCGGCATCGATCTTGCGGACATGGTCGAAGAATTCCAGCCCCGTCATGCCCGGCATGCGCACATCCGTGATGATGATGCCGTCAAAATCCTCGTTCAGCGCCGCAAGCGCCTGCTCGGCGCGGGAAAAGGAGGTGACCGACAATCCGTCGAGTTCCAGCGTCTGCACCATCGCCTTGCGCAGCTGTGAATCATCGTCCACCAGGAATATGGTTCCATCCACCGTCATGTCATGCTCGCTTCAGATATACGGAAAAAGCCGTGCCCGCCCCGCTGCTCGTTACCGCGATACGCCCGCCATAATCGGAAGCAATATCGTTGGAGATGACGAGGCCGAGACCGAGGCCGCTTTCCTTTGAGGTGTTGAAGGGCGAAAACAGCTGGGCGCGGATGGCCTCGGGAATGCCCCCGCCATTGTCGCTGACCGAAAGCACGACCATGTCGCCCTCTTCGCGCACACGGACTTCCACGCGGGCAGCGCCAATCTCTTCCGTGGCTTCCAGCGCGTTTTGCAGAAGGTTGATGAGGATCTGCTCCAGCCGGATGCGGCTGCCCAGCACCTTCAAATCCTGATCCGGTAATGCGATATCCAGCGCGTCCATCTGCCCGGAAAAACGGCTGCGCAACAGCATGACCGCGCCTTCGATGACCAGTTTGAGGCTCACCGGCTCGGCGGCGGTGCGGCCCTTGCGAGCCAAAATCTTCAGGTCGCCGGTAATGGTGCCGATGCGTTCGGTCAGCGCGGCGATGTTTTCGAGATTTTCGGCGGCCTCCGGCAGGCGGTCGCGTTTCAGCAGGGTGCGGGCATTGTCGGCAAAGGCGCGGATCGTCGCCACCGGCTGGTTGATTTCATGCGCCACACCCGCCGCCACCTGGCCGAGAATCGAAAGGCGGTTGGCCTGCACCAGTTCATGCTGCACATTGCGCAACTCGCCCGTCGTCTTTTCATGCAGGGCGATTTCCGCCTGCAGATGGTCGCGGGTCTTCGTCAGGTCGCGGGTCCGCTCCTGCACCTTTGTTTCCAGCTCAGCGCGGGCGCGCTGCTCCTCTTCCTTTTCCTTGAGCGTCTTGTGCCGACGCCACAGCCACAGGGCCGAAAGACCCATCAGCGGCATCAGCGTCGCCAGCGCCACCACCCTGCCCTCGCGGATCGCGGTGTTCAGCGCCGGTGCTACGGGTTGCAGGTAATGCAGGGTCCATGTGGTCGTCGGCACCGGCGTTTCCAGCCGCAGATAATCGCCGCGCTCCCGCCCCGGCTCATCGACATGGATGAGCGGAACATCATCGCCTGATGAGCGGGCCGGCCGGAACGGCAGTATCGCCAGCGTCTCATTGCCGAATTGCAGGCTTTCGGAAATGACCTTTCGCCGCGCCTCGTCAATCGGTGCAATGGTCTTGAAGCGCCATTCCGGCACGCTCGTCATCAGCACGACGCCGTTTCTGTCGACCACATAAACCGGCTTGCCGCCAATGTTCCAGTCCGATTCCAGACGATTAAATTCCACCTTGGCGATGACAACGCCGAGCGGCCTTCCGTCCGCGGCATCGATGCGGCGGGAAATGTAAAGACCCGGCCGGCGGCTGACATTGCCGAGCGCATAATGTTCGGACATGCCGGTCTTCATCGCCGCCTGAAAATATTCGCGGAACGCGTAGTTGGAGCCGACGAAGCTGTCGTCCTGTCGCCAGTTGCTGGAGGCGATGGTCAGACCGGTCGGCCCGGTCACATAGATGACCGACGACTGCGTGCCTTCGATCAGCCCCTCCAGCTTGCGGTTCAGCCGGTCGACGGCAACGGCGTCGCCGCCATCCAGCGCGGTGGCAAGATCGGGATCGCCTGACAGAACCAGCGGAATGGCGCGCGGCCGCTCCAGCGCGACATTCAGCAACGCAATCTTCAGTTCGGCATCGGTGGAAGCCTCGAAACCGGCCGTTCGCAGTGCCTGATGACGGGCGAATTCATCGGCCACCAGCAGGGCACCGAGACTGACGAGCAGCCACAGGCCGGCCAGCGCCAGCCATTGCGCGCGACGTTTCGCCTGAGAATGAGGTGCCTGATCCTGATAGGGCATGCGTTAATTGTGCGGATTTACACACAGATCGCAAGAGAATTTGTCCGGAATTCCACACAAATGCCTGTGAGCCGGCAAAGCGTCAATAAAAAGTACTTTTTAAATCAGTCAGTTACACCAAATAAGCAAGTCTGGCATGCGTATTGCACATGACTCCTCAATCGGCGCGAAGCCGTCAACGTCACGGCGATCCCGGGAGGCCAATAAAGGCAGGGTGAGGCCGAGGAGGAAAAAACATGATCGATAGCACAGCCGTGGCCGCAGGCCACGCCAAGCAGCCATTTTACAAACACCTGTATTTCCAGGTTCTGGTCGCCATCATCGCCGGTATCGCGCTTGGCCATTTTTACCCGACCTTCGGTGAGCAGCTGAAGCCGCTCGGCGATGGCTTCATCCGCCTCGTCAAGATGATCATCGCTCCCGTCATCTTCCTCACCGTCGCAACCGGCATCGCCGGCATGAACGACATGAAGAAGGTTGGACGCGTGGCCGGCAAGGCCATGATCTACTTCCTGGTGTTCTCCACCCTCGCGCTCGTTGTCGGCCTCATCGTCGCCAATACCATACAGCCGGGCGCCGGCATGAACATCGATCCTTCCACGCTGGATGCCAAGGCCGTCGCGACCTACGCCGACAAGGCCCATGAGCAGACCATCACCGGCTTCCTGATGAACATCATCCCGACCACCATCGTCGGTGCATTTGCCAGCGGTGACATTCTGCAGGTGCTGTTCTTCTCCGTGCTGTTCGGCATCGCGCTCGGCATCGTCGGCGAAAAGGGCAAGCCCGTCACCGATTTCATGCATGCCATGATGTATCCGATCTTCAAGCTGGTCGCGATCCTGATGAAGGCCGCACCGATCGGCGCTTTCGGTGCCATGGCGTTCACCATCGGCAAATACGGCATATCGTCCGTCACCAACCTCGCCATGCTGATCGGCACTTTCTACATCACGTCGGCGTTGTTCGTGTTCGTGGTTCTGGGCGCCGTCTGCCGCTATAACGGCTTCTCCATCGTGGCGCTTATCCGCTATATCAAGGAAGAACTGCTGCTCGTTCTCGGCACCTCGTCTTCGGAAGCAGCGCTGCCGGGCCTGATGAGCAAGATGGAAAAGGCAGGCTGCAAGCGCTCCGTCGTCGGCCTCGTCATCCCGACCGGCTATTCCTTCAACCTTGACGGCACCAACATCTACATGACGCTGGCGGCTCTCTTCATCGCGCAGGCGACGGGCATCCACCTGTCCTTCGGTGAACAGATCCTGCTGCTGCTGGTGGCGATGCTGTCGTCCAAGGGTGCGGCCGGCATCACCGGCGCAGGCTTCATCACGCTCGCAGCCACGCTCTCGGTCGTGCCTTCGGTTCCTGTTGCCGGCATGGCGCTGATCCTCGGTATCGACCGTTTCATGTCGGAATGCCGCGCGCTCACCAACTTCGTCGGCAACGCGGTCGCCACCATCGTCGTCGCCCGCTGGGAAGGCGAACTGGATGAGGAACAGCTTGCCCGCGTGCTGAGCGGCCAGGAAGAAATCTCCGGCATCGCCGATGTGGACACGGCACTGCCCGCATCGGTTCAGCCCGCCGAATAATACGACCTCCCAAGGTCCGGCCTGTCCCGGCTCCGTCCGGACAGGCTCTCACATGAAGGCCGGCGCATTCGCTCGATGCGCCGGCTTTCTTCGTTCAAGCACATCTGCGAAAACGGTTCTTATCGCAAAGCCGATGCTGTAAAGCCAGACAGAGCGAATGCGAAGAACGGAGTAGGCCCCACATGAAGAACCTGTTTCTGGCCTGGCAATTCTGGGCGCTGCTATCGGCGGCTTTCGCGGCATTGACCGCGATTTTTGCGAAAGTCGGCATCGAAAACGTCAATTCCGATTTTGCCACCTTCATCCGCACCATCGTCATTCTCGCCGCCGCGGGCCTGATGGTTTATGTCACCGGCAACTGGCAGCAGCCCTCCACCGTCTCGGGGCGCACCTGGCTGTTCCTCGTGCTTTCGGGTCTGGCGACCGGCGCATCGTGGATATGTTATTTCCGGGCGCTGAAAATCGGTGATGCCGCCCGCGTCGCCCCCATCGACAAGCTCAGCGTCGTCTTCGTCGCCGTCTTTGCGGTGCTGTTTCTGGGGGAAAGGCTGTCGTTGCCCAATTGGCTCGGCGTGGTGCTGATCGCCTGCGGCGCCGTATTTGTGGCCTACAGGGGATAAGATGAGGCCGGCCGGATAAACCGGCCGACACTAACTATAAAACCTTCAACCGCGAGCGGCCGCGACCTTGTCGAGGCCACGTTTCACGCCGGCAAACAGCTCATCCAGCTGCTCGGCCGTGATGATCAGCGGCGGGCAGAAGCAGATGGATTCGCCGATCGGCCGGGTGATGACACCCTCTTCCTCGATAGCGGCGGCAATGGCGAGCGTCGTATCGCCAGCCTTCAGGCCTTCCCATGGCTTCACTTCCAGCGCGCCAAGAAGACCGACGCCGCGCGAGGAATGAATGAGCGGGTGATCGGCAAGCGCCTTCAGATGATCGAGAAATTTGCCCTCCAGCCGGGCGACATTGCCGACCAGATCACGCTCCTGAATGATCTTCAGGTTTTCCAGCCCCACCGCCGTCGCGACCGGGTGACCGGAGGCGGTGTAGCCATGGCCGAAGGAGCCGATCCGGTCGGACTCATCGGCAATCGGCTGGTAGAAACTGTCATTCATGATGATCGCTGAAAGCGGCATGTAGGACGATGAAATCTGCTTGGAAACGACCAGCACATCCGGCTTGATGCCATAGGTCTCGCAGGCAAACATCTTGCCGGTGCGGCCAAAACCGCAGATCACCTCATCCACGACAAGCAGAATGTCGTATTTCTTCAGGATCGCCTGCACGCCTTCCCAATATCCTTCCGGCGGCAGGAGAACCCCGCCGGCGCCCATCACCGGCTCGCCCCAGAAGGCGGCGACGGTTTCGGGGCCTTCGCGAAGGATCAGGTCCTCCAGCTCCTTCAGGATACGCGCGGTGAAATCCGCCTCGCTTTCCCCATCCTTGCCGAAATGCACATAGGAGGGGCAAGCGGTATGCAGCATACGGTCCAGCGGCAGGTCGAAGCTTTCATGGTTGCGCGGCAGGCCGGTGATCGAGGCTGATGCGATGGTCACGCCATGGTAACCCTTGATGCGGCCGATGATCTTTTTCTTGTCCTTGTTGCCGAGCGCATTGGAGCGATACCACACCATCTTGGCGGCAAGATCATTCGCCTCGGAACCGGACGAGGTGAAGTGCACCTTCGACATCGACACCGGCGAAAGCTCGATCAGCAATTCGGCGAGATCAACGGATGGGCCATGCGTCTTGTAGGAGAAGGTGTGGTAATAGGGCAGCTTCTGCATCTGCTTCGTTGCAGCATCCACCAACCGCTGTTCGCCAAAACCAAGCGCCACCGACCACAGCCCCGCCATCGCCTCGATATAACGCTTGCCGCTGCTGTCGGTGACATAGATGCCCTCACCGCTTTCGATCACCAGACCGCCGGTCTTTTCGAATTTGCGCAGGTTGACATTCGGGTGCATCTGATAGGCGATGTCGCGTGCCTCGACGGAATTCGGCAGGATGGTCATCGGTAAGGGCTCCGTTTCGGTTGGATTGGGCTGAGGCGTCAGACGTGCTGGCCGCCATTGATGTGAATTTCCGCGCCGTTGATGTAGCGCGACTGGTCCGAGCAGAGGAAATAGATGGTCTGCGCCACCTCCGCCGTGGTGCCCAGCCGGCCGAGCGGCACCTGGGCTTCAACCAGCTCCGCCGTTCCGGGAGAGAGGATGGCGGTGTTGATTTCGCCCGGGGCAATGGCATTGGCGCGCACGCCGCGCGGGCCGAATTCATGCGCCAGTTCCCGCGTCAGCGCCGCAAGCGCTGCCTTCGAGGTGGCATAGGCCACGCCGGCAAAAGGATGCACCCGCGAGCCGACAATCGAGGTGACATTGACGATGGAGCCTTTCGCAGCCTCCAGTTCCGGCAAAAGCGCGCGGGCGAGCAATGCCGTGGAAACGAGGTTGACGTTGAGCACCCGCGTCCAGATGTCTGCCGTGGTATCCGCCACACCAAGTCGGCTGCCGCCTTCGCCCTTCGGTGAAATCCCGGCATTGTTGACGAGAGCCGCAAGTTTTCCTTCTGGGAGGCGGGAACGCACCTCGGCCGCCAGATCTTCAATGCCGGATAAGTCCTCGAGATCTGCCTGGATATGGCTCTCCCGCGCCGATGGCCAGCGGCACTCCTCCGAGAATGGTTGCCGCGATACGGTGAGGATCCTCCAGCCCTTCTCCTGAAACAGCTTGACGGTGGCATGTCCTATTCCACGGCTGGCGCCGGTCAGAAGCATAAAAGGAACTGCCATATGAGAACTCCCGTGCCATGCGGACCGTTGAGCCGATCGAACATTCAGCCCGCATGTTAGAGAGTTACAACCGGTGGACAAGGGCTTTTTTGTCGCGGCGCACCGGCGGGAAAACCGCCACGGGTTAATCCCATTTGATGGGCGCCTTTCACCCGAAGGGAATATTTGAAGCCGGCCGTTTGCCCATAAAATGAAGTCTCCCGAATTTGTGATCTGTATTGGGAGGGGGCAAAAATGCGTATCGACATCATCGACACCGACGCCGGTTTCGAGGCGATCCGGCAAAACTGGGACGCGGTGTTCATGGCCGATCCCCATGCACGGCATTTCCTCTCCTGGGGCTGGCTCAGGGATTATATGCCACGCCGCAAGCGCTGGTTCATTCTGGCCCTGCGTGAACGCCCGGAAGGCTCGCCCTATGTGGCGTTTTTCCCGCTGCGCCTCGTCACCGAGCCGGACAAGAAAACCGGCCGCTTCCACGACAGCATCGTCATGGCCGGCAATGCAGCGGCGGATTACACCGGCTTCATCACCCTGCCGGACTATGAAAATCACGCCGTCGCCGGTTTCTGTTCCTACATTCGCCAGCAGAACTGGACCGAACTGAAACTCGACTACCTCTCCGGCCCGCCGGAACGGCACAGTGCGATGGTCCGTGCGCTGCAGGGTCCGCTCGTCATGTTTCGCGACAACATGCCGACCAACCCCTATAACATCAACAATTGCATCTGCCCGGTGGTCGCCCTGCCCGACACTTTCGACGGCTATCTCGACAGCCATATGAGCAGCCAGACCCGCCAGAAGCTCAGGCGCTTCCTGCGAAAAGTGGAGGGCGGCGATGAATATCGCATCACCTTCGCAACGAAAGAAACGATCAAACGGGACATGGATATCCTGTTCGACTTCTGGCGCATCCGCTGGGCGCCACACAAGGGCAAGGAACGCACGGAACTGCTGATCGGCGCAACACGGCAGATGCTGATGGATGTCTATATCCGAGGCGATCTGGAAGTGCCTGTCCTGTGGTTCGGCGACCAGCCGCTCGGCGCGCTCGCCAACATCATCGACCGGCAGAAAAAGTCTGTGCTGTTCTACATCACCGGCCGCGACGAAAACTGGAAGACCCCTTCGCCCGGCCTCGTGCTGCACGGGCACTGCATCCGCAGGGCCATCGAGCAGGGTTTCAAAACCTATGACTTCCTGCGCGGCAACGAGCCCTATAAATATTTCTTCGGACCGGAAGAGCAGAAGCTCAGTTGCACGCTGTTCCGCACCCGCTCGGGCGAAAATCTCGGCGGCACGCTGCATCCACGCAGTATCCGTTTTGTCTATGAACAGGGCCTCAAATTTTACAAGACCGGCAAGAAACCCGCCGCCAACATTGCCTTTGCCCAGGTGCTGGCGGCAGCACCCGACCATTCCGGCGCGCAATTTGGTCTCGCCAACCTGTCTTTCGACCGGGGTGAGTTCCGGGAGGCGGAAATCGCCTTTCTGGCACTTCTCGCCAGCGGTCAGGACCCGGTTCTGCTGTGGATGCGCATCGGCGAGGCGCGGCTGGCGCAACAACATTATCACGAGGCATCAGAGGCTTTCCGACAGGTGACCAATCGCGCGCCTTTCCACCGCGAGGCGCTTTATAAATGCGCCGTCGCCCTCATCGCCGCCGAAAGGGCGGTGGAAGGCGCCGAAATTCTCGACAGGCTGCAGCACTATCATTCGGACGACGCCGCGCATCTGGAATATGCCGAGAAAGCGCGCGCGGCCCTTGCACGGCTGGAACTGGCCAAACCAAAGGTCGCTTTGCCTGCCGATGTCATCACGCTTGCCACCAAAACCAAGACAACGGGCAAACGCTGGCACCCGCCAAAGGTTTTGCATTGAAGGCAATGATCTGTAAGTTGCGGCAGGAAAAACCGGCCGCAACCTGCAGGGATTTTTATGTTTCTGACCAATAAGGACATGCTAGACCTCGTCGAGCTTCGCCATGATCTGCACCGCCATCCGGAAATCTCCGGCGAAGAAAAGGAAACAGCCCGACGCATCCGCGTTTTCCTCGAACAGGCAAAACCTGACAAGCTTCTTGCCGATCTGGGTGGCCATGGCGTCGCAGCGGTCTATGACAGCGGCAAAAGCGGCCCGGCGATCCTGATCCGGTCCGAACTCGATGCCCTGCCCATTCACGAAAAAAGCGAGGCCGAACACCGCTCCGGCTCCGACGGCAAGGGCCATCTTTGCGGCCATGACGGCCACTCGACCATTCTGACGGCGCTGGCGCTTGGCCTTTCCCGCAACCGACCGCAAACCGGCAGCGTCATCCTCCTTTACCAGCCGGCGGAAGAAACCGGCGCAGGGGCTGCGGCCGTCATCGCCGATCCGCGCTTTGGCGAGATAAAGCCGGATTACTCTTTTTCCCTCCACAATCTTCCCGGCCTGCCATTCGGCCATGTCAGCGTGGTGGAAGGCCCGGTCAATTGCGCCTCACGCGGTATCAAGATTCGCCTTTCCGGCAAGACGGCGCATGCTTCTTCGCCGGAACACGGCGTTTCGCCGATGCGGGCGATATCGCAGTTGATGCCGGCCTTGACCGATCTTGGCTCCGGCTTTCCGCCAGAACCCGATTTTTCGATGGTGACGATCACCCATGCGGTGATGGGCGAAGCGGCCTTCGGCATTTCCCCGGCCGACGCGGAAGTCTGGGCGACGCTCCGCACGCTCACCGACGACCGGATGGAAAAGCTCTGCACGGCTGCGGAAGCGCTCGCGAAAAAGCTGGCGGACGAACAGAAACTGGCGCTCGATATCACTTACGACGATATCTTCCTGCATTGCGAAAATGCGCCTGACGCAGTCGATCACATCCTGCGGGCGCTGGATGAGGAGAAAATTTCCCACAATTCGGAAGGGCTGCCCATGCGCGCTTCCGAAGATTTCGGCCGCTTCCGTGCCGTCTCGTCATCGGCCATGTTCTTTTTGGGCGCGGGCAAGGACTACCCCAACCTGCACAATCCCGACTATGATTTTCCGGACGCGTTGATCGGCATCGGCGCTGGCATCTTCATGCGCATCATCCGCAACTTGACGGATGCGGGATAGAAGCGGCCATTCTCTGGCCGCCGTAACTTAGCCCCCTTGCGGACCGTTGCTCGGCCGGGCGGCGCGCACCGCGGCCAGTCCGCGGATGCCGTCCTTATTGCCGATCGACGTCAGGCTTTCGAAAATCTGCGCGGCGTCACCGTAACGGCGCATGGCAAGATAGGAATAACCGCGCAGCACCATCAGATCGGCACGCTCATCAGCAAGCCGTGAACGCTGATCGAGCAGCAGCAGCGTTTCCGCATAGCGTTTCGACTGGAAGGCGGAAACCGCCCTGTCCGCCAGGATCGAGACCTGCAACTCGGTCGCGCGCGGGCGATCCATGCCCGATTTCGTCGCCGAAACGGCCGCATGGTCCGTCAGCCCCATGCGCAGATAGGCAAGGCTCTGGCCATAGGCCGCATCGCTTTTTACCATCGACTGGCCACCTTCAATGGCGGATTCGAAGGCTTTCAGGGCCTCCGCCGGCCGGTTGGTCTCCATCAGGCACCAGCCAAGATCGAGCGCCTGCTGCGGCGGCAGTCGCTGCGGATCGGGATAGGCTGCGCAGGAACGGGGGCGCGATGCGGCGCTGGCTTCCCGTTGCGCTTGCGTCGGGCGGCGTGCCTGCTTGCGCGAAGGCTCCGGAGCCGATTGCTGAACGGTTGGTTGACTGTACACCACCGCTGTCTCCGCCTGCGGCGCATAGGGTGCCGGTGCTGTCGTCGGAGAGGCTGCGGCAACAGGCGGTGCGGTTACCGGCGCCAGCGGTTGCCCGGACTGATCCACCATGCGTGCGGTTCCCACATCGGCAATGCGCTGCGAGCGGCTTGCCCATTGCTGCTGGATGCCACGCAGACCGGCCAGATTGCGCAGGTCATGATAGCTGAGCGCCACGCCATAGGCCGAAGGTTCGTCATCCGGTTTCCAGCCAAGCGCGGTACTGAACCATTGCAAGGCAAGCGGCGTCTGCCGGAAAGCGAGCGAATACCAGCCGAATTGCTGCGCCGTCGCCGCATCCTTGCGCGCCACCGTTTCGGCAGCGATGCGTTGCAGCACATCCGGCGGCAGCACGACAGGCGGTTCAAGCGCCAGAAGATTGGCAGTTGCGGCAAGATAGGTGGCGAGCGCGTCATCGGAGGAGGTGCGCCATTTATGCATGACGTCTTCGGCTTCACGCGGCTCGTTGCGGTCGATCAAGGCCAGCGCCAAGCCTTGAGAAGCAGAAGCGCTGTCTTCTTCTTCCCGCGCCTTGCGGAACCATTTTTCCGCCTCCGCCATGTTCTTCTGGCGAATATTGTACCAGCCGAGCAGCAGGGCGTCGCTGGCCAGCTTGTCGGTCTCGGCAAGTCTTTCAAGCCGCATCAGGTAAGCGGAAGGGACGGAAATGCCCTCCTTCTCCCCCGCCTTCGCCACGAACTGGCGGGCGAGATCGTTCTTGACCGGTTCGAATTCCAGCTGGCCATCAGCGCTGGGCTTTTCCTTGGCCAGCAGCTCACTCATCATCTCCGCCGGCAAAAGCGCCGATGCCTTCTGCACCGTGGCAAGCCTGTCGCTTGGCATCGTGCAATTGTTGAGAATGTAGAGATAGGCGTCCCGCGCCCGCCCCATGCGGTCGGTATTGGCGAAGGCATCCGCCACCCGCCACAAAACATCGACTTCGCTGCAGGTCAGCAGGCCGGGATTGTTTGCCGCCGCATCAACCACCGTCGCATATTGCTTGAGATCAGACGCATTGACGAGCCGCTGGCGGGCCTCGGCAAGGGAAAGCATGCCGGTCAGATTGTCTGGCGGCTGCCAGCCGGGTTCCGCCTGCTGGCGGTCGGCAATCGCCTTTCGCACTTCGGCGTAGCGGCCATCAGTATAAAGCTGCCACATGGCATCGAGTTTGGGATCGCCATTTTCTGGAATGGCGAGCGGATCGGCCGGTGGCGTCCAGTTCGGATAAAGCGTGCGTAGCCGGGCAATCTCGGCCTGAAGGCGCTGGGTATCGCCCCTCGCAGCGAAATAACGCAGCGCGCTGAGATCGACCTCGGGCATATTGGCCGCAGCCGGCTCAGCCGCGCGGGGAGTGGGAGCCTGCGCCATTTGCGGCTGTGGTGATTGCCAGCCGGCCTGCGGCGGGCGGTCCATCGCCGGCACCGTTACCGGCGGCGTTGCGGCCGGCACCGTGACAGGCGGCGTCACCTGCGCCATCTCGCGATTTTTGACGAAGGCGTTGATCTGCGCCGGATTGGCCGCTGTCGGAGACATACGCGGCACCGCGCGGTTGTCGCCCACCGCCGAGGTGTGCACATCAGACACTCGTCCAAGAATGCTGTCGCGCCAGTGGAAGGCGGCAAGCGCAATCAGAAGCAGGATGAGAGCCGAGGTCGACAGTGGCTTGTTCATCGGCATTCCCCGTTATTCCTCGCCAGAAACGACAATGCCAGAAGATGCAATGTGGAAGGATAATAAAGTGTTGGCTGGAAGCTTTTAAGTTCGGCGGGAATGGCCGGACCGCCGGCAACGCAGGCCGCCAGCGCCGGAATGATGCGGTAGCCGGGGTCCGACAGGACGTCCTTGACCGCTCCGCTCTTCAGATCGAAGGTTCCGGCCGCACCGCTTTCCAGCGCCATGCCGTCTTTCAGCCGCGCCAGCAGTTCCGGTACTCCCATTTTCGCCCTTGAGAGGTAAAGCGGTATGCGCACCGCATTATAACCGAATTCCGGAGGAAAACCCGCCGCCGGCTGCGGCTTCGTTTTCACCGATACCCAGTCGGCCGGCAATTTTCTGTCGCCGAAGGTGAATGCGCCGACCTGCGCCACGCCATCATCGGCAAGCGCCTTCCAGAGCGGTGATGGCGCAACCAGGTCGAGCACCGGAAAGGCTTCGAAAATCAGATAGGATGGATTGACCACCGGGCCATCGGCCCTGTCATTTTCACCAAACCCGCTGCCAGCCGGCAAAAGCAGCGTTCTACCACCACGCTGCACCACTGTTTTTTTGAGGATGGCGTTTGCGATGGCTGCGGACGCTTCGGCATAATCCTGCCGGTTCCACTGGCCGGCGGCGAGCGCCAGCGCATAGGCGATCAGGATATCGCCATCGGTCGCGTTATTGATGTCAGTGACGTGCGGCCGGGTGCGCGGATCCCATTTCCAGGCGGAAAGCCCGTCGTCGCGCACCAGCAGCTCCGTGCGGGTGAAGCTCCAGATCAGTTCGAAATCGGCAAGGTTGTCGGAGAGCACGGCAAGCCACATGCCGTAACCCTGCCCTTCGCTGTGGCTGATATTGCCGTTGCCGGTATCGATGATGCGCCCGCCGGGATCGAGAAAGGCGTTTTTATACGCAGACCACGCTTCCGGTGACACCGATGCGGCGTGGCCGGCGGAGATGCCGGCGATCAATGCCATCACGGACAGGCAGATAATGCGGGCAAGTTTCGAAATCCCGCCCGTCATCGATGTCGTCCCATCAGCCGCAGCATCACGAAGGTGGCGAAACCCAGAAGCGACACGAAACCGATGAATGCCAGCGAATAGGAAAGCACATTGGAGGACAGCCAGTTGGCAGCGATCAGTCTCCAGTTGGAGAGCGAAAACGCTCCGGTGACATAAAAATACGGCCGCTCCACCTCGACTGTTTCGACCTTTTCCGCAGTCGCATCGTAAGCGGCAACCCGTCCGGTGACGTCGCCCCAGCGGTTCTCGCGCGTTATCGCCGACATACCGTCGAGAAGTTCGGCCGACGTCGGCGCGGTGGCAAGCGTCCAGACGCCTTCGCCGGAAGGGCTAAGCCCCTGCGCCAGCATGAAGGAGACATTGGCGGGCGGGGCATACGGTTGCTCGGCCGCCGGCAGGAAGCGTAGCGTCTCCGAACTCAGGTCGAAATTCCGCTTCATCCAATCCTCGAAGGACGAGACCTGCCCCTCCCAGACGCCGCCATCGACCCTCTCCCGCCAGTCGTTGAACAAGGTTTCGCTGCTCTGCGCGGGCGGCTGAACACCGGTTCCGACTTTCCAGGATATCTGGCTGGAGGGAACGAGATTGAACTGGCTGATCAGCGCCTGCGGGAATTGCGAAATCGTTCCCACAAACAGCGCATCCCGATCACCGATCACCAGCGGCGAGGCGACGGTTTCGACATTTATCGGATGTCCGGCAACACTCGCAAGCCGGCTGACGAGGGTTGCCGCCGCCGACATGGTGTCGGTATCAAACCGGTCCAGCGAGAGCGCGACCGGGCTTCCGGCAGCCCTGTAGGGCTGGCCAGCGCCGGCCATCGCTGCGAGATCCGGCTTGCGACCGATCCGGGCATAATCCGGAATATGGATTTCGGTAGTGTCAAACAGGGCAAAACGCGGGGTCGTGCTGGCCGGCGCACCCGGCGCGCAGGCCTGATCCTGCGCCGTCATCAACACCGCCTCGATCGTTATCTTGTTCGGTCCCGGCTTCAGATGGCGCATCGTGACGTTGATGGGCAGATGCCGGAAAATACCGCCGCCATTGTTGGAGATCGGCACCGTCGAAGCGATCTCGTCATTGACGTAAATGTCGATATGGCTGCCAGGCAAGACCTGCGAGGAATAAGCCGCGTCGAGCAGCAGCGATGCCTCGCCATAGGCCGAGGCATAAAAATCGGCGGGCATGCCGATATAAAACTCGTTGCGGAAACGGCGTCCGCTAAATTCGCTGCTTTCGAGACCGAGTTCGGAAAGCGCGATACGGCGGTCCGAGGTGATGAGCGGAACATCCGGCGCATGCCAGCTGCGGGTCGAAAAAGCCGTTCTCTGGGCGCCGGGCGCGCGCGATATTGACGAAAACAGCGTCTCTATGGCCGCCTGCACCGCCTGCGGAGTGGGGCCGCTGACAAAAAGCGGCGAGAAGCCGCCTGGCGCGACGCTGCCAAAACCGGCAAAGGCGCCCGCCGATGCTTCCGGCGGCAACGTTCCGGCTATACCCGCAATCTCACGGGCGGTACCTGCCAGAACCGTCAGTGTTCCGGGCTTGCGCTCGGAGGAAGGGGCCGTCACGAAGCGGATCGTCTGGTTGGGCATCTGGGTTCTGAGCGCCAGCGCCTGCGAAAGGCGCAGGAGTGAATCCGCAAATGCCGGATTACCGAGCGACGGCGCGACGATCTCAATCGAAGTCGCGGCCTTGCCGTCCGGTCCAGTCGCCTGAATGTCGTCTATATTGGCGAAAGCACCGGCAACATCGGCGTTGAAGCCGATGTAGGTATTCGCCGGGTTGATGTCAGTCCACAGATCGTAGGTGGACTGGATCGTGCAATCCGTCCTGTGCCGCTGCTGCACGCCGAGCGTCACGACGTTTGAGCCGACCTGCAACACGCCGGGCGGGATTTTCAGGGAGACATTGCCCTCACCGTCAGGCGCTTCAATGCGCGCCACATCCAGTGGAATATTGTTCAGGCTGACCTGAAAATTCGAGCTTTCAGGCGCGACCACAATGGCGTTCTGATAACCGATATTAAACGAAACGGCAGCATTGGCCTGTTCGGGCGTCAGATAGATACCCCATTGCCGCCGGGCCATCTCGCCGGAAAGGCTGAGCTTCTCATAGGGCAATATATAACGTCGGCGGCTATCAGCAGCTGATAAGGGGGCCTGCGCCGTGGCTGGTCTTGCTCCCTCCTGACGCGGAGGAACGGGAACGGGCGGAACCGATGCAGGCGGAACGGCGGTCCGCTGCGGCGGTTGCGGCACTGGCGCCGGCTGAACCACAAAGGGCGGCTGCGCCGGTGGTATCGCCGGAGGCTGGACCGGCGACGGCTGGCTGGGCGCAGCGGGAGGAACGACAACGGGCGGCGGCACCGGCGCAGGCGCAGTCTGCGCGGGCCTTTCCGGCGACATATCGAAGGGTGAGGACTGCGCCATCGCACCGGTTGCGGCGGCGCTCCACATCAATGCTATAAGCGAACCCCTGATCTTTCTGCCGCCGGTCATTTTACAGCTCCGGCAGGTTTGACGCTTTTGGCGGCAGGTCGCAGCGCCTTGGCCAGATAAAAGAGCCCGCGCTGCGTCTGAAACAGCGATATGGCCAGAAAGATCGCCGTGCCGCGGATGAGTCCGGGGTTCTTGCGGCGCACGCGCTGGAACTCGCTCCATTGTTCGGAATTGGCGAAGATCAGGTCGGCAATCAGGCGGTGATCAATGGCGCGCTGCGGCGAGAAGGTGCAGCCGATGGAAACCAACCCTTCGCCGCGAACCGTCCGGACCACGTTGACGGGCATGGTGTCCGGCACGCCTTCGCTATGCGGCTTGACCCTGACGATCGCCGTCGTGTCCTTGGCAACAGCGGTTGCGCCATCGAACAGATTGATCAGCAGGCCATGCACCGAGACGTTATCGATGGAGGCCGGCAGCCATTCATCGCTGCCTTCGAGCTTCACCTCGCAGCGCCGCTTGACGGTGATGCGCCGCGATGCCGACTTGTCGCCGCGCTCGGAGACGACACCGAGTGCGCAGCCTGCGAAGATGAGGTTAAGCAGGTTCCAGCCGCCGACGACGAGCGTCACATCGGCCTTGTACGGCTCGCTATAGATGCGCCAGATGGCAAAAGCCATTGCCACCAGCAAAAGCGCGAAGATGACGAAGAACGGACGGCTGATCTCGGAAAGCCGCGCCTCGGCAATGGATTCGTCTTTCGCCGTCACCTTGAAGGTCGGTTTGCCGGGATTGAAGATCACCGAAACGACGGCGGGCAGCAAGTGAACCGTCTGCACATATTCGTAAAGTTCGGAAATCCACGGCCAGCGGAAGCTGCCATAGAGATAGTTCTGCATCATCAGGTTCACGAGCATATAAGCGGCCGTATAGGCGAGAAACTCCCCGCCCGAGGCCACGAAAATCTGAAGATCGAAGAACAGGTAGAACAACGGCGCGAACAGGAAGATCGTGCGCGGGAACGGGAAAAGCCAGAACAGCGTCGACGACATGTAACAAAGGCGCTGCGTGAAGGAGAGGCCGCGCTTGAACAATGGCTGGCGAAAGATCAGGATTTGCATCATGCCCTGCGCCCAGCGGCTGCGCTGGCCAATGAAGCTCGCGAAGGTGGCCGGCTGCAGACCGGCGATCAGCGGCTTGTCGACATAAATGCTGTTCCAGCCGCGCGAATGCAGCGCCAGCGCCGTTTCGCAATCCTCGGTGATGCTGACGCCGCTGAAGCCATCGGAATCCTGCAGCGCCTCGCGCCGCAGCACGGCGGCGGAACCGCAGAAAAATGCCCCATTCCACTTGTCGAGACCGCGCTGGATGATGCCGTAAAACATCTCGTTTTCGCTCGGCATCGTCTCGAAGGTGCGCAGGTTCCGCTCGATGGGATCGGGATTGACGAAGAAATGCGGCGTCTGCACCAGAAAGAGCCGGGGGTCTTCCTCGAAATAACCAACCGTCTCCAGGAGGAAATCGCGGGCAGGCGCATGGTCGGCGTCAAACACCGTGACGAGTTCGCCGGTCGAATGGGCAAGACCGTTATTGAGATTGCCGGCCTTGGCGTGGACGTTGCGCTCGCGCGTCAGGTAACGCACGTCGAGATCCTCGCAAAGCTTCTTCAGCTCCTCGTGGCGGCGCTGCGCCGCCTGCGCCTCGACGATGTTGCTGGCATTACGCTTCTGCACCGAGCCGCCATCATCCAGCAACCAGACCGTGAACCGGTCGGCCGGATAATCCATGTTCTTGGCTGCCGCCAGCGTGTTGGCCAGAAGCTCCGCATCTTCATTATAACTCGGCACGAAGACGTCGACAGTCGGCCGATAGTCCGGCGAGCCGGGCCGCGTCTTGCGCGACGGCAGCGGCATGGAGACGATGACGAGACTGAGGCCCAGCATGACGACGCTGTACATTTCCGCCAGATAAAGCAGAAAGCCGGGAATGAAGTTTTCGAGCTGGTTGACGGGCGGCAGCGTGCTGGTGGTGCGCCAGTAGACGTAACGCAGAACGATGGCCGTGCCGAAACCCAGGGCCACCAGACGCCAGGCCCCCTGCCCGCTAAATCCTTTGATGGTCGCCAGAAGAACGAGCGAGATCGCGGTGGCGACCAGATGCGTCTGCAGGCTGACGGGCATCGTGACGATGGCCAGAACGCAAAGCGACACAAGCAACCAGACAATAACTGTGATGGCCTTGTTCATCCGACAACTTTCCGTTCTCTTCCCCACCCGGCATTAACGCCCGGAATATGGGCGACCTGCGCCTCGACATCTTCTTTCGCTGCGGCTCCACAGATCATCAGCATCCCTGAACCCCTCCCGAACCGGACAGGCATGCAGGCGACGGAATGGCGACCTGCGGAACCTGCGATGGCGGCTGACCGCCCTCCACCGGTGTGTTTCCGGCCCGCCTGCCTGCCATCGTCGGCCTTGCGGACTGGACGGGTGATCCGACTGACGCGGGCGACGGAATGCTGACCGTCGCGACCGGAGGCAGCGGCTGCGGTTCCGGCTGAGCCGGTGCGACGGCGACAGCGCGACGGACCGGCGGCGTTGTCGGCACGCTCCCGGTCACTTCGCCGCCGGGCCGCATCGGCACCTCGTTTGTCTTCAGGGGATAGACCGGATTACCCGGGCGGCCGAGATTTGCGTTCACCCCCTGCGGCGTGCCGTAAGGGTTCCAGCTTTCCGAGGCATAGGTGCCGGTGATCGTGTAATTATACATGACCGCCAGAAGCCGCTCGACACTCGCGCCGGATTGGCAAAGGCGCAGCCGCACCTTGATGCGGCCGAGATTGCGGAAATCCTGCCGCATGCTTTCCGGCGAGCGTATATCCTGCCAGCCATAAAGGCAGGTATCGTCGCCCCGGCCGCTGCCGGCGGCATAAGAAAACGCGCCATAGCCGTTCTGCAGGTAATTTGCCGACATGGCGATGTTTTGACCCGGAAACTCCGTGCGGATTTCCCGCGCGACGGAGGCTGCCCTAAAACCGCTGAAACCAAGAGCATCACGATCGGTATCGCCGGCCTGCTGCGGGCCGAAAAACTCTGCCTTGATATAATTCTGTCCGGGTGTCGCGGCCTCGGAGCGCAATATGATCTGCTGCGCCACCGCATTGGAATAGGTGTGATTGACCACGGTGACGACTTCCGGACCACCGGGTGGCGGGAAAACCAGCGCCTGCGACGGAGACAACATCTGCGCGCCCCCGAACGAACGAACGCCCGCGGGAGTATTGCAGCCCGAAAGAACCGCAATCGAGAACAGCAATGAAGTATAGGCAGAAAATTTCACTGCCTTGTGCCCCTCTATTGCCCCAACGCCGCCCAGATTAAAAAGAGGCCGAATCACTAGTGACGAGACCATTGCTACGAAATACGTGAGGACTACGAATAAGCAATCTCAAATTTTCGTTGTAATTTCTGACACTTTATGGATTCCGAATCACCTTGGACGCGTTATTTGCCATACAAGACGGTGGAACCAATCGCATTGGCACGGGTTGGCTCACCGTGAGGTCGATGATTTTACGGTTGCAGCGCAATATGTCCCATGGTCTACTTGCTTCTATAATCACGTATTTTATTGATCTATTTTTTATTAACCTGTAAAAACAGAGAGTTGACGTATGACAGTGCAATTTCCGAGTGCCGCTCAGGCGCTTGCCGAAGAGGTCGGAACATTACG
>NZ_QSNV01000012.1:0-188742 GCF_009498615.1 Agrobacterium sp. ICMP 6402
CATCCACACCAGCAATAACAGCACCGATGGCGCAAGCATTACCCGCGCAAGGCCGCTCGTGTTTCGTGTTGCCATTGGTAGTCCTCCCTCACGAATACAGTTATAAGTTTGAGCGGGATTTCAGATGAAAACCGCTCGCACTTCCCCCATTTCGCTCCGGCGGCCTCTGCCGCAGGGGCATCCGGATTTATGATTGCCGTCAGTGGCGGCCTTCGCCCGTCGCCGCGTGATAGGTCGCCAGCACCTGATCCACAGCCGCGATCAAAATCTCTTCCGCGTCCTCGCCCGCAACCGTTGCGAGCGGCAATTCGCCGAGATATTGGCGCAGCAGGGTTTCGGGAATAGTCTTCCCATCCAGCGCCTTATGCAAGGCGGAAACGGCTGCAAGCGCCTCCGGTCGCGTCCAGTAATAGCGGATGCGGTCGCTGTAGCTATAGTGGCGCTGCAATCGGAGCGTGATGTCGTCACCATGGTAATGGCCCTGCCAGTCGCCCGGTGCGCTTAACATCAATTTTTCCATGGTCCGCGCCAGCGGCCGCTCACCATAAGAGCCGACCATTTCGGAGGCGATCATATCAAGGGCGTAAAGCGCTTCCCGGTAAGCGAAGGTCAGGCCCGGTCCCACTTTGAGGATCGGATATCCGTCATGCACGAGGGCGGCGAGCGCGGTCTCGGTCTGGTAATCGGTCGAATGGGCTTCGAAGACCAGCTGCGGTTCGCCGTCCAGCACGGCGCTGAGCGCTGTGGCCGCCTGCGGATCATAAGCGACGACATTGTCGCTGCCGAATTCCACGCCGGGCTGCACGACAAAGGCGATGACCCGTTCGAACGCTTGCGAAAGACCGTGCTGCGCGAATATTTCGCGGTGCAGATCGATGGTGTTGCGCGCCGCCTGCGGCTGCGTTGGTGCGACCGTGTCCAGCACGTGGTCTGCACCGCCCGGTACCGGCACTTCGGTGCCGAGAATATAAAGCGGCTTGGGCAGGCCGGCCTCAGCGGCGGCCTTTTCGGCGACGGCCGCGAGTTTCGCGGCGCGGTGGGCAATCGTCACGTCGTCCAATGCCGCCGGCTCACCGGCGCAGCCCATCGAGGCATCGAGGTGGATCTTGCGAAAGCCCGAGGTCACATAGGCCTCGACCATGGCGGCGGCTTTTGTCAGCGCTTCCTCGGCCTTCTCCTTGCGCCACGGGTTGGGGCCGAGATGATCGCCGCCGAAAATCAGAAGCTCGCCGGGCAGCCCTTCTTCCGAAGCGATGGCGTTGACGAAGGCGATAAAGTCACGCGGGGTCATGCCGGTATAACCGCCGAGATGATTGACCTGATTGCAGGTCGCCTCGATCAGCACGGATGTCCGGCTGGCGGCGGCACGGCGGATTGCGGCGCGCAGGACGACGGGGTGGGCCGAACAGACGGACGTGATGCCCGCGGGCTTGCCGGCGCGACGCGCCGTGGCGAGATTTTCCAGAACCCCGGTCATAGCGTTTCCTCCGACAATTGTGTGGCGATGAAGGCGTCAAGTTCGGCAAGGCTGGCGGCACCCTCCATCGGGCCGCGCCTGATGACGTTGTGGGCGCCTGATGCGTTTGCATAAGCGAGCGCCTGTCGGGGATGCATGCCGAGGCGGCGGCAGGTGAGGTAGGTTGCGCCGAAACAGTCGCCGGCACCCGTTGGGTCGATTTCCTCCACCCTCAGGCCGGGGGCGTCGATGCGGCCATGGGCGCGGCTGAAATGGCTTGCGCCGTTAGCGCCGCGTTTCAGCACGATCTCGCCGATGCCCGACGCGAGCAGCTTTTCGATCGCCGCGTCCTCGTCATCCAGACCCGAGGCGGCCTGAAGCTCCTCGCCGGAGGGCAGCAGGAGGTCCGTGACGCCAAGGAGATCATCGATCAGCCTGCGGCCTTCGTCACCCTGCACCAGTTCCTTGCGAATGTTCGGATCGAAGGAGACCGAACCGCCGCGCGCCTTGATGTTTCTGATTGCCTCGACAATGATCGCGCCAATGCCGGCAATCGCAAAAGCCGATCCCATGACGTGCACATGACCCGCCTTTTCGATGAGCGCCTGCGCCTCATCCGTCATCCGCGTTTCGCTGGCCGCCGAATGGGCAATGTTGAAAACGAAATCGCGTGCGCCGTTTTCGCGGTAGCGCACGAAAGCGCTGCCGGTCGGCCGGTCCGCTATGGTGGCGATGGCCGAGACATCCACGCCGTCGCGACGCAGCCGCTCAATATTGAGGCGGCCGAAATCATCGTCGCCCACCGCAGCGATGATGCCGGCGGTCCCGCCGCACCGCGCCACCTGATCGATGAAGATGGCGGGCGCGCCGCTCGGAAAAGGGCCGATCAGCGTCTGCGGCTCCAGAAAACCGTTGCCCACCGTCGTCGCCATGATCTCCACGAGGATTTCGCCGGCCGTGATGGTCGGGCCTTTCATGTGCGGCGCCAGTGCGGATGCCTGCCTCATCGTCTCCTCCATATACAGTCGGCTCCCATCCTTCCGGCGGGCAAAAATCCCGGGAATTCCGGGTTCGTTGTTTTCCGGATATCAGTTAAAATTTACGCGCGTCAAGATATTAAATGATGAAAAACATGTTGCGTCGCAGCAAGAGAAATCGGCTTGCTAATAATTTTTGTTGACAATATTCGCTATAAAACAAAGGTTTAACGTCTTTTGCGCAAGCGTTGTCACGTCCTCGTTTATTTTTGGATGTTGACAACAAGCGCGGTTTTGCGAGATAAAAAATTTACGCATGTATTATTGTGCGTGGACATCCGTAAAGGAGGAGCGGGTCTCATGAACAAATTCATCGGAATTCTGTCGTCGTCTGTGGTGGGAGCAGGCCTTCTGGCCGGGCTGGCACAGGCGGAAGAAATCAACATCGCCACCGTCAACAATGGCGACATGATCATCATGCAGAAGCTTTCCAGCGCCTGGGAGAAGGAAACTGGAAATAAGATCAACTGGATCGTGCTGGAAGAGAATGTTCTGCGCGAACGGGTCACCACCGATATCGCCACCAATGGCGGCCAGTTCGACGTCATGACCATCGGCGGTTACGAAGCGCCGATCTGGGGCAAGCAGGGCTGGCTGGCCCCGGTCGACGATCTCGGCGACGATTACGATTACGCCGATCTGCTAGACCCGATCAAGAAGGGCCTGACGGTGGATGGCAAGCTTTATGCCGTGCCGTTCTACACCGAAAGCTCGTTCACGCTTTACCGCAAGGACCTGTTCGACGCCGCCGGCCTGAAGATGCCTGACAATCCGAGCTACGCCCAGATCAAGGATTTCGCCGCCAAGCTGACCGACAAGTCGAAACAGCAATATGGCATCTGCCTGCGCGGCAAACCGGGCTGGGGCGAGAACATGGCTTTCCTCGGCACCATGATCAATACCTATGGCGGACGCTGGTTCGACATGGACTGGAAGCCGCAGCTGACGAGCGAGCCGTGGAAAAAGGCGATCGCCGATTATGTGGCGCTGATGAGCTCTTATGGTCCGCCCGGTGCGGCCGCCAACGGCTTCAACGAGAACCAGACCCTGTTTTCCTCCGGCCGTTGCGCCATGTGGATCGACGCCACCTCGGCGGCGGGCCGCGTCTATGATCCCAAGCAGAGCCAGGTTGCCGACAAGACCGCTTTCACGCGCGCGCCGGTCGAAGCGACGCCGAACGGGTCCAGCTGGTCGTGGTCGTGGAACCTTGCGATCCCGAACACCACCAAGAAGCTGGAAACCGCCAAGTCCTTCGTCAAATGGGCGACATCCAAGGCCTATGTGAAGACGGTCGGCGAAAGCGAAGGCTGGGTCGCGGTGCCGCCGGGGACGCGCAAATCCACCTATGAGTTGCCGGAATACAAGAAGGCCGCGCCCTTTGCGGATACGGTGCTGAAAGCCATCATGTCCGCCGATCCGTCCAAACCGACAAAGGATCCGGTTCCCTATACCGGCGTGCAATTCGTCGCCATACCGGAATTCCAGTCCATCGGCACGGTTGTCGGCCAGCAGATCGCGGCAGCCCTTTCCGGCCAGCAGACAGTAGAAGCGGCGCTCGATGGCGCGCAGAAACAGGTCGAGCGTGACATGACCCGCGCGGGCTACATCAAGTAGCCGCGTCCTCCCGACGTGCCGCCCGTTCGCCTTCTGGTGGCGGGCGGCATGGGTGGGTTCACACACCCGCCGCCCTCATTCCTGTGCTTGTCACAGGAATCCAGCCAGCCCAAGTCCTTGGGCTGAAAAGACTCTCTCGCCGCGTAGACACGCGTCGGCTGGATTCCTGTGACAAGCACAGGAATGAGGGGGGTGGAAAAATCGCATCTAACAACAAACGCAGGGCCGAATTCATCGACTGCCCGCCATGCATCACGGAGATCGACATGAGATTGAACAACAAGGTTGCGCTGATCACCGGCGCTGCCCGCGGCATCGGCCTTGGTTTTGCGCAGGCTTTTGCCGCTGAGGGTGCAAAGGTCATCATCGCCGATATCGATATCGCCCGCGCGACGGCGTCCGCCGCCGCCATTGGCCCCTCGGCAAAGGCGGTGCGGCTGGATGTGACCGACCTCACCGGGATCGATGCGGTGGTAAAGGCGGTGGATGAGGAATTCGGCGGCATCGATATTCTCGTCAACAATGCCGCGATCTTCGATATGGCGCCGATCAACGGCATTACCGAAGAGAGTTATGAGCGGGTGTTCGACATCAATCTCAAGGGGCCGCTGTTCATGATGAAGGCTGTCTCCAATGTGATGATCGCCCGGGCGCGCGGCGGCAAGATCATCAATATGGCAAGCCAGGCCGGACGGCGCGGCGAGGCGCTGGTGACGCTTTATTGCGCCTCCAAGGCGGCGATCATTTCCGCCACGCAATCGGCGGCGCTGGCGCTCGTCAAACACGGCATCAACGTCAACGCCATTGCGCCGGGTGTCGTGGATGGCGAACACTGGGAAGTGGTCGATGCGCATTTCGCCAAGTGGGAAGGACTGAAGCCCGGCGAGAAGAAGGCGGCGGTGGCCAAATCCGTGCCGATCGGCCGTTTCGCCACGCCTGATGACATCAAGGGGCTGGCGGTTTTCCTCGCCTCTTCCGACAGCGATTATATTCTCGCCCAGACATATAATGTCGATGGCGGCAACTGGATGAGCTGAAAAGCCGGAGATGACCATGCATGCCATTCAATTCGTCGAGAAGGGACGCGCCGTTTTGGCGGACCTTCCCGTCGCCGATCTGCCGCCGGGCCACGCCCTTCTCCGGGTCAAGGCTTCCGGCCTGTGCTACACCGATATAGACGTGCTGCATGCGCGTTATGGTGACGGTGCGTTTCCCGTTATCCCGGGGCACGAATATGCCGGCGAAGTTGCGGCCGTGGCTTCCGATGTGACAGGCTTCAGGGCCGGTGACCGTGTGGCCGTCGATCCCAATTTGCCATGCGGCATCTGTGCCAGTTGCAGGAAGGGGCTGACCAATCTTTGCAGCTCGCTGAAGGCCTATGGCGTTTCCCACAATGGCGGCTTTGCGGAATTCAGCGTTGTGCGCGCGGATCACCTGCACGGCATTGGTTCGATGCCCTATCATGTCGCGGCACTTGCCGAACCGCTCGCCTGCGTCGTCAACGGCATGCAGAGTGCTGGCATCGGTGAGAATGGTGTGGTGCCGGAAAGTGCGCTGGTGTTTGGCGCCGGTCCCATCGGCCTGCTGCTTGCCCTGTCGCTGAAAGCACGCGGCATTGCGACGGTGACGATGGCCGATATCAATGAAAGCAGGCTGGCCTTTGCCGAAAGTCTCGGGCTTAAGGTGGCAGTTTCCGGCTCGGAAGCACTGCTTCGGCAAGTAAAATCTTTCGATTTTGTGGCCGATGCGACGGGTATTGCCCCCGTCGCGGAAGCGATGATCCCGCTGGTTGCGGATGGCGGCACCGCGCTGTTCTTCGGTGTCTGCGCGCCGGATGCCCGCATTTCGGTGGCACCCTTCGAAATCTTCCGGCGTCAGCTGAAGCTTGTCGGGTCGCATTCGCTGAACCGCAACATACCGCAGGCGCTTGCCATTCTGGAGACGGATGGTGATGTCATGGCGCGGCTGGTGTCGCATCGGCTGCCGCTTGCGGAGATGCTGCCGTTCTTTACGAAAAAACCGTCCGATCCGGCGACGATGAAAGTGCAATTTGCGGCCGAATGATCTTTTGGCCGTTGATAACCGCGTTCGACCGGCTTTTCGTGCGAAGGCCGGTCGATATAGAGTACCACATGTAATATTTCATGGGGGCAAGCACTTTGGCCAAATCTATCAGGACGATGGAAGAGTTTTCGGAATTCGTCGGCCTTTCCCGCCCGACCGTTTCGAAATACTTCAATGATCCGGCCTCGGTCCGCAAGAAGACGCGCGACGCCATCGAGGAAGCGCTGAAGAAATCGGGCTTTCGGCCCAACATCTTCGCGGTCAACCTCAACCGCCGCCGCTCCAATATCATCGGCATCATCATTCCGAATTCGACCGACCCCTTCTATATGGCGCTGACGAGCCGTATCGAGCTGATCGCCAACGAGGCGGGGTTCCTCGCCTTCGTGCTGTCGTCGGATGGCAAGGCGGAAATCGAAGACCGCGCCATCCGCACCTTCAAGTCGATGAATGTCGCGGGCGCGATCATCGCCCCGCTCGGCGTCAAATCGCACCGCGCCACGCTGGAGCAGCTCGCGGCCAGCATTCCGATCGTTTATGTCGATTCGCCGCTCGATGAGACCTCGGCCTTTGTCGGCACCGATAATCGCCAGAGCGTGGGGCTGATGGTGGATTACCTCTGCCGTTCGGGTGAACCGCCCTGTTTCTTTGACATGCCGCAGGTCAACACCAACGCCGCGACACGCCGCACCGCTTATGTGGAGGCGATGCAGCGTCTCGGTTTCGAACCGCATGTGCTTGAGGTGCCGGATATCGTCACCTGGGATTTCGAGCGTTTCGCTTTTGATGAGGCCGGCCGGTTCTTGGACCGGACGGAGCTTCTGCCATCGCGCACCATCCTGTGTTCCAACGACCGTATCGCCTTCGGCGTCATTGCCGCCGCTTTCCAGAAGGGCATCAGGGTCGGCCATGGCGCGGATTACGATCTCAGGGTCGCCGGCCATGACGACCATCCGCTGTCGCGTTATGCCTGTCCGCCGATTACCACGGTGGCGCAGAATTACAACGAGATCGGCAGGCTGTCGATCGAGCTTCTGCTACAGAAGATGAACGAGGGGGCGGATGATGCCGCCACCCGGATGCGGGAGCGCATCCTCCTCAGCGCCGATCTGATGCTGCGCAAATCAGCCTGATGATCTGTTAGAAAAATTAAACGAAAAATCTGATTTTCTAAATAGAACTAATATTTGAACGCTCCTACTCTGTTCTCAAGGTTGCTTTGGGAGGCGACCGCGAGAGCCGGCGCAAAAGCGTGCCGGGATCCGGGAGGAACGCAGAAACGTCATGTCGCCGGTGCCGCGAGGGTTGACCCTTCGCCGCCTCGGTATCGCATGGCCTTCGCCGGGCAGACTGGACACTCTCGCCAGCAATTTCCCCAGCGAAGGATGTCAAAACATGAATCTCTATTCTCTTCTGTCAGCGCGTGCAGCCGGCGGCAAACCTGTGCGGGTTGGTCTCATCGGTGCCGGCAAGTTCGGCTCCATGGTGCTGGCGCAGGCGCAGCGCATCGCCGGTTTCCATATGGTCGCCGTTGCCGATCTCAATGTCGGCAAGGCCCGCGAATCGCTGGAACGCGTCGGCTGGGCGAAGGAGCGTTATGATGCGACGAGCTGCGCCGACGCGCTGAAAAGCGGCAAGACCTATGTTACCGATGATGTGAACGAGCTTTTCGCCTGCGGCGAAATCGAATGCGTCATCGAGGCGACCGGCCACCCGCTGGCCGGTGCGCGCCATGCGCTCGGCGCCATCGAACACAACAAACATGTCGTCATGGTCAATGTGGAAGCCGACGTCATGGTCGGGCCGATCCTGGCTGAAAAGGCGCGGGCCAAGGGCCTGATCTATTCCATGGCCTATGGCGACCAGCCGGCGCTGATCTGCGAGCTGGTGGACTGGGCGCGGGCTTCCGGTTTCGAGGTGGTCTCCGCCGGCAAGGGCATGAATTTCGAGCCGCGTTATCGTTATTCGACACCGGACACGGTCTGGAGCTATTTTGGCTGGACGGACGAGGAAGTGGCCAAGGGCGACTTCAATCCGAAAATGTACAATTCCTTCACCGACGGCACCAAGGCGGCCATCGAAATGGCGGCGGTCGCCAACGGGACGGGGCTGGATTGCCCGGATGACGGTCTGGCCTTCCCGCCCGCCGGCCTGCATGATCTCGCCCGCGTCTTCCGCCCCGCAGCCGACGGCGGCCGCATGGCGCGTTCCGGCCTCGTGGACATTGCCGCGAGCCAGGAGCCTGACGGACGCGAGGTGTTCAACAACATCCGTTACGGCGTTTTCGTCACCTTCAAGGCGCATAATGAATATGCCCGCGCCTGCTTCAAGCAATATGGCCTGCTGACCGATCCTTCCGGCTGGTACGCCTCCATGTGGCGTCCGTTCCACATCATCGGGCTGGAAACCTCGATCAGCGTGTTGTCCGCCGTGCTGCGTAACGAGGCCACCGGTTGCTCCAAGGAGTTCCGCGGCGATGCCGTGGCCACGGCGAAGAAGGATATGCAGCCTGGCGAAATGCTTGATGGCGAGGGCGGTTACGCGGTCTGGGCCAACGCCATTCCGGCCACCCGCAGCCTCGACATCAAGGCGCTGCCGATCGGCCTTGCCCACAATGTCAAGCTGAAGCGCGCCATCAAGAAGGACCAGATCGTCAGCTTCGACGATGTCGAGCTGGTGAACGATCTTGATGTGGTGAAGCTCCGTCAGGACATGGAAAACAACTTCCGCCCGCAAAAAGACGCTGCGGCGTAATGGGCGGAGAAACCGAAATGTCGAACGGTGCTTTTGTGGTGATCGCGGAATTTCGGGTGAAGCCCGGTTCGATGGACGCCTTTCTCGCCGCCGCGCGCGATGACGCCACCCATTCGGTTCAGGACGAACCGGGTTGCCGGCAATTCGACGTGGTGCGGCCGGAAACGGGAAACAATGTGGTGTTCTATGAGGTCTATGACAGCCGTCAGGCTTTCGACGACCATCTGAAAACACCGCATCTCGACCGGTTCCGCGAGGCTTTTCCCGCCCTCATCGAAGAAGAACTGCCGGTACGCTTTTTAAACCGGCAATGGCTCTGAAAGATGGAAACGATGGCTGACATTCGCCAGATCGCCGTTATCGGAACGGGTATCATGGGAGCCCCCATGGCGGGGCGTCTGGCGGAAGCCGGGTTTTCCGTCAAGGCCTGGAACCGCAGTGCTGAAAAAGCTGCGGTTCTGGCGGCAAAGGGCGTGCAGCCGGCGGCCACGGCTGCCGAAGCTGTGGCCGAAGCCGATGTCGTCATCTGCATGCTGAGTTCCGGGCCGGTCTGCGACGAGGTTCTGCTCGGTGCCTCGGGTGTCGTTTCCGTCATGAAGCCCGGTGCTATTCTGCTGGTGATGAGTTCCATCCCGGTCGACAGCGCACGGGAACAGGCGGAGGCGGCAAAAGCTCATGGCGTCGCTTATGTCGACGCACCGGTTTCCGGCGGTGAAAAAGGGGCGATTGAAGGAACGCTCGCCATCATGGCCGGCGGAGAGCAGCGGGATGTGGACGCCTTGCGGCCACTCCTCAATTGCCTTGGCCGCGTCACCCATGTCGGGCCGGTGGGCTGCGGCTCATTGGCCAAGCTTGCCAACCAGTTGATCGTCGCCTCGACAATCTGCGCCGTTGCCGAAGCTTTGACGCTGGTTGAAGCAGGGGGAGCCGACCCGGCGCAGGTGCGGCAGGCTTTGCTTGGTGGTTTTGCCGATTCCACCGTCTTCCGCCAGCACGGAAAACGCATGGTGGAAGGCGATTTCCGCCCCGGCGGGCCGGCGAAATATCAGGTGAAGGATACGTCGACGGCGCTGGCTTTCGCCAAAAGCCGTGGCCTGAAGTTACCGGTTGGCGAGGAGGTTGACCGGCTGTTCCGCTCCATGGTCGAGCATGGTGCGGGCGAGCTTGATCACAGCGGCGTGATCCTTGAAATTAAACGCATAAACGCGTTCGGAGGAACGCGCGAAACAGTCTAGAGACAACAAAGGGAGGAACACATGAAAATTTCAAAACTTTACGGGCTGGCTCTCGCCGCCACCATGCTGGTCGCATCGATTGCACAGGCCGAAACACTCACTCTTTCGACGCCGGATCCGGATAATTCCGAAATTACGCTGGCCGCCAACAAGTTCGCGGAGCTGGTGTCGGCAAAAACGAATGGCGAAGTCACCGTCAAGGTCTTCCCGAACGGCTCGCTTTATGGCGGCGATCCGTCGGGCGCCGTCAAACAGCTGGCGGGCGGATCGCTCGACATGCTACTTTTGGCGACATCGCTTTATGCGAATTTCGACCCGCGTTTTTCGGCGATCTCCATTCCCTATCTTTTTGACGATGAAGAACAGCTTCGCACCTATCTGGAAGGTGAGCAGGGCAAGGAGCTGATTGCCGGGCTGGAAAAGATCGGCATCAAGGCGGTAGATCTGTGGCCGCGCCCCTTCCGCCAGATGACCAATTCCAAGCGCCCGATAACCTCGCCGGATGATCTCAAGGGTTTGAAGTTCCGCGTTCCCAACAATCCGCTCTGGGTGGAATTCTTCAAGAAGATGGGCGCCGCACCAACGCCGCTCGCCTTTGCCGAGGTCTATAATGCCCTGCAGCTGAAAGTCGTCGACGGGCAGGAAAATCCGATCAACGTGCCGCTGTCGGCAAAATTCTACGAGGTGCAGAAATACGTCTCGATCACCAACCACATGGGTGACGGCTGGGTGCTGGGCATCAGCCCCGCCAAGTTCAATGCGCTCAGCGATGCGCACAAGGCGGCCGTCGAGGAGGCGGCGAAGGAAGCGGAAGTGTGGAAGGTGCAAAACGACGCCTCGAGCGCGGAAACGACGATCGCCGAACTGCAGAAACACGGCATGGAGGTCAATCGCCTGACGCCCGAGCAGCAGAAGGCGTTCGTGGAAGTCTCGAAGGGTCTTTATCCCGTCTTCGCCGGGCTGGTGAAGGATCAGGCTTTCTTTGACAAGACGATTGCTGCCGTCGGCAAGAAATAAGGCAATCAGGTCTTCCGGGCCGGCGCACAGCCGGTCCGGTCGGGAGGACAGGTTTATGGACGAAACGTCATCATTTTTCGGCAGGGTCATCAGATTGGCGACCGACGTGCTGGCCGGTCTGGCCGCCATCGGGGTTCTGGCTGTCGTGCTTTTGCAGGTGTCGACCCGTATGTGGGGAAGCCCGGTTTCCTGGACCGAGGAAGCGACACGATATCTTTTCATATGGATGGTGTTCCTGGGTGTGGCGGGCAGCTTCCGCACCGCCGACATGGCGCGGGTAACGGTGTTCATCGCCCTGATGCCGGCCTTTGTGCGGCGTCTCGCGCTGCCCATCTACGTTCTGTCGTCGGTCGTCTTTTTCGGCCTGATGATCTGGACGGGCTGGACGCTGGTGCGCCAGCAATATGTGATGAATGAAGCCGCCGCCACGCTTGCCACGCCCATGTGGATGATCGGCGTCATCATTCCGCTCAGCGCGGCTCTCGGCATTGCCGCCATCGTGGAATCCCTGCGCCAGCATCGCGACCGCATCGAGCTGCCGGAAGGCCTGCAGCCTCTGGCCGATGCCGATCTGGTCGCTGGAAATATGGAGAAACGGCCATGAGCCTGACGCTGCTTGGACTTTTCCTTCTCATGAGCGCCTTCGGCGTTCCGCTTGCCGTCGCACTCGGACTGGCCAGCGTCGCCTCCATCGCGCTTTACACATCGATGCCGATGGACCTTCTGGCGCAAACCATGTTTTCGGGCATGAACTCATTCCTTCTGGTCGCGGTGCCGCTTTTCATTCTTGTCGGTGTTCTGATGGAACGGGGCAAGGTCGCCGAACGGCTGTTTGACTTTGCCGAGGCGATTGTCGGCTGGCTTCCCGGCGGTCTCGGCCACGTCAATGTCGCCTCGTCGGTGATTTTCGGCGGTGTCTCCGGTTCGTCCGTTGCCGATATCGCCTCGATCGGCGCTATCGAGATCAAGGCCATGGAGCGTCACGGTTTTCCGAAGGGATATGCCGTGGGACTGACGCTCTGCACCTCCACGCTTTCTTCGATCATCCCGCCGTCGATCCTTATCGTCATCGCCGGCTCGGTCGCGAACGCTTCCATCGGAACCCTGCTCGTGGCAGGGTTGGTGCCGGGATTGTTCCTCGCATTCGTCTTCATGGTCTACAATCACATCTATGCGGTGCGCAACGGCTTCAACCCGCCCACGCCTTTTAATGTCCGGCGTGTGGTGACGACCGGCCTTGCGGCCATCCTGCCGATGCTGACGCCGGTGATCCTGCTGATCGGTATTGTCGATGGCTATTTCACGCCGACGGAAGCGGCCGGCATTGCCGTTGTCTACACGCTGTTTCTGGCCGTCATACTTTACCGCACGATCCCGTTTTCGGCGCTGCTCGGCATCTTCATGGAAACGGCGCGGACATCCGGCTCGATCCTGTTCATCGCAGCGACGGCAAAACTGGCGGCCTGGGTTTTCACCTTTGACGGCCTGCCGGCGCAGGTTGCGGTTTTCCTTGGCCATATCAGCACCGGGCCGACCATGGCCATGGTTCTGATCTTCCTGTTCCTCATCGTCGTCGGCATGTTCATGGATGCGATTGCCGCCATGTTCATCCTGATCCCCGTGCTTATGCCGCCGGCCGTCTCGCTTGGGGTCGATCCGATCCACTTCCTGATCGTCATGGTCATCACCCTGACGCTTGGGCTTGTCACGCCTCCGGTCGGTGTATGCCTGTTTGCGGTGGCGCAGGTGGCAAAAATGTCGATCGAGGATGTGATCAAGGGCTCGCTTGCGCCGATGTCCATCCTTGTCGCCGCAATCCTCGCCCTTGTGCTGTTCCCGGATCTGACACTCGCGCCGATCAGGCTGATGGGTCTTTACTGACGCGGAGCCGGACTGCCTGAAACATCAGACAACGCGACGGGTTTGCCACTCGTCGCGTTGTTTTCGCATCCACTCCAGAAACAGCATGACTTTTCTCTGCCGCAGATGGGAATGCGGGCAAACGATCCATTGCGTCACGAGCTTGATACGCGGCGCGTCCGTCACGGCCGGGACCAGCATTTTGTCCTGCAGCTCCCGCTCCATCATCAAGGTGCTTTCCAGCGCCACGCCGATGCCGAGCACGGCAGCATCGATGGCCATGTGGCTGCGGTCGAACAGGACGCGCCGCCAGCGCTTTTCAGCCGTGACACCGGCCAGCGGAAACCAGTGGTTCCATTGCGCCTGCGCCTTGACCGAGTGGATCAGCCGCTGGTTCTGCAAGTCTTCGGGCAGAAATTTGCCCGCACCCGGATGGTTTGGTGAGCAGACCGGCAGGAATTCCTCCTCCACCAGCCCTTCCACGAACAGTCCCGGCCAGCGGCCATCGCCATGGCGAAGCTCGATATCGACGAGTTCCTGCGAAAAATCGGTCGGTTCATTGGTGCCGTCAAGGCGCACTTCGAGTTCGGGGTGCTCCTCCAGAAAAGAGCCGAGGCGCGGCAACAGCCATTTGTTGGAAATGGTGGGCGTCGCCCGGATCGTCAGCGTCGTGACCGAACGGAAGCCGCGAATGCTGTCGGTGGCGTCTGATATCTGCTCGATCTGGGCGGTGATCATCGAGAAATAGCGCTCACCGGCTTCCGTCAACGTCACCTTGCGGCCAGTGCGCGCCATAAGCGTCGTGCCGAGCTGGCCTTCCAGCAACTGGATCTGCTGGGAAACGGCCGATGGCGTCACGCTCAACTCTTCCGCCGCCCGCGAAATGCTGCCCGCCCTTGCCGCGGCGTGGAAAACGAGGATCGATTTTATGGGGATTTGCATGGATAGGGCTTTGCTCAACGGATTACGGCGGTCACCTGAGTATCACAGGTGACCGCCGTGTTGAAAAGCGTTGAACGCGAAGCTCTTAGCGGTGGCTTGGCAGTTTTGGCAAAAGCACCGTCAACAGGCCGAGCAGCGGCATGTAGGAGCAGATGCGATAGACGAATTCGATGCCTTCCTTATCCGCATAGACGCCGAGAACCGCAGCCCCGATGCCGCCGAAACCGAAGGCGAAACCGAAGAACATGCCGGCGATGAGACCCACACGACCCGGCACCAGCTCCTGCGCGAACACGACGATGGCCGAGAAGGCGGAGGAGAACACGAAGCCGATGACGACGACGAGAATGGCCGTCCAGAACAGGTTCGCATAGGGCAGCATCAGCGCGAAGGGAATGACGCCGAGGATCGAGAACCAGATGACGACGCGCGAGCCGAACCGGTCGCCGATCGGGCCGCCGAAGAATACGCCCAGTGCCGAAGCGCCGAGGAAGAGGAACAGCAGAACCTGCGCATCCTGTACGCCAAGGCCGAACTTCTCGATGGTGTAGAAGGTGAAATAGCTGGAAAGGCTGGCGAGATAGGCGTTTTTGGTCGCGGTCAGAACCACCAGCACCGCCAGCGTCATCATCACGGTGCCGCGTGCGAGCGGCAGGGTGCGGCTGGCCGGGGCCTTGCCGACATTCGCGCGCCGGTGGCGGGTGTACCAGACGCCGACCCAGGACAATACGCCAAAACCAACAAGCGCAATCACTGAAAACCAGCTGAGGCTGGACTGGCCGAGCGGGATGACGATGAAGGCGGCGAGCAGCGGGCCAATGGCCGTGCCGGTATTGCCGCCAACCTGGAAGAAGGATTGCGCCAGACCATGACGGCCGCCGGAGGCCAGGCGTGCAACGCGGGAGGCTTCGGGATGGAAAATGGCCGAGCCGATACCGATGAGGCAGGCGCCAATCACCAGAACCTCGAAACTATGGGCGAAGGCGAGCGTGATGAGGCCGGCGCAGGTGGACAGCATGGCGACCGGCAGGGAGAACGGCATGGGCCAGCGATCGGTCACCATGCCGACGACCGGTTGCAGCAGCGATGCGGTAACCTGAAAGGCGAAGGTGAGCAGGCCGATCTGCATGAAATCGAGCGCGTAATTGGCTTTCAGCAGCGGATAGAGCGACGTCAGCAGCGATTGCATGATGTCGTTCAGCATGTGGCAGAAGCTGGCGGCTGCGATGATCGAAAACGCCGTGCGTTGCGGGTTGAAGCTGTTGCCGGCGCTGGCGCTGGTGACGGTGGCCATGATGTAGTCCTCTTGGGTTCCCGGCGGAAGACGGGAAACATGTCTTTATTTCCTCCCGCTTTTATTCATATTGTTTCTGGCCTGCATCTGTGTTCTGGACGATTTTCTTTGTGAGTGGGCCAAATGGCAAAAATCAATTCCGTGATGTTCGGCTCCTTTTCTGCCGAAGATCATAATTACATGCTGAAACTGATCGATGGCACCAACGAGCCGGTGCTGGCGATTTGCCGCACCTACGCCAAGGGACACCGGGCGCCAGTCCACAGCCATCTGCGGGCGCAGATCTGGCACGCCCGCCAGGGTGTGGTTCTGGTCAGCACCGCAGATGGTCGCTGGATGATACCGCCCGGCCACGGGCTGATTATTCCCGCCGGGCTGGAACACGAGTCGGAGACCATCTCGACGGTGGAAATGCAATCGATCTACGTGCATCCCGACCTGTTTCAGGCCGAAGTGCCGCGGGTGGTGGAAATCACCGATCTCGCCTCAAGCCTGATTGCCGAATTGCTGGGCGAGGAGCATCAGCCGACCGCTTTTCATCGGCGCGGTCTGGTGCGGGCGCTGTTGCTGGACGAGATCAACCGCCTGCCGGACCGACCGCTCGGATTGCCTTTTCCCGATAATGAGCGTCTGGCGGCGCTGTGCCGGGATTTCCTGAAAAAGCCGGTGGCGCGGGTGGAGATCGATGACTGGGCGGCGGCCATGGGTATCAGTCGGCGCTCGTTTACGCGGCTGTTCCGCAGGGAGCTGGGGGTGAGTTTCGTCACCTGGCGTCAGCAGGCCTGTATCTTCGCCTCCCTGCCGCGACTGGCGGCCGGCGAAGCGGTGACGAATGTGGCGCTGGATGCCGGTTATGAAAACATCCCGGCCTTCACCACCATGTTTCGGCGCATGCTGGGCAGCTCGCCCCGGGCCTATCGTCAGGCGGCGCGGCAGCGCAGCGCTGCGTTTTCCGATCTGGAAGACAGCGCGGATTAAGCCGCAGTTGCCCGCATGTCGCGGCGGAAATCGGAAGGCGACATGCCTGATATCTGGCGGAACGCCTTGTTGAAGGCGCTGACGGAGCCGAAGCCGCTTTCCATGGCGATCTGCAATATATTGTCCTTGCCGGTCATCAGCATCGCCTGTGCGCGGGAAAGCCTGAGCAGGGTCAGATATTTGATCAGCGTCATGCCGGTGGATTTGCGAAACAGGTTCATCGCATATTTCGGATGCAGCGAGGCGGCGCGGGCGATCTCGGTTGCGTCTATGTCGTCGAGAAAATTGGCGGCGATGAAGTCGCACATGCGCACCACGCCGATGGAGGGCGCCATGCCTTCGTCATCGCTCTCCCGTTTGCCATTCACGGCGGCAGAGATGATGGAATAGGGCTCAAGGAACATGCGCTCGACCCTGAGCAGCAATTCCTCCACGGCGTGCTGGGCTTTGGCCGGATCGCCCGAAGTGACGTAACGGAACCAGCGGCCGAAATTTTCCGCGTCGGCCCGGTCCGTCTCACCGCTCACCATCGTCGCACCACCCATCAACAGGCCGGAGACGGCGGCGGGCAGCCGCATGCGGAAGAAATGCACCAGCGGCAGGTGCGCGCCGGTATAAAAGGAATCGTCGGAAGAGCGATCCATCTGGTGCGGTTGTCCGCCCCAGAAGATGCACATCTGCCCGGCATTGAGCGTCAGGTCATGATCGCCCATGCGGTAATGCACCGATCCCGACATCACGTAATTCACCTCTACCTGCGCGTGCCAGTGGGGCCGGAGCATGATGGGCGGATGATTGTGAAAAAGCTGCAGCGTCGTCGGCATGCCTTCGATGCTGCTCGCACCCGGCTGGTAAAAGGCTCTTTCAGCAATCTTACTTTCCGCCAAATCGATGTTCCCTTTTTACGAGACAGATTTCCTGCCGCCGCTAATGTGCCCATGTTCGCTAAAGAACGGCAATTGAAAAAAGGGAGGTTTTCAATGTGCTTTAAATTTCTTGGCGCGTCTACGGCTCTGGTGCTCCTCGCAGCCCCGGCTTTCGCGCAAACAGAAACCGTCACCATCTGGAGCTGGAATGTCGCGGCTTCCGCGCTGAAATCCACGGTGGAAGGCTTCAACAAACAGAATCCTGACATCAAGATCGTCGTTGAAGACCTTGGAAACAATCAGGTTTTTGACAAGACGCTGGCAGCTTGTGCGGCCGGTGGCGATGGTCTTCCTGACATAGTCACCGTCGAGAATTTTGAGGCGGAGCTGTTCTGGAGCCGTTTTCCCGATTGTTTCGCCAATCTGACCGAGCTTGGCTACACGCCTGAGAAACAGGCGCTTTTTCCGGATTTCAAGCGCACGGAGCTGGAGGTTGACGGCACCGCCTACGCCGTTCCGTGGGACTCGGGTCCAGTGGCAGTGTTTTATCGCCGCGACTTCTATGAGAAGGCAGGTGTCGATCCGGCAACCATTAAAAGCTGGGATGATTTCATCGCCGCCGGCAAGAAGGTCATGGCCGCCAATCCCGGCACCGTCATGGCGCAGGCCGATTTCAACGGCGACAGCGAATGGTTCCGCATGATCGCCAATGAGCAGGGATGCGGTTACTTTTCGACCGATGGCGCAGGCATTACCATCAACAAGCCGGCCTGTGTCGCGACCCTTGAAAAGGTCAAGGAAATGAAGGATGCGGGCATCATCACGGCCGCGATCTGGGATGAGAAAATTCAGGCCAATACGGCCGGCAAGGCCGCAAGTCAGATGTATGGCGCCTGGTATGAAGGCACGGTTCGCTCCGGTTCTCCCGATCTCTCCGGTAAGTGGGGCGTGTATCTCATGCCGAGCCTGACGCCCGATGGTCCGCATGCGGCCAATCTCGGCGGCTCGTCACTGGCGATCAGCTCGACATCCAAGAACAAGGAAGCCGCGTGGAAATATATCGATTACGCGCTCACCACCAATGAGGGGCAGGTGACGATGCTGAAATCCTTCGGCCTCGTTCCATCGCTGCTTTCCGCCATCGATGATCCTTTCGTGAAAGAAAAGCAGCCCTATTGGGGCGGGCAGGCGGTGTGGAGCGATATTCTGGCGACCCTGCCGAAGATCGTGCCGAGCCGTGGCACGGCGTTCCAGTCGGATGCGGATGCGATCTACAAGGCGACGCAGACGAAATATTTCGCAGGCGGGTATCCGGATGCGAAAGCGGCGCTGGATGATGCGGCCAAGCAGATTGAAACGGCCACGGGTTTGCCCGTCGCGGAATAAGGCGACGGTTTATGGGCCGAGCGGGTGCCACGAATTTCTTCTCCCCGAGGGGGAGAAGTCCGCGGCAGCGGGATGAGGGGGCAAGGGTGCGATTTGTCACTGGCGTTGCCCCCCCATCCGACCCTTCGGGCCACCTTCTCCCCCTCGGGGAGAAGAAACCTGCCGCACTGCCTTGCTATGGCCTCGCCCTCGCCCTGAAATGGGGCCGGCCTCTTCCAAGCTCTTTCCATTTATCCGGCTTATCATCCGGCATCTGGAGGTCGTCATGCCGTCTAGGAACAGGATCGCCTATGCGTTCCTTGCGCCCTATCTCCTGATTTTCGCCACCTTCTGGGTCTGGCCGATCATCAGTTCGTTCATGCTGTCGTTCCAGAATACGCGCATCAATCCGTGGCGGTTCGCACCCTCCATGAACTGGGGGCGGCTGGTTACCGATCCGGCATTTTATAATGCGCTCTACAATACGCTGATCATTCTGGTCATTCAGGTGCCGGTCATGATCGCGCTTGCCACCGTCATGGCAGTGCTGCTGAACTCGCCGCTCCTGAAGGTGCGGCCGCTTTACCGTTTCGCCTTCTTCGCGCCTGTGGTCGTCGGCGAAGTCGCCTATGCGGCTGTCTTCAGGCTGATGTTCAGCGCCGATTTCGGCATCATCAACAAGCTCATCACGTCCATTGGCCTTTCGCCCATTTCCTGGTTCGACAATGCCAATGCGGCCATGGCGCTGGTCATCATCGCCGTCACCTGGCGGTGGGCGGGGTATAATGCCATCATCATCCTCGCAGGGCTGCAATCCATCCCCGGCGATGTCTACGAGGCGGCGACGCTGGACAAGGTCAGCAAGCGCCAGCAGTTCTTTTACATCACGCTGCCGTTGCTTAAACCCATCATCCTCTTCTGCGTCGTCCTGTCGGTCATCGGCACCATGCAGCTTTTCGCAGAACCCTTCCTCATCACCAACAGGGGCGGGCCGGGCGGCGGCACGGAGACGCTGGGGCTGTTCCTGTACCGGCAGGGCTTCACCTCGCTCAATTTCGGTTATGCCTCGGCCATTGCCTACACCATGGCGGCGCTCGCCATCGCCATTTCCCTGCTTAATCTCTGGGTCGGGAGGGAGCCGAAATGAGATCGAAATCCAGAACGCTTTTCTGGCAGAAGATCGCGCTGCATGCGGCGCTGACCCCGCTTGCCATCATCTGGCTGTTTCCGCTGTGGATGATGTTCGTGTTCTCGACCATGCCGGATTATGGCATTTTCAGCCCTGACATCGTGCTGGTGCCCTCCACCAACTTCATCGAGAACTTCCAGAACCTGCAGGCGGACACCAATTTCCTGCGGGCCATGTTCATCTCGATCACCGTTGCCGTCATCTATACCGTTCTTTCGGTGTTCCTGACGTCGATGGCGGGCTGGGCGCTGGCGCGGTATCGTTTTGCCGGTCGCGGGGTGGTGATCGCCATCATTCTCGGCACCATCACCCTGCCTTTCGCGGTCGTGGTCATTCCGCAATTCATCATGGTGGCGCGGGAGTTCAAACTCGCCAACACCTGGGTGGCGCTGATCGTGCCGCCGCTGTTCAACTCGCTCGGCGTTTTGTTCATGCGGCAATCCTTCTCGATGATGCCGACGGAGCTTTTCGACGCGGCACGGGTGGAAGGCGTCAAGGAATGGCAGATCTTCCTGCGCATCGCCTTGCCCTTGGCGCGGCCCACCATGGCGGCGCTCTCCATCATTCTCTTCCTGGCCTCGTGGAATAATTATCTCTGGCCGCTTCTCATCAATTCCCGCCCAGGAATGATGACCGCTCCCGTGGCGCTTGGCACCCTCATCGGGCTCACCAAAGTGTCATGGGGCGGCATCATGGCGGGGGCGGTGCTGCTCACCGCGCCCATCCTCGTGGTTTTCGTGGCTTTGCAGCGCCACTTCATCGCCGGCATTTCCGCCGGGGCAGTCAAGTAAGGGGAGGCCGCATGGCGGAACTTTCGCTCAAGAACGTGGTCAAGCGTTATGGCGCGCTGGAAGTCATCCACGGCGCCGATCTCGATATTGCCGATGGCGAATTCGTCGTTTTCGTCGGTCCCTCCGGCTGTGGCAAATCCACGCTGCTGCGCATGATCGCCGGGCTGGAAGATATATCCGACGGTGATATCAGCATCGGCGGCAGGACGGTCAACGATGCCGATCCGGCCGATCGCGGCATTGCCATGGTGTTCCAGTCCTATGCGCTTTATCCGCATATGACGGTGGCCGAAAACCTGTCCTTCGGCCTTAGAATGAACGGCAATCCCAAGGCCGATACGCAAAAGCGCGTCAGTCGCGCCGCCGACATCCTGCAGATCAACGAATTGATGCAGCGCCGGCCGAAGCAGCTTTCCGGCGGCCAGCGCCAGCGCGTCGCCATCGGCCGCGCCATCGTGCGCGAACCGCAGGTCTTCCTGTTCGATGAGCCCTTGTCGAACCTCGATGCGGAGCTGCGGGTGCAGATGCGGGTGGAAATCTCGCGGCTGCACAAGCAGCTCGGCACCACGATGATCTATGTGACCCACGACCAGACCGAGGCGATGACGCTCGCCGACAAGATCGTCGTGCTGCGGGCAGGCAATATCGAACAGGTCGGCGCGCCGCTCGATCTCTATGACGATCCCGCCAATCGCTTCGTTGCCGGTTTCGTCGGTTCGCCGAAGATGAATTTTCTCGACGCCACTATCATCGGCAGCGGCGCGGAGAGCGCCACGCTGTCGCTCGACAGCGATCCCGCGGTGCGGCTGACCCTGCCGATAAGGGACCGTTTGAACGAAGGAAGCAAAGTCTCGCTCGGCATCCGGCCCGAACATTTTGCCGATGCGGGTGGGGGTGATGCCGATCTCACCGTGCATGTCGATGTCGCCGAACATCTCGGCAATACAAGCTATGTCTATGCCCGTACCGCAGGCGACGAGCAGCTTATCATCGAGCGGCCGGAATCGCGCGATGTCGGCAATCGCGACCGGCTGACGGTCGGCCTTTCCGCCCGCAAGGCCTTTCTTTTCGATAGCGACGGCACCCGCCTGCGCTGAACCTTTTCCCAAGCACCCACATCAAAGACGAGGATTTCATGACGACCGAACAACCGATCCGCTGGGGCATCATCGGCCCGGGCACCATCGCGAGAACCTTTGCTGACGGTATCGCCCATTCCCGCACCGGCAGGTTAGAGGCCATCGCCACCCGCAATCCGGATAAGCCTGGCCTTGCCGAGGCTTTCGCCGGTGCGCGCATCATCCATGGGTACGACGCGCTGCTTGCCGATCCCGATATCGACGCGGTTTATATCGCCACACCCCATACCGGCCATGCCGAATGGGCGATCAAGGCGATCCGCGCCGGCAAGAACGTGCTGGTGGAAAAACCCATCGCGCTTTCCGCCTATGACGCCGACGCCATTTTCCACGAGGCGAAAAAGGCAGGCGTTTTCGCCGGCGAGGCCTATATGTATCGCCTGCATCCACAGACGGCGAAACTGGTCGAACTGGTGAAGAGCCGTGCGGTGGGCGATATCCGCATCATCCGCTCCAGCTTCGGTTTCAACATGGGCTCGTTCCGGGCCGATCACCGGCTTTTCGCCAATGAAACGGCGGGCGGCGGCATTCTCGATGTCGGCGGTTATCCGGTTTCCATGGTGCGGCTGATCGCCGGTGCCGTGGAGGGCAAACCCTTTGCCGAGCCGGAAAAGGTGGCGGGCGTCGCCCATCTCGGCCAGTCGGGTGTGGATGAATGGGCCTCCGCCGTGCTGAAATTTTCAAACGGCATCGTCGCCGAAGTGTCGTGCTCGATCATGGCGGGGCAGGACAATGTGCTGCGCATCATCGGTTCGGAAGGCCGGATCGAGGTCAAGGATTTCTGGTTCGCCGCCGGCCACAAGGGCGGCACCGGCCGGATCGATATCATCAGGGGCGACAAGGTCGAAACCATCGAGGTGCCGGAGGATCGCTGGCTTTATTCCTTCGAAGTCGATGCGGCCGGCGAAGCAATTCGCCAGGGCAAAAAGGAATTCGATGCACCCGGCATGGCCTGGGCCGATAGCCTCGGCAATCTGCGTGTCATGGACCAGTGGCGGGCTTCCGTCGGGCTGGAATACAGCGTCGAAAAGGCGACATCGCGCAGCGGAAATATTGCCGGTGGCACGGTCGTTGCCGGAAATTCGGTTCCGAAGCGGCAGATACCGGGCCTTGCCAAACCGGCCTCCGTGGTCGCGCTCGGTTTCGAGTTCTTCCCCAATTTCGCCTCCGCATCCCTGACGCTGGATGCCTTTTACGAGGCGGGCGGCAATCTCTTCGATACGGCCTATGTTTATGGCGCAGGCAGGACCGAGGCGATTTTCGGCGACTGGCACACCAGCCGCAACGTGCCGCGCGAGGAAATCGTGCTGATTGGCAAGGGCGCGCATTCGCCGCTCTGCTACCCGGATGTGATCGCGCGCCAGCTCGACCAGTCGTTGGAGCGACTGAAAACGGATTATGTCGATGCCTATTTCATGCATCGCGATAATCCCGACGTGCCGGTCGGCGAATTTGTCGATGCCATGGATGCCGAAGTCCGGCGTGGACGCATTCGCGGCATCTTCGGCGGATCGAACTGGACGCGGGAACGCATGGATGAAGCGGCGGTTTATGCGCAGAAGAATGGCAAACAGGCCCCCGGCGCGCTTTCCAACAATTTTTCGCTTGCCGAAATGCTCGATCCCATCTGGGCGGGCTGCGTTGCTGCATCTGATGACGAGTGGAAGACATGGCTGCAATCGTGCCAGATCCCCAATTTTGCCTGGTCCAGCCAGGGGCGCGGTTTCTTCACCGACCGGGCAGGGCGCGACAAGCATGACGATGAGGAGATCGTCCGCGTCTGGTATTCCGACCGCAATTTCGACCGCCGCGACCGGGCAATCGAGCTTGCGCAGAAACTGGGCCGCCACCCGATCCACATCGCGCTCGCTTATGTCATCGCCCAGCCTTTCCCGGTCATTCCGCTGATCGGGCCGCGCACGATTGCGGAGCTGGAGGACAGTCTTTCGGCGCTGGATATCGCGCTGACGGATGAGCAGGTGAAGTGGCTGGAGGCTTGAAAGACAATGAGGCGGCGGGTTTCCCGCCGCCTCTGTTCGATAGGCAATACGGTGCCACGTGTTTCTTCTTCCCGCCGGGGAGAAGGTGGCCCGAAGGGTCGGATGAGGGGGCAAGCTCTCCGAATATCTCTACCCTTGCCCCCTCATCCCGCTGCCGCGGACTTCTCCCCGGCGGGGAGAAGAAACAAGTTGCATCCGCTCGCTTCAACTGGCGATTCTCAGGGTGGAGATGTTATCTTCCACCTTCTTTCCTCTCCCGGTGACTGCTAAAGCCTAGGTTCAGAAACGCGTTGCCAAACAATCACCGGGGTTCCCATGACCGATATCAACCGAAGCCGTGCGCAGCAGCTGATGCGGGAGGCGGAGATTGAGGCGCTGGTGCTGTTCCAGCCCGAAGCCTTCCGTTATGCGCTCGGGGTTCCTGCCGGCGTGGCGACGATGTGGGGCAGGGCGGGCTCAGCGATTGCGCTGGTGCCGGCAGACGCCGGGGCAGGGCTCGCCGCCGTCGTCAGCGATCATGCCGCCGCGCTCGTCGGGAAGGCCGCGCCTGATGTCGATCTGCGCTGCCATCGCATCTGGATCGATATGGTCGAACTTTCGGGTGTAGAAGCCGCCACGCAGGTGGACGATGCCTATCGCCGCAACAATTCCGGTGGGCCGCGGCCGGAGACATTCGATCGTGCCGCCTGTTTCGGCCTGCTCTCCGATCTGCTGCGGGAGCGTGGGCTGTCTGCGGCGCGCATTGGTGCCGACCTCGAATTCATGCCCGCCGCCGATTTTTTCGCTTTGCGTCAGGCCCTTCCCGGTGTGACCTGGGTGGACGGTTCGACGGTGCTGAAACGTCTGAGGGCGGTAAAATCCGAACGCGAAATCAAACTTCTCAGGCAGGCGGCAGCCGCCGCCGAGGCTGGGTTGGTCGAGATGGCCGCCGCCGTCCGACCGGGAGCAGCTCTTGGTCAACTCTCCGCCGCCTGGAAATCCGGCGTGCAGGCATATGCTGCAAAATCCGGTTTTTCGCTGAGCGGGCATTGGGACTATATTTCCGTCGGTCCGGCCCTGTCGGATATGACGGCGGCGGTCACTCCGGGCGCGCTGATCAAGGCCGATGTCGGCACGCTGGTAGACGGTTATTCCTCTGACGGTGCGCGGACCTTTTCGTGGGGGCCGGTCTCGGCTCTTGCTGCCGATATTTTCAAGGCGCTGGAAGCGGCTTTCGCCTGCGGGCTGGAAGCGCTCCGCCCCGGCAATAGCTTTGGCGCGGTGCACGCCGCCATGCTGGCCTCGATGCGCAGGCAAGGTTTCGGCGAATATTATCGCGGTCATTTCGGCCATTCCGTCGGCGGTGGCGTTGGTATCGAGGAATGGCCGTTCTTTTCCCATGACAATCCGGAAATCATTCTTCCCGGCATGGTGGTTGCGCTCGAAGCGCCTTTTTACGGCGAAGGGATGGGCGCACTGATGATCGAGGATCAGTTCCTCGTGACATCAACAGGCGCAGAGTGCATGAACAGCCTGCCACGCACTCTCAAGGATTTATCCGGGGACTGACGCCGGTTTAGAGAAAGTCGTCGCGGCGCGGGGTGAAGCAATCGATCAGCTCACCCTCTTCCAGACACAGGCAGCCGTGTTCGACATGGCCGGGAATGATCAGGCTGTCGCCCTTTTGCAGATCATAAGCTTCGCCATCGCGGTAAAAGCGGAAGCTGCCGCTGGCGACGTAGGTGGACTGCACATGCGGATGGCTGTGCAGCTTGCCTTCCGCGCCAGTCTTGAAACGGAAGGACACAACCATCAGCTCTGGCGCTTCGGAAAGCACGGTGCGCTCCACGCCGTCATCGGGCGAAACGGTGGGGAATTTGGGAAGCTGCTGCATGTCGTTCTCCTTGGTCTTTTAATGCGGTTGAGGCCGGCCGTCTCAGCGCGGCGCGCGCAGCATGGCGCGATAACGCGTCTGGCTGCTTTTCAGATGGTTGCGCATGGCGCTTCGCGCCGCGTCCTCGTTGCCGTCCTGTATGGCGATCAGGATCGCTTCATGTTCGCCGACGAGGCGGCTGAGATCGGCGGGGGAAAGCACGGTTTCCGAGCCGTTTTCGGCCACGGCGCGGCGCGGAATGACGGTTGAGCCGAGCACCTGCAGGAACTCGCTGAAGCGCGGATTGTTGGTCGCTTCGGCCACGGCAAGATGAAAGGCGAAATCGGCTTCGGCCGTGGGAATTCCCTTTGCGGCGCTGGCGCGGAAGGCGTCGAAGGCCTCGATGATCTTTTCTTCCTGCGCCGGAGAGCGGCGAATGGCGGCAAGGGCAGCGGCATCGCCTTCCACGGCGGTGCGCAGTTCCAGCATTTCGATCAGCGAGGAAACCCGGGCGAGATCGACATTGTGAAAGGGGCGTCGCTCCACGGGTGCGGGCTCCAGCACGAAGACGCCGGCGCCCTGACGCGGCTCGACCAGACCGTCGGAGCGCAGCGAGGCGATGGCCTCGCGCACCACTGTCCGGCTCACGCCGAATTCCTGCGTCAGCTGCGCCTCGGAGGGCAGGCGCTCGCCCGTCTTGTAACGGCCCTTGGCGATCTGGCTGCGGAGTTCCTCCGAAACCTTCACCACAAGCGTCTTGGCTTGCGGAGCTGCCGGTTCGGAGGTTGTCGCTTTTGTCATCTGTGTCGCCGTTCTAAAAAGGGTGCGGGGTTGCTTCCGGATGTCCTCGATACGTTATTCGCGGCCCGGCTTGCAATCCCGCTGATCACTCAGCTCTGCTTGAAGATCGGGTTGTCGACAAACGTGCCGCCCTGAAACCGCACCAACGCATCCTTCGGGTCCGGCTTCGGGGTCGTCTCGGCTATATGCTGACGGAAGGCCTCGGCATTGTCCTTCGGTTTCCAGCCCAGGAAGCCGAGATGCGAATTGTCCCACCAGCCGGCCTCATTGGCCGATGCGCCCCAGACGATGGGGCAGCCGAGCACGGGCGCGCGGAACGTCGCCTCGATCAGCGACACGAAATCATCGTAGGAAAACCAGGTGGACAGCATGCGGTAATTGACAGGCTCCGGGGTGCAGGAGCCGATGCGCACCAGCGCCGTCTCCTGTCCGAATTTATCGAAATACATGCGGGCGAGGTTCTCGCCGAAACATTTGGAGACGCCGTAAAGACCATCCGGCCGCACCGGAACATCGGGGCCGAGCCGCTCGGTTTGCGGGTAATAACCGATCGTATGGTTGGAACTGGCAAAGACGATCCGCGGCTGGCCATGGGCGCGGGCGGCCTCATAGAGATTATAAAGCCCGATGATATTGCCCTGAAGGATCTGCTCGAAGGGCTTCTCCACCGATATGCCGCCCAGATGAACGATGCCGTCGCAACCGGCAACCATGGCATTCACGGCATCCGCATCCGCAAGGTCGCATTGCACGCATTCCTCGTTCGGCCCTGCCGGCTCGAGCGGGGAAAGATCGGCAAGACGCAATATCTCGGCCATCGGCGCCAGACGTTCACGCATGACGCGGCCAAGCTGGCCCGCCGCACCGGTAACAAGAAGCCGTTTCATTGCCATTCTCCCTCAGCTTTGCCCGTCTGCGACGTGGTCGAGATATGGCGTGCCTCTTGACCTTGTCATACAGATCGTACAAAAAGCGGATAACATATATTATGTGCCATACGCAACAATCATGAAGGATGAGTTTGATGTTGACCGTCGAAACAAGGCAGGCCGTGAACCCGGAATATGCAAAAACGCTGGATACCGAAGGGCTCCGCCGGCATTTCCTCGCCAACGACATGTTCCGTTCCGGTGAAATCAGGCTGATCTATACCCATTACGACCGGTTCGTGATGGGTGGCGCGGTGCCGAATGGCGCACCGCTGACGCTCGACAAGGTGGAAGAGACCAAGACGCCGTCCTTCCTCGACAGGCGCGAAATGGGCATCGTCAATATCGGCGAGACCGGCACGGTCAGCGCCGGCGGCGAGACCTACACGCTCAATCGCGGCGATGTGCTTTATCTCGGCGCGGGCAGCGGTGCTGTCACCTTTGACGGGGCAGGCCGGTTCTACATCACTTCCTGCCCGGCGCATCGCAGCCTGCCGGCCAAGCTCGTCACGCTTGCCAATAGCAAGGAAGTCAAGCTCGGCGCGACGGAGACCTCCAACAAGCGCACCATCAACCAGTTCATCCATCCGCTCGTCATGGAAAGCTGCCAGCTGGTGCTGGGTTATACGATGCTGGAGGACGGTTCCGTCTGGAACACGATCCCCTCGCACATTCACGATCGTCGCATGGAGGCCTATCTCTATTTCGGCATGGATGAAAAGTCGCGCGTGCTGCATCTGATGGGCGAGCCGCAGGAAACCCGCCATCTGTTTATTTCCAATGAAGAAGGCGCGCTTTCACCGCCCTGGTCCATCCATTCCGGCGCGGGCATCGGCTCCTACACCTTCATCTGGGCAATGGCTGGCGACAATGTCGATTATACCGACATGGACTTCATCCAGCCGGGGGATCTGAAATGAGAAACCCCTTTTCGCTTGAAGGGCGCAAGGCGCTTGTGACGGGCGCGAATACCGGTCTTGGCCAGGCGATTGCGGTGGGTCTTGCCGCTGCCGGCGCGGAGGTTGTCTGCGCCGCGCGCCGCGCGCCGGATGAAACGCTTGATATCATCGCCAGGGATGGCGGCAGGGCCAGCGCGCTGCTCATCGATTTTGCCGATCCGCTGGCGGCGAAGGACAGTTTTGCTGACGCCGGTTTCGATATTCTCGTCAACAATGCCGGCATCATCCGCCGTGCCGATTCCATCGAGTTCTCCGAACTCGACTGGGATGAGGTGATGGACGTCAATCTCAAGGCGCTGTTTTTCACCACGCAGGCTTTCGCGAAAGAGCTGCTGGCGAAAGGCCGTTCCGGCAAGGTGGTCAATATCGCCTCGCTCCTGTCGTTTCAGGGCGGCATTCGCGTGCCGTCCTACACGGCGGCGAAACATGGCGTCGCCGGTCTCACCAAGCTTCTGGCCAATGAGTGGGCCGCCAGGGGCATCAATGTGAATGCCATAGCACCCGGTTATATCGAAACCAACAATACCGAGGCGCTGCGCACGGACGCCGCCCGCAACAAGGCCATCCTCGAGCGTATTCCGGCAGGCCGCTGGGGGCACTCGCAGGATATTGCCGGCGCGGCGGTATTTCTGGCTTCGCCGGCGGCGGATTATGTGCATGGCGCCATTCTCAATGTCGATGGCGGCTGGTTGGCGCGATAATCTGTGACAGATTTTCTAAATTCATCATACAACATGTATGATGAGTTATTGACAAAGGTGCGGCAAGCGGCTTAGGTGGCTTTCAGTCAGTGAACTTGCAGAGGAATTTCGATGATGAACCCCGAACAAATCAAGACGGCGCTCGGCTCCGGTCTGTTGTCCTTCCCGGTCACCCATTTCGATGCCGAGGGTCGTTTTGCGGCCGATAGCTACAGGGCGCATGTCGAATGGCTTGCCGGTTACAAAGCGCCGGTGCTGTTTGCCGCCGGCGGTACGGGCGAGTTCTTCTCGCTGAAGCCGGATGAAATCCCCACCATCGTCGCCGCCGCCAAGGAAGTGGCCGGCGAAACGGCCATCGTTTCCGGCTGCGGTTACGGCACCGAAATTGCCGTCGATATCGCCCGCTCGGTCGAAAAGGTAGGTGCCGATGGCATTCTGCTTCTGCCGCATTATCTCATCGATGCGCCGCAGGAAGGTCTTTACGCGCATATCAAGAAGGTGTGTCAGTCGGTCGGCATCGGCGTCATGGTTTATAACCGCGACAACTCCGTGCTGCAGGCCGATACGCTGGCGCGTCTCTGCGACGAGTGCCCGAACCTTGTCGGTTTCAAGGATGGCACCGGCGATATCGGTCTCGTGCGCCAGATCACCGCCAAGATGGGCGACCGACTGATGTATCTCGGCGGCATGCCGACGGCGGAACTGTTTGCCGAAGCCTATCTCGGCGCCGGTTTCACCACCTATTCCTCGGCCGTCTTCAACTTCGTACCCGGCCTTGCCAACGAGTTTTACGCGGCGCTACGTGCCGGCGAGCGCGCCACCTGCGAGCGCATTCTCGTAGATTTCTTCTATCCGTTCATGGCCATCCGCAACCGCGCCAAGGGTTATGCCGTCTCCGCCGTCAAGGCTGGTGTGCGCCTGCAGGGCTTCAACGCCGGGCCGGTGCGTGCGCCGCTGAAGGACCTGACCAATGAGGAAATCGGCATGCTCGAGGCCCTGATCGGCACGCATAAGCGTAACGCCTGATCACGGCATAACGGGAGGGGAGCCATGAAAATCACTGCGGTGCGTACGCATCTGCTCGAACACCGGCTGGACACGCCGTTTGAAAGCGCCTCCATGCGCTTTGATCGTCGCGCCCATATTCTGGTGGAGATCGAATGCGATGACGGAACGGTCGGCTGGGGCGAATGCCTCGGCCCGGCCAGACCGAACGCCGCCGTGGTTCAGGCTTACGCCGGCTGGCTTATCGGCCAGGACCCGCGCCAGACCGAAAAGCTCTGGGCCGTGCTTTATAATGCCCTGCGCGATCAGGGCCAGCGCGGCCTCAGCCTCACGGCGCTTTCCGGCATCGATATCGCGCTGTGGGATATCAAGGGCAAACATTACGGCGCTTCCATCTCCATGCTGCTTGGCGGGCGCTGGCGCGAAAGCGTACGCGCCTATGCCACCGGCAGCTTCAAGCGTGATGGCGTCGACCGTGTGTCCGACAATGCCTCGGAGATGGCGGAGCGCCGGGCGGAAGGCTTTCACGCCTGCAAGATCAAGATCGGTTTCGGCATCGAAGAAGACCTCCGGGTCATCGCCGCCGTGCGCGAGGCGATCGGGCCGGATATGCGCCTGATGATCGACGCCAATCACGGTTATACCATCACCGAAGCCATCATGCTCGGCAACCGCGCTGCCGACTATGGCATCGACTGGTTCGAAGAGCCTGTTGTTCCCGAACAGCTGGATGCCTATGCCCGCGTGCGGGCCGGCCAGCCGATCCCGGTTGCTGGCGGTGAGACCTGGCATGGGCGTTATGGCATGTGGCAGGCGCTTTCCGCCGGTGCCGTGGATATTCTCCAGCCCGATCTCTGCGGCTGCGGTGGTTTTTCCGAAACGCAGAAGATTGCCACGCTCGCCACGTTACATGGCGTGCGCATCGTGCCGCACGTTTGGGGCACGGGTGTGCAGATCGCCGCCGCGCTGCAATTCATGGCGGCGATGACGCCCGATCCGGTGCGCGTCAATCCGATAGAGCCGATCATGGAATTCGACCGCACCTATAATCCGTTCCGGCAGGCGGTTCTGAGCAAGCCGATCGAGGCGGTCAATGGCGTTGTCGCCATTCCCGATGGTCCGGGTCTTGGCATCGAAATAAACCGTGATGCCCTTACCGAATTCAGGATGCCAGACGCATGAGTGAGCTTGTACGCCAGCTGACGGGGGAAGCGCCGAACCCTGTTTTTCCGAGGGGCGCCGTCGATACGCAGATGCATCTTTATCTGCCCGGCTACCCCGCCTTGCCGGGCGGGCCGGGCCTGCCGCCGGGCTCGCTTCCCGGTCCCGCCGACTACCGAAAGCTGATGCAATGGCTCGGCATCGACCGGGTCATCATCACCCAGGGCAATGCCCACCAGCGCGACAATGCCAATACGCTTGCCTGTGTCGCTGAAATCGGCGAAGCGGCCCGCGCGGTTGTCATCATCGATGCGAGCACCACCGAAAAGGACATGGAAAGCCTCACCGCTGCCGGTACCGTCGGGGCGCGTATCATGGATCTGCCGGGCGGTGCGGTGAACCTGTCCGAGCTGGAAGTGGTGGATGAGCGCGCCTATGCGGCCGACTGGATGGTGGCGGTGCAGTTTGATGGCAATACGCTGCTCGATCACTTGCCGCGCCTTGAAAAAATTCGCTCACGCTGGGTGTTCGATCACCACGGCAAGTTCTTCAAGGGCATCAAGACCGACGGCCCGGAGATGACGGCACTCCTGAAGCTCATCGACCGCGGTAATCTCTGGTTCAAGTTCGCCGGCGTCTATGAAAGCGCGCGCGACAGCTGGCCTTATGAAGACGTTGCCGCCTTTTCGCGGGCGATTGCGGCCCATGCGCCGGAACGCATCGTCTGGGGCACCAACTGGCCGCATAATTCCATCAGGGAGACCGCAGCCTATCCGGATGATGCAAGGCTTGCGGAACTGGTTCTCGGCTGGTTGCCGGATGACGCTGCGCGCCATCGTGCGCTGGTGGAAAATCCTGAAGCCCTGTTCAAGCTGCCGCCATTCGCCGGGGCATGATTTCAGTCGAGACGATTGGGCAAGGCAGGCCCATCATCCCTGACTGAAGGGTCTTGGCATGTCGGGCTGGCAGGCGTTGTAATCTTGTTGAGAAAACTCATGAAAGCCACTGATTATTTTGATCAATTCTCAAAACAATACCGGCACTACAAGGGTGGCAGCTGGTGTTATGAGGATGGATGTATCTATCGGGGGCTGCAGCTTCTGTTTCAGGCAAGCGGAGACCGGCGCTGGAGCGAGCATCTTCATCGTCTGACTGATGCGCAGATATCGGCCGATGGAACGCTCGCCGGTTACGCGCCGGAGGAATATAATATCGATCATGTTCTCGCCGGTCGCGTCCTCTTTCCGCTGGCGGCGGAAACGGGTGAGGCGCGTTATCTGGCTGCCGCAGAACATCTGGCAGGCCAGCTCCACAGCCATCCGCGCATCAAGGCGGGCAATTATTGGCACAAGAAGCGTTACCCGCATCAGGTCTGGCTGGATGGGCTTTATATGGGGCTGCCTTTCCAGATCGAATATGCGCAGGCGACAGGTCAGCCTGAACTGATCGATGATGCACTTCGACAATTCGCAACCGCGCTTGCACTGACGGCGGATGCCGGCGGGCTTTATGTCCATGGCTATGATGAAAGCCGCGACCAGCGCTGGGCCGATCCTGCAAGCGGCAAATCACCGGCCATCTGGGCGCGTGCGGTGGGCTGGCTTGCCATGGCGCTGGTGGATGCGCTGGTCATCCTGCCGGATGATGACAGGACGGCGGAGCTTCGGGAAAAGACGCGTCTGCTTCTGGCCGGAATTGCCGCACGGCAGACGGAGAACGGCCTGTGGATGCAGGTGCTCGACAATCCGGACCTTTCCGGCAATTACCAGGAAACCTCGGCCTCGGCAATGTTCGCCTATGCCTTGCTGCGGGCGAGCCGGCTGCGGCTTTTATCAGGTAAAGAGGCGGATGTTGCCCGCGCGGCTGGCCGTCGGGCGCTTGATGCATTGCTGGAAACGCGGCTCAAGGCTGACGAAGAGGGTGTCGTCCGCCTTACCGGCATCGTCCATGTTGCCGGCCTTGGCGGCTTTGAGGGCAATTATCGCGATGGCTCCCCGGACTATTACCTGTCCGAGCCGGTTGTCTCCGATGACGCCAAAGGCGTCGGGCCGCTGATGATGGCCTATGCCGAAAGTCTTCAACTAAAGTGATCAACGGGTGAGGGGGCGGAAACGGTTTCCGCCCTCTTGGTTTTCAGCTTGCTACACCGCTTAGAACCTGCGGCTGATCGACAGCTTGAAATTGCGGCCCGGCTGGGCGGCGATACCGTCGCTGAGATAGGGGAAGTAATATTTGTCGAACAGGTTTTCGACTGCGGCATGCACTTCCAGCCCGGCCATCATGCCCTCCTTCGGTGTCCAGTCGAGGGCGATGCCATGCACGGCGTAACCAAGGCTTTCCGGCCGTGCGTAGAAGTATCCGGTACCCTGATTGACCGGTGTGCGCTCCTGATGGGCGACGAACTGGCCGTTCCAGCTCAGCGCCAGATCCCAGTCCGGCAACTTGTAACCCAGTTGAAGGTTGGCGGTCAGCGGCGACAGGTCGTTCATATAGGTATCGGGACCGTAGACATCGTTGATCGCGCCGTTGCGGGAACCGTTCATCCAGGAAAGCCCGAGATTTCCGAAGACGTAGTCGGAATCATAACTCGCCGAGACATCGAGGCCGTAAATCTTGTAGGACGGTGTGTTCCAGTAGAAGGGCACATTCTTGACGCGGGCAAGGTTGGCGCTGCCGAACCGCCGGGTGATGGGATTGGTGACATTGTTGTAAAAGCCGCCGATCGAGGCCGTCAGGCTGTCGCCGTTCTGGAACACGTCATCGAAACGCTGGGAAACACCCAGATTGAAGTTGTTGTTGCGCTCGACCTTCAGGTTACGCGAGGTTCCCGACGCCGTGGTTGCCAGACTCTGGCTTGAATAGAGTTCATCAATGACGGGCGCGCGCATGGCATAGGCCCAGTCGGCAAAGAAGGTGGTGCCGGGCGCCGCTTCCCAGCGCATGCTGAGACCCGGCGTCGCGCCGCTGTGGGACACGGCGGAATAATCGTGACCGGCGGCCGGTGTGTTGTAACGCGGCGCGGCATTGGGCACGCCTTGCGAGCGGATATGGTCGAACCTGATGCCCGGCGTCACCTTGAACGTGTCGGTCAGGCTGATCTCGTCACGGAAGAAGGCGGCGATGGTTTCCTGCTTGCCTTCCGGTTTGATCCATGAGGCATAACGGCCGTAATTATATTGGGCGCTGGTGCGGTTGGCGATGTCGTACATCCACGAGTCCCGCTCATGGCGCATATATTGCACGCCATAATTGGCGACGTGGGACACGCCGCCGAGCTCGAAATTGGACGTGTTTTCCGCCTCCAGCTTGAAGTCGGTATATTTCGTGTCGTCCTGCATGCCGCCGAGCGAGCCTGTCGGAACGAAACCCGGAATGGCCGGACGGGTCATGTCGAGGCGGGTGGCCGAAAAGCTCGCCATTGCCTTGAAATTCACGAGGTCGCTGTCACCGTCATAGGAATATTTCAGCGTTGAGGAAAAATCCTCCATGTCGCGCCAGGCCAGTGCCCTGAGCCGTGCCAGGTCATAACCATAGGTCTTGATGGAATAGGCCGTCAGACCGAGATCACCGCGATTGGCGGCAAGCGGGCCGTAATCGCCAGATTTGCCGTAGATGACCGAAGCGCGCAGCTCGTGGCCGTCATAGGCAGCACCGGCATTGGCGGAGAAAGAGGTGATCTTGTCGTTGGACGCGTCATAGACCTGACCCCCGCCGACGCGCATATTGTCGCTCTTGCGCCAGATGATCGAGGCAAGCCCGTCATAGGTTACAGGCCCGCCGAAATCGGATTTTCCGTAGATCGCCGCCGATCCGAGCTTCTGCTTGTTGGCCGACTGGAAGCTGGTCTTGCCCCATGCGCCGAAGCTCTGGCCCGGTTTCAGCATGTCGGAAGCCGTCTTGCTTTCCATGATGACAGTGCCGCCGAAGCCGCCATTGCCATAACGGACGGATGTCGCGCCTTTTTGGATTTCCACGCGCTTGAGCAGTTCCGGATCGATGAAGACGGTACCCTGATCGTAACGCTCGAAATTCTTCGGTGCGCCATCCAGCAGCAGCCGCACGTCGGATTGGCGGGCAAAGCCGCGAATGGAGGTGGATTGCCCCTGCGAGCGAACCCCGCCGCTTGAACTGACGCCCGGGGTTTTCTGAAGAAGTTGCGGCAGGGAGTTGGACTGTGCGGCCTCAATGGCGGCCTGATCGATCTCGACCACGCTTGGGGCATCGCCGTTGAAGACGCGTCCGCCCTTGAGTGTAATCGGCTGGAGCACTGTGCTTTCACCACTTTCGGAGGCTGTGGCGGAACGGTTGGCCATTTCCATGCGGACGGTTTTTTCGCCGATGAACTGGTAACGAATGCCGGTTCCCGAAAGCAGCCGTTCCAGCGCCTCGGCCGGCGTCATGGTTCCCGATACGGAAGCGCTTTTCAGACCTTTGGCAACAGAGGCGTCATAGACCATCTGCAGGCCGGACTGGCTGGCGAGACGATTGAGCGCGGTCGCCATGTTGCCGGCGGGCAGGTTGATCGCCACCTTCTGGGTTTGCTGCGCCGAGACCTGTGCGGGAATAGCCGCCACGGCCGCACTGGCAAGCAAAAGGGAAAATAATGATGCGCGGGCGCGTGTCCCGTGGCGAAAAGCGGGTTCTGGTCTGGTCATTTCGGGCACCTCTCCGGGGCGGCAGATATTGTTCTGCTCCACGAACGAACGGACCCGTTTTTTAAGGACACCCCCGGCGAAGAAATTTCACTCAATAAAGAACCGTCAGATAAGGGCCGGCTTTGATGACGCCGATTTCCAGCGCGGCAGCCAGATCCGCAAGAGCGGCACCGGGGTTGGAAAGATCGAAATTGCCCGACAGCCGCTTTTGCCGCAGGCCCTCCCGCGTCACGACGATGCGGCCGGGAAGATAACGCTCGAAGGTTTCCACCACTTCGGCAAGCGGCCTGTCCTCAAAGATGAAGCGGCCGTTGCGCCAGGCGGCGACGGAGGAGGGATCGACCGTTTCGATGTTGCCAAGCTGGCCGTCGGACGAATAATCGACGCGCTGGTTTTCATGAACCTGGCCATTCTGGCCCTGCTTGCCCGTTTCCACCTGCACGCTGTGTTCCAGCACCGTCACGCTCGTCGCGTCATGGCGCATATCGACATCGAAGGCTGTCCCGAGCGCGGTGGTCGTGCCACCTGCCGCCTCGACTGAAAAAGGCCTCGCCGCATCGGGGGCGACTTCAACGAAAATTTCCCCGCGCAGCAGTACAACGCGCCGCGCCTCTTTCGAGAAACGCAGTGCAATCGCGGAATGGGCGTTCAGGGTGATGGTCGAACCATCGGGCGTGGTGACGACCTGCCGTTCCGCCGTGCCGGACATATGGTCGGAACGCAGACGCATGGGCATGTCGGTGAGGTAAAAGGCGGAAAGCAGCGAGACGCCGGCAATGGCCGCCGCTGCCGCCTTGGCTTTGCCGCCGCCGCGCCTGCGTGTTGCCTTGGCCAGAAACGCCTGATCGGCCGCCAGAAGCGCGCCGGCGTCGCCCATAAGACATCGGACACGCTCATAGGCCTTTGCATGTCGTTCATCCCCGGCGATCCAGGCATCGAAATGCGCGGCCAGCATGAGGTCGTCCGGGCTTTCCCGTCGCCGCAGGAACCAGTCGACGGCCTCTTCGCGCAGCGTCGAGGCGTTTTTTGCCGATCCCGTCACAGCGTTTCCTCCAGGCACTCAAGGCAATGGAGATAGGCCTTGCGCAGATGACGATCGACCATGTTCTTGCTGATGCCGCTTCGCGCGGCGATCTCAACAGAATTCAGGTTGCCGATGCTGCTGGCAAGGAAGACCTGCCGGCGCTGTAGCGACATGGACATGACCGCGCGGCGCAGCACTTTCAGGCGATGTTCCCGGTCGGCGAGGCTATCGGCATCATTGACCGGCTGTGGCGCGGCAAGCGCTTCCTCCATGCTGCCGGAAAACAGCCTGCGCTCGAATTGTTCGCGGCGGCGGCGGTCGATGCCGAGATTGGCGCAGGCGCGCACCAGAAAGGCGCGGATGAGCGAGGTGTTTTCGGGAAGCCGGGGTTTGCCGGTCAGCCGCACGTAAAGATCATGGACGATCTCCTGCGAAATGGCAGTCGTGTGTCCGCGACGGTTCATGGCCTTGCACAGTTCCTCATAATAGAGCTGTACGGCATCATCGATGCGTGCGCGGGACGTGGGCTTGCTCCACATGAGGCGGGTTCCCGGTCGGAAGGATTGAGCGATCCCCGGCTGCATAGGTGAAAAATCACTCCATGGCAATAAACATGACTAATTTTATCATATATCTTTTACACCCAGCGAAAGATGCGCGGGGCGGATGGTGCCCGGCCGTCTTTCAAGCCCCCGCTCTGGCGAAGATCATGGTCTGGATCAGGCCATTTTTTGTGGTTCGCGATGGTGATCGTGCCGCCGAAGCGTTCGATGATTTCCTTCGCGATGGCCAGCCCCAGCCCCACGCCGGGGATCGATTTGCGCCGCGCAAGGTCCGCCCGGAAGAAGGGACAGCTATTTTCGGCGCTTCGGCACCCCTGCGGGTTGCGGTGCAGAGTGAACCCTCACCACAGGCGATGGAGCAGGCCGGGCCGCAATCTGCTGTCGCCCGTTGCGGCGCTGTCGGCGGGGTAACCCGCCGCTGCCGCGTACGCCCAAAATCAGGCCTGAAATCAGGCCTTGTTTTTTTCGATGAAGCGGATGGCATCACCCACGGTCAGGATCGTGTTTGCGGCGGAATCGGGAATTTCCACGCCGAATTCTTCTTCGATTTCCATGACGACCTGAACGACTTCGAGGGAATCGGCACCGAGATCGTCAGCAAAATTGGCGTCGTCGACGACCGTGGCGGGGTCTACGCCAAGCTGGTCCACGATGATTTTTCTGATACGGTCTGCAATGCTGGACATAATGGGACTCCGCGAAAGTTGCCTGTCTCCGATCCGCCCGGTCAGATTTGCGCTTAGGGTATCCCACAAAAATCGAAGCCGGTTTTCGCGGGGCGTGATGCGCAAAGTCAAAGGGGCAATGCATCGATGACATCCGGACGTAGCACGCCTTTAACGTCTGCGGAAGAGTGTCGGCCAAGGGGAAGTGTTTCATAATATTGCGCAGTGTATGCTGCGTTAAACAGTTTGTGACTGGAAGCGATGAACCGCTGCGCGGTAAACCTCGTTTTTGTGGAATAATATCGTCTAGTCTCACAGAGCCTCAACGCCATGGTCCAAACGTCCCCGGAACGCTTCATATTGCTCGACGGCATAAGGGGTGTGGCTGCCCTCTTCATCGTTCACCGTCATGCCGAGCAGCTTTTCGGAAAAAGCACGGCGTCGAGCTATCTCGCGGTGGATCTGTTCTTTGCCTTGAGCGGTTTTGTGCTGGCGCATGCCTATAGCAGGAGGTTGCTCGAGGGAGCGATTTCCCCCGGCTTTTTCATGAAGGCGCGCTTTGCACGTCTTTATCCGCTTTACGGGTTGGCGCTGGCCTTGATGGCTGCCTATTTCATCTGTCTTTATGTGCTGGGCCTGCCGACGCCGATTGATGATCTTCATCGTCATATCGATCCCGGCGAGCTGGCTTTCGCGTTGGTGACGGGACTTCTCTTTCTGCCGGCTCCCTTCACGCTTACCCTCAACGGCGCGTTGTTCCTCGTCAGCCCGGCATGGTCGCTGTTCAATGAGTTGGTGGTCAATGTGTTTTATGCCCGTTGGGGCGTGCGGGCCACGACGAAACAGACGGCTGCGGTGCTGGCCGTCAGCGCCATTGTGCTGATGGTGGCCGCTGCTGAGTTTGGCAGGCTGCATGCGGGTTTTCGCTGGAATGAAATGTATGCCGGCATGGGGCGGGTATTTTTCTCATTTTTTGTGGGTGCGCTGATTTATCGTTACCGTAACCGCGCGCCGCGGCTGCGGCCGGTACAGGCTGCTCTCTGTCTTCTGCTGGTCTGCTTCATCCTCGCCGTGCCGATGACGCGGGAGCTTCGACCGTTTTTCGATCTTACGGTCGTGCTTTTCATCTGGCCGCTGCTATTGTTCGTCGCAAGCCAGACGGTTCCGGGCCGCGGGACGGCAATGGTGTCGGTGTTTTTGGGGACGGCGTCCTATGCGGTGTATGTTCTGCATATTCCGCTTCTTGCCTGGACGGAGCTTCTGATGCCCGTGGTCGATGGGACGAACATGGCTTTGCCGGCCGGCATCGCTTTCCTGGTCGGGACGACCTGCCTGTCCTGGTGGCTGACGGTGCATTATGATCAGCCCGTTCAGAAATGGCTGAAGAACCGTCTGAAAAAGCCGGCAAAGATCAGCCAGACGGTTTGATCGGAGGTTAAATTTGGGCGGCTTCAGTAATGCGCAAAGATCGGAGCCGTCAGTATGAACGCTGCGACGAGGCTGATGATCGTCAGTTTCGCCGCTCGCATACGCCGCATCCTGCGGCCGCTCCAGTCATACGTCATACTCCACCCTCCACGCAGACGCAAAACTTGCCGATATGAAACCCGGTTCAGACATTGCCGCAAGCCAGTCGTGGCTCTGCAATATCCGATGCTGCAATTCCATACGGGGAGCGTCCCGTATTGCGCTAGAACGCATTCAGGACGCTCCATTTCAGTGTTGCCTGATATATGGCATTTGCCAAGCCGTTATTTTCATCGGTGATTTTGAAGATTGCTCTTCATGTAAGGCACGAGGGGGCATTTCCTCACCGATAGAGCGGCGGCAGGCCCTGGATCGCGTAACGCGGCAGCGGTTTCCACGCCTTCACACGTTCATGTTTGTGAGTGCCGAACAGAAACAGCATTTCCTCGGAAAGATCGTCCGGGTCGGTCAGTCCGTCCTGAAACAGCTGGATCACCTTGCGGGCCGCATTGTTATAAAGAAGGGCTTCATCATCTATGAGGTGGCGGTCATAACCGAGACCTTCGAGCACCGATTGAAGCATTTTCAGGTCTCGTGATGAGATGATGCAATTGTCGCATGTGGAAGACATGACGTCCTCCTTTCTGTGGAGTACACAAAGCCGGAGCGCCAAGCGTCCGCCGGGACGCTGTGGAGGGACGCTTCAACGTTTTGAAACGACGGGCTTTTCCAAAGAAAACCGTTTCCGGTGTCCCGGCCGATGCCGCCGTGCATGTCGTGTAAATTTGCGAAACGGTCCTGTCGGTCAACGACATGCGCAGGACGGGGGCTTGCGGACGGCATAACAGCCTGACGGCGGTAACGCCCATTGATTACCGATGAATAAGCGTGCGCCCTTTGCGGGCGATAGGCAAGTTAATTCGGCTGGTGGTCGCCCGTTCGGAGATATTTGTAATCTGTAATCTTCGGCATTGCGGGCAACAAAAAAGGCCGGGGCAATATTGCACCGACCTTCCTCATATCGCTTTCAACACCAGTGCCAGTACATCCGTGGTCAAAAGTCTAAAGCGACTAAAACAACTGCGAACGACAATTTCATTCGCGCTCACCAGCAGCTGCTATATGAGCTATATAGGTGGGCAATGTGGCCAAAACAAGTCCGGAAGCTAAAAGGATGTTTTACCCTCTATAATCTGCCGGCGGCCAGCTCAAACCCTGTTATTTCTTCTTGCCATCCGCCGTCGTGGCGTTTGCGAACTTGACCTGCGAACCGGTCGGTGCTGCCTCTGCGGCTTTGGTCTTGTCCTTCTTCGGTTTGCGGACTTCCTTGTTGCTGCGCAATTGACCCTTGGCCATGGTGTTCTCCTCGTGTTGAAGCGGTATGTGATGTAACGCGTGAGCATGGTCGCTCAAGGCGGACAGGGGGCGGAACCGGTTTCACCCTCAGGGCGAAGGTGGTCCCGTGAGTGAATGTTTCCCGAAGGACAGGGTCGAGTTGGACAGGCGGATGCGGCCCGCGGGAACGGCTCTCTTCAACACGTCGGTCTGGACGCCAAAATCGGGAAAGACCGAAAAGCAGGTATCGCGATCCTGGCGAACGGCCGTTTCTTCAGCAGCGTTCAGAAGCAGGCGCAGCGATGCATTTTCCCGGTACCCCGCTCCGCCGGTGCGGACGAGGTTGCGTGAAAGGCTTGGTGCATAAAACTCGGAAGACATGACGTCCTCCTTTCGTTTGGGGCGAGGACTGTCTGCCCTCAATCACCAGCGCCCTTCAACAGGTTGCTGACAGGCGAAAGGTGCGCCTGTTGCGTATAAGGTTCAAGAGGTTTTTCGAGTGGACGGCGGCAAAATGCGCAACCGCGCTATTTTTTGCCGGACGGCCTTTTGGCAGGGGTGTGCGGAGTGGCGGCGGTTGCCGCCTCCTGCGCTTCGCGAAGCTGGCGAAGCCGTTCCGTCTTGCGCGCGCGCTGGTCGGATTCGGCAGTGATAATCTGTCTTGCCGCCTTGTCCGTCATCGACGCCTTATCCTGAGAGGACAGTTTTTCGGGTTTGAAAACAGCCTCTTTTGGTTCGGTCATGACGTTCTCCTTTGCGGGAAGGCAGGATTAGCGGTTAGCGGGTGCGGGCAGCCTTTTTAGGAGCCGGCAGCAGTCCCTCGCGCTGCATCTTTTTTCTCGCCAGCTTGCGGTGGCGGCGCACGGCTTCGGCTTCTTCACGAACGCGCTTTGCCGACGGCTTTTCGTAAGCTTCGCGGGCACGCATTTCGCGGAAAATACCTTCGCGCTGCATTCTCTTCTTCAAGACGCGAAGCGCTTGCTCGACATTGTTATCTCTGACGATGACCTGCAAAATATCTCCTTAAAGCAGCCGTTGCTGCTATTTTCTGATTTTGATCGTGTTCGAGTTGATCCAGCTGGATCCCGAAGCACGCGGTGCTGAACTTTCCGCATCCATTACTCGAGATGAGGACGAAGCGGTATCGATTTCATCGGATGCAATGTTCCGTTCGAAGTTCTCGTTCTGAAAACGAACCCTGAAACGAACCAGACCCTGTGTTTCCGGCAGAACCATGACGATCCGGCCGGGACCGCTGGGCTGATTGCCGCCAAGGACGCCCGCCTTGAGGACAATCGCATCGCCGGTGCGGTAAAGATTTTTGCGCATGAGGGCCTCCCATGGCCAAAAAAAGTAAAAGGCCGGGCGTAACCCGACCTCTCAGAATCATTTCGCGCCGCTGCCGTGTTGACGCCAGCGGCGCGAATGAAAAATCAGGCAGCGCGCAGATTGTCGGCGGAGCTTTTGCCCGAGCGACGGTCCTGAACGATGTCGTAGGTGACCTTCTGGCCGTCATTCAGCGAACGCAGACCTGCGCGCTCAACTGCGGAGATGTGAACGAAAACGTCCGTGCCGCCGTTGTCAGGCTGAATGAAGCCGAAGCCCTTGGTGGCGTTGAACCACTTTACAGTACCAGTGTTCATAACGATTTCCTTTCGTAGCAATCGTTGTGGTTCCCGCGATACCTTGCGGGATTGGATCGATTATTTGAGAGGAAATCCAACGAGAGCACAGGGCTGGAGCGTCGGTCACAAGCAATTGTCGATTGGGCAAATATAGCCGGAATTTTCAATTTTGCAACGTGGGCGCGGTGGAAAATACGTGAGGCCATCTTAGTATTTCTTGTAAGTAAGTATTTTACAAACATTTTCCCCGCTGCCTGGCACCCGCGCGCCGCGCAGGATACGTGTCAACCGGCCCCCGGTGAAACATCCTTCGAGTTGTCGCCATCCGGCAGGCTGCCTGCGCCCGGCGTCTTGTCATAATCGGTGAGGGAAGGTTTGGCGTGTGGGCCAGCAGGCGGAATCTCGCTAGCCTTCGAAGGGCCTTTTTCGTCGGTTTGCGGCTTTTTTGGCTGCGTCATGGCGTGTTCTCCTTTGGAAAGAAAACGCCGGGAGAAGCGCGAGGTTCCGCTGCCGCGCATGGTTGTGCGCAGGTGGTAAGCCTTCAGCGGCGGGATCGCGGTTTTTTCTCGTCCCTGTTCATATCGCGTCCCACCCATTTGAAGAAAACAAAGAGGCTGGCGCCGATGATGATAAGCGGAACGAAGGATTCAAAACTGGACATAATTCACTCTTTCTTCCCCCGGCCATCATCTTACCGGGATGGAAGAAGCGCGTAATCTGCGGAATATCGTCCGTTCTTTTTGCCAATTGCAGCGTGCGGCCCGCTATCGAAGGGGCCGCGCGCCGAAGATTCTACAGCGGCAGAGATTTCACGGCCTCAGAGCCGCCCTCACGGGCGCTCTTCAGCGCCGCCACACCACAGAGAACCGACATGGCGCCGGCGCGTGAGCCGGCCCGCTGCCGTAGCCGGTCGTTCGAGCCGGGCTTGAAGATCATGTCGCGCATGCGGTTGTCGCCGCCATAATGGCCGCCCGGCTCATGCGGCACCCAGATGCGTTCGACGCCGCCGCCAAAGCTTTTCACGACAAGGATTTCGTCGGCGGGCGGTTCCGTCCAGGGCTGCTTTTCATATTGGCGCATTTCGATTCGGCCTTTATGGCCGTTGAAGGCAATGTGATGACCCTCGATCGGCATATAGGTGTTGAGCGAATAGGACACCTGCACGCCGCTGGCATAACGGATCGAGGCGCTCATCGTATCAGGAATATCGATCTCCTCGCGGAAGACACAGGCATCGCGCATATAACCGTCGATGCTCGAAGGGTCTTCATAAAGCGCATCGAGAAAGGGATCGGCGCCGAGATCCATGAAATAATCGCACTCATCCTTGTGCGGACAGGTGCGACAGCGCGTTCCGCGGAACGGGCCGTTCTTGCCGTAATGCAGCAATTGCCCGAAACCCTTCACTTCCACGGGGTCGGAATCGAGATACCAGTTCAGAAGATCGAAATGGTGCGTGGCCTTGTGGACGAACAGGCTGCCGGAATGTTCGGTGAAGGCGTGCCAGCGGCGGAAGTAGTCCGCGCCGTGCTGGTTATCCAGATACCAGTGAAAATCGACCGACGTGACGGTGCCGATCGCGCCGTCATCGATCAATTCCTTGATTCGCGCGGCCGTCGGCGAGAAACGGTAATTGAAGGACACATCGACGCGCCGGCCGCTTTTGGCCTCCGCGGCGCGAATGCGGTCGATCTTTTCCGGGGTGGTGGTCATCGGTTTTTCACTGATGACATCGGCACCGCCCTCCAGGGCGCGGATGATGATGTCGTCATGGGTGTCATCAGGCGTGCAGACGATGACCAGTTCCGGTTTCTGCTCCAGCATCATGCGGTCGAAATCGTCGTAAAGCGGTGCAGTCGATCCCATCATGGCGCGGGCGCGTTCGGCGCGCATCAGGTTCAGGTCGCAAATGCCGACCAGCTCGACATAATCGCTCCAGCCGGCCAGAAGTTCGCGGCCCCACATGGTGGTGCCGCGATTGCCGGTGCCGACCAGCGCATAACGTTTGCGTTTCACCCTTTCAGGCATTGTCTCTCTCCCGGATATCTCAACAAACAGTCTTGAAACGCTCGACCACGGTGGACAGAACCTCGTCCATCGGGCGTGCCTGCCAGCGATGCGAAAAAATCTCCACTTCCTGCGGACCATGGAAGCCGGCGGCCTCGATCATGGCGCGAAATGCCTTCAGGTCAATGACGCCGTCGCCCATCATGCCGCGATCATTGAGCGGATCGGTGGTCGGCACCAGCCAGTCGCAGATGTGGTGCGCCAATATCTGCCCGTTCCTGCCGGCGCGCGCCACCTGTTCCTCCAGTTCCGGGTCCCACCAGACATGGTAGACGTCGATGGCGACGCCGGTGCCGGCGCCTAGCCGGTCGCAGAGATCGAGCGACTGTTTCAGCGTGTTGAAACAGGCCCGCTCGGCCGCATAGAAAGGATGCAGCGGTTCGATAGCGAGCGGCACGCCGGCGGCCCGCGCATAGGGCAGTAGCTCGGCCATGCCGTCCTCCACCATCTGCCGCGCGCCTTTGAGGTCACGCGAGCCGGCGGGCAGGCCACCCACGACAAGCACGAGGCAATCGGCCTTCATGGCGGCGGCTTCATCGACGGCGCGTTTATTGTCCTCGATTGCCAGACGGCGGCCTTCCGCGTCGGGAGCGGGAAAAAAGCCGCCACGGCAATGGCCGGAGAGGCGGATGCCGTTCTGCTCAACGATGCGCGCGGCTTGCGCAAGGCCGATACCGTGCACCTGCTCGCGCCAGGGCGAAATGGTGGTGATTCCCTGCGCAAGGCAGGCATCGACAATGGCGTCGAAGGAGCCGCCCTGACGCACGGTGGCGAAATTGATGGAAAGGCCTTCAAGGCTCATCTCTGTATCTCCCCTTGTTCTGCGTCAGTCGATGCCGCGGACGGCCAGAAACGCCTTCATGCGGTGCGTCGCCAAATCCGTTTCGGCAAGCACATTGGCCTTGTCCGCCAGCCGGAAAAGCTCGGCGAAATGCTGCGTGGACCGGGTGCTTTCCTGCCCGCCGACCATGGTGAAATGCTCCTGCAACCCGTTGAGATAGGCGAGGAACACCACGCCGGTCTTGTAGAAGCGGGTCGGGGCCTTGAAGATATGGCGTGAGAGCGCCACCGTCGGCTCCAGAATATCGAAGAATTCATTGTCCGCGCCACGCTTCAGGCTGGCCAGCGCCTTGGAGGCCGCCGGCGCAATGGCGTCGAAAATGCCGAGCAGAGCGTCCGAATGGCCCTGTTCGTCACCGGCGATCAGTTCGGCATAATTGAAGTCGTCGCCGGTATACATGCGCACACCAGCCGGCAGGCGGCGGCGCATGGCGATTTCCTTTTCCTTGGAAAGAAGCGAAATCTTGATGCCGTCGATCTTGTCGGCATTCTCCTCGATCATGGCAAGGCAGGTTTCCATGGCCTGCATGTGGTCGCCGGAACCCCAGTAGCCCTCGAGCGCCGGGTCGAACATTTCGCCCAGCCAGTGGATCACCACTTTCTGCTCGGCGCGGGAAAGCACCTTGGCGTAAGCCTTGAGATAATCATCCCGGGAACGGGCAGCAGCGGCCAGCGCGCGGCTCGCCATCAGGATTACCCGCCCGCCTTCTCCCTGAACAAAATCAAGCTGTTCCAGATAAGAGTCGGTAATCTGGTTTAGATCGTAACCGCCGCCATTCAGATGATCGGTGCCGACGCCGCAGGCAATCAGCGCATCCTTGCGGGTCGCTGCTTCCTTCAGCGAACGGGAGATCAGTTCCTGCGCCTGTGGCCATGCCAGCCCCATGCCGCGTTGTGCGGTATCCATCGCCTCGGCGACACCGAGGCCGAGGTCCCACAGGCGGTGACGGAAGCGCAGGGTTGCGTCCCAGTCGATGGCGGGCGTCAGCCACGGGTCGTTATCGGCAAACGGATCGGCCACCACATGGGCGGCGGCGAAAGCGACGCGGTTGAAATCCGCAGCACTTCGTTTTTCAACGGCGACCGGCGTGCCGGACAGCCGGTAGACCTCGATACTGCGGTCGTCTTTCGGAAGCTTGAGTTCGCTCACGTCAGCCTCCTCAGGAAATAGCGGGAACGTCGAGCCAGCGGCGTTCCTTCCACGATCTCAACCCCAGCTCGGCAAGCTGCACGCCCTTCACACCTTCCATCAGGCCATAGGGCCATGGGTCATTGTCGACGAGGTGGCGCACGAACATTTCCCATTGCGCCTTGAAGCCGTTGTCATAGGTGACGTTGTCAGGAACCTCCTGCCAGGTCTTGTAGAAATCGATGGTTTGCGGCTGGTCGGGGTTCCACACCGGCTTCGGCGTGTTGGTGCGATGCTGGGTAAAGCATTTGGTCAGGCCCGCCACCGCCGAACCATGGGTGCCATCCACCTGAAAGGTGACGAGATCATCGCGGCGCACCCGCACGGCCCATGAGGAGTTGATGTGGGCGATGGCGCCGCCTTCCAGCTCGAAGGTGGCATAGGCCGCATCGTCCGCATCCGCCTTATAGGCTTTGCCCTGTTCGTCGAAACGTTCCGGGATATGGGTCGCGCCAAGGCAGCTCACCGATTTCACCGGGCCAAAGAGGTTGTCGAGCACATAACGCCAGTGGCACAGCATATCGAGAATGATGCCGCCGCCATCCTTCAGGCGGTAATTCCACGAGGGACGTTGCGCCGGCTGCCAGTCGCCCTCGAACACCCAGTAACCGAACTCGCCGCGCACCGAGAGGATTTTGCCGAAAAAGCCGCTGTCGCGCAGCATGGCGAGCTTGCGAAGGCCCGGCAGGAACAGTTTGTCCTGCACCACGCCGTGTTTGATGCCGGCACTTTCGGCGAGCCGGGCAATCGCCAGCGCCTCTTCCATGGTGTCGGAAATGGGTTTCTCGCAATAGACGTTCTTTCCGGCCTTGATGGCCTTCTCCAAAAGGCTGCCGCGCATCTGCGTGGTGCCGGCATCGAAGAACAGCGTGTCATCAGGGTTCGCCAAAGCAGCATCGATATCGGTCGTCCAGCGGGCGACATTATGCTTCCTGGCGATTTCCTCGATCTTCGCGCCGTTGCGGCCGACCAGAATGGGGTCGAGCATGACCCTTTCGCCGTTCTTCAAAAGCACGCCGCCCTGATCGCGAATAGCGAGAACGGAGCGAACGAGATGCTGATTGTAGCCCATGCGGCCGGTGATGCCGTGCATGATGACGCCGATACGTTTCATGAATTTCCTCCCAAGGCGGCTCTCTCCCGAAAGGCCGCTTCCGTCAAACATGGCAATTTGTAACCATTTGGTTATTTGTGGTCGTGAAGGATGCGATCTGTCAAGGTGTTTTTGGCGGACAAAATTCAAATTTCGAGAGGGGCCGCAGCAAGGTGTTTCCACCGCGCCGCAAAAGAAAACGACGCGCTTCGCGGATGCGAATAGCGCGTCGTAGCTGTTGTTAAATGAGAATTCGGTTCTGCCGGCTCAGACTGGCCGCACTGCAGCAAGCAGCGTGTTGACGATGTGCTGGCCCCAGCGTTCCAGTTCGGCTGGGTCGGTCAGGTCGCGCTGGAAGATCGTCGACAGCGTAAACCGGTTCGAAAGATAGAATGCGCCGAGCGACGCGATGGTCAGATAAACGTCGATCGGATCCAGACCATCGCGGAATTCGCCGGTGTCGCGACCGCGCCGCAGCACCTCTTCAAGCTCCGAAATGAAATTTGAATGCATGGCCGCAATCGTCGGAGATTGCCTGAGATAGCGGGCTTTGTTGAGGTTTTCGGTCGCAAGGATGCTCAGGAATTCGGGGTGGTCGAGAAAATAATGCCAAGTGAAAAGCGCAAGCTCCCGCAACCCCTCCGAAGGCGGCTTGCGGGTGAGGTCGAGTCGCCCTTCGGTGTGACGGATATGGCGATAGGCGTCTTCCAGAACGGCAAGATAAAGCGCATCCTTGTCGCCGAAATAATGGTAGATCATCCGCTTATTGGTGCCGGCGCGGCGGGCGACGACGTCTATCCGTGCGCCCGCCAGCCCCTTGGCGGCCACCTCGCGGCGAGCGGCTTCAAGGATGGCGGCCCTGGTTCTTTCCGGGTTTCGAACCTGTGCGGTGGCGCGTTTGCGCTTGGGGGCAGGCGTTTTCTCAGGAGCCGGATCGGGCTGATGGTTTTTTGTCGTTTCTTCCATTTCAGCACCCGCTTGACAATGTTTGCGATCAGTGTTCCCATGTAACCAATTAGTTATAAAACGGCAAGTGTCGTTTGCACTCATCATCAATTTGGCAGTCAATAGGGAGGAGTTGCCAATGTCCGTGATGCTTCACAGGAGAAGTGTGCTTTCAGCGGGGCTTGCGGCCCTTTCACTAGCAACATTGGGGGGCGGTTCAGCGCAGGCTCAGGCCGCGCGGCTGCGGATGTTGTGGTGGGGATCGCAGGAACGCGCCGATCGCACCAATAAGGCGATAGCCGCCTATAGGCAGGCCAAACCAGATCTCGACATTGCCGGTGAGTTTGCCGGCTGGAGTGATTATTGGCCGCGCCTTGCGACGCAGGTGGCCGGCCGCAATGCGCCTGACCTGATTCAGATGGATTATCGTTACATCTTCGAATATGGCCGTCGCGGCGCGCTGGCGCCGCTGGACGATTATATCGGCAAGGGCCTGAAAATCGAGGACTTCGGCAAGATGAACATCGATTCCGGTCGGGTCGATGGCAAGCTTTACGGCATCAACCTCGGGGTCAATTCCAGCGCTGTCTTCTTCGACAAGGCGGCCTGGGAAAAATCCGGCGCGACACCGCCGTCAACCGGACAGACCTGGGAAGAGTTTGCCGAAAACGCCGCCAAGCTCAGCAAGAACAAGCCGAAGCCCGGTTATTACGCCACGGCCGATGCCAGCGGCGTGGAGCCGAGCTTCGAAAACTGGCTGCGCCAGAACGGCAAATCGCTCTACACGCAGGATGGCGGCATCGGCTTCGACCCGACGGATGCGACCAAGTGGTTCACGCTCTGGGCGGATCTGCGCAAGAGCGGCGCCTGTGTGCCGGCCGATGTGCAGGCGCTCGACCAGCTCAATATCGAAACCAACCCGCTGACGACGGGCAAGGCAGCAACTGCATTTGCCCATTCCAACCAGTTCGTCGGTTATCAGAAGCTCAACAAGGCGAAACTTGCCATAAGCTCCTATCCGAAGAGCACGAAGGATGGCCCTTCCGGCCATTATCTGAAACCTTCCATGCTCATCAGTGTCGCCAATGGCAGCGCCGGCATCGAGCAGGCGGTTGGGTTCATCAACTTCCTCGTTGCTGAGCCACAGGGCATCGACATCCTGGGCGTCGAACGCGGCGTTCCGGCCTCGGAATCCATGCGTAACGCGCTTACCCCCAAGCTCGACGAGGTCAGCAAGAGCATGGTGGAATATATTGCCGAGATTACCCCCGGTGTCGGCGATCTGCCGCCGGCGCCACCTCCGGGTGCGGGCGAATTCGCCTTCGTGCTCAAGCGCACGGCGGAGGAAGTTGGCTTCGGCAAGATTTCGCCGGATGAGGGCGGTGACCGTCTCGTCAAGGAATCTGAAACCGTTATCAAACGGAAGTGATGGCGTATGGCATTTCGATCTGAAACTCTTGTGGGGGAGAGCCGTGGCGTGGCTCTCCCGAAACGGGGCGGCGCAAGGCGGATGTTCGATCGCAACATCCACGCCTACCTGTTTCTTCTGCCCTGGCTGATTGGCTTCTTCGGCCTCACGCTGGGCCCGGCGCTCGCGTCGCTTTATCTGTCCTTCACCAATTATGACCTGTTGCAGTCGCCGGACTGGGTGGGGGCGGCAAACTATGTGCGCATCGCCACCGATGATCCGAAATTTGCAGCCGCCATGCAGGTGACCTTTACCTATGTGCTGCTGTCGGTGCCGCTGAAGCTCATCTTCGCGTTGCTGGTGGCGCTTGCCTTCAATCGCGGCATCAAGGGTTTGACGCTCTACCGGGCGATCTTCTATCTGCCGTCGCTGCTTGGCTCCAGTGTGGCGATTGCGGTACTCTGGCGCCAGCTTTTCGCCTCTGACGGTCTCGTCAACATGATCCTGTGGCAGGCTTTCGGTTATGAAGGGCCGAGCTGGATTTCCAATCCGGATTATTCGATCTACACGCTGGTCATCCTGTCCGTCTGGCAGTTCGGCTCGCCGATGATCATCTTCCTCGCGGGTCTCAGACAAATCCCGCAGGATATGTATGAAGCTGCCGAAATCGATGGTGCAGGCAAGATGCGGCAGTTCTTCCGCATTACCCTGCCGCTTCTGACGCCGGTTATCTTCTTCAACGCGGTGATCCAGACGATCGACGCCTTCAAGGCCTTCACGCCCGCCTTCATCATTTCCGAAGGCACCGGCGGGCCGATCAACTCGACGCTGTTCTACACGCTCTACCTCTATCAGGAAGCCTTTGGTTTCTTCCGCATGGGCTATGCCTCGGCGCTTGCCTGGATTTTGGTGATCATCATCTCGCTGTTCACGGCCTTCTCGTTCCTCAGCGCGAAATACTGGGTGCATTACGATGACTGACGCTGTTACCGCTCCCCGGCCGGGACAAGGCCCGCAACGCTCGCCGCTGAAATCGGTGATGCTCCACACCGCGCTGATCATCGCTTCCTTTGCGATGCTCTATCCGATCCTGTGGATGATTTCAGGTTCTTTCCGGCCGCAGGATGAGCTGTTTGGTTCTTCCTCGCTCATTCCCTCGTCGGTCGATATCGGCGGATATATTCGCGGCTGGACCGGGCTGCAGGTGAGTTTCGGGCAGTTCTTCTGGAACTCCTTCTTCATCTCGGTGCTCGCCACCATAGGGAACGTGGTCGGCTGCTCGCTAACCGCCTTTGCTTTCGCCCGGCTTCGGTTCGGCGGGCGCAATTTCTGGTTCGCGCTGATGCTCGGCACCTTGATGTTGCCCTATCACGTCGTGCTCATACCGCAATATATCCTGTTTCTGGAAATGGGCTGGGTGAACACCTCGCTGCCGCTGATCGTGCCGAAGTACCTCGCGACGGACGCTTTCTTCATCTTCCTGATGGTGCAGTTCTTCCGCGGTATCCCGCGTGAACTGGACGAGGCGGCTGTCATGGATGGCTGCTCGCCCTTCCGCATCTACTGGAAGATCATGTTGCCCCTGTCGCTGCCTGTTCTGGCGACGGCCGCTATCTTTTCCTTCATCTGGACCTGGGACGATTTCTTCGGGCCGTTGATCTATCTGAACGACATCAACACCTACACCGTGCAGCTCGGCCTCAGATCCTTCGTGGATTCCACCGGCAGCTCGGACTGGACCTCGCTTTTCGCCATGTCCAACCTGTCACTGGTGCCGGTCTTCCTGTTCTTCCTGTTTTTCCAGCGGCTGCTGATCGAAGGCATCGCCACGACGGGAATGAAACGCTGAACCGAGAAAACATTTTATAAGACCATCAACACTGTCGCGGCTGCCCTTTGCGCGGCGCGACAGTCGGGAGAAACAGCATGGCAAGCAGCATTACTCTGGAAAAAATCGTCAAGCGGTTCGGCGCTTTTCCGGTCATCCACGGCATCGATCTCAAGATCGAACCCGGCGAATTCACCGTTTTCGTCGGTCCTTCAGGCTGCGGCAAATCCACGCTTTTGCGCATGATCGCCGGTCTGGAGGAAATCTCCGGAGGCGACGTTCGTATCGATGGCGAGAGGGTCAACGAGACCGCCGCCTCCAAGCGCGGCATCGCCATGGTCTTCCAGTCCTATGCCCTTTATCCGCATATGAGCGTTTACAAGAACCTTGCCTTCGGGCTGGAAACCGCGGGTTACAAAAAACCGGAAGTCGAGGCGCGGGTGCAGAAGGCCGCCGATATCCTGCAGATCGGCCCGCTGTTGCAGCGCAAGCCGAAGGCGCTTTCCGGCGGCCAGCGCCAGCGTGTCGCCATTGGCCGGGCCATCGTGCGCGAACCGAAAATCTTCCTTTTCGATGAGCCACTTTCCAACCTCGATGCCGAACTGCGCGTGCAGATGCGCGTCGAAATCGCCAAGCTGCACCAGACGCTCGGCAGCACCATGATCTATGTGACGCATGACCAGGTGGAAGCCATGACCATGGCCGACAAGATCGTCGTCCTGCGTGACGGCCGCATCATGCAGGTCGGACGTCCGCTCGATCTCTACAATAATCCCGCCAACCAGTTCGTGGCCGGTTTCATCGGCTCGCCGAAGATGAACTTTCTCTCGGCGAAGGTCGCCTCAGGCGACAGTTCCAACCGCACCATCGAGGTGGCCGGCCAGCGCATCGTGCTGGAAAAACCAGTTGCGGCCGGCGAAGGCGAACCACTGACCTTCGGTGTGCGCCCCGAACATGTGAACCCGCAGGCGCAATCCTCGCTCGGCGAAGCTTCCATCCAACTCGTGGAACATCTCGGCGGCTCGACAGTGGTTTACACCAGCACCCCCGACGGCCAACCGGCCACCGTGCTGCTGGACGGCCAGCGTCAAATCCGTATCGGCGAGACCATTCCCTTTGCGTTTGATCTGGCCAAGACGCATCTGTTCGGGGCGGATGGGCGGCGGATATGAGAACGAGTGGGTGGCAGCTATCTCACCATAGGGCGGCTAACGAAGTCCGCAAAGCTTGCGTTCGTCATCCTCGGGCTTGTCCCGAGGATCTGCAACGTGTTGATTTTGTTCAACGTGATTAGATCCCCGGCACAGGGCCGAGGATGACGTCGCATGTGAGGTTGAAGTCGTGCACTAATCGGTGTGACCGGCGAGGATTTCGCTGAGCGTCACCGCATCTTCCGCAAATTGGCCGATGTCATCACCCTTGACGAATTCCAGCATCGCATAAGCCGGTTTTGTCCATTCGCTCTCCGGCAACGCCTCGACACACGACCGCCAATAATCCGCGCGCTCGGCAAGCGGCAGGCGGCTGGTGTCGGCAAGCCATGCGAAGACGTGCAGATGGCAGATGCGTGAGCCGATTTTCGATATTTCAGCGAGAGCCTTTTCGAGCGGCAGTCCCGGTGCCGGCTGCCAGTAGAAAAAGAGATTGGGCGCGGCCAAATCCTGCGTCAGTTGCAGGGCCGAGTGCAGGGTGTCTGTCAGTGAATTGGGGTGGTATTCGAGGCCGATCGTCATGCCGTAATCTTGCGCCCGGCGGGCAATCTCTGCCAGCGCCTCGGTGGCCCTGCGGCGCTCGGCGGGAGAGTAATCCGTGGAGGGCCGTTTGCGTTGGCCCGGCCAGATACGGATATGGCCGGTGCCGAGAGCTTTGGCGGTTTCGAGAACGGCGGTCAAATCTTGCCGCGTAAAATCCGGCGCGAAGATGTAGGAGCCGTACGAAGAGACGGTCAGGCCCGCTTTAGCGGTCCGCTCGGCCACATCCCTTGCGTTTTCGAGATCGCCTGACGGCGCATGGATATCCGCGCCCCACTCGATTGCCTTGATGCCGTTCGCGACGGCAAGGTCGATGACGGCCTGTGGCGACAGGGAGCGGAAGGTGACAGAGCAGAGGCCGGGCTCGAAAATTCTCATGCGATCAGTTCCAGATGTTCCGGCCGTATCTGCTGTTCAAGTGCCGCGCCCTGACAGAAGCGTTCGATTTCCGCGATTGCCATGTCGCCCAGCCTGGCGCGTTCGAGGCCCACGGCGCCGGCGATGTGCGGCGTCAGGAAGACGTTGGGCAGGCTGTAGAAGGCAGAGTCCGGCGGCGGCACTTCCGGATCGGTCACATCGATGACGGCTTCGATACGCCCGGTTTTCAGTTCCGCCAACAGCGCCTCTTCATCGACGAGCGCACCGCGTGCCGTGTTGATCAGGGTTGCGCCGTCCTTCATCCGGGCGAGCGCTTCCACGCCGATCATATGCCGGGTCTGCGGCAGCGACGGCGCGTGCAGCGAAATGACGTCGCTCATCGCCATCAGCGCATCAAGCGTTACCAGTCGCACACCGAGGCGCTCCGCCTCCGCTGCGCTCAAAAACGGGTCGAAAAGGATGATGTCGAGATCGAAGGGTTTCAGCAGATTGATGACCCGACGCCCGATGCGCGACGCGCCGACCACCCCGACCGTCCGTCCGAGATTGCCGATGGCCTGCGATTGCAGGTGGTCGACGTTTTTCCGCCCGCGGTCTTTTCCATAAAACCGTCGGAAGCTGAATACGCGCTTGCCGGCAAGCAGGATCATCGCCTGCGTAAATTCGGCGACCGGCTGCGCATTGGCCTCCGCCGCACTGCAAACGGTGATGCCGCGCTCAAAGACCGCCTGCGAGAGGAAATATTTCACCGTGCCGGCGGCATGGGAAATCAGCTTGAGCCTTGGCATCAACGCCAGCTCCCGTGCGCCGATATCGGGACAGCCCCAGCCGGTCAGGAGAATATCCGTCCGTTCCAGCTGGTCTTTTACCGATGGATCGTGAAAGTCGCAGATCCGGTTGATATCGATGATATCGACGCTCTGCGACAGCCTTTCTAACGCCTGTGGTGTCAGCACATGCTGCGTCCGCTCCGGGTCCATGGCAAGGCTGAGACGCGGAAGCGGGCTCGTCATCGTGGCTCTCCCGTCGCCGCCATGCTGCTGACCGGGACGCCGCGTTCCGCAAACAGGCGGTCGAGCGCCCTGATGTCCGGGAGCGCTGGAACGGCTGCCAGGGCTTTTTTGCTTTCAGGCCCGGTCAATCCCGCAAAGACGGCGCAGGCAAGCAGAGTTTCGCCGGCTGGAATGTCCCCGCGCAATTGCGGCACCGTGGTTTTGGCATTGACGAGGTTGGTATTGGGTAGCGCCTTCAGTGCGACGCCTTGGCGGGATATGACAGAGCCGAGATCGATGATCGCGGAAATGTCGGTGCCGCAATCCGCCGTCGCCCGGCCGGCCGTCTCGGTTACGGCATCCCTGTCGCCGTCATTGCGATTGATGGCGAAACCGCCTTCGGTCACGGAAAGCGGCCGGGCGGAGGTGATCCGATGCAGCCGGATGTGCCAGTCGCCGGCGGCAACCAGCGTCGTTTCAACCGCAACGTTGGGGAACGGTTTCCATGTCGCCCGCAGATTGTCCCCGGCCAGCAGAACCTTTTCGTTGGTTTCGCGCACGCGGTAATGCAAACCGTCATCAGAGAAGGCCAGCATATTGTCAAAACCATTGGTCTTGAAGCCGCGCTCATCCACTTCCACACCAAAACCATAACGGGAGGAATAGGCGAATTTGGCATATTTCTCCGACCCACCGCGCATGGAGAGGGTTTCCTGTCCGCTGGAAAGTGCCGTTACGTTGCCTTTGGTCCGCATCATCACCATGCCGGGATGAATGAGCGGCCGTGGTTTGGTGGAGGTTTCAGGCAGCTTTTCTTCCGCCTGCCAGAAGGGGTGATTTTCCGGCAAGGCGAGCGGCAGGAAGGCCTTGAAGGCCCAATAGGGCGAACCGGCTGAATTATAACTTTCCGACATGGTCAACTGCGGGTAGGCGTAACCGATGGAGAGAACGCCGTCGCGATCGGCGATCGGCTTTTGCGCCCACCAGCGCAGATGCTGCAGATAAAGCCCCTTGATCTCGCCCCAGGGCAGGGCTTCTTCATCGGCAAAGGCAAGGCCGGCCCAGAAGCCACCACAGGCGAAACGATAGGTCATGGACCGGCCGAAGGCGAGCGCGCCACCATCCTCATCGAACCAGCTGGCAAAATCGCCGGCAAACAGGCGGGCGCGTTCGCGGTAACGTTCGGCACAAGCATCATCAGGCTTGCTGAGTTTGGCGTAGATCAGGCCGTAAAAATGCATGGCGAAGGCGATATAGTGGTCGATGCGGCGATAATCGCCGTCCCGATACCAGCCGTCGGCAATGTAGAAGCCGTCCAGCTCCGCCTGGAAGGTGTCCGTCAGGCTGCGGTCGAAATCTACGCCCAGATGATCGAGCGCCATGTCGACCATCACCCGGAAGAACTTCCAGTTGTTGTCGGCATAATTGCGCTCGCGGGCGGTGAGCAGATAGCGGCGGACATTGTCCTTCTGCGCGTCGGAAAGGGGTTCCCAAAGATGTTGTGGCGCAAGCCTAAGGGCGAAGCCCAGAGCTGCAAGTTCCACCAGCCGCTGATCCTTCTGGCGCACGTCGCCCCAATAATCGGGATGGGCGGGATCGGTGCCGTTGGCGATACCTTTTGCCAGAAGCGGCCAATGGTCGAACGTATCGCCACTGAGCGCCAGCGGCGCGATGCCCCAGAGCGGCCGGGCAAATCCTTCCAGATCGGCCGCTGCCCGGTCAAAATGCGCGGCAGTGCCGCTGAGCGTCACCCTTGCGCCGCTCTCTGAAAAATAGGGCAGGAGCGGTGCGAAACTGTCATCCAGCGCCTTTCTGACATCGGCGCGGGTTTTAAGCGGATTGCCGTAGAGCGGATTGAAACGGGTCATCGGATCATTGTTTGCCGCATCATGCATGACGTATCGCCTTTCCCGTCTTTTTCGCCTGTCCGGCGGTCTCTCCTTCCACCAGCTGCACGCCCAGCTGAACCTGCCGGGCATTGGCGGAAGGTTCCGTCAGCCGGCGGCGCATCAGTTCCACCGCCTCGCGGGCGATTTCACGGCGGTCGACGCGGATGGTGCTGAGGCGCGGGGTGGAGAGTTCGGCAAAGGGCAGATCATCGAAGCCGATGATGGAAAGATCATCCGGCACGCCAAGGCCAAGCTCCTGCGCTGCCCCCAGCGCGCCGAGCGCAATGGCATCATTCATGCAGAAAATGCCTGTCAGGTCAGGGTTTTTGGCCAGTAGCTGGCGAACCGCATCGCCCGCCTGTCCAAAGCCGCTATCCACCGTCGTCAGCAGGAATTCCTCATAAATGGCTCCCTGTTCGAGGATGGTGTGGCGGAAGCCGCGCATGCGCTCGCGTATGGTGTGACGGTGGTGCGGGCCGATATAGGCGACCTTGCGGTGGCCGAGTTCCAGAAGCCGCCGCGCCGCCATCGCGCCGCCGTAAAAGTTGGAGGGCGAAACGCAATCCAGCGTCATCGAAGGGTCGGCGCTGTTGACCAGAACCGGCTGCAGCACACCCTGGGTAATGCGATGGATGATCTCCTCTTCGGGGTCGAGACCGATGGCAAGAAGGCCATCCGCTTCGCAGACCCGCTGCGTCAGGGCGTCATCCACCTGTTTCTGGTGCAGCAGTCGGATATCGAGTTCAAACCCGTCCGTCTGGGCGAGGCTGCGCAGCATGTCGAAAATGTCGTGATAAAAAGCGCCGATATCGCCGGTTGCCCGTTCGGCGGACATCAGGGCGAGAACCTTTTTGCCCTCCAGCGGCACGCCGCCAGTCTGGCTGGTGACCGGTCGCAGCGGATAACCAAGTTCCGCCGCAACCCCCAAAACCTTGGTCTGGATCGAAGCGCTGATGCCTTTTTCCCCGGCGAGAACACGAGAGACGGTGCTGATGGAGACGCCGGCGCGCTGGGCGATATCCGACTGGCGCGGGCGGCTGATGTCGGGCGTATCGTTCATGTCGTCTCCTGCGCTTGCAAAAAAATCTAATATGATGCAAATATTGCAAATACAGAAAATTTGCAAGAATTAAGTAGTCAGTGAAAAATTTGCAAAACGCGGGAGGAGCAGATGCAAACTATCGATAGACGTGGATTTTTGGTGACGGCGGCGCTGGCCGGTCTTGGGGTCGCGGCGGGCGGTTTTCGCGCGCTGGCGGCAGAGACCCGGCTTCGTTGCGTGTGGTGGGGATCAGCCGATCGCAACAAACGCACCAATGATGTGATCGCCCTTTACCAGAAGGCCGATCCGCAGACGGTGGTCAGCGGCGAAATGATCGCCGGCTCCGACTATTGGACCAAGCTTGCGACCTCAATGGCCGGACGCAATGTCGCCGATATCTTCCAGTTGGAACCATCCACCATCGCCGATTATTCCGGCCGTGGCGCCTGCATGGAACTGGACAAGTTCGTCGGTTCGTCGCTTGATCTTTCCAACTTCGGCAAAAGCGAGATCGATCTGTGCCGCATTGACGGCAAGCTCTACGGCGTCGGTCTCGGGCTGAACTCCTTCTGCATGATGTATGATGCCGAAGCGCTGAAGGAAGCCGGCGTTTCCATGCCGGAAGGGCAGATCACCTGGACGGCGCTGGCGGAACTAGCGCGCGATTTCAAGAAAAACGGTCCGGCGCGGCGCAATTATTGGGCCATTCCCTATGGTGCGCGTTATCATTATGTCTTCGATGTCTGGCTTCGCCAGCGCGGCAAGCTGCTGTTTCAGGATGGCACCATCGGCTTCAACAAGGAAGACGCCAAGGAATGGTTCGCCTATTGGGAAAAGCTGCGCGAGGAAAAGCTCTGCGTTTCCGCCGATATTCAGACGCGTGATGACAATACCATCGAATCCAACGCCTTGACGCTGGGCAATTCCGCCACGGGTTTTGCCTATTCCAACCAGCTTGTGGGTTATCAGGCGCTCAACAAGAAAACGCTGTCCATCGGCATGCTGCCGGGTGAGGGGGCTGGCAAGCCGACCGGGCATTATTACCGGCCGGGGCTTATCTGGTGCATATCGTCCACCTCGACCAATCCGGAAGCGGCGGCGAAGTTCATCAACTTCTTCGTCAACGATCTGGAAGCCGGCAAGGTTCTCGGCGTGGAACGCGGCGTGCCGCCGGCGAAGAAGGTGCGTGAGGCGGTGTTGCCGAGCCTCAACGATACCGAGCGAAAGACGGTGGACTACATCGAAAGCCTGTCCGGAAAGACCGATGCCTATCCGGAACCCGCCCCGATCGGAGCCAACGAGTTCGACCGTGGTGTGATGCGCCCCATCGCCGACTCACTCGCCTTTGGCCGCGCCAGCGTGGATGAAGCGGCGCAGAATCTTGTCGACACCGGCACGCGGACCCTGCGCAAGCGCGGTTGACGACAAAAGGGGCATCGCCACGTGGCCTCAAAGCTGCGTGGCGATGCCTTTTTCATGCCTTTAACCTTCAGATATGCCTGAACGATAAACAACACTGGACAAGTATAGGGTATTTAAGCCAGAAATCCTGATCTGGATCGATAAATCTGAAGATTAGAGAATGGCCCCCAATTTCCTCCTGGTTGATGCTGAAAAAGAATTCGATGTCCTGAAAGCGGCCGCATCGTTGATCCGCGTGCAGATATTGAAGCTGCTGCATGAGACGAGCGGTCTGAATGTCAACGAGATCGCGCAGCGACTGGAGTTACCCCAGTCCACCGTTTCCGCCGGCGTGGCGGTTCTTGAAGAAGCCGGGTTGCTGCGAACCGAGACGCGCAAGGCGCGCAAGGGCAGCCAGAAAATCTGCTTCGCCACCTGCGATGAACTCATCGTATCGTTCCGAAAACCCGAGACGCCGGCCGCCTCCAATTACATTGCGGTGGCCATGCCGCTTGGTCTCTATACGCAGAGTTCGGTAACGGCACCCTGCGGCATCTGTTCGCCTGATGGTATTATCGGGCTTCTCGATGTGCCCGATACGTTCATGGACCCTGATCGTATGAAGACGGCGCTCTTATGGTTGACGTCGGGCTTCGTGGAATATCAATTCCCCAATAATGCCAAGATTCAAGGCCGAAACGTCGAGGAAATCGAGTTTTCGATGGAGGTCAGTTCCGAGGTGCCGGGAACGCACAGCAACTGGCCATCGGACATAACCCTCTCCGTCAATGGCAGGGAAATCGGCGTGTGGACCTCGCCGGGTGACTTCGGTGACAAGCGGGGTGTGTATACGCCCGATTGGTGGAAACTCTCCGGTTCCCAATATGGCATGCTCAAAACCTGGCGCATCACCGCGCAGGGAACCTATGTCGACGGCACCCGCATCTCGGATGTGACGCTTGAGGATATCGATCTGGTGAGCCATCGTTCCATCCGGCTGCGCATCGAGGTCAAGGCCGACGCGAAACATCCGGGCGGGCTGAATATCTTCGGCCGGGGTTTCGGAAATTACGATCAGGACATCGTCCTGCGCCTGCGCACGGCAGACTGAGCATTTCAAATTTTAAAAGTATGATTTTCGCGGTTGACAGGCGCGGATTCCCTCGGCAACTATATTATCAAATATGGTTCATACCATATTTTAAGATATAAATGCGCAGGGAGGAGAGCCTATGAAAGCGCGGGTTTCAGTCCACCGGGATTTCCGGATTGGGCGTATCGACGATCGCCTATATTCCGCCTTCATCGAGCATATGGGGCGGGCGATCTATGGCGGGATTTACGAGCCTGGCCATCCGCAGGCGGATGAGAACGGCTTTCGCCGGGATGTCCTGAAATTTGTGCAGGACCTGAAAATTCCCGCCATCCGTTATCCCGGTGGCAATTTCGTATCGGCCTATCGCTGGGAAGACGGCATTGGTCCCCGCGACAAGCGGCCTATCCGCCTGGACCTTGCCTGGCGGTCGAAGGAAACCAACCAGATTGGCGTCAACGAATTTGCGGACTGGGCCTCAATGGCAGGCATCGAGATGATGCTGGCCGTCAATCTCGGCTCCCGCGGCCTGGATGATGCCCGCAACTTCCTTGAATATGTGAATTTTCCTGGTGGCACCGAACTTAGCGATCTGCGCCGCAGCCACGGCACAGAGAAACCGCATGGCGTGAAGATGTGGTGCCTCGGCAACGAGATGGACGGCCCCTGGCAGATCGGCCACAAGACGGCGGTGGAATATGGCCGGCTGGCCAATGAAACCGCCAAGGCTTTCAAAGGCTTCGACCCGACAATTGAAGCGATTGTTTGCGGCAGTTCCAACGACGGCATGCCGACCTATCCCGAATGGGAACGCGAGGTGCTGGAAGAATGCTACGAGAATGTCGATCATATCTCGCTGCACAAATATTTCGGCAATAACAGCCGCGACACGCTGAATTATTTCGGCAAGATCGAAGAGACCGGTCGTTATATCCAGACGATTGCCGGCGTCATCGACTATGTAAAGGCCAAGAAGCGCGCCAAGAACGATGTCTCCATCTGCTTCGACGAATGGAACGTCTGGTACCATATCCGTGAAGACGACAGCAAACGCATCAAGAGCTGGGACTGGCCGGAAGCGCCGGCGCTGCTGGAAGAGACCTATAATTTCGAGGATGCTCTCTTCGTTGCCGGCCTGCTCAATGAGTTTATTCGCCGCTCAGACCGGGTGCGCATCGCCTGCATCGCCCAGCTCGTCAACGTCATCGCCCCCATCCGCGCGGAAAAGAACGGGCCGGCCTGGCGCCAGACGATCTATTATCCCTATCAGTTCGCCTCGCTTTATGGCCGTGGTGTTGCGCTGAATGTCGCGGTCGATTGCCCGACCTATGATTGCAACGCGGCTGACGACGTCAAATATCTCGATGTCGCGGGCGTGTTCGATGAAAACGAGGGCGTGGTGACGCTGTTTGTCCTCAACCGCCATCTCACCGAGGCGGCAGAGCTCAATGTCAGCCTTACCGGCTTTTCGTCCGCGTCGCTCAGCTTGCATCTTGCGATGGCGGGATATGACCTGCGGGTCGGAAACGGCCCCGACCAGCCCGACCGCGTCGTGCCGGTGCCGGGCAGCGGTGTCGCCGTCGAGGATGGGGCGCTCAAAGGCTCCGTGCCGGCGCTGTCCTATCATGTGCTGCGCCTGAAGGTTCAGTGAGGCGGTCATGGGTGTCCGTCTCAACAATATCGCCAAGTCCTTCGGATCGTTCGCAGCGATCCGGGACGTCTCGATGGAAATCCCGACTGGCAGCTTCGCGGTGTTCGTGGGGCCTTCCGGTTGCGGAAAATCCACCCTGTTGCGCATGATCGCCGGGCTTGAGGAAACCAGTGGCGGCCGTATCGCCATTGACGACCGCGACGTCACAGCGGTCGAACCGGCGGATCGCGGCGTGGCGATGGTCTTCCAGAACTATGCGCTCTATCCGCATCTGACGGTGTTCGAGAACATGGCTTTCAGCCTGCGGCTTGCCCGCCGGCCGAAGGCGGAGGTGAATGAGAGGGTGGGCGAGGCCGCCCGTATCCTGCAGCTCGACGAACATCTGCACAAAAGGCCCTCCCAGCTTTCCGGCGGCCAGAGGCAGCGTGTGGCCATCGGCCGCGCCATCGTGCGACAGCCGAAGGTCTTTCTGTTCGATGAACCCCTGTCCAATCTGGACGCGGAACTGCGTGTCCAGATGCGGCTGGAACTGACACGGCTTCACCGCAAGCTCGGCGCGACCATGATCTATGTCACGCATGATCAGGTGGAGGCGATGACGCTTGCCGACAGGATCTTCGTGCTGAAGGGCGGCATCGTGCAGCAGGCGGGGGCACCGCTCACGCTTTATGACGATCCCGACAATCGTTTCGTGGCGGGCTTCATCGGGTCGCCGGCGATGAATTTCCTGCAGGCCGATGTGGTGGAGCAGCGCGATGGCCGCGTGACGCTGACGCTCGAAGGCGGCGAGCGGCCTCTCGAAGCGCGGTTGTCACAGCCGGTTTCGCCCGGCCAGCGGCTCGAGATCGGCATCAGGCCCGAACATCTGGCGATCACGGATGAAGGCGCCTTGCCTGTCATCGTCGAGGTGGCAGAGGAGCTTGGCGATCTGTCTTACCTCTACACCCGCACCGGGGCGGGAAAGGAGCTTGTCGTGCAGCGGCAGGGCTCCCGGGAGCAGCTGGATGGCCGGTCCGTCTCGCTCAGCGCCTCGCCCGACAGGATTCTGGTTTTCGATAGCGACGGCAAAAGGTTGCGATAGGCGCGAGGAGGCGCCTGTCGATGCAGCAAACCATCCCCTGACGGGGTGTTTCAAGAAACGGGAGGAATAACGATGCGATTGATCAAGACATTGCTTATCGGCACGGTTCTGGGTTTGACCGCCATGCCGGCGCTTGCGAAACAGGATATCATCTGGTGGGACTTTCTGGCCGGTGGTGACGGCGTGCGCATGAAGGCGCTGATCGAGGCCTTCAACAAGGAACATCCCGATATCCAGATCAAGGGCACGACGCTGGAATGGGGCGTTCCCTTTTACACCAAGGTGCGAACGGCCTCTGCCGTGGGCGCGGGACCGGATATCATGACCTACCACCTGTCGCGCGCGCCGCTTGGCCTTGAAGAAAAAGTGCTGAGCGAAATCACCGCGAAGGATCTTGAAGATGCCGGGTTGAAGACGGAAGATTTCTTCAGCGCACCGGTGGAGGCGGCCACCCAGGACGGCAAGCTTTACGCCGTGCCGTTCGATATTCACGCCCTCGTTCTTTATTACAATGCCGATCTTCTGAAGGGCTCTCCCTATCTCGATGCCGAAGGCAAGCTGACCGGCATCAAGACGATCGAGGATTTCGAAAAGGCGCTGGCCTGGGCGAAGGAAAATGGCGTGCAAACGCCGATCACCTATCAGTCGGGCGGTGAAGGCGGGGTCTGGCGGGTGTTTTACACGCTGCTGTCGCAGCAGGGTGGCGAACTCGTCACCGGCAAGGAGGTTCTGGCCGGCGACAATGCCGAAAAGGCCGCCAAAGCCATCGACACAATGTCCAGATGGCGGGAAAACGGCTGGGCGCCGGAACAGGCGGAATATGAGGCCTCGGTGGCGCTGTTTTCCGCCGGCAAATCCGCCTTCCAGCTGAATGGCGTCTGGGAAGTGCCGACTTACAAGGATCTGGAAAAGAACGGCAAGCTCGGTTTCAAATGGAGTGCGGTGGAAGTGCCGCCTTTGATGGGCAAACGCGCCACCTGGGCGGATTCCCACGCTTTCGCAATCCCCAATGAAGGCGACAACACGGTTTCCGGCGAAAAACGCGCCGCCGTCATGACGGTGATCGGCTGGATGGAAAAACACGCCATCAGCTGGGCCGATGCCGGACATATTCCGGCTTATAAATCGATCACCGAAAGCAGTGACTACAAGGCCATGCAGCCCAACGCCACCTATGCCACGCTGGCGGAGGCGGCGGTGTTTGACCCCAAGACCACGATTACCGGGGTTGCCTCGCCGGCCTATGACGCGGCGCTCAACGTCATCGCACCGGCCATTCAGGGTTTTGTTGGCAGCGCGGAAGCCGTCGAGCAGATCCAGTCCGAACTTCAGGGCAAACTCAAGTAATCCACGCCTGCCCTCCGGCCCCAATGGCTGGAGGGCATCGCGCAATGCGCAGAGGCCCGGAGGCATTTAATGGCAATGATTGAAAACCGGCGGAAGAAGTCGCTGATCGCGCTGTCGATGGTGACGCCATTTATCGTCGTCTTCGCCACCTTCTTCCTTTATCCGCTAATCGAGATGGTGCGCATCAGCTTTACCGATGCGCCGTTGATCGGCGAGGGAAACTGGGTCGGGTTTGAGAACTATGCGAAACTGCTGGGCGACCGCCTGTTTCTCACCTCGCTGAAGAACAACGGTTATTTCGTTCTCTTGACCGTGGTGCCGACCACCATCATCGCGCTGATGATTTCACTCGCCGTCAGCCGGCTGTCGGGCATCGGGCAGACAATCGCCATGAGCCTGTTTTTCCTGCCTTACGTATTGCCGGTTTCTGTGGTGACGGAGATCTGGGCCTGGATGCTCGATCTGCAATTCGGTGTTCTGCAGCCGGTCATTTCGCTGCTGGCGGGCAAGCCGGTCGCTGTCTTCAAGAACCCCTATTGGGTGATGCCGATGGTCGCTGTCGTCACCATCTGGTGGACAAACGGTTTTAACGTGCTGCTGTTCATAGCCGGCCTGCGCAATATTCCAACCGAGCTTTATGAAGCCGCGGCGCTGGATGGCGCCACCACCTGGCAGCGCTTCCGCCGCGTTACCTGGCCGCTCCTGTGGCCCGTGACAGCACTTGTCCTGACGCTGCAACTGATCCTGCAACTGAAGATATTCGACCAGATCTATCTTCTGAGCGGCGGCGGCCCGTTCAATTCCAGCTTTGTGCTTCTGCTCAAGGTCTACCGGGAGGCCTTCCAGATGAACAATGGCGGTTATGCCTCGGCGGTTGCGACCGTGCTTTTCCTGTTGATCGTCATTGTTTCCGTTCTTCAGTTCCAGCTGCTGCGCATCCGGAGGAACTCATGAGCCCGACCAGAAAACTCGAGAACATCGTTCTGACCCTGCTGACCTTTTCGGCAGCGCTGGTGTGGATTTTTCCGCTCTACTGGAGTTTCGTCACGTCGCTTCGTTCCGATGAGAATGTTGCCGGCAACACATCGCTGCTTCCGGACGAGTTCCAGCTGGGCGCCTATGTGAACGCGATCTTCAACACGCGGCTGCTGACCTGGTATGTCAATTCCATCGGCACCGCCGTCATCGTCACGGTGTCCGTCCTGTTCATTTCGATGCTGTGTGCCTATGCGCTGTCGCAGATCCGCTTTCCCGGCCGGCGGCTGCTTTATGGCATCGTGCTGGCAAGTTTCATGGTGCCGGCACAGACGCTTGTCGTCACGCAGTTCATCCTGATGAAGAACCTCAACCTCATCAACACCTGGGCGGGCATCATCCTGCCGCAGCTGATCACCCCCATCGTCATCATCGTCTACAAGCAGTTCTTCGACAGCGTGCCGAAGGAGATGCGCGAAGCGGTGGTGCTGGATGGCGGCGGCGAATACACGATCCTGTTCCGGGTCTATCTGCCGCTCAACTGGGGGATCACGACCGCCATGGCGATCGTGACCTTCATTTCCGTGTGGAACGCCTTCTTCTGGCCCTTCCTCGTCGTCACCTCTGAAAACATGATGACCATCCCCGTCGGTATCACGCAGGTCAACGACGCCTTCGGTGTTGCCTATGCGCGCCTGATGGCCGTTGCAATGCTGGCAGCGCTACCGGTCATCATCGCTTACGTTATCTTCCAGCGACGCGTGACGGAGGCCATCATGATTTCGTCAGGCGTGAAGGGATAAGCCGAAAGCCCTTGTCTTTTAGACCGCCAGCAATGTCTCCTTGCCGACATTGTTGGCTTCGTTTGCTCCTTCCGTTTCGATCCGCTTGCCGGTGGCGGGGTCGAAGAAGTGCAGGTGCGCAGGCGGCATGGTGAGGTGGATGCGCTGGCCGGGTTTGACCGAAAGGTCTTCGCCGATTGCGGCGGAGAAGGTTTCACCGGCGATCTCGGCATGCACGATGCGGCCGGAGCCGAGTTCTTCGACGAAATCGACGATCGCCGGTACGCCCGCGCCTTCTTCCGTGCTGACAAGGCACTGTTCCGGGCGGATGCCCACGGTCAGGTCGCGGCCGCGCAGTTCGAGACCGGTTTCAGGGAAGAGCCTGACGGCAGCGCCACCCAGCATCACGGCAGGCGATTCGACTTCGACCCTTGTCGTAAACAGGTTCATGGCCGGCGAGCCGATGAAGGATGCGACGAAGGTGGTGGCCGGGCGATGATAGATATCGAGCGGATGGCCGACCTGTTCGACATTGCCCTTGTTCATCACCACCAGCCGGTCGGCCAGCGTCATCGCCTCCACCTGGTCATGGGTGACGAAAACGGAGGTGGCGGACAGGCGCTGATGCAGCTTGCGGATTTCGGCGCGCATGGTGACACGCAGCTTGGCGTCGAGGTTGGAGAGCGGCTCATCGAACAGGAAGACCTGCGGTTCGCGGATGATCGCACGGGCCATGGCCACACGCTGGCGCTGGCCGCCGGAAAGGGCGGCCGGCTTGCGCTCCAGATAATCGGTAAGGCCGACGATCTTTGCGGTTTCCTCGATGCGGCGCAGGCGCTCGGCCTTGGCAACACCGGCGACCTTCAGTGCATAACCAATATTGCCGGCGACCGACATATGCGGGTAAAGCGCGTAATTCTGGAACACCATGGCGCAGCCGCGCTCACGCGGTTCCAGCTTGTTGACGACGCGCCCGCCAATGGCGATTTCGCCTGATGTGATCTCTTCCAGCCCGGCGATCATGCGCAGAAGCGTGGATTTTCCGCAGCCCGACGGGCCGAGAATGACGACGAATTCGCCGGATTCGAAAGAGAGATTCACGCCGTGCAGGGTCTGGGTCTTGCCATAGGATTTGCGGGCCTGGCGAATATCGATCTGAGCCATGATAGGAGAACCTTGTTGTTGAAAACCACGCGCCGTGCCGTCACTTGTCGGACGAGACGAGGCCGCGGACGAACCAGCGTTGCAGGAAGGCCACGACGAGAAGCGGCGGGGTGATGATGATAAGGGAACCGGCGAGCGTGACGTTCCAGTCCGGCGTGCCGTCTTCGGCCGGCAACAGCGCGCGTAGCGACATCATCACCGTCTTGTAGGAGGGATCGGTGACCATCAGCAGCGGCCAGAGATACTGGTTCCAGGCATAAACGAACATGATGGTTGTGAGCGCCAGCATGTTGGTGCGCGACAGCGGCAGCAGCATGTCGACAAAGAAGCGCACGGCGCCTGAACCGTCCATGCGGGCGGCTTCGGCCAGTTCGTCAGGGACCGTCATGAAGAATTGCCGGTAGAGGAAGGTGCCGGTGGCCGTGGCGACCAGCGGCAAGGTGAGGCCGGCATACGAGTTCAGCAGGTTCCACTCAACCGTCACCTCAATGCCGAACAGCCCCAGAATGGCGCGGAACGGCTGGAAAAGATCGGCGGCCACCGAATAGGTCGGCACGACGCGCACTTCCAGCGGCAACATCAGGGTGATGAACACCGTCCAGAAGAACAGATGTTTGAGCGGCGAGCGGAAGAACACGATGGCAAAGGCTGTGCAGGCCGAAAGGGCTACCTTGCCGATCGTGACCAGCGTTGCCATGATCATGCTGTTCAGGAGGGCGTTGCCGAGATTGGCGCGTTTCCAGGCTGCCTCGGCATTGGCGAAAAATTCGCCTTGCGGCATGAAGTTGAACGGTACGCTATTGACCTGCTGGATCGTCTGGCTGGCGCCGGAAATGACGACGATGAACGGGCCGATGAGCAGGAAAAAACCTACCACCATGATCGCGTAGGTCAGGGCGTCGGCATAGGGTGTGCGCTGGATCATCGCCGCCTCACTTGTAATGGACTTGCCGCTCGACGAAGCGGAACTGGACGAAGGTGAAAATCATGATGAGACCGATGAGGACAAGGCTCTGCGCCGAGGCGCCGGAATAGTTCAGCCCCTCGAAGGCTTCGCTGACGATGCGGTAAACCATCACCTCGGTGGCGCGGTTGGGGCCGCCTTCGGTGGTGGAGGCGACGATGCCGAACGTATCGGCCCCGACGAAGCCTTCGGTCATCATGATGACGGTCAGGAAGAACAAAGTGGGGGCAAGCAGCGGCACCTGAATGTCGATGGCGCGGCGAATGGGGCCGGAACCGTCCATGGCGGCGGCTTCCGTCAAGGAGCGCGGCACCGATTGCAGGCCGGCGAGCACGAAGATGAAGGTATAACCCGCCCATTTCCAGACAAAGATGGCGATGACGAGGATCAGCGCGTGCTCGCCGTATTTGGCCGGGTTCCAGATATCCGGCCACCAGGCGTTGAGGGAGGCGGCAAGGCCGCGTTCCGGCGACAGGATGAAGCGGAAGGCCATGCCTGCGGCGGGACCGGCGATGGCGAAGGGCAGGATATAAAGCACCCTGAAGAAACTGGAGCCGGGCAGCGCACGATCGACGCAAAGCGCCAGAACGAGGCCGATGAGAATGGTGAAGAATGGGCCGGCAATGGCGAAGACCATGCTGACGAGCACCGAATGCCAATAAAGCGGATCGAGAAAGGTCTCCTCGAAATTGGCGAGACCGACAAATTCCGCAGCGCCGCCGAAAGGTGGTTCGAGCGTGAAGGCCCAGTTGATGACCGCCGCCACGGGCCAATAAAAGAACAGGAAGATCAGCAGAAGCTGTGGCAGGGCGAATAGCACGGGCAACCACGTGCTTTTGAAGACGGCGCGCTTTTCCATAAAAAAACCGGCAATACTGGAGAGATGGGTGGACTTGCCCTAAAGCTTGAAATTCTAAGGGCAAGTCCTTCGAAAAGTTACGGAAACTTAGTTCAGCTTGGCGCCGGCATAAGTCTTTTCGAAGCGGCGCAGGCCGGCGTTCGAGCGCTCGACAGCCTTGTCGAGTTCAGCCTGAACATCGGCATTCTGCATGAAGATGGCTTCGAGCGAGGTGGCGACTTCCTTGCGGATCTGCGTGAAACCGCCAAGGCGGATACCACGGGTATATTCCGAAGGCGGCGTAAACGTCAGGCTTTCGATGGCCTTTTCACGGCCCTTATAGGGAGCCTTGTCGTAGAAACCATTGGCCTTCATGGCGTCGAAGCCGGTCTTGGTGACCGGGATGTAGCCCGTGACGGTCGACCACCACTGAACCATCTCCGGCTGGGCGATGAAGTTCAGGAACGCGGCTGCACCTTTGTATTCGGCATCCGGACGGCCGGCCATGACCCATAGCGACGCGCCGCCGACCAGCGAGTTATGACGTTCAGTGCCTTTCCAGACCGGCAGCATGGCAACGTCCCACTTCACGCCTTCCGGCATGGTCTTGGCGACGGTGCCGTGATTGGCGATCGAGGTCATGAACATCTGGCAGGTCTGCGAGGTGAAGGCGGGCAGAATGTCCATGCCGAGCTGCTTGGTCTTGACGACGAAGAGCTTCTCGTCCTGCATCTTCTTGAAGAACTTGACGTGATCGACGAACTTCGTCTTGTTGATCGTCAGTTCGGCGTCGAGGCCCTGGTAACCGTTGCCCTTGGTGGCGATCGGCTGGTTATGGATGGCCGAGAACTGCTCCATCAGCATCCAGGTGTCGAAGTTGAAGGCCAGCGGGCATTCAAAGCCGGCGGCCTTGAGCTTCGTAGCGGCTTCCTGAACCTGTTCCCAGGTATCCGGCTTGAAGGTGATGCCAGCTTTTTCGAAAGCGTCGATGTTGTAATAGAACATCGCGGTCGAGGAGTTATAGGGGAACGAGTTCAGCTCGCCCGCAGCGGTGGCATAATAGTTGGCGATGCCGGGGAAATAATTGTCCCAGTCGATCTTGTAGCCGTTGTCGGCCATCAGTTTCTTGGCGGGAACGAAAGCCTTGGACAGCATCATGTCCAGCGTGCCGGCATCGTAGATCTGGGTGATGGCGGGCTGCTTCTTGGCGCGATAGGCGGCAATGGTGTTCTGCAGCGTGGCGTCGTAATCGTTCTGCGAGGTGCAGACGATTTCGAATTCAGCCTGCGAATCGTTGAACTTCTTGCAGGTTTCCTGAACGCGATCGCCAAGATCGCCGGAAAGGCCGTACCAGAATTCGAACTTGGTCTTTTCTGCGTGGGCAGCCGTGGCGCCGAAGGCGGCAGCAATGGCGACGCCGGCCACGAAAGAGGTCAGAGCGGAAGATTTCATGAGTTGAGCCCCGTTGATGGATGATGGCATGATCGGCAAGAACATCATGTTCCCAGCACGAAGCCACGGGCTCTGCTAACAGCCGTCTTTGACGGATCGCTTACACTTTGTTGAACGTTTTATGATGACTTGCCGCGCAGGACGATCTGCGCGGCGGGGAAAGGCGATTAATTCCGAGAAATCGGATTTTCCCTTATTTTTCGGGTGTTTCCGGGTTCCCGTTAATTTCGCTACTTACTGCTGAATAGTGCGGGAGCGTCAACCGCGGCGTGCGGCTTCGATGGCGGCGACGTCGATTTTCTTCATGTCCATCATCGCCTCGAAGGCACGTTTGGCCTCCGCGCCGCCGGCGGCCATGGCGTCCATCAGCACGCGCGGGGTGATCTGCCAGGAGACGCCCCACTTGTCCTTGCACCAGCCGCAGGCGCTTTCCTCGCCGCCATTGCCGACGATGGCGTTCCAGTAGCGATCGGTTTCTTCCTGATCTTCGGTCGATATCTGGAACGAGAAAGCCTCGCTTTGTTTGAAGGCCGATCCACCGTTAAGCCCGATGCAGGAAACGCCGGCCACGGTGAACTGCACCGTCAGCACATCGCCCTTCTTGCCGGAGGGGTAATCGCTCGGCGCATGGTGAACGGCGGTGACCGCACTGTCGGGAAAGGTCTCGGCGTAAAATCTGGCGGCGGCCTCGGCGTCCTTGTCGTACCAGATACAGATCGTGTTCTTTTTCATCTGCTTGCTCCTCCAGGTTGGAACTCGTCATCTTGCCTGAACAGGCAAGGAAATTCGCCGGCCCATGGCCGGCCCCCCATTCGGCATAAAATGCCTGCGACGGATGAATGTTCCGAAAAAGCTGAAGGCCGCGCCACGGTTCCGGTTTGACTATCGTCAAAGCCAGCGCCGCACCCGGCGCCGATAGGCGTCATATGCCGGACCAAGCTCTTTCGTCAGCACACGTTCTTCAATAGTCACCTGCAGCGACACGGCGATGACAAGAGCGATGGCGACAACAAGCTGTAGAGGCGATGGAAACACCAGCACCAGCCCGGCAAACAGCACGATCTGACCGACAAAGACCGGATTTCTGGAACGGCCGAAAGGACCGGTATCCACGATCGTGCCAAGATGGCCCTCGGCCGCGCCGATGCGCCATGACCTGCCCATATGGTTCTGCGCATAAAGCGCGATGAGGCCGCCGGCCAGCACCATTACCATGCCGCCAATCCGGATTGCGGCACCAAGATCGCTGCGGTTCAGAAGCCAGACCGGATTTTGCGGCTCCAGCCACAGGGTGATGAGCGGCAGCAGAGCGCCGAGGAGAAAAGCGAGGCGGAAGAGCATGGCGGGAACAGCCTGTCGCTCACGGCCCTTTGCGAAAAGCCAGATCGGTTCTCCCATCTGCTTCGCCAATCGCGCCGTCAAAAATAGAAATCCGGCAATATAGGCCCATACGGCGAGCGCGGTTGCAACGTCAATCATGGTTTCTCCCGAAAACAGTGGCAAGCCGCAACGTATCAGCGAAGGACAGCCTTATCCGATTCGTCTGATGCGCAGAGTATAAACAGCAATAATACGTCCTTGTTACAACGGTCTCATGGCCTTGGTGTGAGTGGATGCGGCTAAGGAAAGAAACGGTGGTGGGTTTAAATTCGGCATGAATTTTGTAGTCTGCGTGATGGAACATAAACCTTATTCTTAAATATTATTTAATATTGTAACAGTAATATTATTGAATGATTTTAATAGAGAATCATTTGTCTGCCATCGGAGGATCGCGCGTGAGTTTTCTTGATCGTGGTGCCAATGCTTTCGCGGTTCTTGCCGCGCTTTCTAAATCTCAGGCCATCATAGAATTTGACCTTTCCGGGAAAATTCTTACCGCCAACGAAAATTTCTGTCGTGCGCTCGGTTATGAGCTTGCGGAAATCGTCGGCAGGCATCACAGCATGTTCGTCGAGCCCGCGCTTGTGTCTTCGCAGGACTACAAGATCTTCTGGGCAAAGCTTTCCGCCGGTCAGTTCGACCAGCAGCAATATAAGCGCCTCGGCAAGGGCGGCCGGGAAGTCTGGATCGAGGCCTCCTATAATCCGGTGTTTCGCCGCGGCAAGCCGGTGAAGGTGATCAAGATCGCCACCGACATCACCGGGCGCAAGCTGAAGGCGGCGGAAGATGCGGGCAAGATCGACGCCCTGTCGCGGGCGCAGGCCATCATCGAATTTTCACCTGATGGCGATGTCCTGACGGCCAACGAGAATTTTCTGGCGGCGCTGGGTTATTCGCTGGCGGAAGTGCAGGGCAGGCATCATTCGATGTTCTGCGAACCGGCCTATACGCAGTCGACGCAGTATAAGCAGTTCTGGGAAAGGCTCGGCGGCGGTGATCTCGTGGCGGATGAATTCATGCGGCTCGGCAAGGGGGGCCGCAAGGTCTTCATTCAGGCCTCCTATAATCCGATCTTCGATCTGAACGGCAAGGTGTTCAAGGTCGTCAAATTTGCGACCGACGTGACCGGTCGTGTCGAAAATGTCGAAAAGCTCGCGCAGTGTCTCACAGACCTGGCTGATGGCGATCTGTCGCAGAGCATCGACAAGCCATTCATCCCCTCGCTTGAGAGATTGCGGACGGATTTCAACGCAGCCTCGGAAAAGCTGAAGAGAGCGATGACGCTGGTATCTGAAAATGCCGGCGCGATTTCCTCGGGCTCCAACGAGATACGCTCCGCCGCCGATGATCTTGCCAAACGCACGGAACAGCAGGCCGCCTCTATCGAGGAGACTGCCGCGGCGCTGGAGGAGATCACCACCGCCGTCAACGATTCCAGCCGCCGGGCCGAAGAGGCCGGCACGATCGTCGCCCGGGCCCGCGACCATGCCGAACATTCGGGCCAGGTGGTGCGCGATGCGATCGGCGCCATGGATCAGATAGAAAAATCATCGCGCGAGATTTCCAACATTATCGGCGTGATCGACGAGATCGCCTTCCAGACCAATCTGCTTGCGCTGAATGCCGGCGTGGAAGCGGCGCGTGCAGGTGAAGCGGGCAAGGGTTTTGCAGTCGTCGCGCAGGAAGTGCGCGAGCTGGCGCAGCGCTCGGCAACGGCTGCGAAGGAAATCAAGAGCCTGATCAACGCGTCCGGCTCGCAGGTGGAAAACGGCGTCGGTCTGGTTACCAAAGCGGGATCGGCGCTGCAGGAAATCGCGGCGCAGGTTCGTGATATCAACAGCAATGTCGTGGCGATTGTCGAAGCCGCCCGTGAACAGTCCACCGCACTTGCCGAAATCAATCAGGCGGTCAATACCGTCGATCAGGGCACACAGCAGAACGCTGCGATGGTGGAGGAGCAGACTGCCGCCAGCCACAGCCTTGCGCGGGAAGCAACGGCCTTGTTCGAGCTTCTGGGGCAATTCAGGTTCGATGAGGCTCCGCGTTCGGCATCTTCCTCACGAAGCAGCCCGGAGATGCGGCCGGCGCCGGCTCAATCGCGCCGTCCGGTATCCCGGTCCGTTGCGGCGCGTGGTTCTGTTGCGATTGCCCTCAATCACGATGAATGGCAGGAGTTCTAGACGGCTTCTCGCCAGAGCGGGTAAATGACAAGTCCAGCCGGTCCGGCAATCGGGCCGGCTGGATGTTTTACGCCGAGCCTTTTGATAGCGCGGATGCACATCGGCAGCGCGAAACCGAAACGACCATTGAACAGGACCGAAGGTCGGGGCATATTTTCGCGATTGCCGATAATCGGTGCTTTGCGTCTGAAAGTGTGGGGTCGTTTGCTTGGCAGGGATATGGACAGGCCGTGTCGTTCTCGTCTTCTGCCTGCTGGTGACAGCCGGCGGTGCCGCCCGGGCTGAAGAGCCGGCAGCGGGGAAAAACGCCTGTGCCTATAGCCATGCCGTTGCGCCGGAACTGTGCATTCGGGTGGGCAGCTACAATAGCGATCTGTGTCATGCCATCGAGGTTTTGGCCGGACGTTACGCCGTGCCGCCGGATTATTTCGCCCGGCTCATCTGGCGCGAAAGCCTGTTCCGCGCCGATGCGGTCAGCCCGAAAGGGGCCGAGGGTATTGCGCAGTTCATGCCCGGAACGGCAAGGCTGCGTGGTCTCGAGGACAGTTTCAACATCATTGCCGCGCTTGAGGCGTCGTCGCGTTATCTCTCCGAGCTGAATGGTCAATTCGGCAATTTCGGTCTTGCCGCCGCGGCCTATAATGCCGGTGAGGCGGGGTTGCGGACATTCATCGCCACCGGCCGCCTGCCGATGGAAACCCGCGATTACGTGTTTGCCATCACCGGATATCCTGTCGAGAACTGGAAAGACAACCCGCCGGAAAAGGCCGCCCCGGCGCTGGATGAGGCCCGTTCCTTCCTCGATGCCTGCCTGCGTCTGGCCGACACCCGTACCATGAACGATCCCGTTCTCATCTCCTCGGCCGACTGGGCGCCCTGGGGTGTGCAGCTTGCGGCGCATTACAATCCGGCTGTGGCGAACCGGCTGTTTACCCGCGCGATTGGCGGATTGTCGGAACCCCTCAATGCGGAACGTGCCCTCATCATCAGGCAAAGAGGCGGGAATTTCGGCTCGCGCCCGCGTTATGCCGCCCGCATCGGCCGTGAGACCCGCGCCGAAGCCAACAGGCTCTGCGGAGAGATCCGGCAGGCCGGCGTCCCCTGCACCGTGTTCCGCAACAGATAGAGGCGCTTGACGCCCGTCGATCATAACAAGTTGATCGGGATTTCGGTCCGCCCTCCTTTCAGCATAAAATCATTGACCCTAGATTTGCGCCGCAGCGGCAGTAGGCAAGCTATGCGGCTGGCGATATTTTGCGAGGGGACGATTGAAAATGAGATGGATTGAAACCGGATGTCTGGCGGCTGCGCTGATGATTGTCACCGCCTGCACCTCAACCGGAGAAACCGATATTTCCCGCACGGTCGCAGCCTTCGTGGGGCAGCCGCAGGACGCGGCCATTGCCAGGCTTGGTCGCCCCAACAAGGTGGTTATCGAAAAGGGCGCAACCGAATCCTACTGGCTGAAGGTTGACGTGGAGACCTATGCCGGGCTGAGCAACCGGCGTGAATACAAGTCCGTGGATGGACAGACCCAGATGACGCAGACCGAGGGTATGAAAATCAAGGAACACCGCCGCGATTGCATCATCAAGATCACGGCGGATGCCGGCTCCATCATCAAGACCAGCGAGATCATCGGCAATCCGGCGAGTTGCGAAACCATTCTCAATCGTCCTGTTTCGTGAGCGACCTTATGTTTCTGTGAGCCGCGCGGCAGGCAGGCGCACGGCTCGAAAGTTTGAGGAGAGGTTCCTCAGAAGCGATAGTTCAACCCGACCTTGATGGCATGCAGGTTCAACGAGTTCGAGGCATTGCGACCGTTTACAATTCCGGATGTCCCGACATGGTCCACATATTCGTAGATCGGTGATTCATAGGGCTCGCAGATTTCCGGCATGGAATCGCAAAGCCAGGCCATGTTCGGATCATTCTTTAAGCCGGGATCGACCATCTCGGTGCCGGTCTGTTCGCTGGTGCGATAGTCTTTGCCGGTGCCGGCACGGGCGTTCTTGAACTTGAACGATTTGGCGCGGAAATGGCTGTAGCTGTAATCCGCACGGATCGACCAATTGTCGTTCAGCGCATATTCCGCGCCGAGGCCGACGGTGAAGCCGGCACGTGTTCCGGAAGCCTTCTCCACGAAGAATGCCGTCGTTTCGGAGCCGAGAGGATTGGTCGCGCTCGCGCCGTCTGAAATATACTGGTCGCGCCACTGGGTTTCTTTCGCCAGCGCCAGACCGGCGGTGGAGTAAACGAGCAGCTTGTCATTCACGGCGTAACCGAGCTTCGCCCGCAGACCGGCCGTCCAGTCGATATCGTAGCTGGTCGTTGCGTCCAGGTGGCCGCTCTTCGCCAGCACCGGATCGGTGGAACCGAACTTTTCGATGCCACGAAGATAGGCCTTGGTGTAATCGGCTTCGACGCCGACGACGACGCCGTTTTCCAGCTGCCGGTCATAACCGGCCTGTAATCCGAATGCGCCACCCCGCAGGTTGAAATCAGCGGATTCCCGTGCGGCCGCGCCGTTGAATGTGCCATCCAGCGAGGTCGTATTTCCCGCAAAATTCAGGAAATCGCCGCCCGCATGGGCACCCACATGGAAGCCGGTCCAGTCACGCACGAAGGAAGCGTCCGTCGGGCTGCTGAAGGGCGAAAGGCCGGGCAGGGCCTCGCCGCCGCCGATCGTCGCGGTAAGGCTGGCATAGATGGTGCGGCCGGGACCGGGCTGCGTGACGAGGCCGAGCGGATCGACATAAAAACGGTCGAACAGGTTCTCCACCCGCAGGCTCGCTGTCATGTTGTCGTTGATCTTGTATTCGGTAAACAGATCGACCAGCGTATAGGGCTCCCAGTCGACAAGCGCGATGAATTCCGACGCGCCCTGCGCTGTGACGTCGCCGTGACCGATGGCGCGCGGGCCGACATAGGAGATGCGGCCCCCGACCGTCAGCCGGTCCTCGAGGAATTTCTGCGAAAGTGTCAGGTCGACCGTATATTCCGGCTGAACATGGTTCGTCGCATAGTCGCCATAGAGAGACTTGCTGTCGCAGGTCTGCGTCGTGCGGCAATATTCGACATTCAGGAAGTAGTTTGCAGAAAGATCGGCCGAAAATCCGCCATTGGTGTAACGGCCGGAAAGTTCGAGACCGGAAAATTTGGCGCGCGGAATATTGCCGATATTCAGCGTCAGCTGCGGTTCGGTCACGACGGTTCGCGAGATGTAGTTCTTCACATCCCAGTTGAAATAACCGAACTTGATCATGGCGGTGTCATCGTCGGAGAAGATGCCGTCGCGAATGATGTTGGTGCCGATTTCCCAGTTGCTGGAGCGTTCCGGCAGGACACCCGAATTTGCGATAACACTGTTGAAGGCCGAGACAGATTCAATGATGGATGGCGAGCGCAGCGTATTCGAATAATTGACGTAGAACTGGGTGTTGTCGAACGGTTCCAGCGTCACTCCGGCAGACGGGCTGAACCCGCCATCATCCACTTTCAGGCCAACCGGCTTGCCCTGCACCTGGTAACGCTCATAGGGATCAAATCGGTCTTCAACCCAATAATGGGAGTATCGCAGGCCGCCATTAAGGGTGAGCCAGTCCACCGGCTTGTAAGCTGCCTTGGCAAAGGCTGCACCTTCATGGCGGATGGCGTCGCGCGGTGTCAGCCAGCCCTCCAGAACGGCCGTGTGGTCGCTGCCTTTTGTGTCTTCGGCGCGGTAGGAAAATCCGTAGTTCAGGTCGAAATCGCCGTAATCCAGGCTGAATTGCGAGCGGTTGGTAATCTCCGCTCCCCACATATTGGTATCGGTGCCCACCCGGAAGCCCGATGGCAGGCCGATCTTCTCCGGCGTCAGGCCACGCCCGCCGCGCACGGGGTTGCGGACTTCGAGATGGTTGAAATAGAAATTCGACTTGAAGTCGATGAGGTCATTGTCTTCGGGGTTCCAATTGTATCTGGCGGTAAATGTATCGAGGCTGGTGCTGACGGTCTGGTCCTGCTGCTGCGCCTGTCCGGTATTCGAGGTCAGCCGCGAGGCAAGCCTGTCTCCGGCCTCGCTTCTGTATCCCATGTAACCGATCTGGAATGTCTGGTCGTCTGATAGACGCGCCGTGACCTTCGCCAGAAGCGATTGCGTTTCCAGCTCGGTATTGAGGACTTCCTCGCCGCCGCGATAGTTGACCAGGCCTTCATTGATCATCGTGTTGGGCAGAGTGCCGCCCCAATATTTCGTGTCGCCGATGTTTTTCGGGGACGCGACAGGACCATGGCTGCCGGCGTGATAATTGCCCTGACGGCGATGCGCATATCCGGCGACGACATCGATGTCCTCGCCCTTGTAAGCGCCGATGACGCTGCCGGAACCGGTCGTCGGCTTCAGGAAGGCTGGCTTGTCCATGCCGTCGGCGGACGGTGTCGCGGTGCCTGCGCCAGACTGGTAGCTATAGCCGCTCAACGCGCCTTCGGTCGGGCTGGACGAATTGGTGCCGAAGCCGCCCTTGACCTTTAGCCCCCATTTCTCGCCCGGCTTGACGATGTCGTCGGCGCCGACCGTTCGCATCGCCACCGATCCGGCATTGCCGAAGGAAGCGGCATCGGCTCCCTTGGTAATGTCTACACCGGCGATGAAATCGGGATCGACATAGGTGCGGTTCGAGACGCCCTGATAACCCTGATAGACCGTCACGGAATTTTCCGCGCCGTCGATCGTCGTGGCGACGCGGCCCATTCCCTGCATGCCGCGAATATTGACGTCGATGGCACCGGCACCGTTTCGCGCTTCGCCGGACATCACGCCGGCCGTGCCACGAAACATGTCGGCCGGGCTTGAGCCGCGGAAGCGCTCGATATCCTCGCCCGAAATGAAGGCGGTCGGGGCATCGTTGCCATATGGCGCGTCCGGACTGCCATATCGTCCGGTCTTGCCGGTGACGGTGATTGTTTCGAGAACGAGCGAGCCATCCGCAGAGGTTGCCTCCGGTGCCTGTGAGGCGTTGGAAACCGTTACGCGATCCGGCGCAGTGAAGCGGAAGCTGAGGCCGGTGCCGTCAAGCAGCTTGCCGAGTGCTTCCCGCGGCGGCAGGGAACCGGCCGCGCCGGAGGTCTTGAGCCCGCGTGTCAACGATGCGTCGTAGAAAATCTGGATACCGCTTGCGGCGCCAAAGCGCGTCAGCGCCACATCAAGGGACCCGGCGGGAATGGAAAACTGGCGCAGCTCCTGCGCAACAGCCTGGGTGTGGACATATAGGGATACGGAGCAGGCCAGTGATGCGCAGAATGCTGCAAGCCTCAAACGCCGTTCGCGACCACCGGATTTATGTCCCGTCGCCAATAAAGTCATCCCCGTCTTCCCTTCCATTTCGCCGCCTTGCTGCGGCCTCTGATAGGGAAGACGACCGAGGCGCAGGAACCCGAAAAGATTTGTGGAGTTTTTTTGTAATATTTTTCGGATCGTCCGGAATCCAGGGCTGTCTCCGGTTTGAACGGTTCAGACGAGCAGCAGTATTCCGCCTGCGCCGACCGCATGAAGATGCAGGGTTTCTTCAAGGTGGGCGATAATGTCCTGCGGCCGGTTGAGCTGAAAGACGCCCGAGACATGCAGGGAGCGCAGGCTTTGACGGGTAATGATGATCCTGCCGCGCCGGTGGCGGTTCAGGCTCGCGACGATGTCTTCCAGCGGACGGTTGTTGAAGACCAGCATGCCTTCACGCCATGCCGATGCCGTCTCGAGGTCGATTGCCGATTTTTCCCCAAGGCCAGCGTTCGAATAGACGATTGCCTCTCCGGGAAGCAGCTGCGCATCGCCGAGACAGTACACGCTGAGCGGGCCGGACAGGCATTCCACCGTCACGCCGCTGGCATTGTGGGTGACGCTGAACGTGCCGCCAGAGGTCTGCACACGACCATTGCCGGCTTTGACCACAAAAGGAATATTCGCCGCCTGCTGGACGGTGAAAACCGCTGCACCTGCCGTGAGATCGAATTGCCGTTCGCCGCGCTCCAGCGACAGGGCGGAGCCGCCATCGAGAAAGGCGGTCGATCCATCCGGCAGGCTGACATTCTGCTGTTCGCCGACGCCAGTTGAAAAATCCGCGAGCATTGCGCCGATGGAGGGCAGGTAACCGAGTTCCGGCAGCGCGACGGCAATGCCGGCAAGGCCGGCGGCAAGGCTGCCGCCCACCAGAAAGGATCGTCTGGATGTGGCTTTGACGCGGGTCTGCGCCTGCGCCTCCAGAGCCGGGCCAAGATCGCGCCAGAGCGCCGACGCCTCGATGAAGGCGCGTTCGTGATCGGCGCTGAGGCTGCGCCAGTGGCGGAGCGCCTCCGTATCCTCAACCGTGGCCGCGCCGGAGCGCAACCTGACGATAAAGGACGTGGCCATTCTTCTGAGCGCATCGGATCCTTCGTTCAACACGCAACCCCTATCAAAAAACCGTCTGGATGCCGGAATTTCACATGAACCTCATTAGCTCTAACGATCACAAACGGTAAATCCGAAAATTATCTGCGCCGCTCATGTCCCATTTTCTCGATGCAGTAATTGAGGGCGCGGTTGATTTCCATTTCCACCGTGCGGGTGGAGACATGGAACTCTTCCGCGATTTCGGCATAGGGACGAAATTCCAGCCGCGCCGCGACCAGCATCTTTCTCTGTCGATCCGGCAGCTCACCGATGACCCGCATGAGCTGCCGGATCTGGTCGCGGTCGATCACCTGCTGGTCCGGCCCCGGGCGCTCGTCGCGAATGGAAAGGGCATCCTCGATCTGTTCGGTCGTGGCTCGGTGCCTGCGGCCCCGCCCGTGATCGATTGCCAGCGACCTGGCGATGCGCTTGAGATAAGGCACTGGTGCTGCGGATGCATTCGAGCTGTTTCTCGCCAGCTTGATCCATGCCTCATGGGCAAGATCTTCGGCATCCTCGCGCGAACCCGTCATCCGCGTCAGATATCGCTTGATATCCGACTGGGTTTTCAGGAATGCCGAAAGGAATTTGTCGTCGCGCTGCGTCATGACCGACCTGGAGATTGAACTTCAGGCGATACCCCGTGGCAGACGCAAATTCAATACTTAACTAAAATAATCATGTTAAAGCCGGCACGGCCGTGATCGCGGCGGCCGTGCATGTCCGAGCCGCTCCGGCCTGGGAAGGTGTTACAGCTGCATCTTGATCGTCAGCATATATTCGGTGCCTTTCGCCCGGTCGCGGGTGCGGGACACTTCAAGGGTGACTTTTTCCAGCTTGCGTTCGAGGCTCTCCTTGATCGTTCCGCCGGGCGTGTCCTCGCGGCGCAACGAGGTGTTGCCATAACCAATGCCGATTTTGCGCGTGATGGCGTTTTCCGTATAGGTTCTTCCGAACATGGCAGACGCCTGCCCGCTGCGGACAGTCGCGTCGAAACCACGGGAATCGATGTCGCGATAGGCCGAGCCGCTGATCGAATTGTCCGACTGGCTATAGCTGCCACCCGCACTTATTCTGGCAAGTCGGTGTCCGTCGTGCTCAAGCGAAACATTGCCGTCGGCTGATGGTCCGAAAAGCCCGCCATTCATGCTGTCCTTGTAGGTGAATCGGAAGCGGCCGCTGCGGGCATCGACCTGATAATTGTAGGAGGCGTCGCCGCTGCGCACCTGAATGCCCGGGGCCGGTTCGCTGCCGAGGATCGGCGAAACCTTGTCGGCGAAATTGAAGAGGGGTCTGGTGACCTGTTCGAATTCCGTCTGCGACAGCTGAACGGGCTTTCCCTCCGCATCGAAACCGCCGACCGCGAGGCAGGGGCGCTGATTGATGACGCTTTTCAGGGCAAACAGCGTGCAATTGTCGCTGGTCATGCCGGCAATGGCGGCGTGGACGGAGTTGCGCAGTGTATAGCTGCCGCAGCAGGAAAAGGCGTCGTTATCGGCGCTCGCATCTCTCGTATAACCGGTGAAGACGATGCCGCTTGCTCCGGTGGAAATGTTCACATTGGCGAATTGCGGGCCGCTTTGCAGCGGAAACAGCTTCAACCGGCTCTGGTCAGCGAGCGTTTTCGGGTTGGAAAGCGATGGGATCGGCATTCGTTTTCTCTCCTTGAACACGGAACAGTGTTTCCCTTCTAACACCGCAACGAGAAGGTGCAACCCGCAACCTGTGTGGGTCAGTTTCTGTGGATGAAAGCAACCGCTGTTGTTACCGTGAGCCTCTGCACATATGCTGGACTACTTAAATCACGATTTCCGGACACGGCGGACAGGCGCATAATGAGCTCCCAGTTGGATTTTTTCGGTTCCGCGGCGGCGCGGCTTCCCCAGGGTGAACGGGGACGAAAAGCGGCCGGCCGCGAAACGGCAAAGGCGAATGTTGCGGATGACGAGACGCTTGCCGGATATCTTGAATCCACCGGAAATTACCGTGTTTCACGCCGGCTCATGCCACGTTCCGTCGTAGACAGACCGCGGCCGGAGTTCCCCCGTCAGGGCATTATCCTTGATACCGAAACCACGGGCCTCAATCATCGAACCGACGAGATTATCGAGATCGGCGTTATCGCCTTCACATTCGACGATCATGGTGCGATCGGCGACGTTACCGGCGTCTATGGCGGCCTGCGGCAGCCCGGCGTCACTATCCCGGAAGAGATCACGCGCCTGACCGGGATCACCGACGAGATGGTCGCCGGACAGGTGATCGACATGGACCGCCTGAGCGCGCTTGTTGCTCGGGCGGATCTGATCATCGCCCATAATGCCGGCTTTGACCGTCCGTTCTGCGAGGCCTTCTCGCCGATTTTCCGCGAGAAGGCATGGGCCTGTTCGGTTTCCGAGATCGACTGGCGGGCGCGGGGTTTTGAAGGCAGCAAACTTGCCTATCTGATTGGGCAGTCCGGTTATTTCCACGACGGCCATCGCGCCGTCGATGATTGTTTTGCGCTTCTGGAGGTGCTGGGTCATGCGCGTGCGGGGCAGGGCGAAGCACCCTTCGCAGAACTGTATCAGGCAAGCCAGCGCTCAAGGGTCCGCATTTATGCGGAAAACAGCCCCTTCGACATGAAGGATCATCTGAAAAAGCGCAGCTACCGCTGGTCGGATGGTTCGGATGGCCGGCCGAAAGCCTGGTGGGTGGAAGTAGCCGAAGAAAAGCTCGATGAGGAGCTGCATTTCCTGCGGACCGAGATTTACCGCTGGGAGGCCGATCCCCCGGTCAAGCACCTCACAGCTTTCGACCGCTTCAAGGCAAACTAGCGCATTCGTGTCCGAGCAACCGACATTGCCGGCCATCCGCCAGCGATCAGGAGAGCGGTGTCAGCGCGTTTCTCAGGCTGACACCCTGCTTCGGCTGCAGATCGAGATCGGCCTCGATATGATCGAGGTGATGGATCATAAGATCTGAAGCGCCTTTTGCATCGCCCTTTGCGACAAGCTCGAGAATGGCAAGGTGTTCATTGTGGCCGCAGCTCGAAATACCCGAGCGGCCATAAAGGGCGACGACCAGCGAGGAGCGGGCGACCAGTTCATCCATAAACCGCTGGAGGATGACATTCCCGGACAGGGCCGCCAGCAGGAGATGGAAATCGCCCGAGGCCTTTATTTCCGCCCGGCGCGCGGCCGGGCCACGCTCATTCATATATTGCGCCTCTTCGACGAGGTGATGCTGAAATCGCACAATATCCGCAGGCGTGATGTGCTCCACCGCCGCCGCGATGATGCCCGGCTCGATCAGGCGGCGCGAGGCGAAAATCTGGCGCGCTTCTTCCGGCGAGGGCGTGGAAACGAAGGCCCCACGGTTACGCTCGGTCTTCACCAGCCCCTCGAAGGCCAAAATCTGCAAAGCGGCACGCGCCACCGTGCGGCTGACGTCGAAAAGCGCCCCGACCTCCGCCTCCGGGAGCTTCGTTCCCGGCGCGATCCGCCGGTCGATGATGGCATTGCGCAGGGATTCGCGGATCAGGAGCGAGCGATCCTCGATTGTGGCATCCACGGCTGGGGTCTTTTCTGGCAGGGTCATGTCACGCATCCGGTATCGCTTCTTCTAACCCGGCGGTGTCGGTTTTCCTAGTGGCGCCATTGTCGCGAGCAACCGCTGATGCCGTCAGGCTCTCAAAATCCCCAGCCACACGACAACAAATGCCAGTTGCTGGGCGATATCCCTTTGCACATTCTGCAATGTCCTGTCGCTTAGAAGTATGCGGGACCCGTCCCTCTTCAGAATGGTCAGACGTTCTGCCTTGGCCAATAGGGCGGTGACCTGGGCGCGGCTTACCCCATAGGCGCGCGCAGCCGCCTTGCGGGAAAACTCACAATCTGAAGCATCGGATTTGCTAGTTTTGGCCGCAGACAGCAGATCCAGCAGCAGAGGAAACCCGGGGGCATGGCCCAGGAACATCAGGGTTTCCATTGATGTCGGGATAAACTCCTGCGGTTGCTTCAAAAGCCAGCCGACGCCACCGATAAGGCTGTTGATGCCGATGTCATCTTTCGCCGGCCTGTCCATAACCGGTTGCGCCCCCCATGGCGCGGCTGCGGCAAGATAAGCCTCGGCGAGCGTCTCGATCGCCATGATCAGCCAGCCACACAACGACCACGGACGTTCGCGGTTGTCGTCACGGGGTTGATGCCGCCGGGCGGCGCCTTCGAGTTCCAGCCAGTCGATCAAGGCCCGTGTCCTGCGGCTGGAGGCCCAGCCCCGGGGGACGACGATGGCCTGAACCGCAGCCAGGGTAAATTGGCCGCCATGGATCGACGCCAGAGCGATGGCGCACAGTATCGTTGCGAATGCGCCGAAATCACCGATGGCGCGGACGAGGCGCGGCTCCTGCTTGAAGACCGTCGATATCTGCGAGCAAAAACGGATGGCAGTCTCGTCAAAAGCGGCATCATTCAGGATCCGGTTTGCAAGGGGTGTCAGCCTCTCCTGAAGCATGTCCGGCTGCGGCCGAACGGGGTCTCCTTGCGGGAGCGATTTTGAATCCTGCGCAACTGCTTTTCCAGATGCCTTTCTCCCACGGAATTCTAAGTTTCGCTACTTTATGGCGAATTTTAAAATATGAATTTTGTTCGCCGGCTGCGGCCGTTCAGGCTCGCATGACAGCTGAAATGTTCCGGGTTCGGGAGATGCGTGCAATTTGTTGCACTCCCGCGCCGCTCTCCTTGAGGGTATTAAAAAATACTCTCATAAATTGAGTGTTAAAGGACGCATTGAAATATGTGCCCTTTTGGAACGGTTTGCGAGAGCGGCGATAATAACAATTTTATCGTCTGTTTTTATTGCATAATTTTATTTGGCTTCGGACATAAAATCTTTCGTTGGGCAATCGAAAACACAATCTTTGATGGTTGTTTTTTCGGCCTTGACGGAGTGGCGAAAACTGCATTCCGAAGCCGCCAGGCATCCGCATGTTTCTACCGAGTTTCTGGCGCGTCCGGCAGCAATGCCGGGTGGGCCACGGCACGTCCATTCACCACAATTCTCAGAAGGAGGATAAAGCGATGCAACTTCGACATGTTATTTTTGCCGGCCTTGCGGCAATCGCGATGCAGTTTGACATTCCGTCCATGGGCCAGCCGGCCATTGCAAATGCGGCCGCCCTCACCACCGAGCAGGTGGCGGCTTTCCAGTCAAAACTTGAACAGGCGGAAGCAAGCCGGGAGCTGCTCGGCCGCCGATCCGTGTGCCTGATGGAACATCTGACGGCGCAACAGCAGCTCAGCGCCGAACGGGAGAGGGCGCTGGGAGAGGCCATGTACCTGCAGATCGAGCTGGAACGGCAGGTGGCGCAGTCCGAAACCAGCGTGAAGGGCTACGAGGAGCTGGTTCAGTCCGAGAGCGAGAACGTCAGGGCGCGTCAGGCCACCTTCGAAAAAGCCCGTAGGGAAAGGGACGAGCAGGCCAAGAGAGTAACGATATGCAGCGGCGTCCTCTTCTTCCTGCCGGGAATTTGCCAGGCCGGTGACGCCGCGGTCAAGGCGTTCGGCTGGATGAACGATGCGGAGAGGGAATACCGCATCGCACAGCCGCGGCTGGACAATGCCCGGGCGGCGCTTGAGGGCGTTCGCAACCAGCTCGAAAACAATCGCCGCCAGCTGATTGCGGCACAGCAGAGCCACGCGGAAAACCAGAGCGCGGTGAAAAATCTGGAAGAGCAGATCACCAGGCTCAAAGCGGCGATTTCCACCATCAACGGCAAGGTTCAGGACTTCAACATTCAGGTGGGCAACTTCACCAACGCTCTGAAGGAAGCGAGCGAGGTCAATCCTGACGACGCGAAAATACGCCAGGTCGACCGGCTGTCCGCCGAGATCGACGGCCTGACCAAAGACGTGCCGCAGTTTATTTCCTCCACCGAGGCCGGACTGCCTGAAGACGCCAGGAAACAATGCGGATCGTGAGCGATCAACCCCATGACTGTCCGTAACAACCATTAACAGGAGCATGAAAATGAATAATGTCGTGACCTTTGAAAGCCGGGAAGCCAAAATCAAAAGCGAGATCGACGCCAGTGTCGATACGATCCTTTCGCAGCCGAAGTTTAATCTTCCCAAGTCAGATACGGCGCTCGTCCGGTCCTATGTCGACAAGATCCAGGGAACTTACGATGTCGAGCGGGCCAAGCGCGATACCGACAACGCGATCGATCTGCTCTACATCGCCTACAACACCACCCCGCAGGAGGAAGGCGACGTTCGCGTGCGCATCAGCGCGATCATGAACAAGCTGATAACGGCGCAGCAGAAAAGCGAACTCACCATGCGAAACGCGATGGATGAGGCCGGCAGGATCGGCAAGGCGATCGCCGATCTGTTCCCGGACTGGCTCGACGTCCGGGAGGGAAACGATCAGGCCGAGATCAAGACATTTGTCTCCAATGATCTGATTAAACTCGCCAAAAACATCCGCGACAGGGCGCTGAGTGTTCGCAACGAGCTTCTGGTTATCGCGTCCACCTATGATGTCATCATCAAGGACACGGTGCAGACAACGGACAAGAGCGAAACCGTTTTGAGCAAACGGCTTGTCGACAAGGCCGCGATTGAACGGGAAATCACCGAAGCGGGCGCGCGACGCGAACAGCTTGAATCGCTCGTCAACGACCTGAGGGTGCAGGTCGCCGAATTCGAGAAGAAAGCGAGTGAATACGAGAAGCGCGCCAATACGGCAGAGCAACGCGCATTTGTCATGTCGATCGTTCGTGTCGGCGCGCAGATGATCTCAAGCGCCATTCCCGCCATCGCCATGGTGGCTGGTGGTCCTGCCTCGATGCTGGCGTCTTCGGTCGGCGGCGCGCTTTCGGGGCAACCCAAAGGTGGTCAGGATGCCGATGGGCAGGGGCAGGGCGGAGGCTCGCGCAACCCGGCGACAGGCGGCGGCAAGAACGATGCAGCCGCCAAGCAGAGCGAGCTTTCCGAACAGAAAGCCGAGCTCCGCAAAAGCCAGGAAAAGCGCGATGCCTTGAAGGGCGATATCAAATCGCTGGAGGAATCGAAGTCGAAGCTGGCGGATGAGGCTACAGGCGCCGATCCGAAATCGAGCAAGGCGGTCGAACTTGCCGAACTCGAAAAACGTCTGAAGGCGCGGTCTGACGAACTCAAGATGCAGGAGGAAAAGGTTGCAAAGCAGGAAACCATCGTTTCCAGCCTGCAGGCTTCGCTCGATGCCCTGGACAAGGGGCTGGGCAAGCTTTCCGACGAGCAACAGCAACAGGCGGCGAGCCTGCGTGAAATCCAGATGCAAATGATCGACAAGGCGGAAGCCTATGAAAAGGAACGCCGCACCCAATCCGCCGAACTGGTGAAAATCAACGCCCTGCTCAAAGGCAAGCAGACCGAAGACGACAAAATCCAGCTTGCGGTCCAGTCGCTGAATGTCAGTCTCTCGGCCCTGAAGCGCATGAAGGAGATCATCGAGGAGGTTGCATTTTTCTTCAAGACCTTCGCCGACTTCATGCAGGCCATCGCCGATGACGCCCAGCACCAGATCAGCGGCATCGAAAGCGTTGCCGAACTGGAAGTCATTCGAAAGAACCGCTTCGCGCAGCTCGTCCGCTCCGTCGATGAGTTTTTCGTCAGGCAAACCGGTCAATGGCATGCGGTTGTGATTGTCTGCGACAGGTTCAGCCGCAGTTTTGCGGATGGCTGGTCGAAGCTGAACAAGCTGCAAGGCAAATATCTCTCGGGCATCGAACTGACGAACTATATGGCCGAGGCCTCGGTGAAACTCACCGAGATCGTCGCCGAACGCGAAGCCGCAGCAGATGCAAAGATCGCATCGTTGCAGGCCTATCGTGCGGATCTGAACAAAAGCGCCTGATGCGCCAGAGACTGCCATTCCTGCCCCGGCCCGGCAGGAAGCGTATCCATGGTCTCAGCCGGAATCGTCCCCTTGGCATGGATCATGGGCAATGTCCTGCCGGCGAATATGCCGGCAGGACGGCTAGGAACGAAATCTCACCATTCACCAACGCAAAATCAACGACGGGCATCCGGACGCCATCGAAGCGCAACCTGTGCTGCGTCATTTTCAAGAAGGAGAAGACCGTGCCGACAGTCAACAACCCTCCCGTTTTGGTCCCTCAGGGCACCCCCGCCTGGTGCTTTGCCGCCGTCGAGCAGATGGTGCGGGCCTATCGTGGGCTTCCTGCGGCCACGCAATACGACATTGCGAGACGCAATACCGCAGCGCTCGCGACCGTCGACCCGCAGGTTCAGGAACGCTGGGAGCTGGCGCAGGTTCTGGATCAATCCGCTGGCATCCTTGAACTGGGCGGGGCAAATCCGAACAGCAATATCGTCAAGCTGGTTTCCAGCCAGTGGAATGCCTTCGATCACACAACGACCAACGGCCACTTCGTCAATGGTCTGACCACCGATATCGTCAGACACGAGATCGACAACAACCGCGTCTTCGTGATCGGCACGGAGTACCATTATTACCTCGTCTACGGCTACACCGTGGATGGCAAGGATCTCGAACTTCATATCCTCGATCCATGGCCGGCCGGGCGGGGTGGCACCAGAACACGCATCGGCCTGCAGGAGTTCCTGGGAATGCCGGCCCGCGTCGCCATCACCTTCGGCTAGGCCGCCAACCACACTCCCTTCGATTGCCGGTCGGCACCGAAGCAACCAAAAATTCCACCATGCGATCCTGCACGTCAACGTCCGGGACAGGTGGCTCATGTCCAAAAAAGGAGACACACATGCCAATTCTCAGCAATTTCGTGGTCAAGCATATCCGGCCCTTCGGTGAAGCGGGTTATAATGCTTTCGGCAATGACCAGACCATCGAGTTCCTATCAAGCCTCGGGCTTAGCACGGGGGATATCGCCAATATCTTTGCCGCATGGCGTCTTGCGGCCCTGGCTGATCCTGTCGGCGAGAGCAATCTTCTCGTTGCGGCAGCAAATGCGCTGGCGCAGGCGCGATGGGAAAACCTTTATGAGACCCAGATGAGCACGGTGCTTTTCCTCGATGATGTCCAGCTCGAATCCCTCAGCCATCTCGAACCCGGGGCGAACCGCAATTTTTCGTGGCGATCCCCGACCCCCATCGCCGCCGCAGTGACTATCCACAACGGCAGCAACAGGCATCACATCATCTGGGAGGCAACGGGTTTTTCCGGCGGCACCGATGAAAATGGCTGGATTTCGCACTTCGCCGACCTCTTGCCGACCGGGCGATAGGCCCTTCGCCGGATAGTCGCCAAACGACACCGGAAAGTTATCGTAACTTTCCGGTGTCGTTGCGGCCAGCCCCTTCATATGCCTGTCATAGTGGTATCTGATACCGAAACCGTTTTTAGGCTGATATGTGTTGACGAATAGCCGTTGCACGCAGGGAGTTCTTTGGTGAAATCGTCAACGCGAATCATGGAGACCGAAGTGCGCAGCCATAGGCACGGCACGCCCGGTGAAGTTTTTGCTGCTTTCCTGAAACTTGGTGTCACTTCTTTCGGTGGTCCCATCGCCCATCTCGGTTATTTTCGCGATGAGCTGGTCGTACGGCGCAAATGGATCGACGAGGCCGGTTATGCCGATCTCGTGGCGCTCTGTCAGTTTCTTCCCGGCCCGGCCTCCAGCCAGGTGGGTTTTGCGCTCGGGCTTTTGAGGGCCGGGCCGCTCGGCGCTATGGCGGCATGGACGGCATTTACCCTGCCATCCGCCATCCTGCTTTTGCTGTTCGCCACCATCGCCGCTTCGATCGAGGGGCCGGTGGGCACCGGCCTGCTGCATGGCCTCAAGATCGTCGCCGTCGCCGTGGTGGCGCAGGCGGTCTGGGGCATGGCAAAAAGCCTTGCGCCGGATCGGCAGCGGGCCAGCATTGCGCTTTCCGGCATTGTCTGCGTGGTTTTTCTGGCCGGAGCCTTCGGACAAATCCTGGCGCTTGCCGTGGGCGCCATTGCCGGGCTTGTCTTCTGTCGCGACGGTGCGGTGCGGGAAGCTTCTCATCTCCAGTTCCGGGTGCCGAAAAGCGTCGGATATATCGCGCTCACAGCCTTCATCCTGCTCCTCGGCCTGTTGCCGCTGCTTGCGGCGATAGCGGGATCGCAGGGTCTCTCGTTGTTCGATGCGTTTTATCGCGCCGGCGCGCTGGTCTTCGGCGGCGGGCATGTGGTCCTGCCGCTGCTGCAGTCCGAAGTCGTCGCCACCGGCTGGGTGACGGAGGATGCATTTATCGCCGGATATGGAGCGACACAGGCCGTTCCCGGCCCGCTTTTCACCTTTGCCGCCTATCTCGGCGCGGTGGTTGGGCCGCAGCCAAACGGCGTTTTCGGTGCGGCCATCGCCCTTGTCGCGATCTTCCTGCCGGGCATGCTGCTTCTCATCGGTGCGCTGCCCTTCTGGGAAGGGTTTCGCCGGCATCTTCTGGCGCAGGCGGCCATGCGTGGTGCAAATGCGGCCGTTGTCGGCATTCTTGGTGCCGCACTTTATGATCCGGTGTGGACCAGTGCCGTCTTTACCCCGAAGGATTTCACGCTGGCCCTTGCGGGTTTCATCCTGTTGACGGTGTGGAAGACGCCGCCATGGGTCGTGGTGGTGATCTGCGCTGCCGGCGGCGTTCTGCTGGCGCTGCTGTAAGCCATGTCAGGCAAAGTCAGCATGGGTCGACATCCAGTCCGAGAAGGCCTGCATGGCGGATGTCTGCGGTTTTGATTGCAGCCGCGTCAGCCAGTAGCTTCCAAGCGATATGGTGACGGGGAAGGGCTGGATGATTGCCCCGGACGCCAGATGCCGCGAAAACATCGATGGCGGAGCCAGCGCCACGCCCAGCCCCTGCAGCGCGGCCTCCATCATGCCGAGCGAGGTATCGAAAACGATCCCGGCATTCACCTGCGCTGTGGGCGTCACGCCGGCGGCCGCAAACCATGTGCTCCATTCGTCGGACCGGTAGCTGCGCAAAAGCGTCGCCTCGACAAGATCGGCAGGTGTTTTTAAAGTCTCCGCCAGTTTGGGCGTGCAAAGCGGCGAAAGCGGCGCATCGAAAAGCCGGAAGGCATCGGTGCCGTGCCATGAACCCTGACCGAAGCGGATGGCAAAATCCAGCCCTTCGGCCGCCATGTCCACCCGGTTATTGTTGGTGGAAACCCTGATATCGATGAAGGGATGCTGCTTTTGAAAATCCTTCAGCCGCGGCAGAAGCCAGCCGACGGCAAAGGTGCCAACGACCCCCAGAAACAGCAATTCACGCACCTGTCCGGCCTCGATCCTGTCGAGCGTCGTCGCCATCTGATCGAAGGAACTGGTGACGGTGGGCAGAAGCGCTTCACCCTCGGCGGTGATTTTCAACCCGCGCGGAAGCCGCTGAAACAGCGAGACGCCCAGCCGCTTTTCCAGCACCTTCACCTGCTGGCTCACCGCCGCCTGCGTGACGCAGAGTTCGATGGCCGCGCGCGTGAAGCTGAGATGTCTTGCCGATGCCTCGAAGGCCCGAAGACCGTTTAAGGGAAGGAATTGCCGAACCATTTGAGGCCTAGATTTTCTTGTATCTCTTCCGAGATATCATGGTTTGTTCGTGCAAAGTAGGGCGGCTAAAGCTCTTTCGCTGGGGACGGTGCAAACGCCGGTCATCTACCTGAGGTTTTGGAGAATGCGAAAGATGAAACTCAATCACGGACATATTGCCTTTGCCGCGCTGCTCTCGGCCGGCCTGTTCACACAGGCCTCCGCCGCCGATGAGGCGAAGTTGAAGGCGATAACGGATGCCGCGATAAAGCCGGTCATGGAGAAAAACGGCATTCCGGGTCTGGCTGTCGCCATCAGTGTCGGCGGCGAAAATCACGTCTTCACCTATGGCGTCATGTCCAGGAGCACCGGCCAGCCGGTCACGCCGCAGACCTTGTTCGAGCTCGGCTCGATCAGCAAGACATTCACTGTGTCGCTCAGCACCTATGCCGAGATGAACGGCCAGCTGTCGCTGTCCGGCAAGGTTGCGGATTATCTTCCGTCGATGAAAGGCAGACCGTTCGGCGATGTTACGCTGATGCATCTCGGCACCCACACCGCCGGCGGCTTTCCGTTGCAGGTACCAGATAACGTCAAGACGGAACAGCAGCTTCTGGCCTATCTCAAGGACTGGAAGCCCTCCTACAAGGCCGGGACCCATCGCACCTATGCCAATCCCAGCATTGGGATGCTGGGTTATGTCACCGCAAAGGCAATGGGCCAGAGCTTTGATGATGCGATGCAGGGCACGCTGTTGCCCGGACTGGGGCTGAAGAACACCTTTACCGTGGTGCCGAAGGCAAAGATGGGGGATTATGCGCAGGGCTATAAGCGCAGTGGAGAACCGGCCCGCGTGACGCCGGCCATTCTCTCCTCGGAGGCTTACGGCGTCAAATCGTCGGCAAGCGACATGATCCGTTTCGTCAATGCCAATATGGGTCTTGAGACGCTGGACGGAAAAATGCAGCAGGCGCTCCTCAACACCCATACGGGATATTTCGGTGTCGGCGCGATGGTGCAGGACATGGTCTGGGAGCAGTATGCCTATCCGGTTGCCCTGAAGACGCTGGTCGATCTGAATTCCGGCGCCCTTTTGAAGACGGTCCCGGTTTCCGAAATCACCCCGCCGATGAAACCGCGTCAGGATGTCCTCATCAACAAAACGGGTTCCACCAATGGTTTTGGCGCCTATGTCGCTTTCATACCGCAGCAGAAACGCGGCGTCGTCATTCTGGCCAATAAAAACTATCCCAATGAGGACCGTGTCGCCCTGGCCTATGAGATTTTGACGGCGCTTGACAAGGCGCAATAATACGCGCGGGCCGGTCCGCTGCCGGCCACTCCGGCGCGGGAGTTGAATTGCTCCCGCGTCAAGGCGGATTGCGCTTTCGTCGAAACGCCCGCTGGCGTCAGGAACCAAGCGTTAACCGACCTGCCTGAAATTCCCGCTTTGGTAACGGCGATGAAACGTGCCGCGTCGAAAATGACATCCGACAAATAATCGGACCATAAATGACGATGCGTTTCACCCAACTCAGGCTTGCCGGACCGGCCGCAGTGCTTATTGCCATATTGCTGGCGGGGCTGGCGGCCATTCCCTATTATGGTGTTGCGCGTCTGGACGCGGAGCTTCGCCAGCGGCAGGAAACACTGGTCGGGCGCAATATCTCGATATGGATTTCCGATGTGGAGTTTGCCCTGACCGCATGGACGATCTGGGATGAATCCATCGCCAAGATCGACAATCTGTTCGACCTCGAGTGGACCGACCGAAATATCGGACGGTCGCTCATCGGCACCTCACGCACCCGTTTTGTCAGCATTCTCAACGGCGACGGTGATCTGATCTACTCGAAGACGGATGACGAAGTGCTGCAACGCCCGTTTTTTGCCCGGGGCGCGCCAGTGATTGCGCAGGATGCGCGCTCGCTTGTGGATGCCGTTCGTGCAAAGGAACGCGGCGAAAGGCCGGAGGGCATTCCGCAGCCGATCGCCTTCAGCAAGATCGAGGTGATCGGCGATGACGCCGTCCTTCTGACGGCCAGCCTCTTCCAGTCGGATTTCAGGACAGCGACGCCCCGCAGTGGGCGCGCGCCAGTGCTGATTTCCGCAATCCCCATCGCCGGCAGCCTGCAGGAGTTTCTTGGAAACCGCTTCCTTCTGGACGATGCCTCCGTCGGGCCGGCCGGCAGCGTTCCGGCGGATCGCGCAAGGGTGGAGATCGCCATGGGGCCGAATGGGCAGACACAGGCGCTGTCCTGGCAGCCGCTGACCCCTGCGCGGGATCTGCTTCGCCAATCCCTGCCGCTTGCCGTCACGGTTCTTGTCGTCCTCATAGCCGGCGGCATCTTCGCGGTGCGGATGTCCCGCCGTGCGGTTCAATCGCTTGTCGAGGCCGAAAAACAGATGCGACATGCCGCGACGCATGATTTCCTCACGGGGCTGGCCAACAGGTCGCTTGTCTCTTCCGAATTCGCAAGGCTGTCCCAGCAGGGAGACCTGACTGTCGCCTGCCTTGATCTCGACGGTTTCAAGGTCATCAATGACAGCCACGGACACGCCGCCGGTGATGCATTGCTCAAGGCGGTCGCCGCCCGCCTTCGCGCAGCCTGTCAGGACCGCGACGTGGTGTTCCGGTTGGGCGGTGACGAGTTTGCCGTGTTGATGCCCGCCATTTCCCCTGCCGAAGCCGAAATGCGCTGCCGGCAGCTGTGCCTGCTTCTCTCCGAGCCCTATGTTGTCGATGACAGCGTGATGATCATCGGTGCGTCCTTCGGATTGAGCAGCGTCATCGGGGCGGAAACGTCCTGCGACGAGGCCTTCCGCTGTGCTGACGAGGCGCTTTATCGCGCCAAGGGTGAAGGCCGCGGCAAAGTCATGACATCGGTTTGCGAGATCGAACCCGTTCGCCGGTTTGGCTGAACTGAGGGGTGGGTAACCTTTCCATGCCCGATGACAGCAGCCGGCAATCGCGCTACCGGAGATAGGATGCGCCGCCACCGATTCGGTCCGGGACGACGGTCGCATATCACATAAAGACAAATCTTTTTATGCGGCTGCGATCTGCAACGGGGACGTTCGTCAAAATCGCGCCAGCCGCTTTCTGGGGGACGTGACGATGAGCAATACGGGTGGCTATTTTCCGCGCTGGCGATTGAAAACCGAAGGGCGCATCATGCCGGATGAGCGGTTGCCCGCCGGGCAGACCGCGGTTCTCGGTTTGCAGCATGTTGTCGCCATGTTCGGCTCCACGGTGCTTGCACCACTGATCATGGGGTTCGATCCGAACGTCTCCATCCTGTTTTCGGGCATCTCGACGCTGATCTTCTTTATCGCCGTCGGTGGCCGCGTGCCGAGCTATCTCGGTTCGTCTTTCGCTTTCATCGGTCCCGTGCTGGTGGCGACCGGTGCCGCTGCCGGTGCGGCGAGCCCTAATATCGCGCTTGCCCTTGGCGGCATCATTGCTGCGGGCGTGCTTTATGCCCTGATCGGCGTCATCGTCATGATTGCCGGCCATAACTGGATCGAACGGCTGATGCCGCCGGTTCTGACCGGTGCCATCGTTGCCGCGATCGGTCTGGTGCTGGCGCCGATTGCCATTGCCAGCGCCTCCGGCACCGGCCCCGGTAATCCCGATGGCGACCAGCTGTCGCGCTGGATTGCGATTTTGACCGTCACATCCGTCGGCGCAATCGCGGTCTATGCGCCCGGCATGGCGCGACGCCTGCCCATTCTCCTCGGCGGCGCCATTGCCTACATCGCCTATCTGGTGCTGGCCAACAGCTTCGGCCTCGGCAAGCCCGTCGATTTTTCCGGCGTTGCGGCCGCCTCCTGGTTCGGGCTGCCAACATTCACAACGCCGGAATTTTCCGCCTCGGCTATCGCGCTGATTGCGCCGGTCGTCGTCATTCTGGTGGCGGAAAACCTCGGACATATAAAGGCGATCGGCGCGATGACCGGCCGCAATCTCGATCCCTATCTGGGCCGCGCCTTCATCGGCGATGGCATCGCCACCATCTTTTCCGGCGCCTTCGGCGGAACGGGAATGACGACTTACGCCGAAAATATGGGCGTCATGGCAATCACCCGCATTTTCTCGACGCTGGTGTTCCTTGTGGCAGCACTGGTCGCCATCCTCCTCGGCTTTTCGCCGAAATTCGGTGCGCTCATTCAAACGATACCAGGGCCTGTCATCGGCGGTCTTTCCGTCGTGGTGTTCGGCCTGATCGCCGCGACCGCCGGGCGCATCTGGGTCGAGAACAAGGTCGATTTTTCCGAGCCGCGCAATCTCATCACCGTGGGCATCGCGCTGGTGCTGGGTGCCGGCAACTTCAAGCTCAATGTCGGCGGTTTCACGCTTGATGGTATCGGCACGGCGACGATCGGCGCCATCGTCTTTTACCATCTTCTCAGCCTCGGCGCTCCGGCCCAGGGGAAATCACGCTAAAGACTGAGGCTCGGAAGAACCGCTCGAATGTGATCGCCGAGGGCCTTGGCCGCCGATGATGTCTGGGGATCGGAAAATGCGATGGCTATTCCGATCGTCGGCAGCGGCGGCAGGCCGTTTTTGATGATGTGAAGGTCGGGCGGAACGGCTGTTTTCGTCAGTACGCTGATGGCGTGGCCGGAGCGGGCGATGGCGATGAGGCCGGCAAGGCTGGTGCTGGCAAAGGCAACCCGGTAGCGGCGATTGGCGCTTTCCATGGCATCGCAGGCCGCGCGGTGATCCAGCGTCGCCGGTGCCGAGAGCGCCAGCGGCAGCACGTCCTTGGCCAGCAGGTCGGGTTCCGGCCTGTCCGCCACCCAGACGAAACTTTCCCTGCGCAGAACCTCGGGATGATCAGGATCGGCCTGTGAGACCAGCGCCATGTCGATCTGGCGGCGGCGCAGCAGCGGATGCAGCTCGATGGTTGGCGCGCAGACCATCCGCAGGTCGACTTTCGGGTAGGTTGCGCAGAAGCCCCGCAGCAGTTCCGGCAGGAAGGCGATGGAGTAATCCTCCGGGCATCCAAGGCTGACGGTTCCCTGAAGGATCGCCTCGCTCATATCCGCAAGGATTTCATCATGCCGCGCAAGCAACGCATTGGCGTGCGCAAGCAGCTTTTCTCCCGCCGCAGTGACCCGCACCCCCGAACCCGTTCGCTGCAGCAGGCTGTGGCCCACCTGTTCCTCAAGTCGCTGCATCTGCGTGCTGAGCGCCGATTGCGTGCGTCCGACCTGCATGGCGGCGACGCTGATGGAGCCGGCGCGGGCGACGATGACGAAGTTCTTGAGAAGCGTAAGGTCGAGCATGGCGATATCAAAATTATCGATATCTGCTTCAGATACTATCAATTGGACTGCTTGCGCAAGGGCCTGTTACCGTTCGTCAGGATCACCTCTTTGGGGAACGTGTCATGGACAACATTTCGAAAAACGCCATTTCTTTGAACGATGAGCCGGCCTTCTGGGCCGCCGCCAACAAACACCTGACCCGCTATGGGCCGGCCTTTGAAGACATCATTGTCGAACGCGCCGCGGGAAGTTTCGTTTACGATGCGGATGACCGCGCCATTCTCGATTTCACCTCTGGCCAGATGAGCGCCCTGATCGGGCACACTCACCCGGATATTGTCGCTACCGTCAACCGGCAGATGGCCTCGGTTGCGCATCTCTTCTCCGGCATGTTGTCCCGCCCCGTCGTCGAACTTGCAGCGCGGCTGGCGGCCCTGGCGCCCGGTCTCGACCGCGTGCAATTGCTGACGACAGGGGCGGAATCCAATGAAGCGGCAATCCGCATGGCAAAGCTTGTCACCGGCGGCCATGAGGTCGTCGCTTTTGCCCAGAGCTGGCATGGCATGACCGGCGCTGCGGCGTCTGCCACCTACAGCGCCGGCCGCAGGGGCTACGGCCCGGCGACGGCCGGTTCGCTCGTCATTCCCGCCCCGAATGCCTATCGCCCACGCTTCCGCAACCCGGATGGATCGAATGACTGGCAGGCCGAGCTTGACGATGCCTTCGAACTGATCGATCGCCAGTCGACCGGCAATCTCGCGGCCTTCATCGCCGAGCCCATCCTGTCGAGCGGCGGCATTCTGGAACTGCCCCTCGGTTATCTCGCCGCCCTCAAGAAGAAATGCGAGGAGCGCGGCATGCTGCTTATCCTCGACGAAGCCCAGACCGGCGTCGGCCGGACGGGGCACATGTTCGCATTCCAGCGTGATGGTGTGACACCGGATATCATGACGCTCTCCAAGACGCTGGGCGCCGGCCTGCCGCTCGCGGCCGTGATGACAAGCGCCGAGGTGGAGCAGAAAGCCTTCGAAAGGGGCTTCCTGTTTTATACGACACATGTGTCCGATCCCTTGCCGGCTGCTGTCGGCGTGACAGTCCTCGACGTGGTTGCGCGTGACAGTCTTGTGGAACAGGCGATTACCCGCGGAAAGCGTCTGAAGGACGGGCTTTTGTCGTTACAGCAGAGGTTCGAGTGTGTGGGTGACGTGCGCGGTCGTGGGCTCCTGCTGGGGCTGGAAGTCGTTGCCGACCGGCATACGAAAGCCCCCGGTTTTGAACTCGGTGCGCGCATCATGCACGAAGCGATGCTGCGTGGCATGAGCATGAATATCGTCAAACTGCCCGGCATGGGCGGCGTCTTCCGTATCGCGCCGGCGCTGACCGTGTCGGATGCCGAAATCGACCTCGGATTGGACATATTGGCGGATTCGATCCAATCGGCGCAGGCGACGCGATAGGGTATCGACGACGCTCGTCTTTACGCTTGCCTGGAGCTCAAAGGTTTCAGGCGAGCAGGTCTTCGTCGCAGCTGGTGCCGATGCTGACCGGAAAATTGTATATGTCGGTTCTCAAAAACCGCTAATCTTAAAGCCGGACGCCGCCGTTTCGGCATCCGGCCATCGTCGGCGCTCAGGAAAGCGTCTGTTTGAGGACGGCCAGCGCCCCTTTCGTCAGGGCGTCGTCCGCGCCCATCGATGTCTTGAGCCCGAACACATCTGCGGCAACCAGATAAAGATCGTTCAGCCCGTCATTGCCGACGATAGCTGCCTCGTCTCCCTCCGCATACCATCCGGCATCGCGTGCCTGCCGAAATTCCTGCCCGATGACCAGTCCCCGCACATAAGAGCGCAGCTGATCCGGTGAAAGCCGGCCGGCAAGCCCGCCGGTTCGCGCCGAAAACAGCAGCGACAGCATGGCGGCGGATCGTTTTGCCTCTTTCAGACCCCAGCGATAGGCCTCCGGATCATCGACCGGCGGCTGCGTGGAACCGCGCGCGATGAAGGAATGATTGATGAGCAGGTTGAAGATTTCACCGGTCACGAATGTCTGGAAGCCATCGATCCGACCCGCCTTCACCCGCGCCCATTTGCTGTGGGTTCCGGGGATGATGAGGGTGGCGTCTTCGCCAAGGCCGCGGCCGACGATCTGGGTTTCTTCGCCGCGCATCACGTCCGGAAAGGGCTGGCGGGCGGGGTCGTTGAGACCCGGCAGGAAGACAAGATCGGACCCGTTCGGCAGCGATCTGCGCACCGTGCCGGCGGCAAGTTCCGCCGGGCCTGCCGGGCATGGTACATAAGCGACTTCGACCCAGCCATTGCGGCTGGTGATCATGCCGAGGGCGGCGACGGGCAAGGCCCCGCAGCGCGAGAACCAGGGTGCGAGTGCAGCCATCAGCGCCGCCTCATGCTCACCCTTGCCAAGGCTCGAAATACCGTCGGCGGTTTCAAGATGATCGAGTTCTTCGCCGCCTTCACCGACGAGCGCCGCCCTCAGTGATGTCGTTCCCCAATCGACGATGATCGATGTCGCCGGTGCTGTCATGTCTTGAACCTCCTCGTTCATTTCATCTTGGGGCTTGTCATAGGGTGCGAGTCTATGTAGTGTCAATTAGTGAATTCAAGGTATCAATATATGATACTTAATTGGGAGGAGAAAGATGGTGGCTGGCCTCAAGGGGATTTTGCCTGTTCTGCCCACGCCGTTTCTGGCTGATGGCGGCATTGACGAAGCGGGTATGAAGCGGCTGGTGGTCTTTGCGCTCGACAAGGGCGTGGATGGTGTCGTGTTTCCCGGTTTCGCCAGCGAGGTGGAGACTTTGAATGCCGCCGAGCGCGCAACGCTGCTGAAGATCGTCGTGGATGTGGTGGCTGGCCGGGTGCCGGTGGTGGCCGGCGCCAGTGCGGCCGACTGGCGTGAGGTTGTCGAGCATGGGCGGGCGGCATCGGCGCTTGGCATTCGCCACCTGATGGTGCAGCCGCCCAAGTCGGTCGGCACGGATGCGCCGGCGCTGATCGAATTCCTCGGCCGGATTGTCGAGGCGCTGCCCGAAGTTGAAATCATCCTGCAGAACGCGCCTGCGCCGCGCGGCTCCGACCTTTCGCCGCAGGCGATCGTGGAGATCGTGCGCGCCTTGCCGCGGGTCACCTATGTCAAGGAAGAGACGCTTCCCGCCGGCCCGGCCATCAGCCACATCATCGCCCATGCGCCTTCGACGCTGAAGGGCGTCATCGGTGGCGGCGGCGCGCGTTACATTCTCGACGAATACGCCCGTGGTGCGACGGCGGCCATGCCGGCGCTGGAGATCGCCGAGGAACATGTGGCCATCGACCGGGCGCTTGTTGCCGGGCGGCAGGAAGAGGCTCGCCGGATCTATGTCCGCACCCTGCCGCTTCTGGTGTTGCAGGCGGTCTATCGCATGCGGCTGACCAAATATGTGCTCGCCCGTCGCGGCGTGATCGAAGGCGTCGGTGTGCGTGCGCCGACACCCGAGCTTGATGCGGCGGCCATTGCCGATATCGACGCCAATCTGGTCGAACTTGGCCTCGTTGCCGCGGAGGCCGCATGAACAGCCCCATCGCAACAGTCGAAGTCTTCACGCTGACCCAGCCACGCAAAGTTCCCTATCTTGGTGCGCTCAGGGAAGGCGAGGTGGTCAATCCCAACGGCTACATCGTGCGTAAGGGCAATCGCACGGTCTACCCCACCTTTGACCGCAGCGTGCTGGTGCGCATGACCACCGGGGCTGGCACCGTCGGCTGGGGTGAGACCTATGGCATCGTCGCCCCCGGCGCGGTCGCAGCCCTCATCAATGATCTTCTCGCCGGTTTCGTGATTGGCCGCGATGCGTCCGATCCTTCGGCTGTTTATGACGACCTTTATGACATGATGCGGGTGCGCGGTTATACCGGCGGCTTTTACGTCGATGCGCTTGCCGCGCTCGATATCGCGCTCTGGGATATTGCCGGGCAGGAAGCCGGAAAATCGGTTCGCGAGCTTCTCGGTGGCGGGGTAGATACGTTTCCGGCCTATGTTTCCGGTCTGCCTGAAAGGACGCTGAAGGCGCGGGGAGAGCTGGCGAAATACTGGCAGGATCGCGGTTTCAACGCCTTCAAATTCGCAACGCCGGTGGCTGATGACGGCCCGGCGGCGGAAATTGCCAATCTCCGGCAGGTGCTTGGCCCGCAGGCGAAGATCGCCGCCGACATGCACTGGAACCAGACGCCGGAACGGGCGCTGGAACTGATCGCCGAAATGCAGCCCTTCGACCCGTGGTTTGCCGAGGCACCCGTCTGGACGGAGGACATTGCCGGTCTGGAGAAGGTTTCGAAAAATACCGACGTGCCGATTGCCGTCGGCGAGGAATGGCGTACCCATTGGGATATGCGCGCCCGCATCGAACGCTGCCGCATCGCGATCGTGCAGCCGGAAATGGGCCATAAGGGCATTACCAATTTCATCCGCATCGGCGCTCTTGCCGCCGAGCACGGCATTGACGTGATCCCGCATGCCACCGTCGGCGCCGGCATATTCCTTGCCGCCAGCCTGCAGGCCTCGTCGACATTGCCGATGCTGAAGGGACACGAATTCCAGCACTCGATCTTCGAGCCGAACCGCCGCCTGCTGGAAGGCGACATGGATTGCCGCGAAGGTAGATATCACCTGCCGTCGGGACCGGGACTTGGGGTAAGACCGTCGGAGGCGGCGCTCGGTCTGATTGAACGTATCTGATTTGGTTTTTTGGAGGAGGAAACCATGACCAAAAGAATGAAGAAGCTGGCGCTCGGCACCGCGACCGCCGTTTTGATGACGATGGGCGCTGTTGCGCCCGCCATGGCCGATACCGTGCTGAAGTTCATTTCCTGGCAGACCGACGATGCCGGAACGGGCGAATGGTGGCGTTCCGCCATCGCCGCCTTCGAGAAACAGCATCCGGGGGTGAAGATCGAATTCACCAAGGCGGAGCGCAGCTCCTACGCGGATACAATGACGACGCTTTTCGCCGCCAACCAGCCGCCGCAGATCGTGCATCTGGCGTCGTTCGAATTCCAGATGTTTGCCGATAGCGGTTGGCTGGAACCGCTCGACCCATGGCTGAAAAAGGACGGCATCGACATGACGGGCTGGGCCGGCCAGCAGAAATGCGAATGGAACGGCGAAACCGTCTGCATCATGACCAACTATTTCGGTTTCGTCATGGCCTATAACAAGAAGCTGCTGGAAGAAGCGGGCGTTGCGGTTCCGAAGACCTATGACGAGTTCCTGGCCGCTGCAAAAGCCACGACCAAGGATCTGAACGGCGACGGCATCATCGACCAGTTCGGCACCGGCCACGAAACCAAGGGTGGTCCGGGGCAATATCTGACGGAAATGCTGAACTACATCATCGATGCCGGCGCCTACTGGACCGACAAGGATGGCAACATCACCATCGATACGCCCCAGATGGTCGAGGGCCTTTCACGCTGGAAAACCGTGATGAAGAGCGGCATCAGCCCGGTGGACATGAGCGCCAGCGACGTGCGCAAGCTGTTTGCCGATGGCAAGATGGCCATGCGGCTCGATGGACCGTGGCTTTATGGCACGACTGAAAAGGGTTCGGCCAAGAGTGACATCGTTTATGTCGCGCCGCCGCTTCATCCGCCACTTGGCGGATCGTCCAACGTGCTGGCCATGCCGGCCGATATTCCCGACGACCAGAAGGCATTGGTCTGGGATTTCATCAAGCTGACGATGACGCCGGAATTCCAGCGCAGCTACGCCACCCTGGGCGGCAACACCCCGCCAAGCCCGAAGGCGGATGTCTCGGGTGTTGAAAAGACCATCCAGCATTTCCCGGTGCTGATCGAAACGATGAAGGCCGCGTCTGAGGCCGGTATCGACCGCATTCCGACCGGGCTTGAGCTTTTCTACAACGAGTTCAGCAAGATGGTGATGGAAGAAAGCCAGCGGATGATCATTCAGGATCTCGATCCGGCGGCGTTGGCGAAAACCATGCAGGCAAAGGCCGAAGCCATCAAGGGTTGATCCCCATTGTCCTGATCTTGTTGTCCTGCCATGGCCCGTCAAGGGCCATGGCCATCATCCGCATCCGGCAGGAGGACCATCCATGACCGAACCCGTTCGGGCTGGGCGTCGCAAGTTCTTCGATCTTGCGCGTCCCAGCCGGCAACATCTCCTCGGCTATATTCTGATCGCGCCCGCGGTCCTGATGGTTGCCGCCATCATCGTCTGGCCGCTCGTGCTGGCCATCGACCTGTCGTTCCAGCAGGTCAAGATACCAAGGCTCGGCGGCGCCAGCCGGCCGTTTTCGCTGAGCAACTACACCTGGCTGTTCTCGTCGCCGGAATTCTGGCTGGCCTGCTGGGTAACGCTGAAACTGGTCGTGGTCGTTACCGCCGGTAGCGTCGCGGTTGGTCTCAGCACGGCGCTTCTCGCCAATAACCGTTTCAAGGGCCGCACCATTGCGCGGCTGGGAATGGCGCTGCCCTGGGCGGTGCCGGAAATCATCGCGGTCGTCATCTTCGCCTGGATGTTCGACACCTCCTTCGGCCTGTTCGGGTGGCTCGCGATCCAGCTCGGTTTCACCGATCAGATGATCCCGTGGGTCAGCAGTTCCACGGCCGCCTTCTGGGCCGTGGCGATCACCATGGTGTGGAAGGGTTTTCCTTTCGTCTCGATCATGTGTCTGGCCGGCCTCCAGTCCATTCCAGCCGATTATTATGCGGCGGCGAAGGTCGATGGCGCGAGCGTGTGGCAGCGGTTCCGCTGGATCACCATGCCGCTTTTGATGCCGGTACTGGGCGTGACGCTGGTGCTGACGCTGTTGTGGGTATTCCGCGACTTTTCCATCATCAAGGTTCTGACCGGCGGTGGGCCGCTGCGTTCAACCCAGACACTGTCGATCATGACCTATGACCAAGCCTTCCAGTATCACAATTTCGGTCGTGCCGCCGCCGTCGGCGTGCTGACGCTGGTGATCTGCATCGTCGCGAGCCTCTTGATGCTCGGCCGGCGTTCAAAATCGATCTATTGAGGAGGCTTTGATGAAACGGACATTTTTACAGAGCCTTGCCCTTTACGCGACTGTGATCTTCACGCTGGTGATGATCCTGTTCCCGGTCTACTGGCTGCTGGTTACCGCACTTTCCACCACCGATGAACTCTACCGCCTGCCGCCGACCTTCTGGCCGGACGCTCCGCAGTGGGACATCTTCGCCCGGGTCTGGGCAGCAAAACCGATCCTGGTGTGGCTTTGGAATTCCATGCTGGCAGCCATCGGTTCGGTGGCGCTGTCGATGCTGGTCTCGGTCAGCGCCGGCTATGCGCTGTCGCGTTATTCCATGCGGGGCGGCGCAACCATGGGGATGTTCGTGCTCACGGCAAAGATGCTGCCAGCGACGCTGCTCGTCATTCCGCTGTTTTCGATCTTTTCCAGCTTCGGCCTGATCGGCAGCCTGTGGACGCTGGTTCTGGCGCATTCGACGATGATCATTCCTTTCGCCACATGGATGCTGAAGGGTTATTTCGATACGATCCCGAAGGAGCTGGAGCAGGCCGCCATGGTGGATGGCTGCTCGCCCATTGGCGCGATGGTGCGCGTCGTGCTTCCCATCGCCACGCCGGGCCTTGCCGCCACCGCACTTTATGCCTTCGTGCTCAGCTGGGCAGACTATGCCTATGCGCGCACCTTCCTCGTCAACTCGCCGGACAACTGGACGGCCAATCTCGGCATCACCACGATGCAGGGCGAATATGTCACCTACTGGAACGACATTTCCGCCGCATCCGTGTTCATCGCGCTGCCGATCATCGCAATCTACCTGTTCCTGGAACGTTATTTGGTCGGCGGCCTCACCGCTGGCGCGGAGAAATAAGCATGGCCAATATTTCCATTCGCAACGTCAGCAAGTCCTATGGCGCGCTCAACGTGCTCAGGCCGTTTTCGCTTGAGATCGAGAACGGCGAGTTCGTGGTGCTGGTCGGGCCTTCCGGCTGCGGCAAGTCGACGATGCTGAAAATCCTCGCCGGTCTCGAACCGGCAAGCGAAGGCCAGATCTTCATCGGCGACAACGAAGTAACGGATCTGGCGCCGGGTGACCGCGACATCGCCATGGTGTTCCAGAACTATGCGCTTTATCCGCACCTCACCGTTCGCCAGAATATCGGCTTCGGTCTGAAGATGCGCGGCACGGACAAGGCCGAGATCGACCGCCGGGTTGATGATGCGGCGCGCATTCTGGAAGTGACACCCTATCTCGATCGCAAGCCCAAGGATCTCTCGGGCGGCCAGCGCCAGCGCGTGGCACTTGGCCGTGCCATCGTGCGCCAGCCGCAGGCCTTCCTGATGGACGAGCCGCTGTCCAACCTCGATGCCAAGCTGCGCGTCCACATGCGTGCCGAAATCGGCGCGTTGCACAAGCGCATCGGTGTCACCACCGTTTATGTGACGCATGATCAGGTCGAGGCGATGACGATGGCGGACCGCGTCGTCATCATGCAGGGCGGCATCATCCAGCAGATTGCCGCACCCGACGAGCTTTTCAACAATCCGGCCAATCTTTTTGTTGCCGGTTTCATCGGCTCGCCGGGCATGAATTTCCTCAATGCCGAACTGCGTGACGGCACTGTTACCCTGTTTGGGCAACCGGTTTCCCTGCCGGGCGCTGTCGACCGTCAGGGCAGCGTGATCGTGGGCTTGCGGCCGGAACATCTCGTTCTGGGCGATGCGCCGGTCACCTTCGATGTTCGCCCGACGCTGGTGGAAAGCCTGGGATCGGAAAAATACGTTTATTTCGATGCGGATGGCGCAAGGGTTGCGGATGGCGAGGAGGGCAAGTCCAAGGGGCTGATCGCGCGCGTTTCGCATACCGGCAACCTTCCCGGCAATGAGGCGCTCCGGCTCGGTTTCGATCCGGCCCAGCTTTATCTCTTCGATGCAAAGACAGGAGCACGGCTATGATCCTCGTTACCGGATCGGCAGGCCGTGTCGGCCGTGCCGTTGTCGCCGCCTTGCGCGCACAGGGACGCGCCGTTCGCGGTTTTGATCTCAGACCATCGGCAACCGGCGGCGAGGAAGTCGTCGGGTCGCTGGAGGATGCGCAGGCACTGTCCGACGCCATCAAGGGTGTGAGCGCCGTCCTGCATCTGGGCGCCTTCATGTCCTGGGCTCCGGCGGATCGCGACCGCATGTTCGCCGTCAATGTCGAGGGTACGCGCCGGCTTCTGGATGCGGCTTCGGCGGCTGGTGTGCGGCGGTTCGTCTTCGCTTCGTCGGGTGAGGTCTATCCGGAAAACCGGCCGGAGTTCCTGCCGGTCACCGAGGACCATCCGCTTTGCCCCAATTCACCCTATGGTCTGACCAAGCTTCTGGGCGAAGAGCTGGTGCGCTTTCACCAGCGAAGCGGCACCATGGAAACGGTGATCCTGCGGTTTTCGCATACGCAGGATGCGGCGGAACTGCTGGATGAGGAGAGTTTCTTTTCCGGTCCCCGTTTTTTCCTGCGGCCGCGCATTCGTCAGCAGCAGAATTTCGGAAATACTGCCATCGCCGAACTGCTCCAGTCCCGCGATATCGGTGAGCCGTCGCACATTCTGGCGCGCAACGAAAACGGCCGACCGTTCCGTATGCATATAACCGATACGCGCGACATGGTGGCGGGCATTCTGCTTGCTCTCGATCACCCCGACGCGGCGGGTGGCACCTTCAATCTGGGTGCCGATGAGCCGGCCGATTTCGCCGCGCTTCTGCCGAAGATTGCGGCGCTGACCGGCCTGCCCATCGTGACAGTCGATTTTCCCGGCGACGGCGTTTATTACCATACGTCCAACGAGCGGATCAGAAACACTTTGGGGTTTGAAGCGGAATGGACGATGGACCGGATGCTGGACGACGCGGCGGCCGCAAGGCGGCAGCGACTCGCGAAGGAGCAGAGGCAATGAAACCGGAGACGCCGGGCGGCACGGCGGCGCTGGCCAAGGGGCTGACCCTGCTCGACATGGTCGCCGATGCGCCGGAACCGCTGCGTTTTGCCGAGTTGCTGCGCGCCTCCGGCTTGCCGAAGCCGACATTCGCGCGCATCCTGCGCACCCTCATCGCTTATGGCCTCGTCCGTCAGGATGAGGCCCGTGGCACCTATGTGCTGGGCCAGCGTTTTCTGGAAATGTCCCATAAGGTCTGGGAGAGCTTCGATCTCGTCTCGGCGGCGACCCCGGAGCTGGAGCGGCTGGCGGCTGAACTGGGGGAGACGGTTGCGCTGTGCCGGCTTGACGGCACCATGACGCAATATCTCGCCGAACGCTCGCCGAACGGTCTTTCGGTGCGCGTCGAGGTGGGACGCCGCGTTCCCCTGCATTGCACTGCACCGGGCAAGGCGCTGCTCGCCTTTCAGGATCCCGCCGTTGGCCGCGCCCTGCTGGATCGCCTGACGCTCGATCTGCAGACGCCCAAGACCATCACCACCCTCGATGCGCTGCAGGCCGATCTGACGCTGACGCGGGCGCGGGGTTATTCGATTTCCTACGAGGAGCATCTGCCGGGGGTGAATTCGGTCGCCGCCCCTGTCATGGGCCGGGACAATACGCCGATGGGTGTGCTCGTTGCGCTCGGGCCGTCATCGCGACTGGATTCCTCCAATATCCATCCCGCCGGGCGTGAATTGATTGCTGCCGCTCGCCGCATTACCGGTGCAGCCGGGGCCGTGGCGATCAGCTCGCGGCCGCGCCCGCGTTCGGCAACGGGTCGCCCCAGCGCCGAACTCAGCTGCATTCTGCCATGGGGTGCGCAGCTGGGGGAAAGCCCGGTCTGGCACGAGGGGGAAAACGCGCTCTACTGGGTGGATATCCTGCATCCGGCGGTGCACCGCTTTAATCCCGCCACTGGCCGCAACGAAACCTGCGAAACCGGCAAGCTGGTCAGCGCCGTCATTCCGGTCACCGGCGGGCGATTGCTGGTGGCGTCGCAGGACGGCGTCGAATGGCTGGATTTCGCATCCGGCCGGCTGACACCCTTCGTCAGCCCGGAGGCGGGCATCGCCGACAACCGCCTGAACGACGCCAAATGCGGTCCGGATGGCGCGATCTGGGTCGGCTCGATGCGCATCGATGCCTCCAAGCCCACGGGTGCGCTTTATCGCATCAACGCCAATGGCGCATCCGAGCGCAAGGAAGGCGGCATCATCGTTTCCAACGGTCTCGGCTGGAGCCCCGATGGCAGGACCTTCTATTTCGTCGATACCGTGCCCGGCCTCATCCACGCCTATGATTGCGATCCGGCGACGGGCGCGCTGTCGCAGCGCCGTGAATTCGCCCGCATTCCCGTGGCCGATGGCCGGCCGGATGGTCTGGCCGTGGATGCGGAAGGAGGGGTCTGGTGCGCCATCTGGGATGGCTGGTGCGTGCGCCGATATCTTCCGAACGGCAAGCTGGACCAGGTGGTAGACATGCCGGTGCCGCGCCCTTCCAGCATCGCTTTTGGCGGGCCGGACCTGTCGACACTGTTCATCACCAGCGCCCGCACGCGCCTGCCGGCATCCACACTCGCCGACGCGCCGCTCTCCGGCGGCCTGTTCTCCTGCCGCCCGGGAATTGCCGGCGCGCGCATCTCACTGTTTGAAGGATAAAGGATGCGTCTCGAAAGCGTCTTTGGGTTGAAGGGTCGCACGGCGCTCGTCACCGGTTCCAGCCGCGGCATAGGTGCCGCCATTGCCGAGGGGCTGGCGGGCGCGGGCGCCCATGTCATCCTGCATGGCGTGAAGCCGGGCGCCGCCGCAGCCGTGCAGCACCGGATCGTCGCAAGCGGCGGCACGGCGCAGGAACTGGCGGGCGATCTGTCCGAGCCTGGTGCCGGTCGTGACGTCATCGAACGCGCCGAGGCGGTCGCACCGGTCGATATTCTTGTCATCAATGCCAGCGCCCAGATCAATGCCGTGCTGTCGGAACTGACGCCGGACGATCTGGCGTTTCAGCTGGCGGTCAATCTGGGCTCGACGGTGGATATGCTGCAGGCGGCCCTGCCGCGCATGGCGGCCCGCAAGTGGGGCAGGGTGGTTTCCATCGGCTCGGTCAATCAGCTGCGGCCGAAGGGCATCGTCACCGCCTATGCCGCCACCAAGGCTGCGCAGCATAATCTTATCCAGAGTCAGGCGCGGGATTATGCGCGCGACAATGTGTTGCTCAACACGCTTGCTCCCGGCCTCATCGACACCGACCGCAATGCCCATCGTCGTGATGAGGACCCCGAAGGCTGGGCGGAATACGTCCGGACGCTGAACTGGATGGGCCGCGCCGGGCAGCCGGAAGAAATGGTGGGTGCCGCCATCTTCCTGTCGTCGCAGGCCTGCAGTTTCATGACCGGTGAAACCGTGCTGATGACGGGCGGTTACTGATCACGCTCTCCTTCGCAGGCCCGCGCATATTGGCGGATACGCGCTGACCACGCGCCGCGCCGCTCACGGATCCTTGGGCGGAACGCCGCGAAGCCGCTCGAGAAGATAGGCATGAGTTGCGGCATTGGCGACGATCAGCGTGCCGGTTCGCTCGTAGATTTCAGGCCCGCGCCCCCACCAGTCCGTCACGATGCCGCCGGCTTCCTCAACGAGCAGGATACCGGCTGCGGTATCGACAAAACCCGTCTCCTCGTAATAACCGGTAAGCCGGCCGCAGGCCACGTAAGCGCAGGAATTGGCGGCGCTGCCGACGACCCGCACCGCGCCGATGGGGGCACGAATATCGTCGAGACGCTGATAGGCGCCGGGATAAAGCGAAAGATTGGGTGTTGGCAGGCCGGTGCCGACGCACATGAGCGCGATATCGTTGCTGGCATTGACGCGCAGGCGTTCGCCGTTGAGATATGCACCTTCGCCCTTGATCGTGGTGAACATCTCGTCGGCGACGGGATTATAGACGAGCCCGCAGATCGTCTCGTTGCCGCGGCGCAGCGCAATGGTGATGGTGTAGTGCTGGCCATAGATGAAATTGGTGGTGCCATCGATGGGATCGACCAGCCAGCGATGTTCGGCATCCGACCCGTCAACCGGAGCGAATTCCTCGCCGGTCAGCCCCCAGGGATACCGGCCGAGCAGGTGTTCGCGGATCAGCGTTTCGGACTGCCGGTCCGCATCGGACACGAAGTCGCCCGGTCCCTTGACGCCGATCTCGATGTCGCGGAAGCGCCTGAAATGCTCGAGCGTCAATGCGCCGGCCTCGCGGGTGGTGGCGATCATGTCTTCCAGAATGGCGGTGTAATTGACGGTCATTGGCTGAATGCCTCGGTTAGCCCTTCCGGGTCATCGGTGGTGATCTGGTCGACCTTGAGCCGCAACAGCCGCTCGACATCGGTGATCGATTGCGGCGTGATGCGGTTGATGGTCCAGGCATCGACACGGCGGCGGGCGGCGTGGACTGGGGCGATGATATCGATGCCGGCATCGTCAGCGGCAAGGACGATACGGTAATCGAGATAGATCATTCCGGCAGCCGGTGCCGTGGCGAGCGCCTGTTCGATGAAGTTGGAAAAGTCTTCGCCCGTCTGCAGCCTGGTGAGTGTGTCGTCCTCACACGGGTCATATCCCGTCTTAAGATCGGGGACCGATGCGGCAAGCGCGGCGATGGCGTCGAAATCACCGCCGGACAGGATCATGGAGCCCGCCAATGGCGCGATGCTTGCGCTGAAACCGGCGATGACCTGCGGGGTGAGGGCGTGCCGGTCTTCCTTGAAATCGAGCTGCAACAGGGCATCGGGATGGATGATCTCGCGGGCGAGCAGGGTGCAGAGGTCTTCGAGCAGCATCACCCTTGAGGATACCGGCTGGCCCTGATTGTCGCGCAGATGCAGCTGGCGCAGGCTGGCGGCGGAGGCGTCTCGCACCCTTCCGGTGCCCGTGGTTTCCCGCTCCAGCGTCAGATCATGCAGCACGGCGCAGCCGTGGTCGGCGTGAATGACGAGATCGACTTCGATGCTCGCGCCAAGGCACATGGCCTCGATGATGCGCTCGCCGGTGAAGGCGGGATCGGCGGCGCGGCGGCGGCCGCGATGCCATTTGAGCCAGGTGCGATGGCCGTCGCGTTCGAGGAGGATAGGCATGTTCATGGTCAGCTCCGGTAGATTTGCCGGTTGTCGCGAAAGGCCGTGACGGCGCGCGGCAGGATATCGACCCCCTGTCCGGCCCGGAAGAGATCGGGATGGGCGACCATCGATTTGATCCTGATACCATCGGGCAGATCGAGATCGACAAGGCCATGGGTACCGTAATCTGTCACCCGGTGAACGCTTGCCTGCGGCGTCTCGGATGCCGTCAGATCGACGGCCTCGGGGCGAATGGCGAGAATGGCGGGACCGTCGGAGACGGGCAGCGCCACGGTCATGCCAGCATGGGTGAAGGCTCCGCCCGAAACCACGCCTTCGATCAGGTTCATGGTGCCGATGAAGCCGGCGACGAAGGGGGTCTGCGGTTCGCGGTAGATGACGTTCGGCCGGTCGATCTGTTCGGTCCTGCCATCCTTCATCACGACAATGCGGTCGGCCATGGAAAGAGCCTCGTCCTGCCCATGCGTGACGAACAGCGTGGTGATGCCGAGACGCTGCTGGATATCGCGCACCTCTTCCCGCAGACGCTCGCGCAGATGCTGGTCGAGGCTGGCGAAGGGCTCATCCAGAAGCAGGATTTTCGGCTCGAGGACGAGCGAGCGGGCGAGCGCCACGCGCTGCTGCTGTCCGCCGGAAAGTTGGCTGGTGGCGCGTTCGCCATAACCGGAAAGCCCAACCAGTTCGAGTACGGCCTCGACCTTCTCCTTGATGAGGGAGGCTGGCATGCGTCGCAGCTTGAGGCCGAAGGCGAGGTTCTTGAAGACATTCATATGGGTCCAGAGCGCGTGGCTCTGGAACACCATGCCGGTTGGTCGGCGCTCCGGTGACAGATGGGTGACGTCTTCACCGTCGATGGTGATCTGCCCGCCGGTCGGCTGTTCGAAACCGCCGACCATGCGCAGCAGCGTCGATTTGCCGGAACCGGACGGGCCGAGAAGGCAGACGAGTTCACCATCGGCGACGTCGAGCGAGAAGTTGTCGACTGCCTTGGTGCCACCGACGAAGGTTTTCGTGACCCCGCGGATATGAAGTACGGACATGAATATTCCTAACCGCCGAAGCCGCGGGCGAAGGCGCCGCCGCCGATGACGCGGCGGGCGAACATGAGGGCAATGAATGACGGCACCCAGAGCACGACGGACAGGACCGCGCCATACTGGATGACCATTTGGTTGTTGATGTAGCTGATCATCAGCACCGGCATCGTGCGGATGCCGGGTGCGCCGATGAGCCATGCCCCTTCGGTTTCATAGAAGGTGCCGACGAAGCTCAGGAGCACGGCGGCGGCAATGGTCGGCCCGGCCTGCGGCAGCGTAATCGACCAGAAGACCCGCAGGGGACTGGCCCCGACATCACGGGCCGCCTCTTCCATGCGGCGGTCGACGGCCTGAAACGCGGCGACGGGTATCCAGATCATGAACATCAGCGTGCCAACGAGCTGGATCAGGACGACGCCCCAGAAGGTGCCGATGAGGTTGAGCTGCAGAAAGATTGCCGCAATCGCCACCAGCAGCCCGAATTTCGGGAAGGCATGACCGGCAAGGAAGGAGAAGAACAAAAGGTTGCGGCCGGTAAAGCTCATGCGGGCAAAGGCATAGGCGGCAGGAAGGCAGATCAGCGCCGAAAGCAGGGTCACAGTCGTCGATAGTTGCAGGCTCAGCATCAGGGCGTTCCACACGTCGGGGCGTCCGAGCGTCTGGCCCCAGAAGCGGAAGCCGAACTGTTGCGGCACGACGTTGGGGTAACGCCAGACTTCGGTGAATGCCCAGGTGCCGACGACGATGAGCGGCCCGACGATCGCAACGGTCAGAAGGACGGCGAAGAATATGCCGGGCCAGTCGAGACGCCTGCGCGCCGGTGCAAAAGCGGCCATGTTACTTCCCCTGATTGCGTGCGACTGAGCGCACATAAAAGAGGCCGAAGGCGATGCAGAAGCCGAAGGCGATAACGGCTTGGGTCATGGCGCCGATGGGATCCTGCACGTCGCGAAGGGTGCGCTGCATGAAGGGACCAATCATTTCCGGCGATGCGGGGCCAAGCAGATAAGGAAGGGTGAAGGAGGAAAAGATACCGAGCACCGAAAAGGAAAGCGCCACGAGAATGGAATTGGAAATGCGCGGCAGGATGATGTGCCAGAAAACCTGTAGCGCATTGGCCCCCACATCCCGCGCCGCTTCCACGGACTGGTTGGCGACGCTGCCGAGGCCCGCCAGAAGGATCAGCACCGTCAGCGGGATATTATCCCAGACAAGGCCGATGACCGGTCCCCAGGGGGTCAGATAGGGCGTGCGGATTTTCGGCAGGTCGACCGCGTTGAGCAGAATATCCACCATGCCATTCGGCCCAAGCACGCGGATGAAGGCGAAGGCGAGGATGATGGAGGGCACGAACATCGGAAAGATGGCCAGCGCCTGCACATAGGCCGAAAGGCGGCCTTGGGAAAAACGCAGATAGAGCGCGATCGGCAGGCAGACCACCAGAAGAAGCATGGCGCAGACCAGCGTGGTCCAGAGCGTGACGGCAAGATTGTCGAGGCTGTAGCGATCCGAGAAGAAGAAGACGTAGCTCGAAAGATCGAACGTCGTTTCTCCATTGGTCCCGGTACGCCAGACGGTGCGGCCTATGGCATTGATGGCCGGCCAGATGACGAGCCAGATCACCAGAAAAACGGGAATGGCGACGAGCAGGAGGCCGATGGGCCTCCTGCCTGCCGTATTGTCGATGAGCGGACGGACCGCTCCTTCTGCTGCCTCGGTCACGACTTGCGGTCGACGTTCGGAGCAACGTGACGGTACCAGCCGTCATTGATGGCGGTTTCCCATTTGCCGGCCGGGAAGGTCGGAATGGTCTGCGGAATGATGTCGGCGAAGCGCTTGCGCAGATCGGCCGGTACATAGTCCCAGGAAACGCCGGGGAAACCGCCGAGTTCGGTAAGGATTGCGCCCTGGATTTCTTCGGAGAGGACGAAATTCGCCAGTTTGAGCGCGGCGTCGCGATTGGCGCCATTTGCCAGCACCACAGCGCGCGAGAAATTGCCGCAAAGCGCCAGATCCTGAAGTTGGACGAGGCCGGTTTCCTTCGGCAGAACGCCCTGATCGATCGCCTGAAGCACCTGATCGGACCAGACCGGGGTCATGGTCACCACACCCTGCGACAGAAGTTGCAGCGACTGCGTGTTGCCGGAAGAATAAGCGCCCTTGTCGTAGAGCGACGGTGCGATATCGGTCAGCAGCTCCCAGGCCTTGCCCAGAGCCTTGTCACCGAATTCCTGGGTGTAATTGGCAACTGTGAAGGCCTTGGGGTCGAGACCGTTGGCCTGATGGATGGCGCGGCGGACGAAATTGCCGCCCGAACCGCCCTTGTCGGGACGGTTATAAACGAACTGGCCGGGATTGGCCTTGATCCATGTGACCAGCTGCTCCCAGGTCTTCGGTGCATCCGCCGGCTTGAGCTTGCTCGTATCATAGGCAAGCAGAACCTGGCTGCCGCGATAAGGCAGGCTGTATTCACCCTGGAATGCAAGCGGGTTGACGCGCGAATAGTTGGAAAGACCGGCTTTAGCCATGTTTACGTAAACGCCGGCATCGATCGCACCGGCGGGCAGCAGCGGATCGGCCGTTTCGAAATAATCGGCCTGCGGATCGGTGCCCGTCTGTTTAGCCGCAACGGCGCGCTCGCCGATGGCGATGATGCCTGCGCCGTCACCGGCGTCCACCAGGTTAAGCTTGAGACCGGGATTGGCGGCTTCAAAAGCCGGCTTGATGATGTTCGACCAGAAGTCGAGAATGTTGGTATCCGAACTGGTGTACCAGTCGATCGTGCCCGGGGCGGCGAAGCTCATGCGCGGCGCAAAGGTAAGGCCAGCGGCAGCGCCTGCTGCTGATATCATGAAGGTGCGGCGTTTCATCTCTGTCTCCAGTGCTCTCGGCGAGTGGAATTGTTGAGCGCTGACCCTTTTTGGAAAGATCGGAACGGCGCTGGCCCGCCTTTGCACAGCCGTGCACTTTTTAACGGACCGGCGGCGTTTCTAATGTCTTTCATTAACGCTTTCGTGACACCCGGCGGCACTGGTGGCCACTGACCGGCACCGTCGCGGTTTTCGCTCGCTCTCAGCAGGCGAACAAATTCTGCGTGAGGCGAGGAATTCTCACTTTGCACGAGCAATAAGGAGGCGTGAAAGCTGAAACATGGCCGTTGTGTTCCCCTCTGGAGTGTAGCGGGTGGCGGCCCTGCGGCACGCGCGATCTCTGCACTTGAGCGGACTTGTAGGTCGAGAGCTTCCCCTTGGGCTAAAGGCGGTGAGGGCCGGCAAACCAATCGTTCCGGCCCTCACAAAAATGTTCGCTGTGTCGGCCGGGATCAGCCAGCGACTGGCGTATTGAGAAGCTGCTGCTCCCAAAGATAGGCGATGCCGCTGCCGCCGAAGTGCTGGATGAGAATTTCGGTCAGCTCTTCGACATGCTCGGTGCGCGCCCAGTCGCGCTGCCATTCGCCAGCGAGCGCCATCACGGTCATCGGGTTCGCGCCGGCCGCGATCATCCGCTGGACGGCAACTTCGTGGGATTCCTTCGAAATCCCGCCCGACGCGTCGGTGATCACGGTCACGTCCCAACCTTCGCCGGCGGCCTGGATAACAGGCATTGCCACGCAAACCTCGGTCCACAGCCCGGCGATGATCAGCTGTTTGCGGCCTGTCGCCTTGACCGCGTCCACGACCTTCTCGTCCTGCCAGGTGTTGACCCAAGTCCGGTCGATGACCTCCTGGCCCGGAAATACGTCGGTGATCTGCTTGAAGAGGAGTCCGCCGCGCGCTGCGATCACGCTGGTGAGAATGGTCGGAACATTGAAAGCCTTTGCCAGCTTCGCCAGCGCGGTCGTGAGATTGACCACAGCCTGCGGATCGTGGCTGTTAAGATTTGCGAGCTGGTAGGGCTGATGGTCGATCAGAACGAGGACCGAATCTTCGGGACGAAGAAGAGAATCGAGGCCGTTACGAAGGGTCATCAAGACTTCCTTTCTCTGCCGTCATGGACGGCGATGGGTTCAAGAGGGACACGCGTCAGTGGGCGACGTGCCTGGAAGCAATTTGCTGTTCCTTTTGGTGGGGCGATAGTGCCATAGTCTGGCGAGCTGTGTCGCGAAACGAGGAACGCCGGAATGGACATCGAAGATCTCCAGACATTCGTCGCAGTCGCTGATGCCGGTGGTGTTTCGGCCGCCGCACGTCGGCTCGGCGTCTCCAAATCAATCGTCAGTCGGCGGTTGTTGCGGGTGGAGGCTGAACTTGGCGTGCAGCTGCTGGCGCGAACGACCCGCGGCGCGGCGCTCACGGAGGCGGGGATCACGTTCAGGGAACACGCGGCAAGGGCCACCGCCGAGATCGATGCCGCCAGGGAAACGATCCTTCCCACCGGCGAGCTGCGCGGCCGCTTGAGGGTTGCTATGCCGCTTACTTTCGGCCCGACCCACTTCGCCCCCGTGCTCGCGGAAATGGCGCATCTGCACCCGCAGCTTCACATTCATACCTCCTATAGTGATCGCTTGGTCGATCTCATTGCAGAGGGTTTCGATTGTGCGATCCGGAGTGCCTACCTTCAGGATTCAAACCTGATCGCGAAGCGCGTCGGGCCGATCCATGGAAAGCTTGTCGCCAGCCCGGCTTACATCAAGGCGCACGGTTCCCCTGAAACGGTAGAGCAGCTCGGTAACCATCAGGCGCTGATGCAGGGAACGGAAGTCTGGCAGTTTTTGGATGGCGACAAAATCGTCACGGTTCAACCGCAGGGCAGGTTCAAGGCCGACAGCGCCACAGCGCTTGCCGCAGCGGCGGCGGCAGGTCTCGGCATCGGCTGGCTGCCCGATTGCATCACGCATGCATATGTGACCTCCGGCGCATTGGTGCCGATCATGACGCGCTATCCCGTCCCTCCGGGCGCCACCTATGTCGTACGCCCGCCCAGCCAGCATCCCACCCGCAAAGTGCGGGTGCTCACTGAAATGCTGACTGAATATTTCAAACGGAACCCGGAACTCTGGGGCGTGGATAGTTGAAAAGGAGCATATCGGATCCCGGATGACGTATCGGTCGTTGGATTTGGCGATTATTCTGCGGCCATCCAGATTTCACCACGGCTAACGACGGTACGGGTGTTTGGTCGCGAAGCTGGAGCCGCCGCCCTTGCCTTGCTTCTTGAGCGGATTGACCGGCCGCGCAACCAGGATCAGCCGCCGCGTAGCACAAGGATCGTGTCGCGCCTGATTGAGCGGAAATCCACCGCGCAGGCTTTGTTGCGCAAGCCGCAGAGTTGAGAGAGGAACTTCGACAGATAGCTGACCGCAGGGTCATTTCCGTCATTATTCCGGAGGCACAAACAGGCCGAGCTTGACGTCCCGAAGCACCACATTCGTGTGCATTCGGCGGATCTGCGGGTTTTCGGCCATGATCAGCGCGGCAATATCGTCATAATGCTCGACGTCGCGGGCGGTGACGATCGCAATCAGATCGACCGCGCCGGTCACGTAATAGACCTGCTGGATGTGATCCTGCTTCTCCACCCAGACGCGAAACTTCGCCAGCGCGTCATAATTGTCCCGCTCGATCTCCATGCCAACGATGAACACCATCGACGTTGCCGTCGCCTTCCGATCGACGACGGCAACTTCCGCTTTGATAATCCCGTCCTCGCGCAGGCGTTTCAATCGTCTCTGCACGGCTGAGGCCGACAAACCCACGCGTTCGGCGATGGTCTCGGCTTTCATCTGGCAGTCGCGCTGAACGATATCGAGAATGTCACGGTCAAAACGATCCAGTTGTTCCATTATGCAATCCAGTCGGGTTTTCGCAGCGGCAATTCATGTATTTCGCCTTATATACCGCAAAGGAAAGATTATTTTGCATGAAAAATGCAAATTAGATGGAAATTGCGCGAAAAAACCGCGTCCTTTTGTCATTATCCTCCGCAAATTCATTTTAGTCGGAACCATGCATGCCAGACCAACCCTTTCCTGCTCTTCGTGTCGAAGATCTCCATAAAAGCTTCGGCTCGCATCAGGTTCTCAAAGGGATTTCGACGCAGGCCCATAAGTCTGATGTGATCTCCATCATTGGTTCCTCCGGTTCCGGCAAAAGCACCTTCCTCAGATGCATCAATTTTCTGGAAACGCCCGATCGCGGTCGTATTGCCGTGAACGGTGAGGAGATAGCGCTGAAAGCCGGGCGCGACGGGCGGTTGCAGCCGCGCAGCTGGCGGCAGGTTGAACGGCTGCGGACCGGGCTCGGCATGGTCTTTCAGAGCTTCAATCTATGGGCGCATCGCACCGTGCTGGAAAACGTCATCGAGGCGCCGGTGCATGTCATGGGCATGCCGCGGCGGGAGGCGGTCGAAAAAGCCGAGGCCCTGCTTCACAAGGTCGGACTTTTTGAAAAGCGCGACACCTACCCGGCCTTCCTTTCCGGCGGGCAGCAGCAGCGCGCGGCGATCGCCAGAGCGCTCTGCGTCGATCCTGATGTCATGCTGTTCGATGAACCGACCTCGGCGCTTGATCCGGAACTGGTCGGCGAGGTTCTCAAAGTCATCCGCGATCTCGCGGAAGAGGGCAGAACCATGCTGATCGTCACCCACGAAATGCGCTTCGCCCGCGATGTCTCGAACCGCGTTCTCTTCCTGCATCATGGACAGATCGAAGAAGAAGGTCCGCCGGAGCAGATATTCGGGGCACCCATCAGTGCCCGATGCCGGGAATTTACCGGCCTTATCGCCCACTGACGACCACCCCGCCATCATCGACAACACCATCAGGAGAAACCTTGCGAATGAAACTGCTTCCCATGTTTTTCGCCGGCGCGGCATTTGCACTGTCGGCCGTCACGGCACAGGCCGAAGTCCGCTTCGGCGTCATGAATGAATCCTATCCGCCCTTCTTCGCCAAGGACGCCTCGGGCACCTGGCACGGATGGGAAATCGACCTGATGAACGCGGTCTGCGAGGAGATGAAGGAAAAATGCTCCATCGTCGATATTTCCTGGGACGGCCTCATTCCCGCTCTCCAGAGCAAGAAGTTCGATGTGATCTGGTCGTCCATGTCGAACACGGCGGAGCGCTCGAAGGTGATCGACTTCACCGACAAATATTACAACACGCCGAGCACGCTGATCGGCCCCAAAGACCAGACGCCGGGCGCCGCGGCTGAAGATGTGAAGGGCAAGACCATCGGCATTCAGGTCTCGACCATTCAGTCCGAATATTACAAGAAGTATTTTGCCGGTGTCGCTGACGAAAAGACCTACCAGACGCTCGATGAGGCATTTCAGGATCTCGCTGCCGGCCGCATCGACTATGTCTTCGGCGATTCACTGGCACTCGACGCCTTTCTGAAAAGCGATGGCGGCAAGGATTGCTGCGTGAAAATGGGCGACGTTGCCGATGACAGGGAGATACTCGGAGCCGGCGTTTCGGGCGGCCTGCGCAAGGACGACACCGAACTGAAAGCCAAGCTGAACAAGGCAATAGCAGCGGTTCACACCAACGGCCAGTATGACGCGATCACGAAGAAATACTTCGACTTCGACATCTACGGCGCGAAATAAGCAATCATCAGATGGCGAGCGCGCAACAAGGTATTCTGGACCTGCTGTCTCCCTATCCTCCGGGATGGGGCGGCGTGCTTTTGGCAGGTGCGGTCGCCACGGTCGCCATCTCGGCCTGCGCTTTCGCGATCGGGCTGTTGCTCGGCACGGCCGGGGCGCTTGGAAAGCTTTCGGGTCATCCTCTGCTCCGGCTTCCGCTTAATCTCTATACGACGGTGATCCGCTCCGTTCCGGAATTGATCCTGATTGTCGGGCTCTATTATGCGGGCACCGATGGTCTCAATCGGCTGCTGGCGGCTCTCAACCTGCCGCCTGTCGAGGTCAACGGCTTCATGGCGGCCGTCGCCGTGTTGGGGTTCGTTCAGGGCGCCTACATGACGGAGGTGCTGCGCGGCGCGATCCTCGCCATCCCCGCCGGGCAGATCGACGCCGCCAAGGCGTTTGGCATGGGACCGGTCCTGAGGTTTCGCCGCGTCCTGCTGCCGGCACTTCTGCCCAATGCGCTGCCGGGTCTTGCCAATCTATGGATGTCGGTCACCAAGGACAGTGCGCTGGTTGCGGTGGTCGGTTATCAGGAGCTGGCGCTCGCCACCCGTCTCGCCGGGGCAAGCACCAAACATTACTTCCTGTTTTTCCTGGCGTCGGCATTTCTTTACCTCGCCATCACGCTTGTTTCCAACGTCGTCGTCAAATTGATCGAAGGACGGGTGCGGCGTGGACAGCCACGCCTTGCCTGAGGAAAGCACTCCATGAGTTTTGACTGGATACCGAACTATTGGTCGCTGCTTCTGATGGGAGCCTGGCAGACGGTGGCGCTGCTGGTGATTTCAGTGGTGTTCGGTTTCATCCTCGCCATCGGGCTTGCTTTCGCGCAGGTCAGCGGAGGCAGGCTGACGCGGCTTTTGGCTCGCGGCTACTGCACGTTCTTTCGCGGTACGCCGCTGCTGATCCAGCTCTGGCTGCTCTATTACGGCGTCGGTTCGCTGCTGCCCATGGTTCCCGGCATCCGCCAGAGCCTGTTCTGGCCGATGTTGCGCGAAGGCTTCTTTTTCGCCGCCGTCAGCTTCACGTTGAATTATGCGGCTTATGAAGCCGAAGTCTTGCGCGGCGCGCTGCTTGCCGTTCCGAAGGGCGAACTAGAAGCCGGTCGGGCCTTTGGCCTTTCACCGTGGAAGCTGACCCGCCGCATCTGGCTGCCGCGCGCCATTCGCATCGCCCTGCCGACGATTGCGGGAGAGATCATCATGCAGCTCAAGGCGACGCCGCTCGCCTTCACGGTCACGGTGATGGATCTCTACGCCGTGGCCAACAAGGTTCGACAGGACACGTTGCTGGTCTACGAACCGCTGCTCGTTGTTACCTGCTTTTATCTTGCCCTGACGGCCGTGATCGCCCGTGTCTTTCGAGGTCTCGAAGCACAGGTGCCGGTTCGCCGCTAGCTGATGGAAGATCCAACACATTGTTTTGAAAATCCCGCTGCCGGTGACGGCGCGGCAGCCTGAATGGAGATGAACTCATGAGCACAATACGAATTCTTGACGGCGGTATGAGCCGTGAATTGTTGCGGCTGGGGGCTGAGCTGAAGCAGCCGGAATGGTCGGCTCTGGCGTTGATGAATTCACCTGACATCGTGCGCGAGGTACACAAGGAATTCATCGCCGCCGGCACGCAGATCATTACGACGAACAGCTACGCCCTCGTACCCTTCCATATCGGCGAGGAAAGGTTCCAGAATGAAGGACCGGCACTGATCCGCCTCGCAGGCCGTCTGGCGCGGGAGGCCGCCGATGCGGCTGGGGATCGGAAAGTGCTGGTTGCCGGTTCGCTGCCGCCGATCTTCGGCTCCTACGAGCCGCAGAATTTCCAGCCTTCGCGAGTGCAGGACTATCTGAAAGTGCTTGTCGAAAACCTTGCGCCGTTCGTCGATGTATGGCTCGGCGAGACGCTGAGCCTGATCGCCGAGGCGGATGCCGTGCGGGAAGCGGTTGCGGCAACGGGCAAACCGCTCTGGATTTCGTTTACATTGGAGGATGGCGAGGCAGCGCTAAGGGGCGACGAACCAAAACTCCGGTCAACCGAGACTGTGGAAAATGCCGCCTCCTGGGCGGCTTCATCGGGTGCCGAAGCCATCCTGTTCAATTGCAGCAAGCCCGAGGTCATGCAGGGGGCCGTGGAGGTGGCAGCGCGTGTTTTCCGGGAGAAGAGTGTCCGCCTCGAAATCGGCGTTTACGCCAATGCTTTCGAAGGCGAACAGGGTGAGGCTGCCGCCAATGAAGGCCTGCACGACACGCGCAAGGATCTGAATGACGATGTCTATTCACGTTACGCCTGCTCCTGGGCCGAGGCCGGCGCGACGATCATCGGCGGCTGCTGCGGCATAGGGGCTGCCCATATTCATCGGCTGAGGACGACGCTTTTAGCTTGAGGCAACCGTATTCCTCGGTCAATGCGGACAGAAGGAGGGCGGTTTCCCGATGAGGGAGATCAAGGGCGGCCAGGGAGGCCGCCCGGAAACTCACCGCAGCCGTTGCGGGGTCGCGTCCGCCGGTATCAGCGGCACATAGCTCTCACCGTTCAGTTGTTCGCGATGCTCGGCTTTTGCCGCGGAGATCAAGTCAGGATCGAGCATTGCCTGCACGGCGGAGGCGGCCATGACCTTGCCGGCCTGCAACATGCCCTTGTGGGCGTAACCGGAGGTGCCCTGCGCCACCATCTGCCAGGTGTGCGGCGGCGTGCCGTAGGCTTCGGTCGCGACATAAACCTGTCCGGTCGGCACCAACCAGCTGACATCGCCGACATCGGTTGAACCGTGCAGGAACGTTGGCTTTTCCTCGAAATCGTTCAGGTCCTCCGAAAGGACCTTGCCGCGCCTTGCGACACGGGTCTGCACCTCCGCCGAAAATGTCTTTTGAATTGACCCGGCAAAATCCTTCTCACTGTTGGAGAAAGCGGCGACGCCGATCTTCTCGAACTCCCGATGCATCATCCGGGCGAGCGTCACATTCGGCACGAGATCGGCCGACGCCGCATCGAAGGTGATCTGCAACTCCGTTCCCGTCATCAGTGCGGCACCACGCGCAACATCCTTCACCCGTTCGGTGATGTCGCGAACCTGATCCATCCTCGGCGCCCGGACCTTGTAGAGCACCTGCGCCTGCGATTGCACCACGTTGGGCGCCCGTCCACCCGTGTCTGTGATGGCATAGTGGATGCGGCCGTCCTGAATGATGTGTTCCCGCAGATAATTCGAACCGACATTGGTCAGCTCGACCGCGTCCAGCGCAGACCGTCCGAGGTGCGGTTCGAATCCGGCATGGGCGCTGGTGCCGCGGAAGGTGAAATATAGCTGGTTGGTGGCCAGCATGCGCGCATTATAAGCGAGGTTTTCATCCCATGGGTGCCAGGTGAAGGCCACATCGACATCCGCAAACAGGCCCTCGCGGGCCATATAGGCCTTGCCGCCGCCGCCTTCTTCGGCCGGGCAGCCATAATAACGGATCGTGCCGCCAAGCTTCAGTTCATCCTTGCAGGCCTTGAGCGCCATTATGGCCGCAAGCGCGCCGGTGCCGAGAAGATTATGGCCGCAGCCATGGCCGTTTCCACCCTCGGTGATCGGCTTGTGACTGGCGATACCGCCCTCCTGGCTGAGGCCCGTCAATGCATCAAATTCACCCAGAATGGCGACGACGGGTTGGCCCTCGCCATAGCTGGCGACGAAGGCGGTTTCGATATTGCCGGCGTTGCGGGTGACGTCAAAGCCTGCCTTTTCCAACTCGTCGGCCAAGAGGGTGGCCGATTTTGTTTCCTCGTAACGGATTTCGGCGAAAGACCAGATGGCATCCGCCACGGATTTCAGATTATCCGCCTGGGCGGCGACGGTGCGTTCGATGATGTCGATATAAGTCATGGTCTTCCTTCAGGCGGTCTGTTCGACGGTTTTGTTGCCGTGAATGGCGGGGAAGGTGGTGGCAATAGCGCAGACAATCACGGCGCAGCCGACGATGACGCCAAAGGCGATGCCGTAATTCTGGCCGGTAGCGGAAAGAACGGCGCCGATGAGCATCGGCGAGGCGAATGAGCCGAGCTGCGCCAGCGAATTGATGAGGCCGGTGGCCGTACCGATCGAATTCTGCGGAAAGTGCTTCATGATGCTGACGAAGACACTGATTGAGATGGCGTTGAGGAACACGTTCGAGACCGACAGATAGGCAAATGCCAGCGGAATGGATTGCGCATTCGCCATCAGGTAGATGAAGATCGCCGACACGGCCGAGCCGATGCAGATGAGGTACTTTTCTTTCTGGTGGAAGTAGCGGTCAAGCAGCCAGCCGCAGGTGAGGAACGAGACGAAACCGAGCGCCGGCGGGATCATGGAATATGCGCCCATTTCCACCATGCTCATGCCCTTGACCTTCACCCAGTAGGACGGCAGCCAGGATTGCAGGCCCCAGAAGACGATATTGGTGAAGAAATAGACCGAGGCGATCTTCCAGGTCAGCGTGTTTTTCAGCAATCCGGCGATGCGCTGCTTTTCGGAAAGCTTGGGGCCGGCATCTCTGGCGGCCAGCGTCTGCGAGCGCGGCTTCATGACGGTGAAGAGCGCAATCGACAGGATGACGCCGACTGAACCCAGAACGAAGAACATGATGCGCCAGCTATAGAAGGAAATCAGCGTGGTGATGACAATCGCACCGAGCGCGAAGCCGACGGAGGCGCCCGATTGCAACACCGACTTGGCGCGCGCCATCTGGGTTTTCTCGAAATTCTCGGTGATCGCGACCGATCCTCCGGCCGGGAAAATGGCTTCCCCGGAACCCGTGATCGCCCGCGCGGCGGCCAGCCCGACCGCGCTGGTGACGACGCCGGAGGCGACGGTGCCGAGCGACCAGACGGCCACCGCCGAGCTCAGTACCCGGCGCGAGCCGAAGCGGTCGACGAGATAACCGCCAACCAGTTGTGTCATCGAATAAGCGAGGAAAAAGGCGCTGATGATCATGCCCTGATGATCGGTGGCCAGACCGAACTCTTCGCTGATCGGGATGATTGCGTAGTTGATTGCGGTCTTGTCCAGAAAGCCGACGACCCAGCAGATGAACAGCATTCCAATAATAATATGACGGCGTTTTATCGCAGAAAGCATTTTAGTGGTTCCCTTTGTATTTTGCTTTTTAACGTTTGTGTCACCGTCACGAAAAATTCATATGTTGAAACCGCCATAAAAATCTGAAATTTAATGTGCGTTAACACAGGAGGCGGTGCGCTTGAAAATTGATCTCCATGCGCATCCCGTCCTGCGCGAGCTGATGCAATCTCGGGCCGTTCAGCTCAGAACCATCGATGCCGATGGCCGGGAATCGTCGAGCCTGATTTCCCATGTCATTGAACGCGAAGACGAAAGCCTCAATCTTTCGGTCGATCATTCCTATTATACCGCCAAGCGCACCGAGTTTGCCATCCGCGGGGAGGGCGGCGAGGAGATAGCGGGGCGAATTCTTCAGGCTGTGCATGAAGCGGTCATCGCCCTTCAGACAAGAACTTTCGAAATGCTGGCTTCGGTCAATTCAGCGGTCATCAATTCGCTGGATGAAAAGGAGATCGTCCATAACGTCCTGCGGGAAGTGATGAACGTGCTGCCGCACTGCGACGCCGGCGTCTTTCGCCTGTTTGACGAGGAGAGCGGTTTTCTCATTCCTGTTTCGCATGAAGGGTTGCCCGACGACTATACCCATTATCGCGTCCAGCCGAATGAGTCCGTTTCGGGCGTGGTTTTCGCCACCGGCCAGCCGGCCATTCACAATGGCAGGCAGAACATCATTGCAGCGCACCGCGTCATGCGTCCCGAAAGCCAGTCTTTCATGGAGCGGTCGGAGATCGCCAATGCCCTGCTCTGCGTTCCCGTCATGGCGGAGGGTAAGCGTCTGGGCACATTGACGACACTGTGTTTTTCCAGCGACGGTGCGTTTTCGGTGTTCGACAGGACGGTTCTGGAATCGCTGGCGACGCAGATCGCAGTCGCCTATCAGCGCTCGCTTGCCTATCAGAACGCCGTTGCCACGTCGCATCGACTGGAGCAGATGCGCAGCGATCTTGCACGCAAGAATGCCGAGCTGGACCGTGCCGTCGCATTGCACGAGGCATTGTTGCGCATCTTCGCGGCGGGAAGTGGCATGACGGAGCAGCTTCATGCCGTTGCCGACCTGTTTCGCGTCGATTTCCGCTTTGAGAGCGTACTGGGTCTTGATTACCGGTCCGCCGGGTGGACGGAAGAGGGTGAAACACTGCGGCAGACAGTGGAAGTCGCCGAAGCGCCTGTCGGCCAGTTTCATTTCAGAGCCTCGGGGGATGCCGGCTTCCACCAAGTGCTTTTCGGCACATTGGCGACATTCGTGGCGCTGGACTTCGTGCATGACATGTCGCGGATGGATGTACTGAATGCGCGCCGGAAGGCGCATTTCGAAGCGCTTGCCGCCGGCGTCGACCCCGATGGCCGTCGCAGCCATCAGGGCTTTCGGCTTGATCGTTATCATCAGCTGTTTGTGGCGCGGGGTCCGCGCCGCGATGTTTCGGCCAATCCACGGCTGTCTCTCTACAAGTCCCAGTCAGATTTGCAGCAGGCAATGACGGCGTCGAATTCCCTTATCTTTCACGAAGACGAGCAGATTGTCATGCTGGTTTCCGCCTCCACCGTTGCGGCGCTCGAGCGAAACCTGCGGGCGGTTGCCGAGATTGCCGACAAGGAGGCCATCTGCGTCGGCACGAGCGAGATTTATGACGCGAATGAAGGCCACCCCGCCGCGCGGGAAATGGCGGCGCAGGCAAGCGAGGCTTTGCTGCGGCGCGGCCAATCGGGGCTTCTGCGCCACCGCGACATGGGTGTGGAACTGTTGCTGGAGGGCAGGGCGCGGCAGGATATCGTGGAATTCACCCGACAGATTCTGGCGCCGCTGCTGCGCGATCCCAGACATCGCTCCCTGCATGAAACCCTTTCGCGTTACATTCAGGAAGGGAAGTCCGTTGCCCGCACGGCGCAGGCGCTGAACATCCACAGCAACACGCTTTACCAGCGGCTGCAGCGGGTGGAAACGCTGACCGGCCGCAAGCTTGCCGATGCCGCCGATTTTACCCTGCTCAGCCTCGCCTGCCAGCTTCACGCCGATTATTCAGGTGAAGCCGCCGCCCTCAGATGACGTGGGCGTTGTGCAGGGCGGTCAGCACCTCGTTCTTGAGGCTGGCGAGGTGCGGTGACCTTCGGTCGCGCGGGCGCGGCACGTCCACCTCGATCCGCTGCTGGATGCGGCCGTCGTGGGCGCCCATCATGTAAATGCGGTCACCGAGATAGAGCGCTTCATCGATATCGTGGGTGACGAGCAGGAAGGAAATGCCGCGCTGTTCGACGATTTTCAGCACCAGATCCTGCAATTTCATCCGCGTGAAGGCGTCCACCGCACTGAAGGGTTCATCCAGCAGCAAGATGCGCGGCCGGGTATAGAGCGCCCTTGCGATGGCCACCCGCTGCGCCATGCCGCCTGAAAGGGCCTTCGGCAGCGCGCCAGCGTGGCCGCTCAGTCCCACATCGTTGATCAAGCCCTCTACACGCTCGACATCATATTTCTTGCCGGCGGCATAACCGATGTTTTCGGCAACCGTCAGCCAGGGCATCAGCCGCGGTTCCTGAAACACGAAGGCGATGGGAGGAGAGGTCTGGTCTTCCTCCGCCTGCTGAACCTTCACCGTGCCAGAAAAACGCCGGTCGAGACCGGCGGCGATACGCAGCAAGGTGCTCTTGCCGCAGCCGCTGGGGCCAAGCAGAACCGCCGCTTCACCATCGCCAAGTGTCAGGTGGATATCCTGAAGGATGATCGTATCGCCAAAAGCTTTTTCGCGCACATCGACATTGAGCAGGCTCATTGCAGCCGCCCTCCTTCGTGAAGGGAATAGGTGTCACGCCAGCGCAGGCAGCGCTCCTCGACGATCTTGAACAGGCTGTCGGAAATCTTGCCCAGAACCGCAAGGCAGATAATGGCGATCATCACCAGATCGGGCCGCGAAAGTTCCCGCCCGTCGGACAGCATGTACCCAATGCCTTCGGAGGCGGCCAGAAGCTCGGCTGCGACGACACTCAGCCAGGCGAGCGACAGCCCGTAACGCAGGCCGGTGAACAGATGCGGCAAAGAGGCGGGAATGAAAATCCGCCACACCAGAACGGGCAGCGGCTGGCGATACATCTCGCCGACCTCCACCAGCTTGCGGTCGACATTCCGGATGCCGGAGAAGAGGTTGAGATAGACCGGAAAAAACGCGCTTTTGGCGATCAGCACGATTTTCGAGGTTTCACCGATGCCGAACCAGATCATCAGCAGCGGCACCCATGCAAGGCTCGGAACGGCTCTGAGCGCCTGAAACGTCGGTTCGAGATAGCGCTCGGCGGCAATCACCAGTCCGACCAGCGAACCGACGACGACTGCCAGCAGAGAGCCGATGACGAAACCGACAAAGACACGCGCGGTACTGGCCGCGACATTCGTCCACAACGGGCCTTCGGCAAGCCGCAGAAACGTCTCGTATAGCTCGGAGGGTGGCGGCAGCACATAGGGACTGACCCAGCCCAAACGGACGAAAAGCTCGAGCAACACCAATGAGCCGACCGGCACGATCGCGCCGCGCAGATCGAACCGTCGAAGGAAATTCCCTGCCCGCTGCAAAAGCGGCAGTCGGGAGGAGGCTTGTTTTTCAGTCTGCTTCACGCGCAGGAATTCGCGCGGATGGGAATTCATGCGCCGAGCGCCTTTTTCGCCGGTGCCGGGTCGGCCAGCGTTGAAAGGACATTGTCGACATTGACGCCTGGCCGAAGCACGTCGTCGCCCAGCAGCGGGGTAACGATGCGGATCGAGTTCAGCAATTCCTCGCCCGGAACGGGGTCCTTCCAGTCGCGCTTGTTGATGGTCAATTCGGTGATCTTGGGATCGTTGCCGGTAACCTTGGTGACGAAATCGATGAATTCGCGGTTATTGTCGCGGATCCACTTCTGCGTTTCCACCCAGACGCCGAGCAGGCGCTCGACCGCTTTCGGGTGCTTGGCCAGAAACTCTTCCGACACGCTGAAGACGCTGCCATCGCGCCAGCTGCGCTCGTCGAAAATTGCCCTGTCGCCGGCAAGCTCGGCCTGGGATGTATGCGGATCGATACCAACCCAGGCATCGACCTGCCCCTGCTGCAGCGCGTTGAAGCCCTCAGGATGTTGCAGGTTCACGACCTTCAGATCGTCGATCGACAGTTTGTTCTGGTCAAGGGCGCGGACGAGTGTGAAATAGGGCGCCGTTCCCTTGGTGACCGCAATGGTCTTGCCCTTGAGATCGGCGACGGTCTTGACCGGCGAATCCGGGCGCACCTGGATGATGGAGGAACCACCCCAGCTTGCCACATAGATAACCTTCAGCGGCACGCCGTTGGCACGAGCCAGAAAGGCGGATAGTGCGGCCGAGCCGGCAAAATCCGTCGAGCCGACCTTCAGGAATTCCAGCGAATTGTTGCTGCCGCGCGATTGCACCCAGGTGATCCTGGTGCCGACATCCTTGAAAGCCTCCTCAAGCCAGCCCTTGTTCTTTATCAAAAGCGTGTGGGAGGAGTAAAATCCCCAGTCCAGCTTCAGCTCGGCAGGGAAATCCGGCGAGCTCTGGGCCAGCACACTGCCTGAGACAAACGGTGCTGCGAGAGCACCGGCAATGCCGAATTTGAGGATCTGGCGGCGGGAATGTTCAGCCTTCATATTAATTCACCTAATTTATGTATTTTGTGTAATTAAAAGGTACGGGCGGGTGTTTTTGAGGTCAATCCGCCCTTCTGGAACCTCATGCCAAACTTCAGGGCGGGTGTGGAAAATCTCCCTAGCTTTGTCGCAATCGGCGCGATGGCCCGTTATTTAAGGGAAAAAACGATTGGCCGGCCGTTGCAGCCCCAGATGGTCACGCAAGGTCGGCCCCTCATAGTCCTTTCGAAACAGCCCACGCCGTTGCAGTTCCGGCACCACCTGCGTGGTGAAGTCGTCGAGGCCGACGGGGAGGAAGGGGAAGGTGACGTTGAAACCGTCCGAGCCTTCTTCGTGGAGCCATTGCTCCATCTCGTCGGCGATGGTTTTGGGTGTGCCGACGAAGGCGAGACCGGCATAGCCTCCCAGCCGCTGGGCCAGCTGGCGCACCGTCAGTCCTTCGATTCTGGCGAGTTCGATGACCCTTTCACGGCTTGATTTGCTGGCATTGGTTTCCGGAATGTCAGGTAGGGGGCCATCGGGGTCGAAGCCGGAAACATCGTGACCGAGCGCGATCGACAGCGAGGCAATGGCGCTGTCATAATGGACGAGACTGTCCAGCTTGGCGCGTTTGGCTCTCGCCTCTTCCACGGTCTCGCCGACCAGCACGAAAGCGCCCGGCAGGATGACAATGTCATCGCGAGAACGGCCCGCGGCGACAGTCCTGTCCTTGACGTCCTTATAAAAGGCCTTTCCTGCCGCAAGCGTGGGTGTTGCCGCAAAAACCACCTCGGCGGTTTCGGCGGCAAGCTGGCGTCCCGGCTCGGATGCGCCTGCCTGAACGATCACAGGCCAGCCCTGCACCGGACGGGCGATATTAAGCGGCCCGCGCACGGAAAATTCGGGTCCCTTGTGATTGAGCACATGCATTTGTTCAGGATCGAAGAACAGCCCGCTATCGACATCCCGAATGAAGGCGTCCTCCGAGAAGGAGTCCCAGAGGCCGGTGACGACATCGTAGAATTCGCGTGCCCGCGCATAACGCTCGGTGTGATCAGGCTGCTCGTCGCGGCCGAAATTCCGCGCCGCATCCGGATTTGAGGTGGTGACGATGTTCCATCCGGCGCGGCCATTGCTGAGGTGGTCGAGCGAGGCGAAACGCCGTGCCACATGATAGGGCTCGTCGAATGTGGTGGATGCGGTGGCGACCAACCCGATGCGGGAAGTAACAGCGGCGAGCGCCGAAAGCAGCGTAAATGGCTCGAAAGACGTCACGGTATGGCTGCGGCGCAGGGCTTCCGTCGGCATGTTCAGCACCGCCAGATGATCGGCCATGAAGAAGGCGTCGAATTTCGCGGCTTCAAGCTGCTGTGCAAACCGCGCCAGATGGGCGAAATTGAAATTCGCATCCGGGAAGGAACCCGGATAGCGCCATGCGCCCGTGTGGAGACTGACGGGCCGCATAAAGGCGCCGAGATGCAGTTTGCGATCATTTGCCATGGGGGCCTTACTCTTTCGTCGTGGGTTCTGATCCGGGCTGCTGGTCTTGCCGATGGTCTCTGGCAGGCGAAGGCAGGCCCGGTCGTCATCGCGACGATATCCCTGCCGGGGACTTGGCGCGGCAAAGACTATTCCGATTATGAATTGCAAACCGAAAGATTTTTTCCGAAATTCTTTATTTTGCGAGATAGCGTGGCCGGTGGGGCAAGAGCTTCACCCCCAGTTGGCCGCGACAGGCGGGCCACCGAGCCGCGCTTCCGGCGGCTTGCGCCAAAATTTGCTGAAAACCGCAAATGATTAGAAGAATTTTGCTTTCCGCATTCGCGCTTCTGTGTTTCTTATGATGCTTAAATAGAATTTTTAACGTGCATTAATTCAGAAATAACATGATGGAAGATCGCAAAACCAATGCTGTGTCCGCTGATGCGGGTGGCTTGCCGGCGCTCGAGGCGAGGCTTGCGCAGGAACTTGCCGTGCTCGAGCGGCCGGCAAAGCCGTGGGTGCCGCGCACCCATCTCGGCGGTGCCGAGGTGTTGGATGTCGCCGTCATCGGTGCGGGGCTCTGCGGGCTCACCGCGCTTGCCGCCCTGTCATTTGCCGGGATCGACAATATCAGGGCTTTCGACAAGGCGGCGAGCGGGCTGGAAGGGCCATGGGTAACGAGCGCGCGCATGGAAACATTGCGCACCCGCAAGGAACTTGCAGGTCCCGCTCTCGGCGTGCCGTCCCTGACATTCCGCGCATGGTTCGAAGCGCAGTTCGGCGCAGCCGCTTATGAGGAGATGCAGCTTATCCCGCGTGAAGCGTGGATGGCTTACATGGTCTGGTATCGCACTGTGCTGGCGCTGCCGGTGAGCAACGATACCGAACTTGCCGGCCTCGGTTTGCGTGAGGATGGTCTGCTCGACCTCGAACTACAGGGGCCGGAAGGCCGCAGCAATGTTCTGGCGCGTCGGGTGATTTTGGCAACGGGGCTTGATGGTCTCGGTGCGCCGCGCCTGCCGGACGTGGCGAAAACGGTGCCCGCCCGCTTCGTTCGCCATAGCGGTGATATATTCGACGTGAGCGCATTGCGCGGCAAGCGTGTTGCCGTGGTCGGCGCCGGCGCTTCGGCAATGGACAATGCGGCAGCAGCGCTGGAGGCAGGGGCTGCGCGCGTCGATCTCTTCATTCGCAGAGCCGATATTCCGCGCGTGGAAAAATTCGGCGGCGTCGCCAGCCTTGGCATGACCCATGGTTATATCGGCCTGCCAGATGCAGATCGCTGGGCCTTCATGGTCGAAGCGGAGCGCACGCAGATACCGCCGCCGCGTCACAGCGTCCTCAGGGTCTCGCGCCACGCCAACGCCTTCTTCCATCTGGCCAGTCCCATCCTCAGCCTGACCGAACTGGGCGATGCGGTGGAAATCGAGACGCCGAAGGGTCGCTATCCGGCGGATACTATCATTTTTGCCACCGGCTTTGATGTCGATTTTGCCCGGCGGCCGGAATTTGCAACCCTGAGCGGCCGCGTCCTGCTCTGGCGCGACGCCTATCAACCGCCTGCCGGACAGAGCAACGATGCGCTGGGGTCCTATCCCTATCTCGGCGCGGCCTTCGAATTTCTGCCGAAACCGGGTCTGCCCGCCACGGAGGCGGAGACAATTTCCCGTATTCATTGTTTTGCCTATCCGGCCGTCCCGTCCCACGGGAAAATCACCAGCGGCGTTCCGGCCGTCAGCCAGGGGGCGGAGCGTCTGGCGCAGGGCATCGCCCGTTCGCTGTTCGTGGAAGATCGCGCCCGCCATTTCGATACTTTCATGAACCACGACGCCGCTGAAATCACCGGCGAGGAATGGCGCGACGCAGATGCGCAGGACAAGATAAGGGAGCATGCCAATGGCTGAACCGGTGCTGAAACTGGAGATATTTTACGGCATCTCCTCACCATGGGCCTATTTCGGCGCGCCACGGGCGGTCGAAGTCGCCCGCACCCATGGGGCGGCCATCGTGCTGCGCCCCATCCGCATCATTGAGGCCAATGGCGGCATTCCGCTGCGCAACCGCCCGGATGCCCGACAGAATTATCATGCCGTGGAGCTGGACCGGTGGCGTCGTTATCTCGACATGCCGCTCAATCTTGCACCGAAATATTACCCCTGCGCCACCATCGAACGTGCAGCCCAGCTCGTCATCGCCGCGCAGAAGGCCGGTCTTGATGCGATCAGCCTGTCCTTCGCCATCCAGCGCGCATTGTGGAGCGAAGATCGCGACATTGCCGATCTCGACACACTCCGCACTATCGCGCAGACCGTTCTCGGCGCTGAAGCTGCGGCACTGGTGCGCGATCCGCAGCGGCAAGACATCGTGGCGGAGTGGCATGGAAATCTCGCTGAGGCCGAGCGCGTCGGCATTTTCGGAACACCGACCTATGTGGTGAACGGCGAGCTTTTCTGGGGGCAGGACCGTCTGGAATTCGCCAGCCGCGCCCTTGGGGCGCTCAAGCAGCAATTTTCACAATCCGCCGTGAGGACATCCGCATGACCGATGCCGCAAAACTCCATAATGAAGCCATTGTCATCGACGGTCTGCAAACCTGCCAGTGGAGCCGGTCGATATTCGAGGACATGCGCGCGGGCGGCCTCACCGCCGTCAACGTTTCGAGCGTGATCTGGGAAAATTTCCGCGAGGGCATCGGTTATGTCAGCGAATGGAAACGTTTTCTGCGGGAAAACGACGACCTGATCCGCCCGGTGCGCTCGGTGGCCGATATTCACGCGGCCAAGGTGGAAAACAAGACGGGCATCATCATCGGCTGGCAGAACACCTCGCCGCTTGAGGACAGGCTTGATTATGTCGAGATATTCAAGGATCTCGGCGTCGGCATCATGCAACTCACCTATAATACTCAGAACTATTCCGGTGCCGGTTATCTGGAAGAAAACGACAGCGGCCTGACCGGCTTCGGCCGTGAAGTGCTTGGGGAGATGAACCGCGTCGGCGTGCTCTGCGATCTCAGCCATGTCGGCGACAGAACCACGGCGGATGTCATCGCCCGCTCGAAATCACCGGTCTGCATCTCGCATGTGCTGCCGCGCGCGCTGCGCGATGTGAAGCGCAACAAGCCGGATGAACTTTTGACGGCCTGCGCCGAAAAGGGCGGCATCATCGGCATCAGTCTTTTTGCACCGGGTCTTGCTGCCGGAAATGATGCGACTGTCGAGGATTATCTCGATGCCATGGCCTATGTTATCGATCTCGTCGGCGAAGATCATGTCGGCATCGGCACGGATTTCTCGCAGGAGCGGCCGCGCCCCGGTCCCTGGCAGCTCTGGGCCAACCGTGACAAGGGCACGGCGCGCACGTTGACGGAATTCGCGACCGTCAAGATTTCCAAGCCGAAGGGCATCGAGCGCATTGGCGAGGTTCCCAATATCACCGCCCGCATGCTGGCGCGTGGCTGGAGCGAAACGCTCGTTCTCAAACTTCTCGGCCAGAACTGGCTGCGCGTGCTGGATGCCGCCTGGCGGCCCATAAACTGACAATATCAAAAAAAACGGAGGCAATTGAAATGAAAAATGCTCATCAGCGCCGCAAGGCCGCGATTGTCGCCGGCATCGTTGCCGCCGGGATCGCATCGCTCTCGGGCACCGTCTTTGCGCAGGATGCGACGAAAGGCACCGTCAATATCGTCGGTTTCTCCGGGGTCTTTGCGGATAACTATCAGAAATTCATCATCGACACCTTCAAGGCCCAGCATCCCGGCATTGAGGTGAATTATCAGCAAAGCAAGAATTCGGCCGAAACGCTGGCGTTGCTCACCCTTCAGCGCGCCGAGCCGAAGGTCGATGTCGCCCTGATCGACGTTTCGGTTGCGATCAAGGCGAACAAGGAAGAATTGTTCACCAGGCTCGACGCCGCCAAGGTGCCGAACCTTGCAGACCAGCCGGAATGGGCGCGCATCGACGGCGACCGCGCCATCGCGTTCTCGCAGGACAATCTTGCCATCCTTTATAATACCGAAACGGTGAAGGAGCCGCCGACAAGCTGGGCCGATCTTGCCGATCCGAAATACAAGGGGAAGATCGCCGCCAAGCTTTCCGATACCCGCGGCGTCATTCTGCTGCCGATCCTCACCAAGTTGAAGGGCGGCGACTACAAGACCTCCATCGATCCGGGCATCGATTTCCTGAAAGAGATTGCGCCGAGCGTCTCCACTTTCGAGCCGGCGCCGGATTGTTATGCGGTGGTGCAGAGCGGCGAAGTCGATCTTTCCATTTGCTGGAATGGCCGCGCGCAATATCTGCATGACACGCAGGGCGGCAAGATCGGCGTAGCACTGCCGAAGGAAGGCTCCATCGGCCAGACGAACACGATCGGTCTCGTCGAAGGTTCCGCCAACAAGGAGGCCGCCGAGCTTTTCGTGAATTATGCGCTGAGCGCCGAGGCGCAGGCGACATTCGCCGAAAAGAGCTTCTACGGCCCGGTCAACAGCAAGGTTTCTCTGAGCGAGCCGGTCGCCGCACGCATATATGGCAGCAAGGAAGCGCAGGCAGCGCAGTCTTCGCTCGACTGGAGCTTCGTGGCGGACAAATATTCGGCATGGATACAGCGGATCAACCGCGAGGTCATCGCGGCCAATTGAGACAGGAAGCAGAGGACGCCATGGCCGATCATCATGTCGAGATCGACAATCTCGTGAAGACCTATCCGGGCGCCCTCAAGCCCTCCGTGGATCACGTCAGCCTTTCCCTGCCGCGCGGGGAAATGCTGGCGCTACTGGGGCCGTCCGGCTGCGGCAAGACGACGATCCTGCGTATGATCGCCGGTCTTATCCCGGCAACATCGGGCGAAATCCGGCTGGATGGCCGCGATATCTCCGCAACCGCCGTCCATAAGCGCAATATGGGCATGGTGTTTCAGGCCTATGCCCTGTTTCCGCATATGAATGTGTCGGAAAACATCGCCTTCGGGCTGGAAATGCGCGGCATTCCAAAATCGGAGCGCAAGGACCGGGTGGCAAAGGCGCTTGATCTGGTCAAGCTTTCCGGCCTTGGCGAAAGGCGGGTTTCCCAGCTTTCCGGCGGCCAGCAGCAGCGAGCGGCGATCGCCCGCTCGCTCGTCATCGAACCTGCGCTGCTGTTGTTCGACGAGCCGCTCTCCAATCTCGATGCGAAGCTGCGCGATGAGATGCGCGATGAAATCCGCGACATCCAGAACCGCACCGGCGTTACCAGCATTTTCGTCACCCATGATCAGGATGAAGCCCTGTCTATGGCCGACCGGCTTGCCGTCATGTCGGAAGGCCGGCTGGAGCAGATTGGCACGCCACGCGAGATTTTCGACCGGCCGAAAACGGATTTCGTCGCCTCCTTCATCGGTGCCGGTTCGTTTCTCGCGGGTACCGTGGTTGCGCCGGGCCGGGCGGAAATTCCCGGTCTCGGTGTCCTGCATTTCTCAGGCGCAATCCCTGCCGGCCAGAAAGCGCGGTTTCTGGTCCGCCCGCACCGCTTCGTGCTGGGCGAAGGCGTCAACGCCTTTTCCGGCATCGTCGAACACGTTACCTATCGTGGGCAGGTGTTGACGCTCGGCGTGCGCGCGGGCGAGCATCGCCTGCAGGCCGATCTGCCCACCCATGCCGCCGCCCTGCCGGCCAGGGGCGAGCGGGTGACGCTTTCCGTTGCGCCCGAGGATGTAACGCTGATCGGGGAGGCGGCCTGATGGCGGCGGCAAGCCATTCCGCCAGTGGCGGTGCGTCGCATCGCGGCATCCTGCTTCTTCTGCTCCTGCCGGGTCTTGTCGCGCTGCTGACGACCTTCCTGTTGCCGCTCATCTGGCTGGTGCGGGCATCGTTCGCGTCCTCGGCGATGGCCGCCCTTCGCGGCGGCGACTGGACGCTCGAATCCTACCGCACCGTTATTTTCGACCCGTTCTACTGGAAAATCGCCTGGAACACGCTTTATCTCGGCGTGAATGTTGCGGTTCTGGCGGTCGTTCTTTCCTATCCCATCGCTCTCTTTCTTGCCCGCACCCAGAGCCGCTGGCGCGGTGTGCTGACCGCACTTGCCGTTGCGCCGCTTCTCACCTCTTCGGTGGTGCGCACCTATGGCTGGATGGTCATTCTGGGGGACAGGGGTGTGATCAACACGGCGCTGCAATCCTCCGGGCTGACGGACGGCGTCGTCCGGCTGACCAATAATTATTTCGGCGCGACCGTCGCACTGGTCGAAATCCTGATGCCCTATGCGATCCTTGCGATGCTGAGCGGTTTCGGCCGGCTGAACACGCAGTTTGAGGAGGCCGCCGCCATGCTCGGGGCAAACCGGCTGCGGGTGTTTACTCGCATCGTGCTGCCGCTGTCGCTGCCCGGCGTTCTGACCGCCGCCCTTCTGGTCTTTGTGCTGGCCATCTCCTCCTTCGTCACGCCGCGCCTCATGGGCGGTGGCCGTGTCTTCGTCATCGGCACGGAGGTTTATAACGAGGCGACGGTGACGCTGAACTGGCCGTTGGCGGCCGCACTTTCCGTGCTGCTGCTCGTCCTGTTCGGCAGCGTGATCGTGATTTACCAGCGCGCCATGCGCGCGCTTGAGACGTGAGGCCGACCATGGACGCGAAATTCGGACGTCTCGCCCACGCGCTGCTGCTGACGCTGCTCTATCTGTTTCTTCTGGCGCCGATCATCGTCGTTCTGATCATTTCTTTCGATACGCGGCAATATCTGGCGTTTCCGCCGGAAAATTTCTCCTTCGGCTCCTATGCCAAGGTGTTCGCCAATGCCAAGTTCATCAGCGCCTTCTGGCGAAGCCTCGGCATCGGCCTGCTCGTCGGTTTCGTGTCGATCTTTGCGGGGCTGCTTCTGTCTCTGGCGCTGTCGCGGCACGAATTCCGCGGCAAGGGCGCGCTCAATTTTCTGATCCTTGCACCCTTCCTCGTGCCGCATATCGTGCTGGCCGTGGGTGTGATGCTGGTGCTTGGGCCGCTTGGCCTGCTCGACAGCTATACCGGCATCTTCCTCGCCCATCTCGGCATCACCACGCCCTATACGGTGCGCACCATCACCATGAGCCTGATGGCGGTGGATCGCCGTATCGAGGAAGCGGCGCGCGTTCACGGCGCATCGCCCGCCATGGTATTGTGGCGCATCACGCTGCCGCTCGTGCGACCCGGCCTCATCGCCGGCGCGGTCATCGCCTTCCTGATTTCCTTCGACGAAGCGACGATCTCACTCTTCATCGTTTCTGTGAAGTCTTCGACGCTACCGACTGAAATTTATCATTATCTTGAATATTCCACCGATCCGCAGATTGCCGCTCTTTCCGTCATCCTCATCCTCATTTCCGTCGGTGTGGTCGTGGCGGTGGAGCGGCTGATTGGATTGCGCAAGGTGCTGTGACATGACGATTGTTCAAGTGGCAGCCGGCGCGCTGCAGGGTATCAGGGAAAACGGCATTCACGCCTTTCTCGGCGTGCCCTATGCCGCGCCAGTCATGCCGGAGCGGCGTTTCGAAGCGCCGCAGCCGGTTTTGCCGTGGCAGGATGTGCGCGATGCCACCCGGCTTGGCCCCGTCTGTCCACAAATCCCGACCTATGGTCCGGTCGGCACCGCTGCGACCTCTAAACTTGCATTCGGCGAGGATTTTCTCACCGTCAACATCCGCACGCCGGACCCGGCGGGCCGGTCGCCGGTGTTGTTCTGGATCCATGGCGGCGGTTATGCGGTCGGTTCGGCCAATGAGCCGGTGCTGCAGAGCGGCGCTTTCGCGGCAAGCGGCATCGTTGAGGTCACGGTCAATTATCGCCTCGGTGCACTGGGTTTCCTCCATGTCGAGGGCAAGCCTGACAATCGCGGTCTGCTCGATCTCATTGCCGCGCTCGAATGGGTGCGCGACAATATCGCCGCCTTCGGTGGCGATCCTGACCGCGTGACGCTGGCAGGGCGCTCGGCGGGCGGCTTTGCGGTCGCGACGCTGATGGCCATGCCTCGGGCGAAAGGGCTTTTTCACCGGGCCATGCCGCAGAGCGGGGCAAGCACGGCAATTGCGTCCCTTGAGGACGCCGCCAAACTCTCGCACCGCTTTCTGGCGGCGGCAGATACGGACGATGCGTCGCTTGCGGCTCTTCCAATGGACAGGCTGCTCGAAATCCAGCGCGATCTCTGCAACCAGTCCTATGGGCAGCATGATTTTGCCCGCGACGGGACGGCGGCGATGCTCGGCGTGCCATTTGTGCCTGTTGTCGATGGGGTGAGCCTGTCGGAACACCCGGAAACTGCCGCGCAGGCAGGGCGCACCGCCGCCGTGCCGATGATGATCGGCTGCACGACGGGAGAGTACGTTACCCACGCGACGGCGCAGCCGAAGATGGATTTCACACTCTGCGCGAAACTGCTGCATGAGCGTGTTCTGCCGCTTGGCCTTACCGGTTCCGGCATTGTCGAACGCTATCGTGCCGCCTTGCCGGGCCACAGTGCACGCGGCATCTGGCGCGCGGTTGCCGGCGATCTGGTTTTCCAGCTTCCCGCGATCCGTTTCGCCAGGCTGCATGCCCGTTTCAACCCGGTCTATAAATATCTCTACGGCCCGCTGGAGGCCGATGAACTCGGTGCGCCGCACGGGGCGGAAGTCGGCTCCGTCTGGTATCGCGATGGCTCCAACAGCCGTGACCTGCCGGAGCGTCAACGGGTGACGGATGCGGGTTTTGCAAAGGCAATCCACCAACTGTGGGTCTCATTCATAAAGGACGAACGGCCCGCCGCGCCGAATGGCGAATGGCCGCTTTATCACGCCGAAAAGCCGATGGTTCTGCGGGCGCTTGTGGCCGGGTTTGGCGCTACTCTCGATCCCTTTGACGGGCGTGCGGCGCTTTGGTTGCAGACGGGCGAACCGACCGGTATAGCGCGTTGACGATACGGAAAAGCACATGTCTCGGGGTGGAGTGGAAAATGGTGTCTGACTATCTCGATACGCGGCAGCTCGAGGCTTTCGTGGCGGTGGTTTCGATCGGCAGCATTACCGGTGCTGCAAAAGCGCTGGGCAAGTCGCAACCCGTCGTCACGCGCCTCATTCAGGACCTTGAGGGCGAAATCGGTTTTGCGCTGCTGCATCGCAACGGCCCGCGCATCACCCCCACCGAAAAGGGTGTCGCCTTTTTTGCCCAGGCGGAGCTGTTTCTCAGCGGCCTCAGAACGATCAGCGAAAGCGCACGGCACATCCGGGCCGCGCGCCGCACGGCCATCGAGGTGGCGGCCATTCCGGCGATTGCCTCCAGCCTTCTGCCGAGGGCGCTCGCGGCCCTGCCGGCCGACAGGTTCCCCGATCACGTGCATCTGCAGAGCATTTCTTCGGAAAATGTCGTGCAGGCAGTGATGGCCGGCACGGCGGATCTGGGTGCGGTCAGCCTTCCGCTCGACAATCCCGGCATCGACATTCACTGGCTGGGGGAGGTGCCGTGCGTCGCCGTGGTTGCGGAGGATCATCCACTGGCGCAAAAGGCGGTGATCTCTGCGGAAGACCTTGCCGGACACCGGCTTATCGCCTCCGCCAACCCCTTCCGCCTTCGCATGCGGATCAACGACGTACTTTCCAGTCTCGGTGTCGATCTTTCCTCTGTCATCGACAGCAATGCGACCTATGTTTCCCTTTCGCTGGCGCGCATGGGGCTCGGCATCGCCATCGTCGAATCGATCACCCTCTGGGGTCTGCCGGTGGAAGGGGTCCGCGTTCTGCCCCTTTCATTTCACATACCGTTCCAGTGGGGCCTCGTTACGGCGGCCGGCCGGCCGGTCATCTTCGAAGTGGAACAACTGGTGGCCACCGCAAGACAAATGGTGGCGGATATTCCACAAGCCGTCGTCTACGACAAAATATCGCAAATCCCAGTATCTGACTGAATTTTCTCCGATGCGGTCGTTTCGACCACCAAGCCGCAATTGCCGTCTATGACAAGACTTCCCTGAGAACGGCCACCACGAGATTGTGGTCTTCGACATTGGGAAGGCCACTGACCGCAACTGTACCGATGAGCGTTCCACCTTTCAGTATCAATGGAACGCCGCCGCCGCTTGCGACGTAGTCGGCCGGCGGAAGCTTGAATTTTTGATTGAAATCATAACCACCTTCCTCCGCCTCCAGTCTGAGCTGCAGCGAGCTGCGATGGAAACGGTGAACTGCTGCGCATTTCCGGCGAGTCCAGTCGAAATTGTCGATCGTTGCGCCGCCGACAAGCGTTGCAAAAATAACGTCCATGCCGTGGCGAACCTCGATAGCCACCGGCAAATTGCCCTCATACGCCCTATGGCGAATTCGTTTTCCCAGCGTCCAGGCGAACTCGTAGTTGAATGCCGACAGCTCCAGCGACTTTTGCTCTTCGGCCAAGGCCGCCAATGATGGTGTTGGTACTGTCATGTTAGCGGTTCTCCTGTTTTGACATTGGGATTATTCGGATCATGACGTAGCATCGTCATGGTGTATCAAACATGATGCCGAAGGGCATCGACGATCACCTTCATCGCCGGCGACATCTGGCGTCGGCTGGGGTAATACAGATGGTAGCCGGTGAAGGGCTCGCTCCAGTTATCGAGAGCCGCCTGCAATCTGCCCTCAGTGATATGTTCCTCAACGATATCCTCTGGAACGTAAGCGATCCCGTAACCCTTTATGGCCGCATCGATCTGGGACATCGAGGAATTGAAGCTCAACTGGCCGTCAACCCTGACCCGCAGCTCGTGCCCGTCCTTTTCAAACTCCCAGGCGTAAAATCCGCCCCAGGTTGCCTGGCGTGTGTTGATGCAGGTATGGCCGACCAGATCTTGCGGTGTAGCGGGGATGCCGTGCCTTGAAAAGTATTCCGGTGAAGCCACGGCCCTGAGACGCCAGTCCGGGCCGATCCGCACGGCGATCATGTCCTTGTCGACGCTTTCCCCTAAGCGCACGCCGGCGTCGAAGCGTTCCTCAACGATATTGCGCATGCCGTTGTCGCTATAAAGCTCGACATGAACGTCCGGATAGTCCGAGAGCACACGGGCTAATTTCGGCCAGACTGTCATCTGCAAAGCGTGGTCGGACAGGGTGAGGCGCACGGTGCCGGAGGGCTTTTCCCTGAAAGCGACGAGGTCCACCAGATCGGCTGCAATGCCCTCAAATCGTGGCGCAAGTGACAGAAACAGCCGCTCGCCGGCGTCTGTCGTTGCAACGCTGCGTGTCGTCCTTGTCAAAAGACGAACGCCCAATCGGGCCTCCAGCTGCTTGATGGTGTAGCTCAATGTCGATTGCGACGTTCCAAGCGTCGCCGCGGCCTTTGTAAAGCTGCGTTCCTTGGCCACCTCCATGAACCACAGCAGGTCCTTCATGTCCTCGCGCTGCATCAAAGCCTCGATTGATATTGAGTTTCGATAAGTTCATGCGGATTAGCACGGATTGTCGGCAAAGTCTCCCGGCAATATCTTCCGGTCCGAACACAGAAACAAATTTCGACGGGACCGAACGAGTGACCCTTACCTATAATGAAAACATAGAAAGCAAAGGCGCGGCGTGGAGCGCCGTTCTGTGCATGACGCTGTGCGCTTTCGTATTGATCGCGTCGGAATTCATGCCCGTCAGCCTGCTCACGCCGATTGCTGCCGATCTCGGGGTTTCGGAAGGAAATACGGGGCAGGCGATTTCCATCTCGGGTATTTTTGCGGTGGTGACCAGCCTGTTCATTGCCAGCCTGACGCAGCGGCTTGACCGGCGTATCGTCGTCCTCGGCCTCACGGCGCTGCTGATGGTATCGGGTCTGGTCGTGACCTTTGCGCCGTCTTTCCCCGTTTTGATGCTCGGCCGGGCATTGCTCGGCATTTCGATCGGCGGCTTCTGGTCGATGTCCACCGCCATTGTGATGCGGCTCGTTTCCCGCGAGCAAGTGCCAAAGGCGCTAGCTTTGCTCAACGCCGGTAACGCCGTTGCGGCAACGGTTTCTGCACCACTCGGAAGCCTGCTGGGCGCCTATATCGGCTGGCGCGGCGCCTTCTTTCTGGTCGTGCCGATCGGGCTGCTGGCGCTGCTGTGGCAGTGGATCACCCTGCCTGCACTTCCACCCCGGAGCGAACGCAAATCCACCAATGTTTTCCGGTTGCTCGCCCGCCCGCCTGTCGCGGCAGGCATGACCGCGATCTTCCTGTTGTTCATGGGGCAGTTCGCGCTTTTCACCTATCTGCGACCATTTCTTGAAAAGGTCACACAGGTTGGAATTGAGACGCTGTCGTTTCTCCTTTTGATCATGGGGTTGGCGGGGGCTGTCGGGACATGGGTCATCGGAAGGCTGCTGCACAAACGCCTGTTCAGCATTCTCGTGATCATCCCTTTGCTGATGGCTGGTATCGCTCTTGTCATGGTCGCCTTGGGCGGTGTGAAAATTGCCGTCGTCGCCGCACTTGTCGGCTGGGGTTTTCTTGGAACCGCCGCGCCCGTCGGCTGGGGCACGTGGCTCAGCCGTATTCTCCCGGATGACGCCGAGGCGGGCGGCGGGCTGCAGGTCGCTGTCATCCAGCTGGCGATTACGGCCGGAGCCTCGTTCGGCGGCGTTTTATTCGACGCTTTCGGGTGGTGGTCGGCCTTCACCATGAGCGCGCTGCTGCTCAGCGGTTCCTCGCTCGTTTCCCTTGTCGCCTGGCGGGTGACACGGAGACCAGCAGGCGCATGAGATTTGCCCATGCGAAACGACGTGAACTGCTGGCGCTGGCAATCGCTGCAATCATCGTCCCCGGCCGGGCTTTCAGTAAAAGCGGCCCCAACAATCAGGAGCGGACTGAAGTGAAAATCAAGCTGACATCAGGAGAAAACACGATGACGGCAGTACTTTACGACAATCCATCGGCGCGCGACTTCGCATCCATGCTGCCGCTCGATCTCAGGATTGCTGACTTCAGCTCCAACGAGAAGATCGCTTATCTGCCGCGAAAGTTGACCGTCGAAGGCCATGGGCCATTCGACAATGAGCGACCATACGACCTCTGTTATTACATGCCCTGGGGCAATCTGGCGATGTTCTATGCCAACTACAGGCATCCCGGCCTGATCCGGCTGGGACGCTTCGAACAAGGCTATGAAGCGCTGCATCTCCCCGGGGAGTTTCCGCTGCGTATCGAACGCATTTAATCCACACAGGAGACCTCCCATGACCAACGACATTAAAACGACCGAGACACTCAACACCGGCAGACGCAACCTGATGAAGGCAACGGGCATCGCCGTTGCCGCAATCGGCATGGTGCAGGCTGCGAGCACGATGCCGGCCTTCGCCCAGACCGCTGCCTGGGACAAGGTCTTCCCGAAGAGCGACAATGTTGACCACGAGAAGGTCTCGTTCAAAAACCGCTATGGCATCACCCTGGTGGGCGACCTTTACCTGCCGAAGAACCGCGCAAGCCAGCCATTGGCGGCCCTCGTCATCAGCGGTCCGTTCGGTGCCGTGAAGGAGCAGTCCTCGGGGCTTTACGCGCAGACCATGGCGGAGCGCGGGTTTGCCACGCTGGCGTTCGACCCGTCCTATACCGGAGAAAGCGGCGGCGAGCCCCGCAACATTGCTTCGCCTGACATCAATACCGAAGACTTCAGTGCGGCGGTGGATTACATCGGCCTGCAATCTTATGTCGATCGCGAGCGCATCGGCGTCATCGGCATTTGCGGTTGGGGTGGCATGGCCTTGAATGCGGTTGCGTCAGACAAGCGCGTGAAGGCGGTCGTGGCCAGCACCATGTACGACATGACGCGGGTGATGTCGAAAGGCTACAATGACAGCGTCACGCTTGAGCAACGCACACAGGCGCTGGAGCAGATGAGCCGGCAGCGCTGGGTGGATGCCGAGAAGGGAACGCCCGCCTATCAGCCGGCCTATAACGAACTAAAGGGTGGCGAAGCGCAGTTCCTGATCGACTACCACGACTACTACATGACGCCGCGTGGCTATCATGCGCGTGCCGTCAACTCCGGCAATGCCTGGTCGCAGACCACACCGCTGTCGTTCATGAATATGCCGATCCTGACCTATATCGCCGAGATATCTCCGCGTCCGGTCATGATTATCCATGGCGAGAAGGCGCATTCCCGCTACTTCAGTGAAACCGCTTTCGCCGCGGCGGCTGAACCGAAAGAACTGGTGATCATTCCGGATACCAATCACGTTGATCTTTACGACCGCGCGGACAAAATCCCGTTCGACCGGATCGCCGGTTTCTTCAACCAGCATCTGGCTTGATCGAATGCACAATGTGTCGGCTATAGCAGCCGGCACACATCACAGGATAGGACGACGCGCCCCGCGCGCGTCGGTGGGTTTTCGGTCTCTACCCTTGCGCGGCTGTCTGTTGCTCGACCTCACCGTTTGCGACCGTCGCAGCATTCGGCAGCAGGATGAAAATTGCGATCCCGCAGAGCGCCGTCACTGCGGCAAGCCACCAGCAAAGCGTCGAAAACGCAGTCTGATAGGCGTCGCCCAAGACACCATCCCCGATGTGGGACGATATTGCCGCAGCCCCGCTCAGGTCGCCGACTGCCAGCCGTTGCCCTGTCTCGTTTAGAAGAGATACGGAGAGCGGCGTCAGCCGTCCGAGCGAGGCTGAAATCAAGGCGGAAAGAGCAGCGCTGACGATTGCCAGCGCAATGCCTTCACCGGCAACCCGCACAGTGCTGAATATGCCCGTCGCCATTCCCGCGCGTTCCACCGGCACGACGCCGACGGACAGGCCGTCCATCAGGCCCCAGGGCAGGCCGGCTCCAATGCCGATGACGAGCATGGGCAGAACGATCATGCTGCCATCTTCTGCGGTGAAACCGGCAAGCCAGACGAGGCCGGCAGCGGCGATCAGCAGGCCGGTGCCGCAGAGCAGGCCGGGTGAAACATGACGGGCCAACATCGTCGCCGCGATGGGTACGACAAGCATGGGGGCCGACAGTCCCAGCATGATGAGCCCCGCCTTGATCGCTCCCTGTTGCTCGATGCCGATCAGGCGCAAGGGAATGATAACCAGAAGAACGACGAAGCAGGCGCAGGTGGCGATCGGCAACAATTGCACACCCACAAACCGCGCATAACGGAACAGCGACAGGTCCAGCATCGGCCGCGCCGTCCGCATCTCGATCATGATGAAGGCCGCGAGCGAAATCGCAAATCCGAGGCTGAAAACGGTAACGCCAGTAGGCCCGAGAACAGGCAGCTCGATCATCATGACGGTGAACAGAGTGAGTGTGAGGGTAAAACTTGCTGCTCCCGGCCAGTCGAGCTGCGCAGCATCGGGATCTTTCGTTTCTCGCATCCGTGGCGGGCCGAGGATCAGGGCCAGAAGGCCGATCAGGCCGCCGGCGAGGAATATCGCCCGCCATCCGACGGTCTCGATCATCAATCCCGTCAGCAGCGGACCAGAGGCAAGCCCGACGCCGAAGGTCGTTCCCAATAGCCCAAAGGCGCGCGTTCTGGCATGGCCGTCGAATTCCTGCGCCAGCGCCGCCGTTCCGCCAGCCAGTGCGGCAGCAGCACCCACGCCCTGACCGGCGCGTAACAGGTCGATGATCCAGACTGAAGGCGCCAGCCCAAGCGCGAAGGAAAAGCCGACAAATAGCGCAAGGCCAATCAGAAACACGCGCCGTCTGCCATATCGATCCGCCAGCGCGCCGGCCGCCATCAACAGGCTTCCGAAAGCCAGCATGAAAGCATTGGTGATCCAGGTGAGAGATTCCGGCGATCCGCCAATATCGCGTCCAATCGCCGGCGTGGCGACCGCGCCGGCGGAGAAGTTCAAGGGAAGTGTCAGGGCGGCGAGACATACCGCCGCCAAAACCGAATTTCGGCTGACGGATGGCCTGTAAGAAATGTCGATCATGCGAACTCCGATAGTGAAAATGATGTCGCGACATTCTCATCCGACGAATGCAGTTCGATAATCGGCCTTGTCGGCCTTTCATTGCGGATCAAAATTCTCTAATAAACGACTATGGATAAGTTGAGCGAGATCGATGCTTTTGTGCGCGTTGCCGAAAGGCTTAATTTCGCCAAGGCCGGGCAAAGCCTCGGACTGTCACCGTCTGCGGTCGGAAAAAGTATCGCCCGGCTGGAGGCGTCGTTGGGCGTGCGGCTGTTCAACCGCACCACACGAAAGGTCACGCTGACCAATGAAGGGGCGATGCTGTTTGAGCGGTATCGCGCCATCTTGACCGATCTGCGCGACGCCCATGAGGCGGTCACGGATAATCAGGCTCTGCCGCGCGGCAGTCTGCGGGTGACGCTTCCGACGATCGGCTACCGATTTCTGCTGCCGATCGTGCCTGAATTCCGTCGACGATATCCTGATATCGAGCTGGAACTCGACTTCAACGACAGGCGGGTCGATCTGATCGAAGGCGGCTTCGATGCGGCAATCCGCAGCGGCGAGCTTGACGATTCGAGCCTGATCGCACGACGTCTGGGACCGTTCCGTTTCGTTTTATGCGCGTCGCCAGCCTATTTTCAACGAATGGGCATGCCCCTTCATCCTGACCAACTCTCGAACCATGAAGCTTTGCGGTTCCGCTTTCCGACCTCCGGCAAGTTTCAGGAATGGCTGCTGGAAGATGGTGATAACCCCCTGTCGACCATGCGTGTCGCTCTCACCTGCGGCAATATGGAAGCGATACGGGCGGCGGCGATCGATGGGATGGGCCTCGCCTACATGCCTGAATTTCTGGCGATGGACGCCATCCGGGATGGTCTGCTCAAGCCAGTCTTGAACGAACATCTCGCCGCGCCGGGTCAGTTCTCGATAGTCTGGCCGTCTGCCCGGTTCATGGCTCCAAGGCTGCGGGTTTTCATCGATTTTGCAGTCGAAAAACTGTTCGTCGAAAACTGACGGTGCTCCACCCGAAATCGCTTCTCGAATAAGGTTGCAGCGCAGCGAATTATGAGCACTTGCATATATTAGGTAACACTTCATTCAGTGGTTTTGTGAAATCTAAACAGGCAGGTTCCAAGGTTTCATCGGCGGAGCCGGTAGAACAAGCGGCCCCCTCGGTCTGCCTCGTGGCAGCTCGGACAAGGGCATCCGCTTGTCGCCCCATGAGGAGGGGCAACAGCTACCCGCGATGTTTCATTTTATGTTTCCCCGGCCTCCCTAACGGGCGGCTGGCGGAGCGCTTGCCTTGAGGCCATTCATGTCTTTCCTGAAGAATACCAAGATAAAAACGAAGGTCGTTTTTGTCATTTCGCTGATGAGTTTGATGTCGCTGTCCGGAATTAGCTACGTCAGCCTGCAATACAAAAACACCGATCAGGTCTATAGCGATTTCATCGCCAATGAGGCTCTTGCGGCGGTGCTGAACGCCAGAACCAGCGGCAATCTCAATGCACTCGGCATGCAGATGCTTCGCGCCAGCCTCAATGATCCGGCCGGCAGCGATTTCGAATCGGCGGTCAAGACTTTCAGGGCAGACCGCAAACAACTCGAAGAACGCCAGAACAAGATCATGGAGCTGGTGCCGGCCCGCACGGATGCCGCCCGCGATATCCTGAAAGGTGTCGTTGAAGTCGAGGAAATCGGCAATCAGGTCATCACCCTGATGCAGGCGGGAAAAACCGCTGAAGCGCAGCAGATGGCGCTGAACGTCCTTCGGAAAATCGGCGAAGTGTCGCCGAAGATCAGCGCAGGCAACGAGCAGCTTATTCAGGTGATGAATGATGGCAGGCAGCAGCTCACCGCCAGCACGAATACGACGATCTGGACAGCTCTGGTCAGCATAGCACTCATTTCGCTGGCATTGATCGCACTCGGCCTGTTTGTCTCCTCGCGTGGCATCACCACCCCGATTGCGCGGCTTCGCGCCCGCATGGGATCTCTGGCGGCCGGTGATACGGCAAGCGAAATCGACGGAATGGACCGCAAGGATGAAGTCGGCCAGATGGCCGCTGCCGTTCAGGCGTTTCGTGAGAATGCAATCGAGCGCATCCGGCTTGAGAACGAGACGGAAGCCAACCGTTCGACCTCGGAGAAAGACCGGATCGAGCGTGAAAAACAGAAGGCGAAGGAAGCCGCCGACGTGCAGTTCGCCGTCGATAACCTTGCCACGGCTCTTTCGAAGATTTCCCAGGGCGATGTGACTTACCGCATTGCTCAACCTTTCGCGTCCGGCCTCGACGGCATTCGCGGCGACTTCAACAGGGCGGCCGAACAGCTGCAATCGACGCTGACCCAGGTGGCGCAGAATGCGCGCGGCATCGATGCCGGTGCGGGCGAGATCAGGTCTGCCGCAGACGATCTGGCGAGACGCACGGAGCAGCAGGCGGCAGCCGTTGAAGAAACCGCGGCGGCGCTGGAAGAGATCACCGTCACGGTGAAGGATTCCACCAAACGCGCCCAGGAAGCGGGTCAGCTCGTCAGCCGCGCAAAGATCGGCGCGGAAAAGTCCGGAGAAGTGGTGCAGAAAGCCGTCTCCGCGATGGAGCAGATCGCCAAATCCGCCGATGAGATTTCCAACATTATCGGCGTGATCGACGAGATCGCCTTCCAGACCAACCTGCTCGCGCTGAATGCCGGCGTGGAAGCCGCCCGTGCGGGTGATGCGGGCAAGGGCTTTGCAGTTGTCGCGCAGGAGGTTCGTGAACTGGCGCAGCGTTCCGCGGGTGCGGCCAAGGAGATCAAGAACCTGATCACGACATCGAACGGTCAGGTGCAGCAGGGCGTGCAGCTGGTTGGCGAAACCGGCCGGGCGCTGGAGTTGATCGTCACGGAAGTGCAGGAAATCAACCGGCACGTCGCGGCAATCGCGGAATCGGCGCAGGAACAGTCCTCCGGCCTCCAGCAGATCAACACGGCCGTGAACCAGATGGATCAGGACACCCAGAAAAACGCCGCGATGGTGGAGGAAAGCACGGCTGCAAGCCATGGCCTTGCACGTGAGGCTTCTTCGCTCAACGGGCTTATTGCCCAGTTCAAACTGTCCGAAGGTGGTTACAGTGAAGCTTCCGCCCCGGTCCGCACCGTCTCTTCGTCAGACAGGCCCACAGCGTCCCCGGCGCGTGCCCTCGGCAGCAGGATCAAGGCGGCGTTTTCCGGCAATGCCGCACTGAAAACGTCTGCAGATAGCTGGGAGGAGTTTTGATGATTGTCGCGCCGGCATGACGCTGGTCTGATATAAGAACGGGCGGTTCGGAGACGGGCCGCCCATTTTTGTCGCGACAGTCGGACAACGGAACGATTGAAACGATTATACTGAAATGCGACATCTTGTCAGCCGGCCCCGGTTGGCGTACTCGAAACCGATAAAAGACCCAGACCTATTGACGTGACAGTTCGGTGGTGCTGGGTTTTGGCTCCATACATATCAGGACGTTGGGATTGCGATGAACCTTTACTTGGATTACCTGGCTGAGATCAAAAGCAGAGAACAACAAGGGCTCGCTCCCAAGCCGATCGATGACGGCGCATTGACCGCTGAAATCATTGCGCTTATCAAGGATGCCGGTAGCGAATACCGGACGGACGCTCTCAAATTCTTCATCTACAACTCCCTGCCGGGCACCACGAGTGCCGCGGGCGTCAAGGCGGCTTTTCTGAAGGAGATCATCCTTGGCGAAGCGGTCGTGCCAGAGATCACGCCCACCTTCGCGCTGGAACTGCTGTCGCACATGAAGGGCGGTCCCTCCGTCGAAGTGCTGCTCGACATCACGCTCGGTGATGACGCGGCACTTGCCGGGCAGGCAGGTGAGGTCCTGAAGACCCAGGTCTTCCTTTACGACGCCGACATGTTCCGGCTGCGTGACGCCTTCAAGGCGGGCAATGCCATCGCCAGGGGTGTTCTTGAAAGCTACGCCAAGGCTGAATTTTTCACCAAGCTTCCGGATGTCGAAGACGAGATCAAGGTCGTGACCTTCATCGCCGCAGAAGGCGATATTTCGACCGACCTTCTGTCGCCCGGCAACCAGGCGCATTCGCGCTCCGACCGCCAGTTGCACGGCCAGTGTATGATCACGCCGGAAGCGCAGGCGGAAATCGTCGCGCTTCAGAAACAGCACCCCGACAAGCGGGTGATGATGATCGCCGAAAAGGGCACGATGGGCGTTGGCTCGTCGCGCATGTCCGGCGTCAACAACGTGGCGCTGTGGACCGGCAAGCAGGCCAGCCCCTATGTGCCATTCGTCAATTTCGCCCCCATCGTGGCGGGCACCAACGGCATATCGCCGATCTTCGCCACCACCGTCGACGTGACTGGTGGCATCGGCATCAACCTGAAGAACTGGGTGAAGAAGCTCGGTGAAGACGGCAAGCCGATCCTCAACAATGACGGCAACCCGATCCTCGAGCAGAAATATTCGGTCGAGACCGGCACTGTCCTCAAGATCGACGCCAAGAACCGCAAGCTTCGCGACGAAAGCGGCAATGAACTGGTCGACGTCGCCGGTGCCTTCACGCCCCAGAAGATGGAATTCATGAAGGCGGGCAGCTCCTACGCCATCGTCTTCGGCAAGAAGCTCCAGACCTTTGCGGCTCAGACGCTCGGCGTCGAGGCTACGCCGGTCTTTGCCCCGAACAAGGAAATTGCGATCGAAGGTCAGGGCCTCACCGCCGTTGAGAAAATCTTCAACCGCAACGCCGTCGGCGTAACGCCCGGCAAGGTTCTCCATGCCGGTTCGGACGTTCGCGTCAAGGTGAACATCGTCGGCTCGCAGGATACGACCGGCCTGATGACCGCGCAGGAACTTGAGGCGATGGCGGCAACCGTCATTTCGCCGCTGGTGGACGGCGCCTATCAGTCGGGCTGCCACACGGCATCCGTCTGGGACAAGAAGGCGCAGGCGAATATTCCCAAGCTCATGTCCTTCATGAACAATTTCGGCGTCATCACCGCGCGCGACCCCAAGGGTGTCTATCATTCGATGACGGACGTGATCCACAAGGTGCTGAACGACATCACCGTGGATGACTGGGCGATCATCATCGGCGGCGATAGCCATACGCGCATGTCCAAGGGCGTCGCCTTCGGCGCCGACTCGGGCACAGTTGCGCTGGCGCTGGCGACGGGCGAGGCGACCATGCCGATCCCGCAATCCGTCAAGGTCACCTTCAAGGGCGCGATGCAGCCGCATATGGACTTCCGCGATGTTGTGCATGCGACGCAGGCGCAGATGCTGAAGCAGCATGGCGACAACGTCTTCCAGGGCCGCATCATCGAAGTCCATATCGGCACGCTGCTCGCCGACCAGGCCTTCACCTTCACCGACTGGACGGCCGAGATGAAGGCCAAGGCGTCGATCTGTATCTCTGAGGACGAGACGCTGATCGAGTCGCTGGAGATCGCCAAGTCGCGCATCCAGATCATGATCGACAAGGGCATGGACAATGCCGCTCAGACGCTGAAGGGCCTGATCGACAAGGCGGATCATCGTATTGCCGAGATCCGCTCGGGCGAAAAGCCCGCTTTGACCCCTGACGACAATGCGAAATATTTCGCCGAAGTTGTCGTGGATCTCGATGTTATCGACGAGCCGATGATCGCCGACCCCGACGTCAACAATGCCGATGTATCGCGCCGTTATACCCATGATACGATCCGCCCGGTGTCCTACTACGGCGGCACCAAGAAGGTCGATCTGGGCTTCGTCGGTTCGTGCATGGTGCATAAGGGCGACATGAAGATCGTCGCGCAGATGTTGAAGAACATCGAGAAGGCCGAAGGCAAGGTCGAGTTCAAGGCGCCGCTCGTCGTTGCCGCGCCGACCTACAACATCATCGATGAGCTGAAGGCGGAAGGGGATTGGGAAATCCTGCAGAAGTATTCCGGCTTCGAATTCGACGACCTGAAGCCGAAGACCTCGAACCGCACCGAATACGAGAACATCCTCTATCTGGAGCGCCCGGGCTGCAACCTGTGCATGGGCAACCAGGAGAAGGCGGAAAAGGGCGATACCGTTCTGGCCACCTCGACCCGCCTGTTCCAGGGCCGCGTCGTGGAAGACACGGCCGAAAAGAAGGGGGAGTCGCTTCTCGCCTCGACCCCGGTCGTCGTCCTGTCGGCAATCCTTGGCCGCACGCCAAGCGCTGAGGAATACAAGGCAGCCGTCGAAGGGATCGACCTGACCAAGTTCACCCCGTCGAAGGGCACGCCGATCGATTCCCTCTCGGTCCATTATTGAGGTTTCGGCGCCGGGAGGTGAAAACCTCCCGGACATGACGCGTTATCTGAAGCGCGTCATAGCGATCTGACGGATGCCTGCCGAAGGGCGGGCATTCGAAACCATACGCTGGTCCATCGCAGCATGGAGGCAGCCATTGTCGCATCGCTGGCCCGAGGGCCGCACCGTTGATGACAAGATGGTCCGTCTTTTCGGCCGGTGCGTGAAAATATGTCGGGTGCCTTCCGTCGGCTGCGGAAGAGCCGAACCCATGGCGCGATATTCACGCTTCCATCTGTGATTTCTGTTAATGCATGACTTCCGATTTTCGGAATAACTTATTAAATAAGCTTGTAAAAATCCTATTCGAAGTTTCAACATTCCGCCCCGCAAATGGTGCGACAAAATGTATATTCAGGTTTTCTCAAGCTCAGGAAACTGAGCTTGAGATAATTGGCGGCCGATAGGCCGGCTTATTCGGCTGTTGCCTGAATATCGACCTTGTCAAGAAGAAGCATCGGATTATCCGAGGCTGCAGCCAGGTCAAAAAGGCCAAGGCCATTTGGGCCTGTTGATTTGACCGTGACGGTCAAGGTTCCCGGCGTGTTGATGAATTGGACGAGTGCGTTCACCGCATCCTGGAGTTTCGGCTGTTCGGCGGCCACCTGCTGCAGCATCACGTTGGCAACCAACGTCAAAGTGCCACGCACCTGATCCTCGGTCATCTCGTTCTGCAGGGCATAAAGCTTGATCGCCTTGGCCATCATGCCCTCGTCCTTGATCGTGAATTTGACCTCACGACCGGCAAGCCCGAAAAGCGCAGCCTGGGCGCGGCCAAGGTCGAAGGAGAAGAACTCTTCCGTGAACCCGCTCACCAGACCGGAAAAATTGACGCTGCCAATATCCTTGCTGCTGAACGAGACTTCGCGGATCACCAGGTTTTTGTTCGGCTCGTCCCAGCCTGCGGCCATGGCATAAGACAGGGCGATCGACTCCAGACCCAGTTTGCGCGCTTCAACAAAAACTTCCTCGGTCGAATCCGCCGGGATGGGCAGAGAGAGGTCTTCCTGTCTGATCTCTATATCGGTCGGGATGCCATTGAAGGGCTTTGTCAGGCCCATTTCGAAATTCTTGAGCGCGAACTTGATGCGTTCAGGCGTGCCTGCGGCCTCTTCATCCGTCTTTTCCGGTGCGGCGATATCAACGTTGATGCCACCGACACGCACCCTGCCAAGTTCCGGGATCAGCCGATTGAACGGAAATGTCTCCATCTTCGTTTCATCGAAGCCGACGATCTGGGAGAGACCTTCGATTGTGGAACTCCAGTCAAAGCCCTTGAGGCTTGCCTCGGCGACTTCGATCTTGCCGTCGCCATCGCCAATCGACATGCCGTTCAGGCCGAAATCGAGCTTGCGGCTGTCCATCTGCATGTCGATGCGCTCGATGGTGGCCTTGACCCGCTTGCCGTCCGCCCCTTCGCTTTGATCAGGCGCGTCGACCTTGAAGCCCAGCAGCTGCATGTTGCTCTTGCCCATCATGTCCAGAATGGACACGACCTTGCCGAAAAATGCCTGGCGCTCCTGTGGTGAAAGCTCATCGGCATTCTGGGTTGTCGTCAGCGCCTTCAGGGTTTCCAGCAGCGGCTCTGCCGGCATGCGAGCGGTAAAGCCGTCGCTGCGTATTTCGTCGTAGCTGAAGCGACCGTCACCGTCGGAGAAGGAAATGTTGCTGACGGAGAGTGGTCCGTAAAGAGGTTTTGCCTCCTTGTCTTCGGGCCCTGCCTTTTCCGTGTAGAGCCTTGCAAGGTAGGCGGCGTCGAAGTCCTGGCCGGTTATTGCACCTGTCGAGACGACCATGTGCTTCTTTTCCATCGTGCCAGTGCTGTCCGGCAAAGCCATCTTGATGTCATAGCTGGCATTGTCGACCGTATAGCGGGCGACCCGGCCATCGGCGATGTCCACGAGAGCCGCGTTGTTGTACACGGTCTTCTGCTCGGTGTCGGCGATGGACTGGGTGAATGTCAGTTCAGGCGTGGAAATGCGCGTCGCTGCAAAGCGCTCCATGCGTCTGGACAGGGAGTTTGCATTGCCATCGCCAGATGCCGCTGCCACTTTCTTGAAGGCGGCATTCTCGACACGGGCATGCGCCATGGAGATCTTGCCGGTCGGCACGTCAATATCGATGCCGTTCATATCAAGCGCGCCTTCCAGGAAAGGAAGTCTGGGACGCCCGTCGATCGCTGCGATCTGGATATTCTTGCCGTCTTCAAGCGGCAGGGTCAGCTCGCGAATATGGATTCGTCCGAGAAAATCAACGTTCACGGAGCGAGCCGTTGCGCCGCTGCGGGCAATCAGTTCATCAACCTTTGCTTCGTAGAAGGCTTTACCACCGATGACACCTGCAGCCGCGATGGCAATAATCGCAACCGCTGCCCATAAAGCCTTGCGCCGGCCCTTGCCGACTGGAGTGTTTACCTGTTCCACGAAGTTGGTCCTCTGTAACGCGAATTAACATTTCGCGTCTTTTAGACACGCGAAAGTTGCCGCGCAAGTGTACGGCCGAGACAGCTGGACATTATTTGCAATAGTATATCGTGGCACCAGCGGCATCATCTGCGGCGCTTTTGAAGGCTTCGGTCACTTCCAGAACATCAGCGCCATGCCGGCCACGACCAGCGCGGCCCCGGCCCATGCGCCGGGTGCCGGCAATTCCCGTGTTCTCAGCCACAGCAATGGCAGGATGATGACAGGTGTTGTTGCAGACAGCGTCGAGACGATGCCGATCTTGCCGCCGGAAAGTGCGAAAAGAAGCAGCGTCATGCCGAAGGCAAGCGCGATGATGCCGGTAAGCGCCGTCTGCAGGAAAATGCTCTTCGTCAGCGGTCCATTCGGCCGAACTGCCTTGATGGGCAGCATGGTAAGCGCCGTCAGGCAGAGCGCCGCGGCCCCAACGCGCAGCATGGAAGCGGTAATCGGATCGATCCCCGTCGCCATGACGGGTCTTGCGATCAGCGAGCCGACGGCCTGACTGAGCGCGGCCAGCAGGCCGAGGAGCACGCCCAGCCAAAGCGGTCCCTTCACTCTCTCCCATTCGTGCAGCTGCGCCTTGCGCTTGCCGAAGAGGATTGCGAGCAGAACACCACACAGCGTCAGGCCTATGCCGGTGACAGTTGTCGCGGAAAGCTCCTCGCCAAGCACCGCCCATCCCAGCAGCGCGGCAATTGGGGCGTTGAGGGCAAACAGGATTCCCGAGCGGCGTGGTCCCAGCCGATTGAGACAGGTGAACAGCAGCGTATCGCCAACGAAGATGCCGATGAAACCGGATAGCAGAAGCGCCGACAGCGCCTCGGGCTGCAGTTCCCGCCAGGTTCCCGAAGCGAGAACATAGACCCCCAGCAGGGAAGCGACAAAAAGCTGCCGCGTCCTGTTGAAGGCGAGCGCTCCCAGATGCCCCGCCGGACGTGCCGCCAGAAGTCCGGTCATCGCCCAGCAGGTTGCGGCGCCCACGGCAGCCAGTTCATAAATCGGCATCTTTTCCCCGTCGCTTCATGGCGCGCTTGCGGCCACGGACACTATCCCTGCCTGCACCCATCGCAGATTCCGGGTTCGCCCGCCATACCATAAGCATCGTCATAAACAGCGTGGAGCAGCGCCTGGTTCACCGCCCGTGCCGGGCGAGCCCGCGGTCGTGCCATTCCCGATGTCGGTGTGCACCGTCATAGAGACTGCGAAATGAGCGGTGAGGCCCGGGCCTGCTTCCTGTCGCCACCCGCCGAAGCGCCCGTCACGCCAAGGCCAATGCAGACGAAGCGGCTGGCCCCGCTCCGTCAAAAGGACAGTCGTCTTATCTACAGCACTTCACGCGCCGTTGATGATATTGCAGATGCCCTCACGGATGACGTTCTTGTCCGCAATCTGTCCTGCCTGAATGTTGAAAACGGCGTCGATCCGCACGCCGGCGCCTTTCTGCCGGGCCACAACCCGCAGCGTCTGAATTCTGCCGCTGCCGCTGGTCTCCTGGTGCGCATCAATGGAAGACAGCGCCTTGTTGATCTGGATGCCGGAAAAACCTTCCGCTGCCACAGCCTGGGCGAGCTTTTGAAGCACGGCGGGCGCTTTTGCCTTCGGCAATTCCTGCCATGATTTGTAAGAGACAGCCGTCACCATCGGCACGCCGGAGACAGCGAAGTTCTTCTCGCAGGATGCCGCAAAGGCGGGGCTTGAGAAGCTGATCAGGCCAAGAGCTGCTATGACATATTTCATTTCGAGTAATCCAGTTGTTGGTGAAGGTTGAGAGCTTTCGGCCGCATCAGAATGCCGACCGTTTTCCTCTGTAGGTTGATGGGGGCGGGAGAGCTTCATGGGCCTGTGCAAGCGTTTCAAGCCATGTGGCCAAACCGGCGGGAACCTCCTCATTGCCCGCCTCCAGTGCCTCGATCCACGAAAGCTCACATTGCAGTGCGGACGCAATGTTGATCGGCGTCCAGCGGATGACCCGCAGGCATTGATTAAAGCGTTCTGGTAACATGATGATTTGATATTTTCCCCGTCTTTTTCCGGGCAAGGCTCACTCACACAGCTAAGAGAGTCAATCCTTTTCTGCAACTTTTGATGGCTAATTCCCGACTCGATAGTTGCATCTGCCGCCGGCTGCCGACCCCAAGGCGCTGGAGAGACGAAAGGCTCGGTTGCCTGAACGACATGCCCGGGGGGAGGCATCGGCGCCTTATTCCCGGCACCACTCCACCAAGGAAAACTTAGTTGATTCACTAAGTTTTCCTTGCGCCGCCACGATGGACCGTGATAGTTAGCAACATGACTAAGCATTATCAGGAGCTATCACTGATCTTCCAGGCTCTTGCCGATCCGACGCGCCGGGCAATTCTGGCGCGGCTTGGCGGAGGGCCGGCACCGGTCATGGAACTGTCCGCTCCCACGGGGCTGCGTCTGCCCACGGTTATGCGGCACCTTTCCGTGCTGGAGGAGGCGGGGCTGATCATCACCTCCAAGGATGGGCGAGTGCGCACCTGTGCGATCGTGCCGGAAGCACTGGAGCCGGTGCGCACGTGGCTCGATGAGCAGCGAGCCATGTGGGAGAGCCGGCTTGACCGGCTGGAGGCATTTGCAATGCAGGCCATGAAGGAGGATTCCGAATGACGACGAAGCCGGGTCAGGAAGGCGCACGCGCCGAACCGCATCTGACACAGGACCGTTTTGCGACGCTGAGTTTTGAACGGGAAATTGCCGTTCCGCCATCGGCGCTCTGGCAGGTCTGGCTGTCACCCGCCGCCCGGGCGGTGTGGGCTTCTCCCACACCCGCGATCACCGTGGAGTTCCTGGAGGCGGACAGCAGGCTTGGCGGTCGCGAAGTTTCGCTCTGCAAGGTTGCCGGCCAGCCGGATATTCGCTGTGAATGCGGCTGGCTGGAGTTGCAGCCGGCCCGCCGCAGCGTGAATTACGAGGTGGTTTCCTCCGGCGGCGTAACGCAGTCGGCAGCGCTGATCACTGCCGATTTTCAGGCTGTGGAAGAGCGTAGCCGCTTGACCGTAACGGTTCAGCTTTCCTCGCTGGCAGAGGATATGCGGGATGGTTATCAACAGGGTTTCAGCGCCGGTCTCAACAATCTGGCCAGCGTGGCCGGGCGAACCATGGTTCTGGAGCGAGTGATAAAGGTGCCGCGAAACAAAGTCTGGAAAGCCTGGATGAACGAGAAGACGCTGCCGCGATGGTGGGGTCCTGACGGGTTCTCCTGCCGCACGAAGAGGATTGATCTGCGGACCGGCGGCGAATGGGTCTTTGACATGATCGGCCCTGACGGCACAGTTTTCCCGAACCATCATCGTTATGTCGAGGTCCGGCCCGAAGAGCGGCTCGCCTATACGCTGCTGTGGGGCGAAAACGGGCCAAAACATGCCGACGCCTGGGCCTCGTTCGAAGATCAGGATGGCGCAACAAAAGTTGTGCTGGGCATGGTGTTCAGCACGGAAGCCGAGTTCCAGCAAGCGAAGGGTTTCGGCGCCGTGGAGCTGGGTCAGCAAACGCTGGGCAAACTGGAGCGCTTCGCCAGGGCGCTATAGATGTGCCGGGCCGTCAGCTCCATGTGCAGAGGTCTCGATACTGGCCTCTTGTCCAGAGCGGCAATTACTCTTCAAAGCCGCTCTGCGCGTGCGAGATCGTCTTGCAGGTCCCGCCATCCTTCTCGCCAACCATGCGCTTGTCACGAATGACTGAACCCTTGGCGATGTCGATCTCCCATGCCACCGAGCCTTCATTCAGGCTCGCCTTACCACCGGCAAAGGTGCCTTTCTCCATTCTCTGACTTCCAGAAACCGGGACATAAACTCCAAATGTCCCGGCGGCTTCGTCGAGAACGAAATTGAACACCTGAGGGGTTCCCTTCGAACCGGCGAATTCGCAACTGAGATATGTCGGCGCGGCAAAGGCGGCAGAGCTCGAAAAAAGCAGGGTGGCAGCGGTGAATCCGGTTCCTGTAATGACGTTCAATTCCTGATCCTCATTCGCGTTATCCGCAGGTGACGCCTACGGTGTCCGTCCGAACAGACCATCATTGCGATTGTCGCCGGATCATGCATTTCTATCTGTGAGCCAACTCTGCGGAACTAGCGCCTCGTCGCCACGCCACTCAGCGGCGAGCGTGACACCCATGAGGCCACCCCAGACGTCAGGCCCTGCATGGTCTAGGACAATAGCCTGCAGTTGGCCCTCCGCGCCCACGATTTCATCAGCGATGGCGGTGAATATCGCTCTAATCGCGGCAATGTCCTGATCGCGTGATCGTCCGGGTCGTTGTTTGCGATCATCTTCGAATCCGGTGGGAAAGTAAACTTGGCTCGGCTGATCGTAGACAAGAAATCCAGGGACCGGATGATTGGGTAATCCTCTGAAGAAATGCTGCAATGCAAGGGTCACGGCCACATGGTACGCTAGCCAGTTCGCACCGCTGCCTATTTCCCAAAGATAGTCCTTTCGGTCAGGATGCGAAGCAATTCCACCGCACTTACGATACGCCAAGATTGGGGATTACGGCCGAAGGAACACGGATTTATCGTGCCAGCAAAAAGGACTGTGATGTCTGTGACCTGAAGCAGCGTTGTTGCCCTAACACGCCTATGCGCAAGGTGCCGCGCGACCTCAATGAGGATGCGCGCGATGTTGCCAGAGCGATTGCGACCACACCAGAATATGAACTGTCGCGTCATCGCCGGAAGAAAGTCGAAATGCTCTTCACGCATCTCAAACGCATTCGACGGATGGCGCGTCTTCGACTTCGGGGACCGTGTGGTGCGCGAGACGAATTCCTGCTTGCTGCAACGGCACAGAACTTGAGGAGACTGGCCAAACTCAGGCCTCAGATACCGCCATGCGGTCCCATTGCCGCCTGAGGACGGCATCGACCAGCACCCTGCGCCGAGGCGCGGGGCACAAAAGCATTGGTACACCGCCCGGAAAAACAAAAAGGGCGGATGAGAAGCAAATCCAGCGAGTTTTTCAACGGAATCCGCCGGATGCGGCCATCGGTCGCAAAGCGTCACTCGCCAACGCTGAGGATCTAATTTCCCCAAATTAAAGAATAGGCGACAAGGGTGGCAGGATTTGATAAAATACAAGTCAGCCGGTTGCGGTTTGACGCGCGGATAGCAGGATCACCGGGCGTTCCTATACTGCCAGCCGGATCATGGCGCAGGAGGAGAAGTGCTATGACGGCGTTCCATGTCATGGCCGGTGCGCGCGGTGAATTTGCGCGCCCGGAAGTCCGTAAGATTGGTATCGCGGATATTGTCGATGCATTGCGGTTGGGACTTGCTGACTTCAAGGAGAAGCCGTCCCATTATGTCTTTCTCTGTCTGATGTATCCGATCGCGGGTGTCTTTCTGGTCATGTGGAGTTCCGGTGCCAATCTGTTGCCGCTGGTCTATCCCTTGATGTCAGGTTTTGCGCTGATTGGTCCGCTCGCGGCCATAGGTCTCTATGAAATCAGTCGACGGCGCGAACAGGGAATGGATAGCTCATGGCGTTATGCGCTGGAGGTTCGTCACTCCCCGGCGATGCCGTCGATCATCGCTGTCGGCCTTATGTTGTTTGCGCTTTTCATCGTCTGGCTGATTGTTGCGCAAAACCTCTATACCTCGACTTTCGACGCAACCGGTCCGATCTCGCTCTCGACGTTTCTGTCGGACGTCCTGACGACCCCGCAGGGTCTCTCCCTCATCATCTGGGGGAACCTCGCTGGTTTCGTTTTCGCCGTCATTGTGCTGGCGACGACGGTGGTGGCGTTCCCGTTGCTCTTGGATCGTGATGTCGGCGCGGTCGCGGCCGTGGATGCGAGCATACGCGCCACACTTGCCAATCCCGTACCGGTTGCACTTTGGGGACTAGTTGTCGCGGCGCTGCTCGTCGTTGGCACCATCCCTGTCTTCGTCGGCCTCGCGGTCATCATGCCGGTCCTCGGACATGCGACGTGGCATCTCTATCGAAAACTGATCGTTCCCGTTTATCCAAGCCGTATGCCCTGAATTCACAAAGGAAATCTGCCTGTAGATCACTTCCCTGTCGTTGCGGCCTGCCTGGTGGCAGCCGTTCCGGGCGGGATGGCGATGGAGAGCGTGAGGATGCCATGTTGTATCGTTTTCTTCCGATCTGTCTGCTTTTCGCCATTACCATTCCGCTTGACGCGCGCGCCCAAGAAGGCGACCCGGCCGCAGGGGCCATCGTTTTCAAAAAATGCGCCATCTGCCATGTAGCCGAAACCGACCAGAACAAGGTCGGGCCATCGCTGAACGGTCTGTTTGGCAGGACGGCCGGCACGCATCCGAACTTCGCCTATTCCCCGGCAATGCAGGAGGCGGGCAAGGCCGGCCTGGTATGGAACGAGACGTCGCTTCGCGATTATCTGCCTGACCCCAAAGCGAAGGTGAAGGGCACGAAAATGGCTTTTGCCGGGCTGAAAGACGATACCGATATCACCAATCTCATCGCCTATCTGAAGCAATACTCCAAATAGCAAATTGGAGCGTGGAAATAGTCGTGGCCGGGTCTGGGAGGAGGCAATGGCTGTCGTCGTGGTTCTTGTTCTGCTGGTGGTGGGATCGATCGCGTTCCATCTGCTCAGCCCGTGGTGGTGGACGCCGATCGCTTCGAACTGGAGCTACATCGACAATACGATCACCATCACCTTCTGGATCACCGGTTTTGTGTTCGCAGCCGTCGTGTTGTTCATAGCCTATTGCGTTCTCCGCTTCCGGCACCGGGCCGGAAATCAGGCGGCGTATCAGCCCGAAAACAAGCGGCTGGAATGGTGGCTGGCGGGGGGAACCGGCATCGGCGTGGCCGCAATGCTGCTGCCGGGCCTCTTCGTCTGGAAACAGTTCGTCACGGTCCCTGATGGCGCCGCCGAGGTCGAAGTCTTTGCCCAGCAATGGCAATGGAGTTTCCGGCTGCCCGGAGCGGACGGACGGCTGGGGCGGGTAAACACGCGCGATGTCACAGCCGACAATCCGCTCGGCCTCAACAGGCAGGATCCCGCCGGAATGGACGATGTCATCGTTGAAGGCGGCGAGTTGCATTTGCCCGCCGGCAGGCCGGTCAAGATGCTGCTGCGTTCGATCGACGTCGTGCATGATTTCTACGTGCCGGAATTCCGGGCCAAGATGGACATGATCCCCGGTACGGTCACCTATTACTGGTTTACGCCGACACGGACGGGAACCTTCGAGGTTCTCTGCGCGGAACTGTGCGGCGTCGGCCATCCGCAGATGCGCGGCACCGTCGTCGTCGATAGCGAGACCGATTATCAGGCCTGGCTGCAACAGCAGCCGACCTTCGCAAAATCGGTGGCGTCGGCGGAGTGATCGGCGGTGAGGTCGACGTCACCGGAGGAAACAGGGAGGATGCAGCATGGTCGAGATTGGATCGGGCGCGGGAGAGGTCATCCAACCCGCTGAAGTCGAGGATGTGGAGCTTTATCATCCGAAAAGCTGGTGGACGAAATATGTCTTCAGCCAGGATGCCAAGATCATCGCCATTCAGTATTTCCTGACCGCCGTATCGATCGGCATGGTCGCGCTGGTGCTGTCCTGGCTGATGCGCCTGCAACTCGGTTTTCCCGGTTACTTCTCCTTCATCGACGCCGAGCATTATTATCAGTTCATCACCATGCACGGCATGATCATGGTGATCTACCTGCTCACCGCGCTGTTTCTCGGCGGTTTCGGCAATTATCTCATCCCCCTGATGCTCGGCGCCCGCGATATGGTGTTCCCCTATGCGAACATGTTGAGCTACTGGCTCTATTTCTGCGCCGTCCTGGTGCTGGTCGCCGGCTTCTTTGCGCCGGGCGGGCCGACTGGCGCGGGCTGGACGCTCTATCCGCCGCAGGCTCTGCTGTCGGGAACGCCGGGCGGGCGCGACTGGGGCATCATCCTGATGCTGTCTTCGCTGATCCTGTTCATCATCGGCTTCACGCTCGGCGGGCTGAATTATGTCGTCACCGTGCTGCAGGGGCGCACGCGCGGCATGACGCTGATGCGCATGCCCCTGACGATATGGGGCATATTCACCGCAACCGTCATGGCGCTGCTCGCCTTTCCGGCGCTGTTCGTCGCCGCCGTCATGATGTTGTTCGACCGGCTGCTCGGCACCAGTTTCTTCATGCCCGCCATTGTCGAGATGGGCGAGCAGTCAAAGCAGGGGGGCGGCAGTCCGATCCTGTTCCAGCATCTGTTCTGGTTCTTCGGCCATCCGGAAGTTTATATCGTAGCACTTCCCGCCTTCGGCGTCGTCTCGGATCTGATCAGCACCCATGCGCGCAAGAACATCTTCGGTTACCGGATGATGGTCTGGGCAATCGTCATCATCGCGGCGCTCAGCTTCGTCGTCTGGGCGCATCATATGTATGTCAGCGGCATGAACCCGAATTTCGGGTTCTTTTTCGCCACCACGACGCTGATCATCGCCGTGCCGACGGCGATCAAGGTCTATAATTGGGTGCTGACGCTCTGGCGCGGCGATATCCATCTGAATTTGCCGATGCTGTTTGCGCTCGCCTTCATCGTGACATTCCTCAATGGCGGATTGACGGGTCTCTTCCTCGGCAATGTCGTCGTTGATGTGCCGCTTTCCGATACGATGTTCGTCGTCGCCCATTTCCATATGGTCATGGGGGTCGCACCCATCATGGTGGTCTTCGGCGCGATCCACCATTGGTATCCGAAAGTCACCGGTCGCATGCTCAATGCGGCGATGGGGCATATCCACTTCTGGATTACCTTTCTCGGCGCCTATGCCATCTTTTTCCCGATGCATTATCTCGGCCTGATGGGCGTGCCGCGCCGTTATTACGAACTGGGCGAAACCGCATTCATTCCACCATCGGCACATACGCTGAACATGTTCATCACCGTCGCGGCGCTGATCGTCGGTGCGGCGCAGCTGCTGTTCCTGTTCAATCTCGCCTGGAGCCTTCGCTGGGGCAAACCGGCGGGCGGTAATCCGTGGCGGGCAACGACACTGGAATGGCAAACGCCGCAAACGCCGCCGGTTCACGGAAACTGGGGCAGGGAGCTGCCGGTCGTCTATCGCTGGCCCTATGATTACAGCGTGCCCGGAGCGGCGCAGGATTTCCTGCCGCAAAACCAGCCGGCTGCGGCCGGGCCGTCCGAGAGGGCGTTGTCATGAGCGCCATTCTCATTTTCATGGCTGGTATCGCCGGCATCATCGGCTGGTGGATGGCAAGCCAGCGGCTCACCTCGAAGCCCTGGCTGGAACAGGGTCTGGCAGGCGATGCGCCGGGGGTGCGGGGCTCATCGGAAACAATCGTAAAACTCGGGCTCGGGATTTTTCTTGCCGTCGTCGGCGCATTGTTCACATTGCTCATCAGCGCCTATCTCGGCCGCATGGGCGGCGCCGACTGGTGGGGTATTCCCATGCCGCGGCTGTTATGGGTAAACACTGCGGCCCTTGCCGCCAGCAGCGTCGCGCTGCAATGGGCGAAAACAGAAGCCCAGAGGGACCGCCGCGACATGCTGACCACGGCGCTTGCGGCGGCTTTCGTCATGGCTGTCCTCTTCGTTGCCGGGCAGGTTCTGGCGTGGCGGCAGCTGGCGTCTGCGGGTTATGTGCTGGCGGATAACCCCTCGAACAGCTTTTTCTACATGATATCAGGATTGCATGGCCTGCATATATTGGGCGGGCTTCTCGTGCTTGGACGCACGACACTCCGCGCCCGGATCGGCCCTGTAGCGAGAATTCGTCTGAGCGTGGGTCTCTGCGCCATCTATTGGCACTTCATGTTTGTCGTCTGGCTCGTCCTTTTTGCGCTGTTTGCCGGCTGGGCGAACAGTTTCGTCGATCTCTGCCGTCAACTGGTCAGCTGAGGAGGTTCGATGATGACCACATCCATGGAAAGACCGGCACATGATCCCCACCGCCAGGTGAAGGGACTGCGCGGCGTTGCCGCCGATCTCTCATCGGACCAGCGGGCGTTCAAAAACGTCTCGTGGGGCAAGGCGATGATGTGGATATTCCTCCTGAGCGACACCTTCATTTTCGGCTGTTTTCTCGTGGCCTATATGACAGCGCGGATGTCGACCACCGTGGCCTGGCCCAATCCGAGCGAGGTTTTCGCCCTGACGATCGCGGGCAAGGACGTACCGCTGATCCTGATCGCCATCATGACCTTCGTTCTCATCAGCAGCAGCGGCACGATGGCCATGGCCGTCAACTTCGGATATCGCCGCGATCGCCGCAAAACCGCCGCGCTGATGGTTGCGACGGCGGCGCTGGGCGCGACATTCGTGGCAATGCAGGTATTCGAATGGACCAAACTGATCCGGGAAGGGGTTCGCCCCTGGGAGAACCCGTTCGGTGCCGCGCAATTCGGCTCGTCTTTCTTCATGATCACGGGCTTTCACGGCACCCATGTTTCAATCGGCGTGCTGTTCCTTCTCATCATGGCGCGCAAGGTATGGCGGGGGGACTTCGATCAGGAAAGGCGGGGATTTTTCACCAGCCGCAAGGGCCAATACGAGATCGTAGAGATAACCGGGCTTTACTGGCACTTCGTGGATCTGGTCTGGGTATTCATTTTTGCATTCTTCTATCTGTGGTGAGGCTTCTATCCGCGTGAGGATGACATCATGGCACAAGAGCAGGCGCATTCGGGACAACAGCATTCGATAAGACTTTATCTGGTGGTCTGGGGGCTGCTTTTCGTCCTCAGCACCTTCTCTTACCTCGTCGATTACCTTGGCATCCAGAGTTATGCCAGATGGGCTCTGATCCTTCTGTTCATGGCCCTGAAGGCGGGGCTGATCGTTGCGGTTTTCATGCACATGGCGTGGGAAAGGCTGGCCTTGATTTACGCCATCCTCCTTCCTCCGGTCATCGTGCTTGTCTTTACCGCTTTGATGGTGTCGGAATCCCAGTACACGGTGTTTAACCGATTGGCCTTTTTGGGCGGCCCGTAGGATCAGGCTGTTTCCTCTGGTACGCCGTTTTCATTGTCGGCCAATGGCCTGATGCGCAAGAAAGCGTTGCGTGTCCGCCAAACCTCTCGCGCAATCTTTCAAGGTCGGAAACGATCTGCATTTGATTGCCGGTCGATTTCTGCGTTCAGCATTCCGTTCGTTACTCAGGCCATCCTGCTGAGTTTCGGGTGTTTCCGGCGCAGCGGAAAACGAACCTGCCGGCGAACGGCAAGCTGCGGTTTCCTGGCGGAAGCCGCAGCTTGCTTCGATGGGCAGGCCTTGTACTCGGCCGGCAAATCGCGGGCGCGGGCGGTTCAGAACCTGACGTTGAGATCCAGCCTGGCGCCATTGTCGGAAACGCCCGAGCCGAACTGCCCGGTATAGGAGACGCCGAGCTTTGCCATGGGCGCAATATCGAAGTCGAGGCCGGCCTCGAGCACCGCGGCATCCCTTGCGATCGGCACGCCGGCGATGGTGAAGGTGTTGCCGCCGGCAAAGGCTCCGGTCGACAATGGTGTCACTTCGCCGAACGCATGACGCCAGGCCAGCATGCCGTGCGCAGTCACGTTGATGTTGCCGAGCGCGAAGTCGTCCGAGGCGCGGATACCGAGCGCGGTGAAGGTGGTATCGGCATTCGAACCCGCCTGTGAAAGGGCTGCCGCCCCACCCGTCTCGGTGAACCCGCCGGTGCGTAAATTGACATAAGCGAGATTGGCAAAAGGCTCGAAAGTCGCTGCCGCCGTGTCGATGCGGTAGCTGGCCTCGCCGAATATCTGTGCCGTGGCGCCGTCATAGTCGGCCGACAGCACCTCGGACAGGCCATGGATCGCCACCGCGCGGCGGGTCTCGATGCTGTTCCAGCTGTAGGCGGCACCCGCGCGTAACGACACCGCGCCCCATTGGCCGCCGCCATAGGCACCGAAAGAGTAGCTGGTGGCGTTGCCGGAAGATGCGAGGTTGTCGACATCGAAGGAGGAACGGCTGAAGCCGCTCACAAGACCTGCACGCCATGCATCGCCGACCGGGACATCACCGCCCAGCAAAAATCCGCCGATGGAGCGGTCGAACGCGGCGGCATTGCCGTCGCCGCCTGTGCCGCCCCACGAGCCGAAACTATGACCCCAGATGGCGAAGCGGTCGGTATCCGCCGCGACGAGTTCGGCCCCACCCTCGCCATAGGCCAGCACTGGCGCGCGCGCAGCGCCGGTGCCGCCGAAAGCAGCACGCAGGCGATCGCCTGCGGCGTCGCGGACAAAACGGCTGTCTTCGAGCAGCATGCCCCTGGCCGAAGCGTGGATTTCGCCCGAGACCTGGTTGAAGACGTAGGCCGCAGCCTCGGCACTCGCCTGCGAAGCGACAAGGTCGTAGAGGGTGTTGCCCTGACCGAGCAATTCGACGCTACTGGCGCTTGCGCATTCGTTGCCGCTGAAGCCGGTGAGGCAGAAGGCGACGCCGTTGCGGGCGACACCGAGATAGACGTTGCTGGCGTCATAGCCGAGCGACACGTCGATATAGGGCAGACCTTCGGACGGCGCGGCAAAGGTGCCGCTGACACCGCCGGCCGCAGTGAGGATTGTCCACTGGCGGCCCGACAGATAGACCCCGCCCACGTCAGGGATTGCTGCCGTGCCGCCGGCCAGCGTCGCGCTTCCGGTTGTGATGAATTTGTCCGCCTGTCCCAGGGCATTGACGTCGATCACCAGAACCGATCCTGCTTCGAACCGCGCATTGCCGCCGGTCTGGCTGACCACATCGCCAGCCACGCCATTGGCCATGGTGAGCGTGCCGTGATTGACAAAACTGCCGAGGTTGTCAAACAGGGTCTGCACCGGCACGGCGCCATTGCCACCGCCGATAATTGTGCCATTGACACTGTTGGTCAGCGTGCCGCCGCCGAAGTGGTTTTCGCCGCCCGCCGTGTTCCAGGCCGCGTTGTTGGTCATGATATTGGCGCCCACGCCGAAGTCGACCGTGCCAATCATGCCGCCGGCATTGGTCAGCGCCACCGGGCCGCCGAAAGCCTCGATCGCAAGTCGTGTCGAATCGCGTGAGGTATTGCGCACCAGCCCGTTGGTGACGATGGCGATCGGTTGGCCACCGGACTGGACCGAGATGGCGCTGACTCCGCCTTCCACGAGCCCACTGGTCGTGATGGTGGTCGCACCGGTGCCGTTATTGCTTGTCTTGATGCCATACAGCCTGCCGGCGACGCCTGCGGAATTGACCGTCATGTCGGTTGTCGCGAGGTGATTATAGGCATAGATGCCGGTGTCGTCGGCCCCCGTCACCTGACCGGACGTGGTGATCGTTGTCGCCCCCCGGCCGTAGTTGGAGATGTTGATGCCGAAGCTGTCGGCCGTGATGTCTGCGGCCTTCACCGTCAGGTCGGCTGAGGCGGGGCCGGTCACGGCGCTGATCCCGGTAGCCCCGGTCACGAGGCCAGCTGCGGTGATGCTGGTCGTCCCGGAGCCGCCATTGATGGCGTAAATACCGGCCGGAACGCCGGTGACACCTGCGGCTTTTACCGTCACGTCGGTTGTCGTGCCGCCGTCATTGAAGGCGAAGATGCCGTAGCCCTGTTTCGCGATGATCTGCCCTGTCGCGGCCACGTCGGTGGTGCCGGCGCCCTGGTTCCAGGCGTAGATGCCTGTCAATCCGGCCGTGACATCCACGACATTCACATTGAGGCCGTTTGCGGTAGCGCCGTTATAGGCCTGGACGCCGTTCCCTTCGATCCCAGTGATCAGACCCGTCGCGATGACGCTGGTCGCGCCGGTGCCGCCGTTATAGGCGAGAATGCCCGTGTCGCGGCCGGTAGCACGCGCAGCGTTGACAGTCAGATCGGTCGCCGTGGTGGCGTTCCAGGCGTTGATGCCGATGCCATTGGTGCCGGTTACCTGGCCCGTCGCGGTAACGCTCGTCGCACCTGTACCGTCGTTGTAGAGGTAAATACCGTCGGCATTGCCGGTGACGCCTGCGGCGCTTACCGTCAGGTCGGTTGTCGTGGTGGCGTTTTGGACCCAGATGCCGTTGAGACCGATCCCGGTCACCTGGCCTGTCGCGGTAACGCTCGTCGCGCCTGTGCCGTCATTGTGGGCATAAATACCATCGACATTGCCGTTGACGGCTGCGGCGCTTACCGTCAGGTCGGTTGCAGTGTTGGCGTTTTGGACCCAGATGCCATTGAGACCGATCCCGGTTACCAGACCCGTCGCGGTAACGCTGGTCGCACCAGTGCCGTTGTTGGCTGCGATAATCCCGGTGTCGCCGCCGGTGACGCCTGCGGCGTTCACCGTCAGGTCGCTCGCCGTGATGGCATTCTCGGTGTAGATGCCGCTGCTATCGGTCCCGGTCACCTGGCCTGTCGCGGTAACGGAGGTCGTGCCGGTGCCATAGTTGATGGCCACGATACCTGAGTCACCGCCGGTGACGGCCCCACCAGTCATGACCGTTATTGCGCCCGGAGTTGCGCCGTTATCGCCATTCGCCTGGATGTTCAGACCAATTTGACCCGAGCCCGCCGTGAGGGCCGCCCCATTGCCGTCGATGTAGCTGATATGGCCGAACCCCTGAATGGAGAGGGCGTGTTCGCCCGGCGCCGTCGTATCGACGCTGAAGCCAGGGGCCGTCGTGACAGTGGTATCGTCGGCGTCGATGTCTTGCCCCGTTATATTGGCTCCGGAGCAGGCGAAGCCGCCCGCTGTTGGAGCGCATTGCGCGAGAGCCGGCTGCGCAGCCAAACCCAGCGCCGTTACCGCCAACACAGAGTAAACACCGGCGGAGAAGAACCCGCACAGCGTCGTCGAACCCCGCAACGTCTGGGGCCGCAGATGCCCGAAGCGGGACGAACGCACAATGGAAGCTTCATCGGCAGGGCTTGTCGTTGGAAATGGTAATGACCTGATGCGCATTCGAATCTCATGTTGAAGTTGGCCTTGAAGCCGTGTTGCTGGGGTCAGCAGGCTGAAGCGTCGCGGATGGGTCGAGATCGAGGCCGGTTTCGGTGGTTGCCAATGTGTCCGAAGACCTGAGAGCGTCAGGCTTTGAGGTGACAATCTGCCTGCGCCCTGAACGCGAAAAACGTCCTGGGCCGGTCAATCCTGATCAATGGAATTTTCATTTGCCTGCCTGCCGTTGCGGGCAAGTTGACTGGCAGGGTGCTAGCTAATGCTGCGCCGCCTGGCGTCGGAGCCTTCCCAGCCGCCGAGCATATCGAGCACTTCCAGACCGTCCGGCTCTTGTTCGCGCGGGTCGGCCGGCGTTACCAGAGCCCATGCCTTGCTGAGTGCCCTGCCAAGATACGACGGCCAGTGCGCGGGGTGCTCCGTATCGGTAATCTGCTGCGTCTGAACTGCCACGTCCGACATATCCGTGCCTCCCCATTGCTCATTCTTGCCGCCCCCATGGCCAGCCAGAAGGCCTGAATCCAAAACCGAAAACATCTGTCTGCGATGTCGCTCGCACTGTCACTGCCCCGAGCGAGGTTGCCGCGCATATTGGGACGTTCAGTCATCAAGATGAGACGTAGGGTCATCGTGCCCGGCGTGCCGAATGACGAATTCCGATCAGCGATGGTCGGCTCGGCCGGCAGGGAGCAATCGTCGTGTCAGGAGCTGATGCGGCTGGGCGGAATCAAACGCGGGCGGAAGCGAGCCAGGCTTCGACGATCGCTGCTCCGTTTCCGCCGCCTTGCTTCAACAAGGTCTCATATGCGGCTATTCGCACTGAATCCTTGGCGAGAGCTCGGACGGAACTCGGACTGGTCTGATATCGCTTCTGGAACGCGCGGCTGAAGTGCGCCTCGCTGCGAAACCCGTGGTTACGGGCGATGACGGCGATCTTGTGATCTGGCGTCGATCGCATGATGCTCTGCAAGCTTCCTCTTAGCCGTTCCACGAGCATCCAGCGCTGTACGCCACCATGCGGTTCGAACAGACGGAACAGTTTCGACCGGGAAACCCCCAGGACCGCCGCCAACTCATCCGGACCGAAGTCGGGATCGGACAGCCTTTGTCGCGCGCTCGAAGATGCGCGTTGGAAAAGGAAACGCTTGTCACGTCTTTCTCGCGTTGCGGGGGCCGCAAAGGCGGCCGCGGCAAAACGCAGGATGCCATCGATCGCCACCTGGCTCTGGTGGATGCTGAGACCGCCAATATGTTCCACCAGCGCCTTGATCTGGGTTCCAAGCATAGCGCCGGCGTGCTCGTTCGGTGTCAGCACAAGACCGTGAGCATTATTCAGAAACTCGACCAGCACATTGGCCTTGTCGAAGGTCAGCGCGATCGCCTCAAAGCCTGACGTCTCGCTCTCATAGGGCAACGAATAATCGACGACGACGATGTCTCCGGGCTCATGTTCCTGAATCAGTCCGTCATAGTTGCTCGTGACCCGCCCTTCCAGGAGCATGAACAGCACCATATGCGGGGTCGGTCGCTCATCGATGACCTGCTGCGTCCGCGACATCACCATCGCCGATCCGCCGTTCGCATGCAGAAAGGCTCCCGGAAGCTGCCAGCTGCAACCATGAAAATCGAAAAGCGCAGGATCTGCATCCCAGGGTGTGGAACAGTCTACCAGCAGAGAAAGCGCACTTTTCCAAGCTGCGAAACATTCTTCGCCTGGTGGAAATGGCCAATCAACTCGCTGTGACGAAGCCATATCAAAAGTGCTGTCGGCTTTGCGCATCCGGAACCAGTGTTTGAATTTTCGACTGTCTTCTGCACCGGCACCGCACCGACCGAACCGTATGAGAAGATATTCAATTGTTGAAGTAGTCAATTGCCTGGGACGCTCGGTCAAGCATTTGAGACGCACAGTCATGGCGCCCGACCGTGGTCAACCGCGCCGCGCCATGCCCCCTTACAGTAGAAGGCAAGACATCCTAGGCGCGCGCCTCCAGGACCATGTTGAAGGGTCCCGTGAAGGCGCGCCTGACATGGGTAAAGCCACCCGAGCGGATGACCTCGGAAAGCTTCGCTTCACCGGCCTGCGCGCCCAATCCTTCACCGACCTCCTGATCAAGTGAGGTGGGCACGCAGATCATCGTTGACGCGTTGTAATAGAGACGGCCGACGGGATTCATATTGTCCGCTGGGCGGTCGCCCGCGATGGGTTCGACGATCATCCAGGTGCCGTCCTTCTTGAGAATGCGAGACATGTGCCCCGCGCATCCACGCGGATCGCCCATATCGTGCAGACAGTCGTAGCTGGTGATGAGATCGAAGTCCGTATCCTTGATGTCCTTGGCCGTTGCCGCCACGAACTTCACCCGGTCGTCCACCCCGTGGTTTCGGGCATGTTTATTCGCTTCTTCTATCGATGGCTCGTGGAAGTCGTAGCCGATGAAGCTGGCGTTGCGGTATGCCTCGGCCATAAGAATGGTCGAAAAACCGACACCACAGCCGACGTCGGCCACCCTGGCGCCTCTCACCAGTTTTTCCTCGACGCCCTGAAGGGCAGGCAGCCACGATTGCACGATGTTGTTCACATAACCCGGCCGAAAGAACGCCCCCGTTGCGCAGAACAGGCAACCTGCGGTGTCTCCCCATCGCACCCCGCCGCCGGTTCGGAAGCTGCGCTCAACCTTTGGCTCTCCCTCGATCATCGCGGCGACCAGATCGAAAGCGCCTTCCAGATAAACGGGGCTGTCCCTGTTGACGAACACCATCGCCTGCTCGGGTGAGAGACTGAACATCCCGGAACCGCTGTCGTAGTCGATGTAGCCGTTTGCCGCCTGTGCCAGTGCCCACTCCCTGACATATCGCTCCGACAGGCCGCCAGCTGCTGCCGACAGGCCTGCGGACGTCACCGGCCCGACGCGATGCAGCGCCTCGAACAGGCCCAGTCTCAAACCAATCCTGACGGTTGGAACGCTGAAGGCTCCTCCAAGGTCGCCCAGCATTTTGCCAATGAAAGAATTCAGTTTTGTTTCATCGAGCTGTGTCATCGCATTCCCCCCAATTCGCTTCGTTGGCGGGCAAAGGCTGACCGCAAATTGATGCGTCAGTGAATGCTCGTAGGCCTTGTAACATAGCCGAATGCGCTGAAATTGTCACGCAAACGCATATCGCTCTTTCCGGTGATCCGTCGCTGTCAAGGGTCACCCGTAAGAGCGATAGACGATAGTTCGGGGAAGTCGTAAACTGGCCGCCAGAGGAGGCAACGATATACTCTTGGGAGGAAACCAATGCCTATCTTCATGGACCGGCACGAGCTTGCCGGAGTTTCAGCGGCTGATATTGCCGCCGCACACCTTAAAGATCTCAACATCCAGGATCAGTATGGCGTCAGGTTTTTGACCTACTGGTTTGATGAAAGGCGTGGTACGGCGTTTTGCCTTATGGATGCCCCGGACGCTGAAACCGCGCAGTGCGTGCATCGGGAAGCGCACGGCTTTATCGCCAGTGAAGTGGTGGCAGTTGCCCTGTCAGCCGTAGAAGCATTTCTCGGGCGAATACAGGATCCCGTTACGGTTGGGGCTGTCTCGCAAGCCATGGACGCCGGCCACCGTGCGATCCTTTTCACAGATATTGTCGGTTCAACCGAAATGACGTCCCGCCTTGGCGATCGCATGTCGGCTGAACTCGTCCGGGCGCATGACGCTCTGGTTCGTGGCTGCCTTGGGCGACGATCGGGGCGGGAGGTCAAGCACACCGGTGATGGCATCATGGCCGTGTTCTCCTCCACGCCATTTGCCGTGGACTGCGCCATTGACATCCAACGCGAATTCCATCGTTACAACAGCGACAACGGCGAGCCCATTCACATCCGCATCGGGCTGGATTGTGGTGAGCCAGTCGAAGACCACAATGATTTCTTCGGCACGACCGTGCAACTGGCAGCAAGGCTTTGTGCCGCCGCTGGGAGCGATCAAATCCTGATATCGGACAAGACCTTCCAGGAATATGGCAGCGCCGATGTCCTCGTGCATGGTGATCGTTACAGACTGAAAGGATTTGCCGAACCGGTGTTGGCCTATCAGTGTGAATGGTTGCACTAGCTGCGCGATTTGAAATCTCATGCACAAATAGACGTCGTCGACTGTGAACATGGCACGCAGATATCCAAGAGCGTTCACGGGAGAAGTCCGGTGATCGGCAACGATTTCAGGACGGAGGAAGCGCGAAAGCTCCAGCCGACTGTGTCCGTCCGGAGTGCGCATCATGGCGATCTCGACATGCTGGTCGACCCGTGACGCGACCGGCCCACGCGCTGGCACCAATGATGGTGGCAGCATAATCGAGGCGGAAATCCACTTAGCAAAACGCCCGAAACTGTTCAGACAAACCGAGCCACCTCTGTCGGCGCCCTTACGCGGACAGGGGAACGCCGGCATACACGTTATGCGCCGCTGCTGCGGAACCAATATGGGTCTTCCAAGACGATCGCGATCGGCCTGTCAGCCCTTTTGTAGTTTACGATGCCGTTCCAGACGGCGCATCATACGCCGGAAGTGAGCGAATGAGGCCAGCGCCAGATCGGAGTCGCTCGGTTCGACATCCCGGGCTGTCTGATGGTTTTTGTCCTGATACATATAGCAGAGAACGGGCTCCTCTTCAGTCCCGGCGATCTGATAGCGGTGATAGTAGAAATCACAGGCCTTGCCCGGGCGGGCGGGATCGCCATCCCGCAGACGGTCGAAACAAAGGCTGATCTCCTGCCGGCCGTTGATGAGTGTGCGCTGCACCGTGCAGATGCCCAGAGTCAGTGATTGGTCATAATCATAACCGGCAGCCTCGAGTTCGGCGAGAAGCACCCTGATATGCTCGATGGTGATCGTGCCCGACAATTGCTGCCAGATCTTGTCCGCTCTCTCGTAACGGCGTAGGAATTGCGGCCAGAAAGCCTCGATCTCCGCCTCGTCCGCGGTCTGGAGCGCCTCGGCACCGGGCGATCCTGTGGGAGAGCGGGTGAGTTGGACACGTCGATTGATCTTGCGACCACCGAGGCGCGCCAGCCATCCAGCTGGCTCCTCGACTTGGCCGACCTGCCAGGCAAGCATGCCCGGTTCCTGTCCGCGCTGCGCCTCGATATTGACGGGACAAAAGGCATCGCCATTGGCCGGCGCCAGATAACGCGTGACCGTGAAATGCCAGCCCTGCTCATCTTCCGCTGTCAGAGTGAGGGGGCCATAACCCGAATTCAGCGACACGCCATCGTGAATCCGCTGCAGTGTCGCGAGGTCAGGAAGCCTCGGCATATCTGGCATCGCCGGTGGCTCCGGCGGGGTGAGCGCATGCCGGCAAAGCTGGGCTTCGGCCGGATCACCGTGATCCGCCCAAGCCGCGGCGAGAAAGTCCGCCATATTCGGGGTCAGGCGATCGGAGGCCCGCAGCCGGTGCGTGATTTCACGCAACAGATCGTTGCGTCCCTCGTGCACCGCAGCCTTTGCTGCTCGCAACAACAGCCCGATCTGGTTTTCTTCCTCATCGAATTCGAGCGAGTTCGTCTCGAATGTCCAGCACCAGTCGGCGAATTCGTCATAGAGAGCGAGTACGTCTCCATGGCGTCCGAGTTGATCATAGGCATAGCCAACGCCATTCAACCGTTTTTCATATTGCCAATCCTTGCCGAAAGCCTGACGAAGAACCTCATAGGATTCGATCACGCCCGCCCATTGGCGAGCATGGAGCTGATTGCGCAGCCGGTTACTGTATTGCTCCCAGAATGGCGACACTGCCCAACCCTTGTCATGCCAGGCAATGCCCTCAAGGTAGCGTTCCTGGTTAATGCCCCAGGACGAACCGAGATTGTTGCATAACATGGCATAGACGTGTGGATCGGCGTCCTCACTATTGCCTTCCCCGGTCGCGAAGTAATGCTCGAAACGCTCCGCTCCGAGTTTATAGACCTCGGCCTCCACTCGACGGGCGCGCGCAAAATCCTCGGCGCCGACATATTGCCCTTCCTCCTGGAGCTCCTCGATGAATTCCATGACATCGCAGCCCGCCGCATAATAGTCGCGTGCGCCCGCGTCACTCGTCCTGTTCCACACGATCTGTTCCAGACCGTGTGCATGCCCCATTTGGTGGTTGAGCTGCGCCCGCCAGACCTGTGCCCTGGGGTCGCCGCCGAGTTCGAGATAATGATCAAGATCGGCGGAGGCCGCGTCGAGATCATCCGCCATCGCACGCGCCCTGGCCCTGATGCGCCAGGCGAGAGGCTGGTGCGCAACACGGAGGAACATCGCCTCGATGCGCTCGCGTCTGCGCTCTCGGGCGGCCAGTGTCGCCCGCATGCGTGCGAGCCATACCCAATCATGGTTGTGACCGTCGCCCAGGGTTGTTGTGGTTTCGAGAATTTTGGCGGCAAGGCCATCGTCGGCGTTGCTCCTGAACATGATATCGTACCAGAGCCGCCCGGCGCCATTGAATTCGCCGTCGTCCCAGAACCATCGCGCTGCCGTCATCCAGGCCGTGTGATCGCTAAAGCTGCCGATCCTGGTCACCGCCTCAAGAACCAGGTGCCTCGCCTCTTCCTTGCGGCCCAGAGCGCGGCAAATCTCTGCCTGCCGAAAGAGCGCGAACCCGAGTTTTTGCCAGCGATGCGGGCTTTCAGGCTCCCGGCCAAGAACTGCGGTCTTGTATGGCTCGAATGCAACCAGGGCTTCTTCGCTGCGATCCATTTGCTCGAGCACGCGAATATGCCATTCCAAGATGTCCGTATCGTCAGGCGCACTGGCAAGATGTGCTTCTGTGAGCCGTAACGCCTCCGCCAGCTGGCCGCCCTCCTGGACGAGATCACGCAGGATCTCACTCAGCCCTTGCGACGATTTATCGTTCTTCATCAGCTGACTTTCCCACGCCCTTTGTGCACAATCTTCTCAGACGAGATATTACAGCCATACCTAATTCCACTGGGTCTCGCGTTCAATCTATAATGTCACTCGCCTCTGAAGCGAGCAATCTGCCCTCACCGGAAGAATTCCTCGTTGCAAGATTATGGCGCCAACCGCACGATGATCGTGGCCTCGGAAGACGACAATCGTTGCTCGATGGCCAGAGCCTGCGCTGAATCAAGACCATTGACGGTGACGCTGCCGCCCATAATCGGCTCTCTCACCACCGGTTCGGAGATGACGTCTCCATCAACCAGCAACTGGGTCTTTTGCCCGAGAGCTGCGCGTGTGAAATCCCCGAAGGCCTTGGCGCTTTCCGGCGTCAACGCAATTTCCACCGTAGGTCCGGCAGCGGGATCGACCGAGGATTTCACCTTTGCGACCTTGAGCGAAATCGGTGCAATGTGCCCGCCGCCGCTGTCTTTAGAAGTTTTGTCACCATCATTCTGGTTGGAAGAGGAAGCGGTATCGGTATCGGCATCGGTCTTCGGGCGGGACTGGTCCAGATCGATCGAAGCTTGCGTATTGTTTTCGGGTAACGGCTCAACGCGTTGGCCGGACAGGGGCTGGGCAGTCCATGCATGTGGCGCAGGCAGGACCGGTGGCTGATCCTCTCGCCAGATATGCATGGCCACGGTGACCTTCATGCCGCCAACATTTGCGACCGTGTTTTCCAGCACTTCGATTGTCGAGCCGTCACGTGTCGAATTCACATAGGTCACAGTCCGCGACTTGCCAGCGCTTCTGGCCTGCGCCAGTTGCGCGTCGGTCATTTGCTTCGCCCGGTCAGCGAAGCTTGCGATCATGCCATCGATCGAAGATTGCTGGGATTGCAGCAGGGCAGCCGGATCGTAGGTTACCGCCGCGCTGAACGTGGCTGTTTGCCTGATCCTGTCGGCGGCTTCGAGTTTCCAGACGGTACTTGTCGGGACGAGCATCCCCTTCAGCTCTTCGCTTCCCTCAACGGTCCATTCCCGTCCGATATCTGTCGTGAAAGCTTCGGAGGATTGCCCAAGCGCAAGGATCATGCTTTCCGGCGCAAGCACGTCGATAACGACAAGAGGATTACCTTTAACGGTCTGGAGCATGCGAGAGGCCGTGTTATCTGACGCGGACGTGGACAGAAGCATTTCCATATTGGCGATGATCTGATCGGCGCCGACAAGCGCCGTCGGAGTGCCACTCGGATCGGCGTCGAATTCCAGCGCCTTCACACCATAAGCGGCGAGTGAATTGCGAAACAGGGCGTTCATCGCATAGGAATCCGCAGCGCCTGTCGCGTCCGGGGGAATGTCTGCGGAAAGCCTCCATTTCATCCGCATTCCGTCGGCGTCGCGCGACAGGACAGTTGCCGATTGACGGAAATCGCCACGCATGACAACGGACGATGCTTCCGGTTTGTCGAACCAAAGCGACATGTCGGTCTCGGTCGTCTTTTGAACGCGATAATGGCTCTCGGCCCCGATGGCAGGTTCATAAGGGGGAACGGTCACGCTCTCCGCCGCCTGGGCCGGGCTGACTGCCATCGTTGCCTGGAATATCAGCCCGGCAGCGAGAAAGAGGGGAGGGACCAGACCGATATTACGGCGCGTTACATTCGTGCGAATTTGCCTGTCCCTCCTATTACGGCTTTTCAACACCTGACACGTCGATTTCATATGGTCATCCCAAGTTCAACCCAACATGGCGTTTCCGGGCAGCGATTTTTAATCATTGAATTCTGTTTTGCGTCGCGATTCCGCTACCATTGCACTCAGGCGGCGTTGCAGTTGGGGCGGTTCGAACTCCATCCGCACGCAGCCGAGGGCGTAGCACATTGCGGGAGTGAACGGCATCCAGGCTCTCAAAAGCTCAAGCAGTTCATCGGACATCATATTCTCCAGTGGATCGACACCCAACTGGCCGAGAGCTCGTTCGTGATCGGGCATCCTTGCTCGCGCGATAATAGCGAGGGTGCGTTTTAACGCTAAACCTCCTGGCTCGTGATGCAGGTTCGTTGACCACCACCATGCATCGACGTCGGCAAGATATGCGGCAATATAGGTTTCCGCAGTCATCGCCGGCTCGCCTGAAGCAGCCATATCCGGAACCCATGAGGGATCCGATGCAATTTCGGATGGTGAAAATATGCCGGGAGGTGGCCGGTCGGCGCGATGCGTCTTCAGACCCGGTTTGCGATGGCGTGTCATGGCGAGGGGTTCGCTAGTTGAGGCGTTGATTGGTCGCGGCATCGAACAAATGGATCGATTTCAGGTCGGGCTGAACCTGGATGGTCGCGCCCGGCTGCGCCTGCACACGCTCGCGGAAGACGCCGATGACCTGGTGATGGCCGAGCATCATCGTAACCTGCGTTTCCGACCCCATTGGCTCCACCAGTAAAACGGTCGTGGGGAGGCCATGGTTGACCAGTTCGAAATGTTCCGGGCGGACGCCATATATCGCTTCGCCTGTGGCCGGGCCGGGCGGAAGGGGCAAGACGATACCGTCAGCCTCGAAGCCATCGGCGGTAAGTCGCCCCTTGATGAAATTCATCGCCGGCGAACCGATGAAGCCCGCGACGAAGGGATTGGCGGGCCGGTCATAAAGCTCGAGCGGCGCCCCGCATTGCTCGACCCGTCCGGCATTCATCACCACGATCTTGTCGGCCATGGTCATGGCTTCCACCTGGTCATGCGTGACATAGACGGTCGTGACCCCCAGACGCTGGTGCAACCCCTTGATTTCACCGCGCATCACCACGCGCAGCTTGGCGTCGAGATTGCTGAGCGGTTCGTCGAACAGAAAAACCTGCGGATTGCGGACGATTGCGCGGCCCATGGCGACACGCTGCCGTTGCCCGCCGGAAAGCTGGCGAGGGAACCGTTCGAGCAACGGCGTCAGCCCCAATATGTCGGCTGCCCAGTTCACCCGTTCGGCGATCTCGGTCTTGCTGCCGCCGCGATGTTCGAGCGAAAACGCCATGTTCCTGGCCACGCTCATGTGCGGATAAAGCGCGTAGTTCTGAAAGACCATGGCGATGTCGCGGTCTTTCGGTTCGATCTCGTTGACGACACGGCTGCTGATCGAGATATCGCCGCTGGTCACGGTTTCAAGGCCTGCGATCATCCGGAGCAGGGTGGATTTGCCGCAGCCCGATGGGCCGACGAGGACAACGAATTCGCCATCGGCAATATCGATGTCGACACCATGGATGGTGGCGAATGCGCCATAGCTTTTCTTTACGGATTTAAGGGTAACGGGTGCCATGGGTCAGCCTTTCGATTAGCCTTTGAGGCCGGTATGGGCGAGGCCTTCGACGAATTGTTTCTGCGCAACGATGAAAACGATGAGTACGGGAATGGCGGTCATCGTTGCGGCGGCAAGCTGGATGTTCCACATCGGCCCGCCATAGGCGTCGGTAAATTGTGTCAGCGCCTGGGGCAGGGTGAACTTGTCGGGGCTGGAAAGAAAGACGATGGGTTCGAGATAAAGGTTCCAGCTGCCGAGAAACGTGAAGATCGCAACGGCGGCCAGCGCCGGACGGGAAAGCGGCAGGGCGATGGTCCAGAATATCTTGAACCGGCCGAGACCATCGACCCGCGCAGCTTCCTCCAGTTCCACGGGTAAGGAGATGAAGAACTGGCGCATGATGAAGGTGGCGAAGACCGCCGGCGCGCCGAAGATCGGCACCAGGATCAGCGGCCAGTGCGTGTTGATCATGCCCCATTTGAGAAACATCCGGAACAGCGGAACCAGTGTCACTTCGGACGGGATCAGCAATCCCACCAGCACCACCATGAAGATGGCGTTGGCGAAGGGAAACCTGATGCGCGCAAATGCATATCCGGCCATCGAAGCCACGGCCATGGTGCCGATGGTGACGATTGCGGCGATATAGGCGGAGTTCCAGTATTGCAGCGCGAAGGGCTGTATTCTGAAAACGTCGGAATAGGATGAAAAATCAAAGGCGCGCGGCCAGATGTCAGGTGGAAAGGCAAATATCTGGCTGACGGGTTTGACCGATGACGTCACCATCCACCAGGTCGGAAAGACGAAGGGGACAAGCAGCACGCAGAGTATGAAATAGATCAGCGCCTGCGCGCGTGGGCTGAGTTCAGTTTTCATAGAATACGAACTTTCTGCGCAAGTGCCATTGGATGAAGGTGAGAGCGCCGACAATGACCAGCAGGATGATGGAGAGTGTCGAGCCATAACCGAAGAGGTAGAACTGGAAGGCCTGCTGATAGAGGTAATAAACGAGAACCGTCGTGGAAAAGCCCGGCCCGCCCTGCGTAAGGATCATGATTTGCGCAAAGACCTGCAACGCGCCGACGATGGTGACGATGGAGGCGAGCAGGATCGTCGGGCTGATCATCGGCAGGGTGATGCGATAAAATTGCTTGAAGCGCGGCACACCGTCGACGCGCGCGGCTTCAAACAGTTCCCGTGGCACGCCCTGTAGTGCGGCCAGAAACAGGATCATGTTGAGACCGAGATTCTTGAGCGCCTGCACGACGATGACCGAGATCATTGCCGTCGTGGGGTGGCGCAGCCAGTTGGGACCCTCGACACCGATCATTTGCAGGAGGCCGTTGATGCCGCCATTGTTCTGCAGCAAGAAACTCCAGACGATTGTCCATGCGACCAGCGACACCACCACAGGCGAAAAGAACAGTGTGCGGAACACGGTCATGAAGGCCAGCTTCTGATTCAGGAGCAACGCAAGCCCCAGCGCCAGGCTCATATTGAGCAGGGCAAGCCCGGCGGAGAACACGGCGGTCACGGCCAGCACTTCGCCTATGGCCGGGTCGCTGAGCAGCTTCTGGTAGTTGGCGACGCCGGTGAACCGGAACGAGCCTGCCAGCACGTTCCACTCATGCAGTGAATACCAGAAGACCAGCACCAGCGGCACGAGCACGAAGACAACGATACCGATGAGTTGCGGCGCTATGAACAGATAACCGGTGGCGGCGTCACGGCGCGCCATGGTCCAGAAACCGCGCCGGGCCTGTGTCTGCGCTGTCTGGAGGGCAAGCGTCATGGCTTTTCTTCCTTCTGCTTTTCGCATCCACGGAAAATCGGATGACTACCAAGCGTCAATTGGCCGCCAGCAACGGATCGAGACGGCCGCAAAGCGCTTGCAGGACAGCCGCGACATCGGCATCGGGACGCCAGAGACCGTCAAGGCCAGCGCGAACGGTCTGTTGCAGCCGGGCAAAGTTGCGGACCTGCTGCGTTGATTGACCGGTGGCGACGCCGCGAATGACCACGGCCTCTATCTGTTTACGCGACAGCAATGGGTTGGCGGCCGCGAGGACATCGGCGGTGAGCAAGCTCTGCCGTGCCGGCGGGAAAAACCGCGCGAGCTTGGCCACATTAGGCTTGGAGGAGAAAAACGCCAGGAATTCCGCCGCGAGCTTTGGGTTTTTGCCGCTGGCCATGACGCCAATGCCTGCCCGACCTGTTACGGCATAGTCACCTGCGGGTCCTTTAGGCAACGGCACGAGATCCCAGTCGAAGGCCTTGTCGCCTTTCGGCAGCAGCGCTGCACGGCTGATCTGGGTGGTCGTCATCGCCGCATCCCCGGCAAAAAAGTCGGCAGAAACACCGGGGCCGGGCATGGCTTTTTTCACGAAGATCGCATCGTGGATGAAGCGCATGGCATCAACCATCTCCGGGCTGGCAAAAGCGCAGGACTTCGTGTCTTTCGACCACGGATAGGCATTCCAGCCGGTATAGACTTCGGCAAGGTTCTCCCAGGCCTTGTATTCAAAATCACGAATGATCAATCCCTGTTTGCCGGTGGCCGCAACTTTCGCGGCTGTCGCAATGGCACTGTCCCAGTTCCATTCGCCGGCAGCGATCATCTCGGCGGGTGTCCTGGCACCTGCCGCCCGGATCATGTCGTTGTTGACGAAAACGCCGAAGGGCGATGTCGAGAAGGGATAGAGATATTGTACCCCTTCATACGACCACGCGGTGAGTGTTGCCGGGGGGAAGTCGTCCATGTCGTAACCTTCGGTATTGGCAAAGGTTTCGGTAAGGGGATAAAGCGCCCCGGCCGCCATGAAGTCAGGCGCGGTCGTGTCGAACAGCCAGGCCAGATCGGGGGGATTGCCGCCGGCGATCTGGGTGGTCAAGGTGGTGGCATAGCCTTCGTAGGCAAGCGAATCGTAGGTGATCTTGACGCCGGGATGGCTGGCCTCAAATTCGTCGGCGATCTCGTTGAACAGGGCCAGATGGGCTTCGTTGGCGCTCCAGATGGCCATCCGCAATTCCTGCGACAAAGCCGGCGAAACCAGCCCGGATGTGACCAGAAAACCGGTCAGTGCAATTTTGACTATACTCCTGCGCATGAATAATCCTCCCAGATTATACGTTTTGGCTAGTAGCCGCGAATATCAGGCCAATGGCGCTCCACCCCTTGGCGTTCGATGTGGGTGTGAAACTCCGCCAGCCGCTTTTCATCGGCGTGCACGCCATGCGGGGTCTCGCCCCTGTCAAGGCAATAGGCGGCCAGCATGCCGGCCACTTCGCCGATGTTCCATTCGACCGGATGCAGCCTGTAGCAACCATTGGTGATATGCGTCGTGCCGATATTCTTGGATGCCGCCAGCAGGTTCGTTTTGTGGCGGGGAATAAGGGCACCCAGAGGAATTTCGAAAGGGCAGGCGCCGACATCGATATAGTTATCGCCGCCCGTCGAGGGGTGCAGGTCGATGCGGTACATGCCGACACCGATACTGTCGGGGTAATGCACCGCGCCGCGATCGCCGCGCACGGCAAGCGACAAATCCTGTTCCACCACCGTGGTAAGGGCACGAATACGACGGCTTTCACGAATATAGGGCGCCATGGCCAGGCCATGTTCCGTGCCGGTAACGTCGCCGCGCAGGCGCAGGCCCGGAAAGCCCTGGCCACCATCCGGGCGAGGCGCCTCGGTCTGCATCCAGTAGAACATGGAATAGGACAGGCTTGCCGCGTCGGCCAGCCGCTCGGCATATTGTTCGGGAGTAACGTCGATGATCGGCGCCTCGAAATAATCGATCATCGGCCAGTTCACGAGGCAGATATCGCTGGCATAGGCGCCCGGCCGAAACGTATGGCGTGCGGCAATGCGGCGGAATATCCACAGGCTCATATCGCCGGCGCTGTGGCGCTGGTCGGCAACGTCGCGTGTTGCGTTGTCGATCGGGTTGGGATCGAAGAACCGGCGGCTGCGCTCCAGCGTCCGCGGATTGGGCGAGTCCCAGCTCAATAGGGGCCCGCCCCAGAATTCGGGGGCAACCTGACGCCAGTGGTCGTACCGAGCGGGTTTGTCGATGACATGATTGCCGTCAACCTGATCGACGGCGAAACAGATCGAGACGGCCTGCTGATTGTGCGGTTGCGCCTCTGCCGGCGCGCTCGGCTCGCCGGTTTCGGATTGCGCTTCGAAACCCGTGACGTATTCAGTAGCTGTCAGCGGCAGCAGATCGCCCAGTTCGGTGGCGTCGATGATGTAGCGGGCCGAACAGGAAACGAGATCGCCCGTATTGCAATGGCGCAGCGTCACGCCCCGCACGGTGTCGCCGTCGACCTCTGCGGCGATCGGCTCATACGGCTTGAGAATGGTCAGCTTGCCGCCGGCCGCGTAAGGGGCAAGCATCGCCTCCATCACCGCCAGCGAAACGCGCGGTTCATGGCACAGGCGAGATACATTGCCGTCACCGGGGTTGAGCGTCAGATCCGCCCGGGCGGCGTCCGTCAGCGGATAGTGGTCGCGGTAATATTGCCGCACGCCCGTGCGCAGGGCGCGATAGCTGGCGGTGATCCCGAACTGTTCGACCCAGCTGTGCTCGTCGGGCGGCACGGCCTGGCTGGTCAGCTGGCCGCCAATCCACTCGAATGCTTCCGTCAGGATAACGCTCCGGCCGTTGCGCAGGGCCCCAAGCGCCGCGGCCACGCCGCCAAGCCCGCCGCCAACCACAAGAATATCTGCATTGTATTCTCTCACGTGAGGTTCTCTTTCCTTAAGTTGGGCCTTGAGTTGGGGAAGCAAGCGTTTCGCCCGCCACGATATCGCAACCCAGCAATATCTGTCGTACAGGGCCGGGGGGACTGGTGAGGGTTTCGACCAGCATGGAGGTCGCCTGCCGGCCCATCTCTTCGCGGGGGATGGCATAGGAGGTGAAGACACGTTGCAACCGGAGCGTATGCGTGCGCGTGCCGCTGCCGAGCACGACGATGGAAAGATCGCCGGGGACGCTCACCCCCTGCGCACGGGCGTGATTGTCGAAGACCACCGCTTCGGCCACTTCGGCAAAAAAAACGACGCTTGCTCCGCTGGCGCGAACGGCGGCCAGTTGCTCGGCCGGATCGCCATTTTCACTTTCATGGGAATAAACCAGCTCCGCCGCGCCCTCGATTGCGGCGAGAAAACCACGCCAGCGGTCGCTGATGGATTCCGCCGGACCCGTCGCGCCGATGAAGGCGAAACGGCGATGGCCGGCGGCAAGTGCCTCTCGTACAAGAGCATGCGTGGCGGTGACGTAATCCGCGCCAACATAACGCACAGGCCCACCGGCATCGTCACGGCGACCGACTGCGACGTAAGGGTAGTCACCGGCAACCAGTTGGGCCAGCTCATCGCGATCGAACTGGCTGCCCAGAATCAGGCACCCGTCAGCAAGTCGAAGCCGACCTGTTTCCCCGAAGATGCGCTTGCGGCCGTTATCGTCGCGCGCGGCGGCCGTCATCAGCAGAAGGTCGTAGCCCAGCCTCTCCGCCTCCTCCTCTATTCCCATCAGAAAAGGCGTGTAGAAATCCGCCTGCGCAATGGGGAAAGCCGGCTGGTAGGTGAATACACCCAGAATCCGGTTGGCGCCCTTGACCATGCTGCGCGCAATGGGATCCGCCACATAACCGGTGTCGCGAATGGCCTTCAGCACGCGCTCCCGCGTTTCAGGCGGGATACGGCCTTCAGCGGATTTCGCCTCGTTGAGCACGAGCGAAACCGTTGCCTGGCTGACCCCCGCGAAGATCGCAATGTCACGTTGCGTCAAGCGCCTAACCATCGAAACCCCGTTTCCTGCTGCTCTGCTAATTCGTATTAGCTGCTTATGCGTATAAACAAGGTTTGCGAAAGGATGTCAAGAGTGAGAAACATCACGATAATGCGTCAGAGCAAACCGTTCCATTTATGGGACCTATCGGACATTTCCCAGCCATAGACCCGATGCCGCCAGCAGCACCGTGTTGTTTTGGCAGCGATTTTTATCTGATGGGTTCGAGTGGCCCCGCTGCAATGTCTACACGTCGTTTCTACCTGGATATCAAAGCAGCTCGACGACGGCTTTGGGCTGATGGCCGACATGGGTGGGCGGCGTCTTTGCGCCATTAGCGGTCGCCGCGGTGCTCGCTGTCCTGATGTGAGGTATTGCACCGGCGCCTTACGTAACTTATGTTGTTACGATAGGCGCAAAAAGGAGTTGTCGCTGTGGGTACATTTGATGGAAGGCAGGCTGATTATATCGAAGGAGCTAGACGCAACGTTCCGGGGCTCGATGGACTTCATCGCATGGCGGGACTGCTTTTGGCCGAACGGGTGCCCCAAGACGGGCGAGTGCTCGTGGTCGGTGCGGGTGGTGGCCTTGAGCTAAAAGCACTGTCTGAACAGCAGCCAGGTTGGAAATTTGATGGTGTCGATCCGTCATCGGACATGCTTGCATTGGCACAAAAAACGATTGGAAACCTTATTGAGCGCATAGCTCTTCACAATGGCAGCATCTCTGTTGCACCCGCTGGGCCTTTCGATGGTGCAGTATGTCTGCTCGTATTCCACCATATCTCGCCCGAGGATAGGAAGGTCACGCTTGATGGCATTCGCCAGCGTCTACGACCGGGCTCGCCGTTCGTTCTAGCTCACGTCAGTTTCCCATTGAGCGAACCAGCTTACTCAACCTGGATCGAACGGCATGTCAAATTTGGCGCTTCTTCACAGATGGACGCCGATAGACTTAACGCAGCTAAGATAGGGATGAGAAAAGCCTTCATAAGGTCACCGGAAGAAGAGCGAGAATATCTGCAGGAAGCAGGTTTCACGAGCATCACGCAATTTTATCAAGCAATCAGTTTCCGCGGCTGGGTAGCCTACGCATGAGCGAACATAATTTCTTGTAAATGATATCCGTTCAGGGCCAGAAGTGGACATAATCATGCTAGCTTGTCGATGAAGCCAAAGCGAAAAGTTGTTTTGACTGGCAGCCGTGGTTGCCGCCTGCATATTTCGACTTGAAAGGATGTATGTTTTCAACGAATTAACGCTGTTCCCCTAGATTCTTTAGCTTTGGGGAAGGCTTTTTGTTTCCCCGTTCATGCCCGCCCTGTTTGCCTGATTTATATTGCCCTTGTTCCGTTATGAACCGGGAGACATTCCGGTTTTGAAACTGAACCAGCGCTGATTATGAGAGAAAGACGTCACTCTCATATTTCGGGGCCTGACAGGGAAAGTCCTCTGGCAATGACCGGAGGAGAGATGGAATCTGGTTTGTGGTGGGCCTTTCTATTTCTCCGAAACGCATTGGCTAAGGACAGGCTTTGACAGGCATAAACCGCTGATGCGGGGCACTGATAAGTGTCTTTATTTTCCAGAGGCGGCAATTTTCAGTGCCCCGTTGCAATGCCCATCTAGCTGAAAGGCTGATGGAAACAAGAGATGAAGCTCACAACACGGTCGCAGCTGCGTCGCGTGATAGGAAAGGTGTGTTCAAAATGGGTCTCTATGAAATTTACGTCCTTGCTACTCGTGCAGATACTGCCCTGATGAGGAAGAGGCGGGCGCGATCTCTTTACGCCAGAGCAAAGCTTCGAAATCGGAAGCTCAAGAAGTAGTATTTACGCAACCAGAAGGAGAGTTTTGATTCGATGGTCGATACGAAGAGGGCAGGCCAGTTGCGATCTGGGCGGATTCTGTAAACATATATTTATATAACAACCAACGTAAAACATATAAAATATATGCGTTGATGGATTGTATATTTTTGACTGAGGGCGGATGAAAATCTGCGAGCAAGGCTGATTTTTACGAACCTGCAATTTGCGGATTGCGGGCCAATTACGCGTAAATATATGAGTTTTATGTTGAATTTGCTGATCTGAATGGGGAATTGTTATGCGCGGAAACCATATGAGCG
>NZ_QSNV01000013.1:0-25100 GCF_009498615.1 Agrobacterium sp. ICMP 6402
CGTAATGTTCCGACCTCTTCGGCAAGCGCCTGAGCGGCACTCGGAAATTGCACTGTCATACGTCAACTCTCTGTTTTACGTCGTATTGGAGGGGAGCCATACGCTAGCAGAACCTAGAAACAAAGACATCAACTGACGTTTTGAAATAGTCTCAACAGATCGTACACCAAAAACAACAGCAAAATTCCGTCCCACCACCCGCAAAACCCGGTTTGACTGACCACACTTTATCACTCGCGGCAGCACCAACAGCCGCAGGTCTGGAACGTTCCTGCTTCACCCTTAGGATGAACTCCCGGATTTTCCGAAAGGTTGGAAACGTCGCCAAACTTGGCATCAATGGCCTTGGCAAGCAGCGCGAAATCATGACAGCATTCGGTGTATGAACGCAAAGGGGATGATGACGGGAATGACGGCGATCGAAGAACTGGCCCGAAGATTTGTGCAGGCAGATCTTGGCGGCGCGAAAGTTCCTTTTGTGCAGCTAGAGGCGGATGGGCTCGTTCCTGAGGACTTCGAGACGGCAATGGCCGTTCAGCGTATATTCGCCGAGCTTATCGGGAAGCCGGTGAGAGGCTGGAAACTGGCGATCCGGCCGGATGGCCAGGCCGCCGGCGCGCCGATGCTGGATTGCCACCGGGCCGATGGTGACAATCTCGCTGTTTTCCCAAACGAAGGGACGGAAGGCATTGAGGTCGAAATCTGCTTTACCCTCGCCTCAGACATTCCCGCTGTGGGTGAGGTTCCCTTCACCAGAGGCGATTTGATACGGTATATCGACAAGGTCCATCTCGGTGCCGAGTTGCTCCGTTATCGACTGGCGGAAAAAAACCAGGTGCCTTTCCCGCTGTTTCTCGCCGACCGCCTGGCCAATCACGGCTTCGCCATTGGTCCCGAAATAGATCGGCGCATTTTGGAGGTCTTCGCCGGAAGCGACATGGACCTGTTGCATCTGATCGTGACTGAGGGTCCTGTCCATCTGTTCAATGCCACGGCAAAACATCCCAACGGGGATGTTCTTGCTCCCCTTCTTGCCTTTGCAAATGCTCCCATCAACAAGAGCGGCACGCTAATGGCAGGGCAAGTGGTGACGACAGGCAGCCTCTGCGGCGCGATAAGCAGTTCTCTTGCCGCCGATACGCATATTAAAATGGAATCAGTTGGGGCGTTTACGCTTGCGGGTCATCGGCCGTTAGCTCTTCGGTAATCACGCGGCCGCACCTCTTCATTCACGCCGATCCTGCTTCATGCACCTTGTGTGATATGTCTCGGCAAGACGACAACACCGGTCTCTTTCGCAAGCTCGCCGATCGGCATTTTGTCTCCAATCGTCTGCCTTTAAAAACCGCTTGACCTCAACCATGGTTGAGCCCCTAGAAGTATTGTCACCTTGTTTCCACAAGGCTCATTTCATGCTCTTGAGCGAACAGTTGACAAAGGATACTCCATGGCTTTCCAGCTTCCCGACCTCCCCTATGCCCATGATGCGCTCGCTTCATCGGGCATGTCCGAAGAGACGCTGAAGTTTCATCACGATCTTCACCACAAGGCCTATGTCGATAATCTCAACAAGGCGATATCAGGCACCGAATGGGAAAAAAGCAGCCTCGAGGACATCGTCCGTGGCACCTATGACAAAGCCGCTATCGCGCAGTCCGGCATATTCAACAATGCTTCCCAGCATTGGAACCACAATCTCTTCTGGGAGATCATGGGACCGGGAAATCATACCATCCCAAAGGCGCTGGAAGATGCGCTGACGCAATCCTTCGGCTCGGTATCGCTGTTCAAGCAAAATTTCGCCCTCGCCGGTGCATCGCAGTTCGGCTCGGGCTGGGCGTGGCTGGTGGTGGATACCGACGGCATGCTGAAGATCACCCGCACGGAGAACGGCGTCAATCCGCTGTGCTTCGGGCAGAAGGCGCTTCTCGGCTGCGATGTGTGGGAGCACAGCTATTACATCGATTTCCGCAACAAGCGTCCGGCCTATATCGAGAACTTCCTCGATCATCTGGTGAACTGGCACGCCGTAGCCACGCGTCTCTGATTTGAGCCCCACCGACCCGGCCTGTGCCGCGGCCCCCCGTGCGGCTGGCCGGGTCAGGCGCAGCCGGACAGCCGCCGTCCGGCTGCAACTCCATTCGAGCGTTTCAATGCCCTATGTCGTCACCGAAAACTGCATCGCCTGCAAATATATGGATTGCGTGGAAGTCTGCCCGGTCGAATGTTTTTACGAAGGCCAGAACATGCTCGTCATCCATCCCGACCAATGTATCGACTGCGGCATCTGCGAGCGGGAATGTCCCGCAGCAGCGATCAGACCGGATACCGAAGCCGGGCTGCATGTCTGGCTCGACCTCAACCGCCATTATTCCGGCATCTGGCCGCGCGTGCACCAGAAAAGACCGCCGCCTGATAATGCCGACGTCATGAATGGTGCTGCGGCCAAGTTTTCCATTTTTTCCAAGAACCCGGGAGCGGGCGGTTAGCCCGGCACTGCATGTCTCATAATCTCAGGCTGATCGATGGTAGCGTGATAAGCCATACGCATATTCCGCTCAAAGGCACCGTTTCACCGACGATTTCCCCGCGTGAATTCAAGGACGCAATGGCCGGTCTGGCCTTTACTGTGGCTTTGGCCACAGCCTCCCACGCCGGAGAAAGGGTCGGACGAACGATCACTTCCTTCATGCCGCTCAGCGCCGAGCCGCCGCTTCTGATGATCTCCATCGACGCCAGCAGCCGCATGGTCGATCTCATCGCTGCAAGCCGGCGCTTCTCCATCGAAGCACTTGCCAGAGGACAGGAGGAAATTGCCGACGTGTTTGCTGGAAAAGGCAACCTGCCGGACCGGTTTTCCATCGGCGACTGGGATGTCTGGCCTTCGGGAAACCCGAAGCTTGCCAAGGCGCTGTTATCCCTGGATTGCGAACTCGTCGGCTCCATCGATGCCGCAGACCATATCCTGTTCGTTGGCGCCATCATCGAAGCGACGTCTGATCCGCTGCGCGAGGCCCTGCTGTGGAGCGGACGCGGCTATACCGGCACGAATGGACGTAGTTCTGTTATTGCGTGAGGCTGGGTCCAAACCGCCCGGAAAGACGAACAAGGAGCGCGGGTGTCAACACCCGGCAATTACCTTCCAAAGAAATTTATGACGGTTCCGCCGGCACTTTCTCCGCAATCTCCGGCCAGAGCCCCTCCGTCACCGCCATCAGCGCCGGCGTTGCGGCGGCAACCCAGGGGATGCCGCTGCCGGGGCGCGTTCCGATACGGACATCGAGACCCGCTTCCCTTGCGAGAACGACGCCGCCGGCGATGTCCCACATGGTCGTCAGCTTCTGCAGATGGCCGTCGAAGATGCCTCGTGCGGCAAAGGCAAGGCCGATCGATGTCGAGCGGATGGATTCCACCACCCAGCCGGCATGTCTCAACCCGACAGTGAGGGCCGCCACTTCTTCCGCGTCGGCGGCCGCACTGTCGCCGAGCGACATGACCTGCACCTCCTCGAAAGGCACATGCCGGGCAAGCGGTTTGCCGTTCAGCATCAGACCCGTCCCATCCGCCGCCGCATAGATATCCTTGAACACTGGCATGGCGACGACGCCGAGTTCCGGCCGGCCGTTGCGCACGAAGCCGAGCGAGATGCCCCAGAGCGGCGAACCGCGCAGGAAATTGGCGGTGCCGTCGATCGGATCGATGATCCAGTAGGCGTCGTCGGCCACGCCGCCCATTTCTTCTCCCAGCACGGTTTCGTCGGGAAACGCCACCACCAGACGGTCGCGCACCAGCCTTTCGACTGTGGTATCGGCTTCCGAGACGAAATCCTGAAAGCCCTTCGTCCGGGTGGCGATGGTGTCGCGCGCCTCGAAAAAGCGAAGGGCAAGGCCCATCGCTTCCTCGATGATGGCGACGGCGCGGTCGAGACGCTCGTTCATCGTGTCCACGCCCTGCCCGTCTCACCGGCGCCCGTCTTCAACCAGTTGGTGAAAGCTTCGACTTCATCGGTCTGGATCGCGCCGACGCCAGCCCCGGCAAGAGCACCCCAGACGGATTCGGGATTTGAAAGCGCCCGCGTATCGTTGAAGTCGAGGCAATGGGAAACGTCGAGCGAGTTGATCCACAGGCGGATATTCTGGCGCTCCATCTCGTCCTGGCCGTCGGCCAGATCAGCGATATCGCTAAATTTCACTTCGATCATCGGCGCCTTCAACGCTTCGATCCGACGCAGATCCTCGGCAAACTTGCCTTTTCTCACCGGGAACATCGGCATATGCGGGATCTTGCCGAACCAGTCGGTGTCCAGCACCTCGAAACGTTCGGCCTCAGGATCAATGTCGGTCTTGACCAGAACCTGATCCTCGACGCCGAGCCGCAGCACGGTTTCCATAACTTGCGGCAGATCGCGGGTGAATTTTGTGTCGATATTAACGGTGATCTTGCCACGCGCCTCTTCCAGCAATTCTTCCAGCGTCGGCACACATTCATCGGTCACAGTAGCCGCATCGCCACCCGCACCGGCCTTCAGCCTGGCAGCGCGAACCACCTCGAAAGGCAGCTCACTCACGGTCCCCTTCCCCGTCGTCGTACGGTCGAGCGTTTCGTCATGAATGACGACCAACCGGCCGTCGGCCGTCGCCTGCGTGTCGATCTCGATCATCTCAACGCCGGCCGCAACCGCCGCGCGGACGGAGGCCAGCGAGTTTTCGGCAGTGGCGGTCCAGAAGCCGCGATGAGCGATGGTCAGTATGGCCGGGTTGTCGCGCGAGCAAAGCGCAAGGACATTGCAGGAGCTGGAGGCATTTCGGGAGGCTGCAAGGGTTTGGTGCATGGTTTTCACTTTCGGACGTTGCATTTATCGGGGCTCTGTCGCCCGGATCAGATTTTCCCCATGCCCGCCGCCATCAGGTCGTCGCGCAGAATGCGGCCGGCGATGATAAAGACGACGAGTGCGGGAAGAAGCAGGATGAAGGAGACGATGGAGGCGAGCGGCAGCTGCATCGAATAGGGGTCGAGATACATGTAAAGCTTGATCGGCAAGGTTTCGACAACAGGCGCGCCGACGATGAAGGACTTGTCGAATTCCTCAAAGCTGCCGATGAAGGACATCAGCCCGCCCGCCAGAAGGCCGGGCACCGCAAGCGGCAGGATGATGTGGAGCACGATGCCGACCGTTCCGGCACCGAGCGAACGCGCGGCATGGATGAGATCATCGGGAATGGTCTCCAGCGCCGCCGTCATCAGGCGGATCATCAGCGGCAGGGTGCCGACCATCTGCACGAGAACGACCCCGGTGACCGAATAGGCAAGCCCGAAGAGAAGAAACACCTGTCCGATGCCGACCGCGACGACCAGCCCCGGAATGATGATCGGCGCCAGAATGAAGATTTCCACCAGCCGTTTCAGCCGGAACGGAAAACGCGCCATGGCCCAGGCCGTGGGCAGTGCGATGGCCGCCGTCAGAAAGGTAACGACAATGGCGATGAGGATGCTGTTGATGGCGGCGCGAATGAGGCTGTCATCGCTGAGAATGCTCGCCCAGCGCGCCGTGGTGTAGTCTTTCGGCACGACGAGTGGCGGCGACCAGCCATCGGCGATGCTCCAGAGGAACATCAGCGCCAGCGGCAGGGCAATGGCGAGCGTCAGCGCGCCATAAAGTCCGATGGAGACAAAAATCCGGTCTTCCGGCGTAAAGGCACGGCGGCGGGCAATGGTGGCGGGTTCAAGGGTTATGGTGCTCATCATGCGTCTCCTCGGGTTTGGCCGGGGCCGATGCGGGATGTGAGGGAATAATAAAGAATGAGTACGGAGACCGCGAAAAGGCTCAGCACCATACCCATGGCATAGACCTGATTAAAACGGCCCTGATTGAACTCCTGGATCATCAGTACCGAGAGCGGCCGGGCCGTCGGCGGTCCGACGATATCGGGAATGGCATAGGAGCCCATGGAGCCGATGAAGGTGAGAAGTATGGCGGCGGTGATGCCCGGCATGGCGAGCGGAACTTCCACGAAGAAAAACGTTTTCAGCCGCGAAGCGCCGAGCGTGCGCGAGGCATGACGGATATCCTCGGGTATGGCGGCAAAGGCGCTGGTGATGATCAGCGTCATGAAGGGTATCTGTTTCCAGACACTGGCAAGGATGACGCCGATGCCCCAGTCGTCACGCACGAGCTTGGGCAGTTCCAGCCCGAGCGGCGCAACCAGACGATCGAGAAAGCCGCCCCTTTCGAAAACGACGATCACCATCAGGCCAACGATGATGCCCGGCACCGCCATCGGCAGCTTGTAAAGACCGCTGAACAGCTTGCGGCCGAGAAAGCTCTTGCGGATCAACAGCGCCAGCGGCACCGAGGCCGCAAGCGAGACGATCACCGGCATCACACCGTAATAAATGGAGGTCGTCAGACCACGGATCATCGAGGCGCGGGTGAATATCCGCTGGTAGAACATCAGCGTGAAGCTGCCATCTTCCTGCCTGAAGCTGCCGATCAACGCTGAAAACAGCGGGCCGCCGAAGAAGACCAGAAGATACCCTACCCCAGGCGCCAGCAAGAGAAGAAGCTGCGCGCGCCTGTCGCGAAGAACCGCGGCCATCATGCCGCCTCCCCCGCCATTCTGTCATCGAGAAGGTGGACCGAACCGGGAAATTGCAGGGCGACCCTTTGCCCGGCATCGATCAAAGTTTCAGCGCCGGACTGGCTGATCCGGATCTGGCGTCCGCCGATCTCGACCGTGTAGAGCGCATTGGCGCCCATAAAGGAGACGGCGGAAACCGTGCCGTCACCGGCCTGATCGGCGCGGATGTGGATGTTTTCCGGACGAACCGAAATCTGGACGTTGCCGGCTGCCGCTTTATCCAGCGTGACGGCCTGCCCCCAGGGCAATTGCGCCTGTGTCCCTTCGGCGGATACGGGCAGAAGATTGGTCTGGCCGAGAAAACCGGCGGTGAAAGCGTGTTTCGGCGAGCGGTAAAGCTCGAGCGGCGTGCCGATCTCAACGACCCGGCCGGCATTCATGACGACGATCCGGTCCGACATCGCCATGGCCTCGGCCTGATCATGCGTCACATAAAGACTGGTGGCGCCGATGCGGCGGTGAAGCTCGGTCAGTTCATGGCGCAGCGTATCGCGGAGTTTAGCGTCGAGGTTCGACAGCGGCTCGTCGAACAGCAGCAGGCTCGGCTGCATGACGATGGCCCGCGCCAGCGCCACGCGCTGCTGCTGCCCGCCGGATAATTGCCGCGGCATGCGATCCACCAGACCGGCAAGATTGCAGATTTCAAGCGCATGGGCGATGCGGCGTGCGCGCTCGTCTTTCGCAACCTTTTTCATCTTCAGGCCGAAACCGAGATTTTTGGCGACGGACATATGCGGGAAAAGCGCGTAGGACTGGAACACCATGGCGATATCGCGCGCTTCCGGCGGCGTCTGGTCGATGCGTTTGCCGCCAAGGTGGATTTCACCACCCGACGGCTGGCTGATACCCGTCAGAATGCGCAGCAAGGTCGACTTGCCGCAACCGGAGGGGCCGAGAATGGTGACGAATTCGCCGCGCTCGACGGTGATCGACACGGGATGAAGCGCCCGGCTCAAACCGTAATCCTTGGTGATATTGCTGATCTCGAGTTCACTCATGACGATGCTCCCTCCTGTTTGCGGTCGAGCTTGCCGGACCGTGGGAGGCTCTTTGTGCCCCACACGATCCGGCGATCCTGAAGGCGTTACTGGTTGAGCACTTTTTCATCGAGCGCTTCGGCAAGCGCCGTCGACATGTCCCAGAAAGCCGGGGCAGACAGGCGCGGATAGACGCTCTGCGGCAGCACATGCTCCTGCACGGCCTTCGGCATCAGATCATTGGTGACATCCGCACGGGGAGAACGCGAAGCCTTGTTTTCCAGCTTCCAGAGCTGGAATTCCTTGCTCATCGCCATATCGATGAGGAGCAACGCCGATGCAACGTTCTTGGCATTGGCCGGCACGAACATGGCGTCGCCCGATCCGACCTGACCTTTTTCCAGAAGCGTGACGCGGAAACTATCCGGCAATTGTTTGGTGCCGAGGAAGCTCATGACCTGATCTTCCCAGACGGTGCCCATGTGAAGCTGCTGGTTGTTGATGAGGTTGAGCGTGTCGGCATTGCCATTGGTCAGTTCAGCCACGGCAAGAAGACGGCGGTAGTAGTCCCAGACCGGATCAAGGCACTCTGACTCCATGGCCCAGTCTTCGGCCTGCTGCAGCGTCTGGTTATAGTCGGTAAGCTGCTTGCGGCAGTCGCCGGTGAGATAATTAAGCGCCACCGAATAAATGAAGCCGCCGCCGGAACCGCCCTTAGCCGGCAGGGTAACGCCAAGCCGCTTGGGGTTCTTTTCAGCCCAGACGAGCAGGTCCTCGAAGCTCTTCGGCACGTCTTCAGCCTTCACGAAGGCGGAATCGTAACCGATGGCGGTCTGGTTGAGATGCACCAGCGGGAAGCTGCCGCCATGCGGCTTGCCGAAGACGGTTTCGGCCATTTGCGGATTGTAATTGGCCATGTTCGGCAGGATTTTCGTCAGCGCGATATTGCCGACAACGCCCTTGGAAGAGAGAAGAGGATAACTGCCGCCACCGGCAAAATAGGCATCGACCGGCGAATCCTGGCCTGCAGCCTGCACCGCGATAAGCTGCTGGTTCGCCTGATCGCCCTTCACGTCGCTATAGGCGACCTTGATGCCATATTTGGCTTCGAAACGAGCGATCAGCTCCTTCCATGTATCGGCGAAGCTGCCAGCGAAATTATACATCGTCACCGCGCCCTCGGCTTTGGCGGCGGGAACGACGATCTCATAGAAATTGTCACGCGTAACCTTCGACAGATCGAAGTTCAGGTTTTTCATGTTGCTGTCAGCGGAAAGGCACGGCGCTGCCGTCGTCGCCAGCGCAAGCGCGGCGATCGCAAGAAATTTCAGGCGCATTGAATGGTTCCTCCTGGGGACCCGTTGTTGACCGGCCCCTTATTAATACACTCTAAGTGTAATATTTATGACAGTCCAGTGAAAAATGCTGTCGCGAACCGATGCCCCATGTTGCCGCCGCCCCGCGCAGCCGTTATCCAAGGCGATGACAACAGATCAGACGCCGCTCCAGACCTTCGACCGCCAGCCGCTTGCCAGCGAGAACGAGCGCCTGATTCTGGATATCATCCGCCGCCACGGCCCCATCGCCCGGGCGTCGATCACCGGCCACACCAACCTGACGCAACAATCCGTGCACCGGCTGATCGAAGGCCTTTTGGAGCGCGGGCTTCTGCGCACCGGCGCGCCGCTCAAAGGCACACGCGGCCAGCCAAGCCCCACTATCGAGCTGGTGCCCGAAGCGGCCTATTCGCTCGGTATTTCCATCAACACCGATTCCGTGGTGATCTGCCTCGCCGATTTTCGCTGCACCGTGATCGTCGAGGAAAAACTGAGGATGCTGCCCGGCGATCGGGAAATGACGCTTGCCGCGCTGTCGCTGGTTCTTGAAAGGCAGTTGGCGGAACACGCCATACCGCGCGAGCGGCTGCTTGGCCTCGGCTTTTCCATGTCAGGTTTCTTCGTGTCTGAAGACCGGGCATTCAACGCGCCTGAACCCCTACGAGACTGGTCGCTGATGGATCTGAAACCGATCCTCGAAGAAAGGTTTCAACTGCCCGTCTGGCTGGAAAACAACGGCACCACGGGTGCCATCGGCGAAAGCCTTCGCGGTGTCGGCTCGTGGTGCCAGACCTTCGCCTACCTGTCCTTCAACTATGGTTTCGGCGGCGGCCTCATACTCAGCGGCCAGCCGTTTTACGGTTTCCACGGCAACGCCGGCGAATTCAGCGGCATATACAGCCCGGATGAATCGCCCAAGCGCCCGGCCCTGCAATATCTGATTGCGACTTTACAGAAAAACGGCGTCGATATCCATTCGATCGAAGCCCTTTATCGGCAGTTCGACCCTTCATGGCCGGGTGTGGAGGAGTGGCTGGCCGAGACCATGCCACAGGTGGACCGGCTGGTGGCGAGCCTGATCGCCGTTCTCGATCCGCAGGCTATCGTTTTCGGCGGACAATTGCCGCGCGCGCTGGGTCGAATGATGATCGAACGCGCGCATATGCCTTCGCAACGCGAGCACCGTTATGGTGTCGGGCCGAAGGAGGCGAAGCTGGTTCTCAGCGAGACCGAAGGCGATCCTTCAGCCCTTGGCGCGGCGCTGTTGCCGCTCCGGGTGCGCTACTTCCTGTAATAGCGATCATCCAGCGGTCTTCTGCAAATCCGGCGAGACCGCCGTAACCGGGGGGTTGCGGCGGCCTGCATCCTTGCATCACGCCCTATTCGACCACCACCGACAATGCCGAACCCGTATAGATTGGCCTCACCTTCACATTGCCCGCATCGATCGTTGCGAATGTGCCGGTCAGGCCGTTGGCGGAGATCACATCGAGCCGTGTGCCGGCAGCCGGTGCGCCGCCATCGAAGGCGAGCTTCAGCGTGGCGCCGTCCACCACCGCATTGCCCTTGATCTTCAGCCCGACCTTTTGTGGATCAAGCGTCAGCCCACCGCCCGACTGCGTAAAATCGCCGCCTATGACGACATCCTTTTTTCCCGTAAGCTGGAGCGTGCCGCCGCTGATCAGAACGCCGCCGGTTCCAAGCGCATCCGTAGAGGAAGCCACCAGCGTGCCATCCCTGAGGACCGTTCCGCCACCATAACTGTTGTTGCCGCTGAGCGTCAGCGATCCGCTGCCGGATTTGACGAGACGCCCTGCCCCGGCAATATCGTTCGTCCAGCGGTCTGCGGCACTAAACCCGCCGGCGGCGGCATCCATCGTCACTTCGACATCGCCGTCAAACGCGCCGTAACCACCGGCGGCGGCTACCAGATTGATGCGGCCCCAGCCATTGCTGTCATCGAGCAGTGGATAACCGGCCTCGATGCCGGTGGAGAACAGAACGGCGCGACGCTCTGCGGCATCGAGATAGGGAAGTCTCGTTTCCAGCAGAACCTCGGCCCCCCTCGGCACCACCATCGGCGCATCGCCCACGGCTTTGTCGCGGCTGAAGGAAAAGGTCATGCGCCTGCGATAATCCGCCTCATTCGCCGCCGCATCGGCGAACCGGTCAACATCCGGCTTTGCGCCATGGGCGAAGTCGACAAGCGACTGGCCCTGCGGCAGACGCTTGGCAAAATAGGTCTGCAAGGCTTCGTGGGCAGCCTTCTTCACCTCGGCGTTTTTAGGATCCTGCAACATGGCGGCGGCCATCGCCGTTGCCGTAATGCGGCCGCCGATCACGTCGAGCGGCGAATGCATGCCGGCGACGATGCGGCTCTCGCCGAGTTCGGAGGCCGCCGTCAGCAATTCGGAAAAACGCTCCGGAGCGGCATAGGCATAAGCAATGGCGGCAAGATAGGCGGCATTGGTGTGGCCGCTCGGAAAACCACCATCCTTGGCGCGGCCGCGATTTTCGCGGGCATATTTCAGCGCCGGGACGATAACGCCGGGATCGCTGTCATGACTTTCGAAGGTGCGATCGCCGATGGTTTCCTTGCCGGTCTGGATCACCTCGCCCTTGTCGTTCATGCGCCAGGGCCGGGGTGTGGAATAGAAATATTTCGCCGGCGATGTCGTGCCTTCGGGGCCACGGATCACCTTCATGAAAGCGACGAAATCCTTCAGCTCGCTATCCGCTGCACCCGCCTCGGTGCCCTTATCGTCTTCCTTGCGGGTGATGACCTCGTTCGGATCGAAATCTGCGAGCGTATGATTGATCGTCGTTGTCGCGCCCGCCCCTTCCCGATACCAGTCGGCGAGCGGCCCCATGCCGTCAATAACGCTGAAACCCTGCGAACGGCGGTCATTCATGTAAGCTTCGAAAGCGGCGGCACGCGTGCGGTTTTCACCTGTCACTGATAGCACGTAGCGCATGTTTTCCTGCCAGACGGCCGGATCGACAATCTTCACATGGCTGAAATCCGAGGGGCCGTCGCCATTCGCGCCGCCATCCGCCCATTTTTCATCACCAAGCGTCCAGATGCGATTAAAACCGGAGAGGATTTCGATGATCGGATTGTCCCGGTCGTCATAGGCACGAACATCCTCGCCCTTCTCATTCTTGCCGGTCTGGTTGCGATAATTGTTGGAAAGCGGCAGCGGATAGGTCGCGGCAGGCTCTGGCACCGTGATCGCATAACCCTGACCTGCCGGCCCGGTGCGATCAAACGCTTGCGCGCTCGGAACAAGAACCAGCAATGCGACGGAGGCAAGCAGGGACAATCGTGCGGACGGAAAAGACGACATCTTCAGTTTGGCCATGACGAATCCTATGATTTGCAGCGAGTGGCGCGTGACGAAAACAGGCGGCACGGCTTCCCGCGCGCCTCATCATCAGGTTTAAACGGAGCGTATTTCAGTTTTTCGATGGTGCTGATCGAGAGAGCATATGCGGCAATATCCGCCCGAAAAAAGCGGAGAGATGTGCCCGGAGACCGGCTCCGGGCACATCGTTTGATGGCTTGGCTCTTCCGGCAAAGCCGGAATGGCAGCCCCTTATTTCTTGACTGCGACGGCCTCATTGATCTTGGCGACATCGTCAGCCAGAACCTTGTAGGTCTGGTCGAGCGTCAACTCACCGACGATCAACTGGCTCATCCGCTGCACGATCTGCTGATACATGGCGCTGCCGCCCTTGGCGCGCTCAAATTCGCGAGCTGCCTGCGGCACGTTCTTCTTGTTGTCGAGGAAGACCTTCATCGCCGCCTTGGCGTCTTCGCTCTTCAGCTTGTATTGCGGATCGACGATCTCCGCGCCCGTCAGGATGACGTAGTTTTCGGCGATTTCCCGCTGCACCTTCTCGGAACCGAGGAATTCGACGAAGTGGGCCACATCCTCAGGGTATTTAGTGCGCTTGAAGCCGACAATGGCGGTACCGCCGGGCATGGCGTAGCAACCGGCATCGCCGCAGGGCGCATTGATCGCCGTCCATTCGAAGGCGTCGCCGATCTTGTTCTGGAACGGATTGACCATCCAGTTGCCGGCAAGATAGGTCACGACATTGCCGTTGACGAACTCGTCACCCATGTTCTTGTACTGCGAACCGCCGGCGGCACCCCACATTTCCTTGGGGAAGCTGCCATTCTGCGTCCAGGAATAGATATCGGCGATGTATTTCTTCGATGCGTCATCGGGGAAGCTGAACTTCCCGTCCTTCACATAGGTCGCTCCATAAGCAAAGGCACCGCCAGAGAAGCGGTGGCCGGAGCGGTCCATGGTAAAGGGAATCTGCACACCGGTTGACTTGGCGACGCGAGCGGAAGCCTCGACGATCTCGCTGAATTTCGCGGTCGGGCCTGGTAGCGGTTCACCCGCCTGCTCGAACAGCGTCTTGTTGACGAAGGGCAGGTTCAGCGTCTGCGAGGCCATGTAGCCGTTGATCGACTGCGGATCATTGACGTTGGGCAGGCGAAGCTGGTTGAGGCTGGAACCGTGCAGCTTGGCGAGGGCCTCCGCATCCTTCATGTAAGGACGCATGTCGAGATAATAGGGCGCAAGCTGCCAGTCGGTGATCTTGGCGATATCTGGGCCTTCGCCGACCGCCAGCTGTACCGGCAGTTGCTTGGAAACGGCATCATAGCCCGAAGACACGAAGTTGACCTTCACGCCCGGATTGGCGGCCTCGAACTCCTTGCTGAGCTCGGACATGCGCTGCACATAACCCTGGTCGTCATCCGTAAAAAGAAAAGTGATCGTGCGGGTCTCCGCCTGCGCGACCGAAAGACCCGCGATAGAAGCCAATACGAGGGCGCTGACGCCCGAAAACAATTTCACCATGCTCATCCTCCCAATGAAAATATTTTCATAAATCGAACAGAAGCTCCTCTGCTTAATTCGATTTATCCTGTTTTGCGGCTTGACAGAATAAACGTCAAGCTGTTTGTTTTGGCGAAATCGCACAAATCAATGTGAAAAAGCGAAGATAGATTTGTGAAAATAATTTCATAAAGATCGAAGGGAGGCGATCCATTATGACGGATGGACCTTTGGCGACGAATGCGTCGCAACCCACATATACCGTTGCCGACGGCGAAACGGTGACGGCCTGGATAGTCTCCGATCTGGTAAAGACCTCGTTTCCGGGAACGCCCGCGCCGGCGGAGGACCGGGTGAACTACCGTTTCATCAATGGTTTCGTCGATGTCGGCGACCTGCCCTGCCGCAAGGCCTTCCAGCAGACCATGATCGGTCGCGACATCGCGCCTGAGGCTGCCTTTGCGGTTTCGCACCTCAACCTGCCCGGCTCCAACCGCCGCGTTGAATTCACCGGCTTCTGGCATGTTCCCACCCACGTGCAGCGCTGGCTGAAGGGCACATTCCGCAGCGACACCACGCGAAAAGCGCATTTCCGGCTGCGTACCTGCGGCGGCGTGCGCATCTGGGTGAACGGCGCTGAACAGGTGCGCTTCGAACCCTTTATCCGCAATGTCGAAACCAGCCGTGACATCACACTCGAGCTTGCGGCCGGCGACAATGAGGTGCTGCTGCTCTGCGAGGATCTGGCGGAACGCGACATCATCTGGTTCTTCGAGCTTGAGGTTATCGACACCGTGCCGCTGACGGTCGTGCTGCCCGTGCCGCTCGACCGGGAGGAAACGAAGCGTCTTGCCGCGCTGGTGCGCGATGTTCGTCCTGCCCGGGACGTGTTTTGCGGCACGGCTCTCGAACTGGTTTTCGGGGCGGCGCCGACAAGCGACCTGCCCGTGCATATCGCGGTCAAAAGCCATGGCCATGAGCGCGCTGCGCTCGCGGAAGTCGACATCGTGCTGAAGGCCGGGCAATCCTCGCTGACGATCCCCGAGACGACAGGCATTTCGGACGGATATCACGGCGTCAAGATCACCATGGGATCCGGAGCTGGAACGGTAACCCGCGTCATCGACGCGGCCTTCATGCATGATATCGCGCCGGAAGCGCCCAATGCCGATATTGGGGAGCGAAAGAAAGCGGCTCTCTCCTTTAGCGCCCGTTTCGGCGCATGGCGCATCGGCCGGGCGCTGGCGATGGTCGCCACCGGCAGCGATGACCTCAAGACAATTGGCGGCATCGTTGATGCGACGCTGCGGTCCATCGACCGGCGCGAAGACTGCTCCGATTTCATCATGATCCCGCTGCTCTGGCTGGTGCGCGCCCATAGTGACCGCCTGCCGACCGAGATGCTGGAGCGGATCAATGCTTCGATCCTCGCCTATCGCTACTGGGTGGATGAACCCGGCAATGACGTCATGTGGTTCTGGAGCGAGAACCACGTTCTGTGCTTTCACACCAGCCAGCTGCTGGCCGGCGACTATCTGCCGGACGCCGTCTTCACCGCCTCTGGCCGCACCGGCCGGCAACAGGCGGCGCTGGCGGCGGACCGGCTGGAGCGCTGGTTCGACAGTGTCGAGGCGCATGGCCTCGCCGAATGGAATTCGGCCGCCTATTACCCTGTGGATTTCATTGGCCTTCTCGCCATCGAGCATTGGGCAGGGACGGAGCTTGCCGCACGCGCACGCTACCAGCTCGATCTGATTTTCGAGATGATCGCACTGCATACGCTTGGCGGCGTTCCCTGCGGTTCTCAAGGCAGAGCCTATGACAAGGAATTGCGCGCCGGGCCGCTGACGGAACTGGCGCCCTTTGCGCAAGTGGCCTTTGGTCAGGGCTGGCTCAACAATGGCGTCGCCTCACTGCCGATGTTCTGCTGCGGTGACTACCTGCCGCCCGCACATCTTGCCGCCCTTTCGCAGCTCGAGCGCGGCCGCATGGTCGAGGCGCGGTATGCGCAGGGGCTGGAACCGGGCAAGCTCGTGCTTTTCAAGAACGAGGCCGCGCAGCTTTCCACCGTGGTGGATCATAAAACCGGTCGCAAAGGCCACCAGCAGCATGTCATGGACATCAAACTCGCCGGCCATCCGATGGCGCGGCTCTGGGTCAACCATCCCGGCGAAGATGATCCGTGGGGCACGCAGCGTCCCTCCTACTGGGCAGGCAGTGGCATCCTGCCGCGCGTGGCGCAGCATCGCGATCTGGCGATGCTGATCTTCGACACGGACGATCACCGCAACGACTGGACCCATGCCTATCTCGGCCGCGACGGGCTGGACGAGGTGCTGACGAAAGGCAACTGGCTCATCACCCGTTCGGGCCGAGGCTTTGCCGCTCTTTACGCGACGAACGGGCTCGAACCCGTTACCGCAGGCGCCACCGCCAATCGCGAGATCAGATCACCCGGCCGCCGCGCCGGCTGGGTCGGCGTCATCGGCTGCGGGGATGTCGCGGAGTTTGCCCGTTTTCGGGAAAAAATCCTCGGCACGCGCGTCACCTTCGAAGCCGAAAGCCGGTTGCTCTCGGTCACACCGCCGGGCAGACCGGACCTCACCCTCACCTGGGACGGCGCGTTCACCATTGGCGGGCAAGCCATGGCCTTCGACCACGAGCAGCCCCAACCCGAAATCACATTCGACAGTGCCGATCCCGCGTCCGGCGGCACGGCACGACCATTTTACTCCTAATCGGAATAACCAGATGAACCAGCCAAGCATGGAAAAAGACACTCTTCGGACGACGATCGACAATGTCGCCGCCGCCTTCAGCCGCCTCAAGGGCATTCAGGAAGGTCTGGCGAGCGGCAGTTCCGATGGCAAGATCCAGTTCGACGAATGGGACTGGGAAGTCGGCGTCGGTCTTTACGGCTTCCTGCGCCGGGCGCTCGCCGCCAACGACCAGAAAGCATTGGACGATCTGGTGACATGGTATGGCTGGCAGATCGAGCGTGGCCTGCCGCCGCGCCAGATCAACAGTTCCGCGCCGATGCTGCCGCTGGTCATCCTGACAGAACATGTCGATCGTCCGGATTTCCGGGCGCTGGTGGAAGACTGGGCCGACTGGCTGGTGCAAAAATTGCCAAAAACCGAAGATGGCGGTTTCCAGCACGTCGTCAAGGAGCGGCTGAACGAGGGTGAATTATGGGACGACACGCTGTTCATGGCATGTCTGTTCCTCGCCCGCGCCGGCGTCGTCTGCAAACGCCAGGACTGGATCGACGAGGCGGTCTATCAGTTCATGGTCCATACCCGTTATCTGTCGGATCCCGTCACCGGGCTCTGGTATCACGGCTGGACTTTCAACGGCCGCCACAACTTCGCCGATGCCTTCTGGGCGCGCGGCAATTCCTGGATTACGGTCGCCATTCCCGAACTCTTCGAACTGGTGCCGACGCTGTCCGAAAAGGACAGGCGTTTCCTCGCCAACGTGCTGGCAGGCCAGGTGCGGTCACTCCGGCAATATCAGCGCGAGGACGGCATGTTCCACACGCTTCTCGACGACCCGACCTCGCCGGTGGAAACATCAGCCACGGCCGGTATCGCCTACGGCATTCTGCGCGGTATCGAAGCCGGCATTCTCGGCGAAGAGAACCGGCCGCATGCGGAACGGGCGCTGAAGGCGGTGCTCGGCAATATCGATGATGAAGGCGTCGTGCACGGCGTCTCCGATGGCACGCCGATGGGCCATGATCTCGAATTCTACCGCCGCATTCCCAATCTGCCGACGCCCTACGGGCAGGCGCTGACGATGCTGCTCCTGATCGACGTGTTCCTGAAAAGGCCGCAGGTATCATGAGTACGCAGCCAGACATCACCATCACGGCCGATGGCCGCGACGCCACCGCCGATATCCAGCGGGCGATCGATACGGTTTCGGCGGCGGGCGGCGGGCGCGTGTCGCTTTCGGCCGGACGCCATGTCAGCGGCGGCCTTCATCTCAAGAGCGGCGTGGAGCTGCATCTTGCCGAAGATGCGGTGCTTGCACCCGTCTCCGATTACGAGGCCTATGCCCATACGACAGTTTCCGTCATCGCCGAAGCGTCCAACCGCGGCATGATCATTGCCCGGCGAGCAAGCAACATCGCCGTCACCGGTCCCGGCCGCATCGAGGCGGGCGGCGAGAACTTCATTATCGGCGATGACGAGGCCATGGGAACCTATATCCCGGCGGCGCGCCGTCCGCGTGTCATCGTGCTGGAATCCTGCCTGAATGTGCGCCTCGAGAACCTCTTCGTCATCGGTTCGCCGATGTGGACGCTGCACATGGTCGATTGCGACGATCTGCACTTCAGAAACATCCGCATCGAAAACGACCGCCGCCTGCCCAATACGGATGGCATCGTGCTGGATGCCTGCCGGCGCACGCTGATCGAGGATTGCTTTATCTCGACCGCCGATGACGGCATCTGCCTGAAGACCAGCGCCGGGCCGGATGGCAAGGCAGTCGGCGTCTGCGATGATATCACGGTTCGCCGCTGCACCGTCTCCAGCGTCAGCTGCGCGCTGAAGCTCGGCACGGAATCCTTCGGCGATTTTTCCAATGTGGTGTTCGAGGATTGCAAAATCGTTGAATCCAATCGCGGCATCGGCCTTTTTTCCCGCGATGGCGGCTCCATGCGCAATATCCGCTTTTCGCGGATCGAGGCCGAGTGCCATGAAACGCCCGGCGGCTTCTGGGGCTCTGGCGAAGCGGTGACCGTCACGGTCGTCGATCGCCGCCCCGAACGTCAGGCCGGCAGTGTGGAAAACCTTGTTGTCGAAGATCTGAGCGGCTCGATGGAAGGCGCGATCAACCTCGTCGCCACCTCGAAGGCCGGCATTCACAATGTCACGCTGGAGCGCATCTCGCTGTCGCAGCAGCCCGGCAAGCTCGGCACCGGCCTGCAATATGACCTGCGCCCGACCAATGCGGATATCGCGCCAAGCCCCGATGCCGCCGGTCGCGCCAATGCCTGGACGCGAGATACCGAAGGCAGGATCGTCGGACTGGAGAATTATCCCGGCGGAATGCCTGCGGTCTATCTCTCCGGCGTAGAGGGATTTTCGGCGCGCGATGTCGCCGTTAGAAGAGCGATGCCCTTGCCCGAGGGCTGGAACAAACAAGAGATCGTCGCGATGACGAACTTGCCCGAAGGGAGCACGTCATGGGAAGTCTGAAGCTAGAAAACCTCAACAAGGCATTCGGTGCCGTTCATGTGCTGCATGATATCGATCTTCAGATCGAGAACGGGGAGTTCGTCGTTTTTGTTGGCCCCTCGGGCTGCGGAAAATCGACGCTGCTGCGCATCATCGCCGGTCTTGAGGATGTGTCCTCCGGCACCATCGGCATTGGCGGGCGCGATGTCAGCGCGCTGTCGCCGGCCGAGCGCAAGATCGCCATGGTCTTCCAGTCCTACGCGCTTTATCCGCATATGAGCGTGCGCAAGAACCTTGCCTTCGGTCTGGAAAACCTGCGCTTCAAGCGGGCGGAAATCGAAAGCCGCATCAACGAAGCGGCGCGGATGCTGGCCATAGAACCCTATCTCGACCGCAAACCGAAACAGCTTTCCGGCGGCCAGCGCCAGCGCGTCGCCATCGGCCGCGCCATCGTGCGCGAGCCGGATATCTTTCTGTTCGACGAGCCGCTGTCGAACCTCGATGCGGCGTTGCGCGTTCAGACACGCGCCGAAATCACGCGGCTGCATCGCGATATCAAGACGACGATGATCTATGTGACGCATGATCAGGTGGAAGCGATGACCATGGCCGACAAGATCGTGGTGCTGCGCGCCGGGCGCATCGAGCAGGTGGGCAGCCCGCTTCAGCTGTTCGACAATCCGCGCAACCTCTTCGTTGCAGGCTTCCTCGGCTCGCCGCGCATGAACATTCTCAAGGGCACAATCGTCACCGGCAGCGACGGCAATCTGGAAATCGACGCCGGATATGGCACGCCATTGCCCTGCCTTGTCGACCCGGCCGCCGTCAGCCCCGGACAGGCGGTGCTGGCGGGCATACGACCTTCGCATTTCACGGTAACAGAAAATGCCGGCCTGCCCTTCGAGGTGCAGTACCACGAGAGCCTCGGCACCGAGACCTATCTCTATGGCAATCTTCAGGGCCAGAAAGAGCAGATCATCGTGCATCAGGCGGGCCATTTCGCGCCTGCCTCCGGCGCAGTGCTGAAGATCATGCCGGCGCGTGAAAGGGTGCATGTCTTCGACCCCGCCACCGAACTGGCGCTGCCGCGTCTCAATAGCGAGGGGAGAGGGTAGCATGGCCAATCCAAAGCTTGCGAGACTGTCCGACCGCGCTCTAGATGCCGTGATGGCCATCGCCGAAGTGCCGCTCAACCTGATCGAGCGGGTGATCGGCAAGAAGCGCATGCCTTATATTTTCCTGATGCCGAACCTTGTTCTGTTCGGCATCTTCACCTTCCTGCCGATTGCGATTGCCGTCGGTTACGCCTTCACCGGCGGCACCGAACTCCTGATCAGCGACCGCCCTTTCGTGGGGCTCGAAAATTTCGGCAAGTTGCTCGATTGCCAGAGCTATATGGACCCCGGCAGCTGCCGGGAATCGCTGTTCTGGACGGCGATCTGGAACACGCTGTGGTTCGTGGGTTTTAACGTCACCGCCACGCTGTTCGTGGCGCTTGTTACCGCCCTCATCCTCAACCGGGCGATTGCCGCACGCGGCTTCTTCCGCGCCATGTTCTTTTACCCGGTCCTGCTATCGCCCGTCGTCATCGGCCTCATCTGGAAATGGTTCCTCGACCGCAACGGCCTGCTGAACGCCTTCCTGCAAATGCTCGGCGTGCCGCCGGAAATCTTCCTGCTGGATGTCGGCTGGTCGCGTTTCTTCGTGGTGGTGGTTTCAGTCTGGTTCCATATGGGCTTTTATACGCTCATCCTGCTGGCCGGCCTTCAGGCCATTCCGAAAGACCTGTATGAGGCGGCCGCTATCGACGCGGCCTCGCCCCGGCGCACGCTGTTGCGCATCACCTTGCCGCTGCTTGCCCCCAACCTTCTCGTCGTCCTGATCCTGTTGATGATCAGATCGGTGCAAATATTTGATGAAGCATGGGTTCTGACCAATGGTGGCGGACCGGGAACGGCCAATACATTTGTGGTGCAATATATCTACCAGATGGCCTTCGGCAGTGATCTCAGGCTATTCGGCCTTGCATCCGCCGCCTCGGTTCTCATGGGCCTTGTGCTTCTCGCGCTGACGCTCGTGCAATTGCGCCTCGGCAAAAAAATGGAGTCCTGATCATGTCCGGCAACCTCAACGCCGTCGCGTTCCTGACGCGAACCCGCCGCCCCGGCCGGATCGGCCTTACCGACGTCCTGTCATGGGTCTGGCTCATCGGCGGCACACTCGCCGTCCTCATCCCGGTCGTCTGGGCCGCCATGTCATCGCTAAAGCCGGAAGCCGAAATCACCCGGTTTCCACCGAGCCTGCTGCCGCGCGCCGCAGTCCAGGTGGAGGTGCAGGGTTACGACAAGCCGCTCAGCGTCTGGAAAGCCACCATCGACGGTGTGGAACGGGAAATGGCCATGGTCCGCCGCGTCGGCCTCAAAGCCCAGATGGTGGACCCCGCCAATCCCGGCCCGCCGGTCAGCGTCGATACGCGGGAAATATCACCCGTCCAGAAACTGACCATCGCGACGGAAAACTTCACCGATCCGCTGACCCGGTTCAGCTTCCTGACCTTTCTCAAGAACTCGGTATTCGTCACCTTCGTCGCGACCATCCTGACGCTGATCGTCAACGCCATGGCGGCCTTCGCCCTCTCCAAATACCGCTTCCGCGGCGAGAAGGCGATTTTCGTGCTGATCATCTCGACCCTGATGATCCCGCTCACCGTCGTCATGGTGCCGGCCTATCTCGTCATCGTCGGCGTCGGCCTCGTCGATAATCTCTGGGGCGTCATCATCCCCACCGTGGCTACGCCAACCGGCGTGTTCCTGTTGCGGCAATATATGCTGACCATCCCCGACGAGTTGATCGAGGCCGCCCGTGTCGATGCGGCAAGCGAATTCCGCATCTTCTGGCGCATCATCCTGCCACTGACGGCCCCGGCGCTCGCGGTTCTCGCGATCTTCTCGGTGCTCTGGCGCTGGAACGACTTCCTTTGGCCGCTTATCGTGCTCAGCAGCCGCGAGAACTTCACATTGCAGGTGGGGCTGAACGCCTTCCAGGGCGAGTTCTCTGTGCAATGGCACTATATTCTCGCCATGACCTTCCTCAGCCTTGCGCCCGTCACCGTCGTGTTCCTGTTCCTGCAACGCTACATCACGACAGGGATTGCCGGCACGGGCATGAAATAAACTGCAACATCATTTGGGGGGCGGCGCAATGCTGCCCCTTAAAATAAGACGACAGCCGAGTTCCAGCCGGTGCGCCGGCCGGGTCGGATCAGCCGCCACAAGCCGCTGTTCCAAAAGGGAAAGTGCGGCGCCACCAAGCCTGTCGGCAGGCAATTGTATGGTGCTGAGCGGCGGCGCGCTGAAAGCCGCCGGCATGATATCGTCGAAACCCAGCACCGAAACATCATCGGGAACCCGGATACCGGCTTCCGTCAGGGCCTTCAGGCAGCCGAGCGCCAGATTATCGGCGGCGCAGAAGATCGCCGTCGCGTTTCTAAGCGGGCGTGTCTCGCCCAGCAGGCGGCGGATGGCGGCCTCGCCCCATTCCGGCTCGTAGCTTTCCACCTCGATGACCATATTGGCCGGAACTGTCAGGCCCGCCGCCAGAAAGGCATCGCTATAGCCATCAAACCGCCGGCGGATCGTCGTGCGGCCCTTCCAGGTGACATGCAAGATATTGCGATGCCCGAGTGAGAGCAGATGTTCGATACCAAGCCGCGCGCCAAAACGGTTCTCGGCTGTCACCGTATCGACGATCATGGCCGGGTCTTCACCATTGATCAGCACCACGGGCCTGGAAAGCGCGGACAGCGCCTCGACCAGTTGCGCCCTGTCATCATTGAGAACCACGATGCCATCGACATTGTCGGCATCGGCAGCCTCCGCCACGGCAACGGGATCGAGCCGGCTCGTTGTGCTGACAAACGGAACGATGCGAATGCCGCGCTTCTCGCATTCGCGCCGGAAGCCGTTCAGCATCGTCCAGCTGACCATGTTGAGGTCGCTCTGCGGCGCTGCATCATTGGTCATGGCGAGCAGCACGACACGCAAAGTGGCGATCGTCGCCTTCTGCCGGCGGTTTTCAAGATAACCGAGCGCGCGGGCCGCCTCCAGCACCCGTTCGCGAACCTGAATAGTCAACGGGGCTGTACCGTTGATGGCGTGTGAAGCCGTACTCAGCGATACATTCGCCTCCCGCGCCACGTCCTTAAGCGTCGTTTTCCTGTCTATTTTCATAAAGGGGAAATTCAACCACTCTTCTTCGGACTGTGCGGGCAGAAAGCCTGCCTCACGCAGTCGATCTGAATAATACCCGTGCCTGTCTGCTGCTCTCTAATCTGTGGAAGACTACAGCATGATCCGTAAAGACGGAATTGATTTCTCTGGTTTTTATCCCCGCCCATAAAGCGCCGCCCGCGGCGAACCACAGGCGGCGAGGCGGTCAGAGCGCCTGGGAGATATGGTCGATGCTGTCCTTCACCGCAGCGGCGGGGTCTTTCAGTTCGTGTACTTCCGTCGCAAAGGGTTCGAAGCTGTAAGGCCCCTTGTAACCGGCCGCCTCCAGCGTCCTGATCTGGGCGATATTCTCCAGCCGGTCGCCGTCATCCACCAGAACGCGATGGGCGTCCAGCATGTCGGCGACGGAGACGGCGGGGTCGACGACGCCGGAAATGTGGACGAGGCCGGTACGTTCGGGGAAGAACACCGTCTCGCCCGCAAGGTGGTGGTGGAAGGTGTCGTGCACCAGCTTGTAGACATCTGCGCCGCCGGCAGCGTCGATTGCCTTGATGGCTTCGGCCTTGGTGCGCAGCGAGGAGACCGGGAAGCCGAGCGGCTCGACAAAGCCTGTCAGGCCGCGTTCTTCGAGGATCAGTTTCATGGCCTTCAGCGCCGCCACGAGATCGTCAAAAGACACCGCCGTGCCGTCATTGAGCGGGCACATGACCAGCGCCTTGGCACCGCTTGCCATGGCATAATCAGCCATGGCAACGGCGCGCTGCGGCAGGTCGCCCGACCAGACATTGAAGGGATAAAGCGCATTGATCGAGATGATCGTCACGCCGGCCTTTTCGGCTACCGCCTTCACCGCAGCCGGATCCACCGTGCCGACGATATCGGGCAGGTCGTTGCGGATTTCGACTTCGGTGAGGCCGAGTTCACGGGCAGTCGCGAAGAACGCCTCGAGGGAAAGTTTCGGCGCGGTGATGTGGTTGATAGCAAAACGCATGAAAGACCTCACTGATAAAGGGCGGGACGAGTGGGAAGCTCGATTGCGACGGCTGCCCCTTCCTTCTCCTGCGCAGCAACGCAGGCATCAGAGGTGATGGCAGCCACGTAGCCGTCCCAGGAATTCGGTCCCGATGCCGTTCCCTTCGCTGCCGCGTGAATGAAGTCCTGCAATTCGACATCGTAGCTGGCAATGAAGCGATCCTTCCAGTCGGTGAGGATATCGTTCTGCAGCCTTGCGCCGAGGCGCGTCTGCACCGACATCGGCTCCGGCAGGCTGGCAATGCCGTCTTCACCCACCACCTGGCACTGGATATCATAGCCATAGTGGCAATTGACGAAGATTTCGACGTCGATGATCGTGCCCTTGGCCGTTTCCAGAATGACGATCTGCGGGTCCTTCAGCTTCGCATGGCTGCGGGCAGCGGAGCGGGGAAAGAGAACTCGGGCCGAAACATAGTCATCGTCAAGCAGCCAGCGCAACACGTCGATCTCATGGATCATCGTGTCGTGGATCGCCATGGGCGTGACATATTGCTCCGGAACCGTCGGGTTGCGGTGGGCGGCATGCACCATGATCGGCGCGCCGATCCGGCTGTCCACGGCCTGTTTCAGCGCCACGTAACCGGCGTCATAACGGCGCATGAAGCCAACCTGCACCAGCCGCTTGCCATGCGCCGCTTCGGCATCGACGATGCGCCTTGCGCCTTCGGCCGTCGTCGCCAGCGGCTTTTCGCAGAAGCACGGTTTGCCGGCGGCGATGGCCGCCAGCACATATTGCTCATGGGTTGCGCCCCACGAAGTGACGAGCACGGCATCCACATCGGGCGATGCGATCAGCTCTTCGCCGGTGGCGAAAACGACGGCATCCACGGCGATATCGTTTT
>NZ_QSNV01000013.1:25113-116056 GCF_009498615.1 Agrobacterium sp. ICMP 6402
CGGCGGGCGTGATCGCGCCCGATTGCGCCGGTGCCGACGACACCAATTCTCACAGTCATCTGAAAAACCTCATTTCCAGTATTTGGCGACGTATCGCCGGGTTTCGCTGAGCATGAACCGCGCGCTTTCATCGACACGGTCTTCCCAGGCAAAGACGCAGTTCGACAGCACGCCGTCGAATTTCATGTCGGCAAGCGTCGCAAAGAAGGTCTCCCAGTCGATCTCGCCCTGGCCGAAATCGGTGTGCTGGTGCACCCTCACCTTCGAGCCGGGCGGATTGACGATGTAACGCAGCTGCGACGACTTGTTGTGGTCATAGGTATCCGCAAGGCGCACATGCACCAGATGGCCCTCCGTCGCACGGAGGTTAGCCACCATGTCCGGCCCGTAAAAGAACGTGTGTGGCGCGATGAAGGAGGCCTTCACCGCCTTGGAATTGATGGTCTTTATGATATCGATGGCCGGCGCGATTTCCTCGATCCAGTCTTCGGGATGAGCTTCCAGCGACAGCACCAGCCCTTCCCGTTCGAGGATCGGCACCAGAATATCCATGGCGCGGAAGAACTGCGCCTCGCAGGTTTCCGGCCGGTGCAGGCCGGAGCGGTCGTTGAGGCTGCGGTCGGGCGAGCCGCCACGGCCGAATTCCGAAACGAACATCGGGCATTCCATCTCGACCGCGATCTCGATGGCGCGTTTCCAGTTGTCGATCGCCACTTCCCACTCGTCCGGATAGGGACTTGCCCAGCGGTACATGGGTTGCAGCGTGGCGAGACCGACTCCATGGTCCTTCAACGCCTTTTTGAATTCGGCGACCCGTTCGGGATAGACCTTGGGCCGTGTCCACCAGGAGAGGAAATCCGGGCGCGGCGAAAGTTCGACGTGATCATAACCGAGTTCGGCGACCTTGCGGCAGGTCTCAGGCAACGAGAGATGCCGGAACATGTGGGGATCGAGCGTATGTTTCATGGCTGTTTCCAGTGGAGGGATAAAAAGACCGGGGCCGAAGCCCTGTCTATTTCGCGTAGGCGGACATATTTTCCGGTGTAACGAGTTCGAACGGCACCCAGAGCGTCTTCTCAGTGCTTTGCCCGGCAGCGGCCTTCACCGCCGTCTGGACGGAGACCTCCCCCTGCTTCGTCGCATTCTGGTAAACGGTGATATCGAGATCGCCGGCCTGCATGGCGGCAAGCCCGTCAGGCGTGGCGTCGATGCCGGCAATGACGACATCCTTCATGGAAACGCCCGCTGCTTTGAGCGCCTGCGCGGCGCCGATCGCCATTTCATCATTATTGGCGATGACGGCATCGAACTGGATGCCCGCCGTCAGCCAGGAGGATACGAGGTCCTGCGCCTGCGTGCGGCTCCAGTTCGCTGTCTGCTTTTCGAGGATTTCGATCTTGCATTCCGGTTTGGAAAATACCGTTTCGACATCCCTGGTGCGCACCAGCGCCGCATGGTTTTCCAACGGTCCCATCAGGATGACAGCCTTGCCCTTGCCACCCATCAGCTTGCAGGCGGCTTCAGCTTCCATGGTGCCGGAATCGAGTTCGTTGGAACCGACAAAGGCCGTTCCGTCAGGCAGGCCGGTTTCCAGCTCGGCCGGCGGATGGTTGACATAAACCAGCGGAATTTTTGCGGCTGATGCGGCCTTGGTGATTGCGGCGGTGGCGTCGCCATCCACGGCATTGACGATGATCGCGTCGACACCATTGGCGATGAAATTCTGCACCTGATTGAGCTGCTTCGACGGATCAAGCTGGGCATCCTCAACCAGAAGCTCGATGTTTTTATCGCGCCCGGCTTCTGCCCTGATGCCGTTGAGCAGGATCGTCAGAAACGGATTGTCGAAAGACGTCATCGAGACTGCGATGCGGATCTCGGCAAGGGCCGGTGTCGCGAAGATGCAGAGCGCCGTCGCCATCAATAGTTTCTTCAAGGTTTCCTCCCACGGAAAATCGCTGCTGATTGCATCATTTTGTTTCGCCGGAGCCGGCCATCCTGCCGGCTCCGGCGCGTTCGGCCTGCCCAGCGGCACTCCCCGGGAGCGGAGAAGCCGCCAAGGCAAGGCCATGGCTCAGTTCTTGGCCTGATAGTTCTTGAGGTTGTCAGGCGTCACCAGTTCGAAGGGAACGAAGACCTTCTTGTCGATCGTCTCACCCTTGGCGAGTTTCAGCGCCGCATCGAGAGCACCCTTGCCCTGTCCTGCGGCATTCTGGAAAACGCTCACATCCAGATCCCCCGCCGCCATGGCGGCAAGCGCGTCCTGCGTGGCGTCGATGCCGGCGATGATGACGCTGTCCATCGACCGGCCCGCCGCCTTCAGCGACTGGATAGCGCCGATGGCCATCTCGTCATTGTTGGAAATGACGGCATCGAACTCAACGCCGGCTGAAAGCCAGTTGGTCATCAGGTCCGACCCTTGCGTGCGCGACCAGTTGGCGGATTGTTCCTCGACAAGCTTGATGAAGCTGCAATCGGGCGTGGCAACGACATCCTTGATATCCTGCGTGCGCATACGCGCCGCCTGGTTGGAAAGCTCGCCCATCATCACCACGGCCCTGGCTTCCGTCTTGCCCGCCTCCTTCAACAGCCGGCAGACTTCCTGCGTCTGCAACGTGCCCGACTGCTTTTCATCGGAGGCGACAAAGGCCTGTTTTTCCGGCAGGCTGTCGAGATTGACCGGCTGGCGGTTGACGTAAACGAGCGGAATGCCCGCGGCGGCAGCGGCCTGCGAAAGCGCCACGGTCGCGTCCGTATCCACCGGATTGACGATGATGGCATCGACACCGGCGGCGACGAAGTTCTGCACCTGGCTCAGCTGCTTGCCGACATCGTTCTGCGCATCCTCGACCTGCAGCGAAACGCCGCTCATGCCCTTGGAATAATCAATCATGCCGTTGCGCAGCACGGTCAGGAAATTATCGTCGAACAGGGCCATAGAAACCCCGACGGTCTGCGCCGATGCGCCCGTTGCCAGCATCGCGGCGAAAGCTGCAATTGCGAAATGTCTTTTCATGTCGTTCTCCTCCAAACCCCTTTGAAAAGAACCGGTCGAGCCGGCTTGAGCGCATCGCGCCACCACCGTCTTCCGGCAAAAGCTGGCCTTCGCCGCGAAGGAAAACTCGCAGCGTCAAACAGCCTCGAAATAATCTAATGTCGTGTGGGTCCGGCCTCCTGCCCGTTCCACCCGCGGCCAAGATTTCCTAGTCCGGCCCTGGCGTCAACGCGTCAGAGACCACCGAAACCATCAAGCCTGATAGAAACGGCATCGGATTTATGATGGAATCCATCAAACCATCAAAGGCTCCCAGGAACCCACAGATGCGCAGGCACAAAACGCTGTCCCGGCGTTTCCGCAATACCGTGTTCGATGGTGTGGACCATGGTGGCAAGAAGGTCGGCGCACAACTCGCGAAGCGGTGTCTGGAAGACTCCGCTGATGCGCCTTTCCAGCAGTGCCTGACGGGACTCGGGCGTGAGTTCATTCACGAGACAGACGATTGTCTCCTGCTTGTTTTCTTGCTGCATGGCCTCGACCACCCCTTCCATGCCGCCGCCGATGCAATAGATGCCGACGAGATCCCGGTGCTTGGCGATGGTGTCCATGACAAGCTCATAGGTCAGGCGACGCGTTTCGAGCGTGATGAGGGCATCCATCACCTCGAATTCCGGCGCATATTCCCGCATGTAGCTGCGAAAGCCCGTTTCGCGCAGCGAATGGCCGTGGAACCGGTGGCCGCCCAGCAGCAAAAGCACCTTCCCCCTGCTGCGCGCCAGTTGCGAAATCATCCAGGCGGCCGTGCGCCCAACCTTCATATTGTTGGCGCCGAGATACGCCTCCCTCACGCCCTGGGCAAAATCGGACAGCAACGAAAACGTCGGGATGCCTTTGGCTTTCAAAGCCTCGACGGCGGCCGTAACATCATGATGGTCGGGGCCAGTGGCCGCCACGGCCTGCACGCGGCCCTTCATGCCTGTCAGCAACGCTGCAAGCTCAGCCGGCTCCCCCGACTGGGCGAATTCAATACGCAGATTGAGGTGGCGATCCCGGATGTTGCGCGCCGCAAGCTCCAGCTCGTCGGCAAAGGTCTGGTAGAAAGCATGCCGTTCCTTGCGCAGGATGATGCCGAGACTATAGGACGGCATATCGGCCAGCATGCGCTGGCGAATGATGTTGGTGGCGTGAAAGCCGATCTTCTCCGCGGCCTCAAACACCCGCCGCGCGGTTTCCTCCCGCACCGGCAGGCGGCCGTTCAGTACCCGGTCGACGGTGGCGACGCTGACGCTCGCGGCTTTTGCGACATCGGTGATGGTCGGACGCTTCATGTTGGCTCCCGCAGGCGGAAAGATTCCTGTCATATCTCGCAAAACATGTCACGGATAATGATGGAATCCAACATGGGCTAAGGAATATGGCGGGGAGCGTGATGGGAAAATGCTGAGGCTGCGTCTTCTGTATGGCGCCTGCTTTACCATCCACCACGACTAGCCACTACGACTAGTCCGCCACACCCCCTTCCCTCATCTCTGTGCTTGTCACAGAGATCCAGCCAGCCCAAGTCCTAGGGCTGAAGGAATTCTTTCGCGGTGCAGACGCGCGTCGGCCGGATTCCTGTGAAAAGCACAGGAATGAGGTAAATGGGGAGGGCACGGTTGGTATGGGCCAAGGCGAGAAAATCGTCGGCCAGCGCGGCTTGAATGATCGCAATCACGCGTAATGAAACTGAGGCAGCGGCATTCACCCCATTTTACAGCAGCATCCGCACCGTATCACGACGGCACTCGCCCCGTATACCGATACCGAATGCCGCTATCCGGTCAGACTCGCTCCAGCGCCACGGCAATACCCTGCCCGACGCCGATGCACATGGTAGCGAGCGCAAGCCGCTTGCCCGTCAGCGAAAGTTCAAGCGCCGCCGTGCCGGCAATGCGGGCACCCGACATGCCGAGCGGATGGCCAAGCGCGATCGCGCCGCCATTGGCATTCACCCGCGCATCGTCATCGGCAATGCCGAGCTGGCGCAGCGTCGCAAGTCCCTGGCTGGCGAAGGCCTCGTTCAGCTCGATCACGTCAAGCTGTTCCTGCTTCAACCCGAGCCGTGCCAGAAGCTTGGCCGAGGCCGGGGCCGGGCCGATGCCCATCACGCGCGGCGGCACACCGGCGGCGGCACCACCGAGGATGCGGGCAATGGGGGTGAGCCCATATTTCTTCGCCGCTTCCGCTGAAGCGAGGATGAGCGCGGCCGCACCATCATTGACGCCGGAGGCATTGCCCGCCGTCACCGTCGCGCCATCGCGCTTGTTCACCGGCTTCAGCTTCGCCAACGCTTCAAGGCTTGTCGCACGCGGGTGTTCGTCCCTTGAGACAACAAGCGGATCACCCTTGCGCTGCGGGATCGTCACCGAAACGATTTCCTTGTCGAGACGGCCATTCGCCTGCGCATCCGCCGCCTTCTGCTGGCTGCGCACCGCAAAGGCATCCTGATCCTCCCGCGACACCTGATAATCGACGGCAACATTGTCACCGGTTTCCGGCATGGAATCGACGCCATATTGCGCCTTCATCAGCGGGTTGACGAAACGCCAGCCGATGGTGGTGTCATAAATTTCAGCATTGCGCGAAAAGGCGCTTTCCGCCTTTGGCAGAACGAAGGGCGCGCGGCTCATGCTTTCCACGCCGCCGGCGATCATCAGCTCCGCCTCGCCCGATTTCACGGCGCGGGCGGCCGCAATGACGGCGTCCATGCCCGAGCCGCACAGCCGGTTGATCGTCGTTCCGGTCACCGAGACCGGCAGGCCGGCGAGCAGCAACGACATGCGCGCCACGTTGCGGTTATCCTCGCCCGCCTGATTGGCGCAGCCGAAGATCACATCCTCGACGGCTTCCCAATCGATGGACGGATTGCGTTCCATCAATGCCTTGAGAGGCACCGCCCCGAGATCGTCGGCCCGCACGGAGGAGAGCGCGCCGCCGAAGCGGCCGATTGGCGTGCGGATATAATCGCAGATGAATGCGTCGGTCATCGGTTTTTCCTCACAGTTCCGGGGCGACGAGATCGATTACCTCGCCATCCACATGCAGTGGCGCACCGGTCATGGCCTGCAATTCCTCAAACGTCATCGCCGGCAGTTTTTCGCGCAACACAAAACGGCCATCCACCACGTCGATGACGGCATGGCTGGTATAGATGCGGGTGATGCAGCCGACGCCGGTGAGCGGAAAAGCGCATGTCTCAACGAGCTTCGGTTCGCCATTCTTGGTGACATGTTCGGTGATGACAAAAACCTGCTTGGCTCCATGCACCAGATCCATGGCCCCGCCGACGGCCGGCACGCCCCTGGAGCCGACGCGCCAATTGGCGAGATCGCCATTCTGCGCCACCTGATAGGCTCCGAGGATCGCCACATCCAGATGCCCGCCGCGCACCATGGCGAAGCTGTCGGCATGGTGGAAGAAGGCGGCACCGGGTTTCAGCGTCACGGCCTTCTTGCCGGCATTGATGAGGTTCCAGTCCTCCTCGCCTTCCCGCGGCGCTTCGCCGAAATTCAGGATGCCATTTTCAGTGTGGAAGATCGCCTGACGGCCGGGTGGCTGATAACGCGCCACCATTTCCGGAAAGCCGATGCCAAGGTTGACGTAAGCACCGTCCTCGATGTCCTGCGCCGCACGCCAGGCGATCTGGGCATTGGAGAGTTTGATGTCTTCGCGGGTGTCGATGGTCTGGGTCATGCGTATGCTACTCCCGCACGAATGAGGACTTCTTCCTGTTGCGGATCGGGGATTTCTACGACGCCGTTCACAAAAATACCGGGGGTAACGACATGTTCCGGGTCGATCTCTCCGGCGGCGACGATTCTGGAAACCTGCGCGATGGTCGTCTTTGCGGCCATGCACATCAGCGGGTTAAAATTACGCCCGGCCTTGTTGTAGGTGAGGTTGCCATAGGTATCGCCAAGTTCGGCCTTGACGATGGCGAAATCCGCCTTCAGCCAGCGCTCCTGCACGTAAGAGCGGCCGTCGAATTCTGCGATGACCTTGCCTTCGGCCAGTTCCGTTCCAAAACCGGTGGGCGTGTAAAAGGCCGGAATGCCCGCGCCGCCAGCGCGGATGCGCTCGGCGAGCGTCCCTTGCGGCACCAGTTCCAATTCGATTTCGCCGGCCAGATATCGGTCTGTAAAGGCGCGGGGATCGGAAGAGCGCGGGAAGGAGCAGATCATTTTCCTGACCATGCCAGCGTCGATCATCGCGGCGATGCCAATGCGGCCATTGCCGGCATTGTTGTTGATGACCGTCAGGTTCTTCGGCCCTTTGTCTATAAGCGCGTGGATCAACTCGATCGGCGCGCCAGATCCGCCGAAACCGCCGATCATGATCGTCGCACCATCACCGATGCCGGAAAGCGCCTCTTCAGCACTCTTGATTGTCTTGTCCATTCTTAAAACCTCCATCCAGCCGAGCGGATGGAACCGACAAGGCTGCTTGGCCATGAGGTAAAGCCGAAAATGCCTCGACGGCAAGAATTTTGTGCGCTATATGATTTTTGTTCGTATATCGCACAAATGGAGCGTGAGCATGGCCGTCAGTGAAAGAGACATGATGGGCGGTCTCGCCAAGGGATTGCGGGTGATCGAGGCCTTCAGCGCCGAGCGTCCACGGCTTTCTATTTCCGATGCTGCCGAGATTGCCGGGCTTGATCGTGCGACGACACGGCGCTGTCTGCTCACGCTTTCGGAACTCGGTTATGCGGCTTATGACGGCAAATTCTTCACCGTCACACCCAAGGTGCTGCGGCTCGGCACCGGCTGTCTGGCCACAATGCCGCTGCCGAAGATCGTGCAGCCGCTGCTAGACCGCCTGTCGGAGGAGATTGGCCAGAGCACCTCAGTCTCCATTCTGGATGAGAACGAGATCGTTTATGTGGCGCGCGCCGCTCAGCAACGCGTCATGTCGATTGCGCTGATGCCGGGCTCACGCCTGCCCGCTTATTGCACCTCCATGGGCCGCGTTCTTCTTTCGGCGCAGCCAAACGAGCGGCAACACGAAATCCTCGAGGCCTCCCGCCTGGTCGCCCGCACGGAAAGAACGATCACCAGCATGGACGCCCTGCTCGCCGAGATTGAGGCGACCGGCCATCGCGGCTATGCGCTGATCGATCAGGAAGTCGAAATCGGTCTTCGCTCCATCGCCGTGCCGCTGAAAAGCGTGCGCGGCCAGACGGTCGCCGCGCTTAATGTCGGGCTCGCCGCCTCGGTGGCCTCGATGGAGGATCTGGTGAAACGTTACCTGCCAGAACTTCTTGCCGTTCAGCGGGAACTGGCGAGAATGCTGGTCTGAGGCTCTTTCTGCCGCGCACCGGAATCGCCCATTTTCTGCTGTTCGGCGACCCGCCAGGCGCGCGGCGTCATGCCTGTCTCACGCCTGAAGAAGCGATTGAAATAGGCGGGATCGGCAAAGCCCAGCCCTTCGGCGATCATCTGCACGCTCGAGACGGTGAAGATCAGCTCCTGCTGGGCTATCTCGATCTGACGCTTAGCGATCAGCCGCTGCAGGCTGAGGCCGGAAACCGAGCGGACCAGACGGTTGAGATGAGTCTCAGACAGACCGACCTTCTTGGCGTAAAACCCGGCTTTTTGCGGCTCGCGGATATGGCGGGCGATCAGCGACAGCAACCGTTCGAAACGCTGCTCCGCAAGGCCTTCGCCACTCGTTTCCAGAAGCGGGCGCGCCGCCCGCGTCAAAAGCGTGACGACGGTGGCGAGCTGGCCTTCGATCATCGCATCCCGGCCGATCTCGCGGGCCTCATATTCGGCGGAAATCCGTTCGAAACCTTGGCGCAGGCATTCTTCCTCAGCAAAATCCCGCAACGGCAGAAGCACTGGCCGCTGGAAATTGCGCAGCAAAAGCGCCTGCACCGATGCCGGCAACGCGCCCGGCAACATGGTGACGATCACTCCACCAATATCGCGTGAAAAACGGAAGCCGTGCTCGAAACCCGGCGGCACGATGATGGCGACCGGCGGGCGGATAGGCTCGATGCGGCCATCCAGCAACGCATCGCCCTCGCCGCCAAAAATGTACAAGATTTGCAGAAAGGCGGAATGGCGATGCAACCCGATTTCGAAGCGGTGCAAGCTGCTTCTTGAAAAAAGCGTCTCACAATGGAAGCGAAAATCAGTGCCTTGCGCTGCTTCTTCGCCATAAAGCCCCTCATTCGCAGCAACCCGCATCTCACCACACTCCTCCGTCTGATGGTCGGATTGTGCAACTTACGGATCAGAAAGTCCATTGAGCTTGTGGCCCGCCTTGGTCAATTTCTTGACCGGAGACAAGTTCGGGAGGAAATAATGCGCACACAGGTCGTCATCATCGGCTCCGGCCCATCAGGGCTTCTGCTCGGCCAACTTCTTGCGAGAGAAGGCATCGAGACCGTCATTCTCGACCGGGTCGGCAAGGATTACATCCTCGGCCGCGTCCGCGCCGGTGTGCTGGAAGAAGGCACGGTGCAGCTGATGGAAAAGGTCGGCGCGGATAAGCGCCTGCACCGGGAAGGCTTGCCGCATGACGGTTTTTCGCTGACCTTCGACGGCCGCGACCATCGCATCGATCTGTTCGATCTGACCGCCGGCAAACGCGTCATGGTCTATGGCCAGACCGAGGTGACCCATGACCTGATGGATGTGCGTGAGGCGGCAAACCTTGTGACGATCTATGACGCCGGCAATGTCGAACCGCATGATTTTGATGGCGCAAGCCCCTATGTCACCTACCAGAAAGACGGCGTAACCCACCGGATCGATTGCGATTTCGTCGCCGGTTGCGACGGTTTTCACGGTGTGAGCCGCAAATCGGTGCCTCAGGGCGCGATCAAGGAATTCGAGAAGGTCTACCCCTTCGGCTGGCTCGGCATTCTGGCCGATGTGCCGCCGGTCAACCACGAACTTATCTACGCCAACCACCCGCGCGGTTTTGCTCTCTGTTCCATGCGCTCGCACACACGCAGCCGTTATTACATCCAATGTTCGCTGAATGACCGGCCCGAGGACTGGAGTGACGAGCGTTTCTGGGATGAAATCCGCCGTCGCCTGCCGGAAAACCATGCGGATGCCATGGTAACCGGCCCTTCCTTCGAAAAATCCATCGCGCCGCTACGGTCCTTCGTCTGCGAACCCATGCGGTTTGGGCGGCTGTTTCTGGCGGGCGATGCCGCACACATCGTGCCACCCACCGGTGCTAAGGGCCTCAACCTCGCCGCCAGCGATGTGCATTATCTGAGCGAGGCGCTGATCGAGTTTTATCGCGACAGGTCCAAGGCCGGCATCGATGCTTATTCGCAAAAGGCGCTTTTCCGCGTCTGGAAGGCTGTGCGTTTCTCATGGTGGATGACGACGATGATGCACCGCTTTCCCGATACGGGAGATTTCGGCCAGCGCATTCAGGAAGCGGAGCTGGACTATCTCGTCCAATCCCGCGCCGCTTCCACGGCCCTTGCGGAAAACTATATCGGGCTTCCTTACTGAGATGCAGCTTCCGTTTTCCCATCCAGCAACTCGCTCGCTGCCTCGCGAATAGCCTGCATCAGCAGCGACAGCGGCAGGGAGGGCTGCGTATCGGCCCTGACCGTCAGCCCCACGGGACCGCTGGTGTCGCCGGTCTCAACCGGCAGGATCGCCAGAATGCCATCCGCCACATCTGCCGCCACCACGCCTTCCGAGATGATCCAGATCGCATCGCTGGTACGCAGGAAGGCACGGCCGAAGGCATCCGAGACGGTTTCGATGCGGATCGGCAGGGCCGGAACGCCGTTGGCGATCAGAAACTGCTCAACAACAGGACCGATGACGGATTGCCGCGTCGGCATCAGCACCGGATATTCATGCAGGTGATCGAACACCGAAAGGCCCGGAGAAAGCAGCGGGTGGCCGGCGCGCACCACGAAGCGCACCTTTTCAGAATAGAGATGTTCGAAAGAAAAGCCCGCCATTTTCTGCGGCGCGGCGAGACGCCCAACGACGAGATCGAGATCGCCGACACGCAGCTGCTCCAGCAGCACGGCGTTTTCGCCGGTGACGATCTTGACCGGGCTGCCGGTCTTTTCCGCCAGAAAACCGGCCATCGCCTTCGGCATGATCCGCACCGAAACCGTGGGCAGAGCACCGATCCGAACGGGAGGACCGGCACGCGCCGCCTCCTGCGAGACCGAATCGACCGCCTGACGCAGCGCCGTCATCGTCGCGCCCGCATGGCGCAGGAACACCTCGCCATAACGGCTGATACGGATGCCGCGCCCCTCGCGGTCGAATAACGAGACGCCGAGAATCTCTTCCAGCTCGCGAATGGTCTTCGTCACCGCCGGCTGGCTGACATGCAGGATTTCCGCCGCGCGGATGACGCTTTTCTGGCGCGCCACCTCCACGAAAGTCTGCAGGTGGCGGAACTTGATACGCTGGTCGACCATCGCTCATATAATCCATAGGTTATGATTTTCATCGATAATGTCATTTTACTTAACCGGAACCGGCTTGCAATATCCTTCGCAGGAGGAGCACATCATGCATTTTCTGCGCTGCGGCGAGACTGTGATCCATTATCGCATTAAGGGATTGGACAGCGGCAAGCCGGTCATCGCCTTCATCAATTCGCTCGGCACCGATTTCCGCATCTGGGATGCGGTGATAGAAGCGCTGGGCGATGATTATGCGTATGTCCTGCACGACAAGCGCGGCCACGGGCTTTCCGATGTCGGGCGCACTCCCTATTCCATCGACGATCATGCCGGTGACCTGATCGAACTCCTCGATCATCTCGGCGTAAAAAGCGCCATTATCTGGGGCCTCTCGGTCGGTGGCCTCATTGCGCAGGGGATTTATGCGCGCCGTCCCGATCTCGTCCGCGCCCTGGTGCTTAGCAACACCGCCCACAAGATCGGCACGGCCGAAATGTGGAATGCACGCATCGACAAGATTGCCGCCGACGGCCTCGCCTCGCTGGTCGATCCTGTCATGGAGCGCTGGTTCACGCCCGCTTTCCGCACACCGGGCAATGCCGCGTATGCCGGTGCGCGCAACATGTTATGCCAGCAGCCGGAAGCGGGTTACAGCGGCACCTGCGCCGCCATCCGCGATGCGGATTTTACGCAAGAAGCAGGCCGCTTCGCCGTGCCGACACTCTGTGTCGCGGGCGATCAGGACGGCTCCACCCCGCCGGAACTGGTGCGGTCGCTGGCCGATCTTATCCCTGCGAGCCGCTTCGTAACCATTGCCGGCTGCGGACACATTCCCTGCCTTGAACAGCCGCTTGCCTACACACAGGCAGCGTGCATTTTTCTGAAGACCTTGCCGGAGCATTGACCGATGGCGGACCATATCGACAAGAATGAACGTTTCGAACAGGGCATGAAAACCCGTCGCTCGGTGCTGGGCGACGCCCATGTCGACCGGGCGCAGACCATGACGTCCGGCTTCGACCAGCCTTTCCAGCAACTCATCACCGAAGCCGCCTGGGGCACGGTGTGGTCCGGCAATCACTGGACGAAGCGCGAGCGCTCTATGGTCACCATCGCCTTGCTCGCCGCGCTGGGGCAGGATGAGGAACTGGCCATGCATGTGCGCGCCACCGCCAATACCGGCGCCACGGAAGCCGACATCCGCGAGGCGCTGCTGCATGTGGCGATCTATGCCGGCGTACCTGCCGCCAATCATGCTTTCAAGATCGCCAAGCTTGCCCTGGCCAGCATGAAGGCCGATAGTTCCCAAGATAATTCTGGCGATGGGGAGGAGAAGAATTGAGCAACCAGCCGCCCGAAACCGGGCCGTTCTTCGCGCGCAACCGCGACATTCACCCACTGGCCTATGCGCCCGGCTACAAGACCTCCATTCTGCGTTCACCGCAGCGCGCGCTGATTTCGCTGGAAGGCACGAAAAGCGAGATCACCGGCCCGGTCTTCGGCCATGGGCTGCTGAACCCGCTGGATAACGACCTCATCCTCAACTATGCTCGCCCCGGCGAAATGCCGGTTGGCCCGCGCATTCTGGTGCACGGCCGGGTGCTGGATGAGCGCGGCCGCGGTGTGGATGGCGCGCTGGTGGAATTCTGGCAGGCCAATGCCGGTGGTCGTTACCGCCACAAGAAGGAAAGCTATCTCGCCGCCATCGATCCGAATTTCGGCGGCGTCGGCCGCACCATCACCGACGAGAACGGTTATTACTGGTTCAAGACCATCCAGCCGGGTGCTTACCCCTGGCCGAACGGCGTCAATGACTGGCGGCCGGCCCACATCCATTTCTCGGTCTTCGGCCACGGCTTTGCTCAGCGGCTCATCACCCAGATGTATTTCGAAGGCGATCCGCTGATCTGGAAATGTCCCATCGTCAAAACCATTCCGGACGAGGATGCGATCAGAAGATTGATCGCACCGCTGGACATGAATGCGACGCTGCCGATGGATATGTTGGCCTATAAGTTCGATATCGTGCTGCGCGGTCGCCGCTCCACCCTTTTCGAAAACCGCATGGAGGGCAACTGACCATGGTTCAGCCGCTCGACTATTTAAAAGAGACCGCCTCGCAGACGGCGGGCCCCTATGTGCATATCGGCTGCACGCCGAATTTCGTCGGCATCGAAGGTGTGTTCGAAAAGGATCTGGGTTCCGGCGCGCTCTATAACGACAAGGCCCGTGGTGAGCGCATCAGCGTGCGCGGCACTGTCTATGACGGCGCAGGCATGCCGCTGAAGGACGCGCTGGTCGAAATCTGGCAGGCGGATACGAACGGTTTTTACAACAGCCCGAGCGAAACCCGCGGCAAGGCCGACCCAAATTTCATCGGCTGGGGCCGCTCGCCGGGCGACATGGATACCGGCGAATTCATTTTCGAGACGATCAAGCCGGGTACCGTGCCTTTCCGCGACGGCCGGCCGATGGCGCCGCACATCACCTTCTGGATCGTGGCGCGTGGCATCAATATCGGCCTTCAGACCCGCATGTATTTTCCGGAAGAGCAGGAGGCCAATGCAGCCGATCCGGTTCTTGCACGCGTCGAACAGAAAAGCCGCATCGCCACGCTTGTCGCCAGGAAGGAAGAGGGGAATATCTATCGTTTCGATATCCGTCTTCAGGGCGAAGGCGAAACGGTGTTTTTCGATATCTAAGCGGAAGCGAAACCTGAGATGAGCCTTACACCCTTCGAACATCCGTTTTTGTCAGGCCTTTTCGGCGATAGCGAGATCGTCGAACTGTTTGCGGCAAAAGCGGATATCGACGCCATGGTCCGCTTCGAAACGGCTCTGGCGGAAGCGGAAGCCGAGGCCGGTATTTTGGCGGATGGTGTGGCGGAAGCCATCGTTTCGGGGCTGACCGACTTTGCCGCCGATATGACTGCGCTTCGCCACGGCGCCGCAAAGGATGGCGTGGTGGTGCCGGAACTGGTGCGGCAGATGCGGGCAGCGGTCGCCGGCAAGGCAGCGGACAAGGTGCATTTCGGCGCGACCAGCCAGGATGTCATCGATACCAGCCTGATGCTGCGGCTGAAGGCGGCAACTGAAATCATCACCACCCGACTCGGCCACCTCATCGATACGCTCAGTGACCTCGCCTCCCGCGACGGCCACAACCCGTTGACGGGCTATACCCGCATGCAGGCCGCCATCCGCATTACCGTCGCCGACCGGGCCGCGAGTTGGACCGCGCCACTGGAGCGCCACCTGCTGCGGCTCGAAACCTTTGCGCAGAATGGTTTTGCCCTCCAGTTCGGCGGTGCGGCCGGTACGTTGGAAAAGCTCGGCGACCATGCCGGCGCGGTCCGCGCCGATCTTGCAAAACGGCTCGGTCTTGCCGACAGACAGCAATGGCAAAGCCAGCGCGACGGCATCGCCGAATTCGGCAATATTCTCTCCCTCATCACCGGCACGCTCGGCAAATTCGGTCAGGATATCGCGCTGATGGCCGAACTCGGCGCGGAGATCCGCCTTTCCGGCGGCGGCGGCTCCTCGGCCATGCCGCACAAGCAGAACCCGGTCAATGCGGAAACGCTGGTGACACTTTCGCGCTTCAACGCCGTGCAGATATCGGCGCTGCATCAGTCCCTCGTCCATGAACAGGAACGTTCCGGCGCGGGCTGGATGCTCGAATGGATGACGCTGCCGCAAATGGTGACGGCAACAGGAGCCGCACTTCTGATTGCCGAACGGCTTGCCGGGCAGATCGACAGGCTGGGAGCCGGCGAAGACTAGCCGAAAGACTGGTTGTTTTTCAAAAGAAGACAGGTTCCCGGGCGCTTCTAATGGGAAAGCCAAGGCAGCGCAACCGTGCATCGAAACCGCTTGCGAATTTTCGCCTTAAATATTGATATAAAAAGACTTTCTGGAAAAACTAAAAAGAAGAAAAAACCGCTTTTGAGGCACTTTTCACCGGGCATGACGCTTGACTCTAAAATGAACTAACTGGTACAAACATTCTCGTTAAGACATGCCGGGGAAGAGGAAGAAGAGCTTCCAAGGCAGGGCAAAACAATGGAGGGCTTTGGCGCCACCAGGTGTCCAAAGCGATACGGGCAAGGCGAAACGCCTGTCCGGACCCGAACGGGTTGGGAGGAAGAATGTCCTACAGTCTCGATTTTTCGGTGGTCATGGACCGCCTGCCCGAGCTGCTTTTAGCCTGTCTGGCAACGATCGGCCTTGCAATCGCCGGCATGTCGCTCGCCACCGTCATCGGCGTTCTCGGCGTCGTTGCCCGTCGTTCGCGGTTCAAGCTGCTGCGCAGTCTGGTCATCGGTTTTGTGGAAGTCATCCGCAACACGCCGTTTCTGGTGCAGATATTTTTCATCTTCTTCGCCCTGCCGCAGATCGGCATCAAGCTCAATCCCACCGTCACCGCTATCATTGCGCTGGCTTTGAACGGCGGCGCCTATGCCATTGAAATCATTCGTGGCGGCGTGGATTCCATTCCCAAGGGGCAGGTGGAAGCCGGACTGGCGCTTGGCCTGCAACGGTCGCAGATATTCCGCCATATCATTCTGAAGCCGGCATTGCGCGCGGTCTATCCGTCGCTCACCAGCCAGTTCATCATGCTGACGCTGACGACATCGGTCTGCACCTCGATCGCGGCTTACGAACTGACATCGGTGGCGCAGCAAATCGAGGCGGACACCTTCCGGTCGTTCGAGGTCTATTTCTCGATCACGCTGCTTTACCTGGTCATTTCCTCGCTGATGATGGGCGTTTTCTCGCTCATCTCCCGCGCATCCTTCAGCTATCCGGTCAAGTGAGGAGAAGACAATGGAATCCATCGGTCCCAACCAACTCTTCTTCCTGATGCAAGGCCTGAAATGGACGCTGGCGTTGACGGTGATCGGCTTTATCGGCGGCGGTGTCTTCGGTCTCTGCGTGGCGCTTGCCCGTGTTGCCGATAGCGTGGCGGTCCAGCGCGCAAGCACGGCTTTCATTGCGGTGTTCCAGGGAACGCCGCTGCTGATGCAGCTTTTCGTGGTTTATTACGGCGTGGCACTCGCAGGCCTCAATGTCGACGCCTGGGTCGCCGTCGCCATCGCATTTACCCTGCATGCCAGCGCCTTTCTCGGCGAAATCTGGCGAGGCGGCATCCAGGCGGTGCCGAAAGGCCAGACAGAAGCCGCCAATGCGCTCGGCCTGCATTATATTTCCCGCATGAAGGACGTGGTTCTGCCGCAGGCCTTCAAGATTTCGCTGCCGGCCACCATCGGTTTTCTGGTGCAGCTCATCAAAGGCACCTCGCTTGCGGCCATCGTTGGTTTCGTCGAGCTGTCGCGTGCCGGACAGATCGTCTCCAACCAGACGTTCCGCCCGCTGACCGTTTTTGCCATCGTCGGCATCATCTATTTCCTGATTTGCTGGCCGCTTTCCCTCTGGGGTGCGGGCGTGGAGAGACGGATGCAGGCCAATTCCCGTTAACAACCAAAACCATCTCATCAGCTTTGTAAGGAGGAGCAAAAGATGAAAATCACCACCATGAAACTCTCTCGCCGCGCTCTGCTCGCGCTTGCCGCGGCAACGGTTGCGTTACCCTTTGTCGCGCCGGTCGATGCCTTTGCCGGCACGGTCGATGAGGCCAAGGCCAAGGGCAAGGTCGTCATCGGCATTCAGGGCGACAATTCGCCATGGGGCTTCGTCAATTCCACCGGCGTGCAGGACGGTCTCGATGCCGATATCGGCAAGGCCTTTGCCGACTATCTCGGCGTCAAGGTCGAGTTTGTGCCACTTGCCGTGGCAAACCGCATTCCGGCCCTGCTGACCGGCAAGGTCGACCTGTTGTTCGCAACCATGGGCATGACGGCCGAGCGCGCCAAGACCATCCAGTACTCCAAGCCCTATGCCGGCAACGTGTTGTCCGTCTATGGCCCGAAGGACAAGAAGATCGCCGGCTATGACGATCTGACGGGCGTTTCCGTTGGCGTGCCGAAGTCAAGCGCCATGGACACCTCGATCACCGCCGGTGCAGGCTCCAAGGCAAACATCCTGCGCTTCGACGATGACGCCGCCAACATTCAGGCGCTGATCTCGGGCCAGGTGGAAGCCGTCGGCGGCAATCAGTTTTATGGCGACCGGTTGAACAAGGCGGCGGAAGGCAAATACGAGCCGAAGTTCGATCTGACGACGCTTTATAACGGCGCCGGCACCCGCCCGGGTGAAAAGGACTGGAACGAGACCGTCAACGCCTTCCTCGACAAGATCAAGTCCGATGGCCAGCTGGCCAAGATCTACGACAAGTGGATGAAGCGCGAAGTTCCGGCCTTCCCGGACAGCCTGCCCGACATCCCCTTCACCGTGAAGTAATCCGGAGGTTTCCATGCCACAATCCACAACTGCCGAGGTTCCGCTTATCGCCCTTCAAGGGGTTGGAAAGTGGTATGGAGCCTTCCACGCGCTTAAAAATATCGACATGACGGTTCGCAAGGGTGAGAAAATCGTCCTTTGCGGCCCGTCGGGTTCGGGAAAATCCACCCTTATCCGCTGCATCAACCATCTGGAAGAAATCCAGGAGGGCAAGATCACGGTCGAGGGAACCACGCTTTCGGATTCCAGCCGCGCCATCGATGCGGTTCGCCGCGAGGTGGGCATGGTGTTCCAGAGCTTCAACCTCTTCCCGCACAAGACCATCATGGAAAACTGCACGCTCGCCCCCATGCGGGTGAAGGGACTTTCGAAAGCCGAAGCGGAAGCGACGGCGCGCAAATATCTGGAACGCGTGCGCATTCTCAACCAGGCTGATAAATACCCGGCGCAGCTTTCCGGCGGCCAGCAGCAGCGCGCGGCGATTGCCCGGGCGCTGTGCATGGAGCCGAAAGCCATGCTGTTCGATGAGCCGACATCGGCACTCGATCCGGAAATGGTGAAAGAAGTGCTCGACACCATGATCGGCCTTGCCCGTGATGGCATGACGATGATCTGTGTCACCCATGAAATGGGTTTCGCCCGGCAGGTTGCCGACCGCGTCGTCTTCATGTCGGAAGGCGAGATCATCGAGGAAGGCCCGCCGGACGAGTTCTTCCGCGACCCCAAGCACCAGCGCACCCGCACGTTCCTCGGCGAAATTCTCGCCCACCATTGAGGTTCGCGCGCTCACAGACAGGCGGGACTTTTCCCGCCTCTCCCACCCCGTCCGATGAGCGACCCGTGATCATGACAGAGAAAACCGCATTCAAGGTCGGCCTGATTGGCGCCGATATCCAGCTTTCCAAATCGCCCGCGCTGCACATGCGCGAAGGTGCGGCCCATGGGCTCGATTATTCCTATGAGCCGGTGGATGTCACCGCCCGCAAACTGCCGGCCAGCGCCCTTGCCGATCTGCTGGATGAGCTTGAGACGCGCGGCTTTGCCGGCACCAACATTACCCATCCGTTCAAGCAGGCGGTCATTCCGCATCTGCACGAACTGTCTGACGACGCCTGCATGCTTGGCGCGGTCAATACCGTTGTGTTCCGGGACGGCCGCCGCATTGGTCACAATACCGACTGGTACGGTTTTTACGAAAGTTTCGTGCGCGGCCTGCCGGATGCGAAACGTGACCGGGCGCTGCTGGTCGGCGCTGGCGGTGCGGGTGTGGCCGTGGCCCACGCCGCGCTGAAGCTCGACATCGCCCGTCTCGACATTTTCGACCGCGATTTCCCGCGGGCGGAAAGGTTGGCCGGCGAACTCAATGCCCGTTTCGGCGAAGGCCGCGCCTTTGCCGTTGACGACCCGGGTACCTCCCTGCCGTTCGCCGATGGTCTCATCCATGCGACGCCAATGGGTATGCCCGCTCACCCCGGCATGCCGGTTGCGGCCGATCTCATCGAACAGCGGCACTGGGTGGCCGATATCGTCTATATGCCGCTGGTCACCGAGCTTCTGGCGACGGCAGCAACAAAAGGCTGTCGCACCCTGCCCGGCGGCGGCATGACCGTGTTTCAGGCCGTCGGCGCATTCCGTCTCTTCTGCGGCCGCGAGCCGGATGCGGAACGGATGACGGCGCATTTCACCGAACTTTGCATGGCGGAGGGGGTGGCATGAGCCTTTTTACTGTTTTGAACGGACCCAATCTCAACCTGCTCGGCCAGCGCCAGCCGGAAATCTACGGCTATGAGACCATGGCCGATGTGGAGACTAACTGCCGCAAGGTGGCCGATGCTGCCGGCCATGAGCTGTTCTTCGCCCAGAGCAACCGCGAATATGAGCTGATCGACTGGATTCACGACGCGCGGGGCAAATCGTCAGGCATTGTCATCAATCCCGGCGCGTTTACCCACACATCAGTGGCGATCCTTGATGCGCTGAATGCCTTCGAGGCACCTGTCATCGAGGTCCATATTTCCAACATCCACAAACGCGAGGTTTTCCGCCACCATTCCTACGTCTCGACCCGCGCCGAAGGCGTAATCGCCGGTCTCGGCATCGAAGGTTACGAAGTGGCGCTTCGCCACCTCATCAACCGTTTTTCCCGATCGTCGTGATATGGGCGGGCGTCAGCACATAACGCAGTACCATGTCGCTGACATGCCGCGACAATGTCTCCTGACCGTTTTCGGTAAACAGGCCGTCGCCGAAGATGAACGAAAAGGTCTCGGCGTTCGAAACGTTGAAGAAGGACAGTGCGCTGATCTGCCAGTGCAGTTCCAGCGCATCGATGCCATCGCGGAAGATGCCGCCTTTCTGGCCGCGCAGCAGCACGCTTTCCAGCGCGTCGATGGCCGGCCGGTTCAACTGGCGGATCGTTTCGGAGGACTGCATGTGGCGGCCGTGGTGAATGTTTTCGATCATCACCATGCGGATGAAGGCCGGATTGCGCCGGTGGTGGTCGAAGGTGAACCGACAGAGCTTGTCGAGCGCCGCCGCCGGCTCCAGATCGTCAAGCTCCAGATCGCTTTCACCGCCGCGCACCTTGGCATAGGCTTCCTCAAGCACGCGCTGGTAGAGGCTCTCCTTGTCGCTGAAATAATAATAGATCATGCGCTTGGACGTGCGCGTGCGGGCCGCAATTTCATCGATGCGGGCACCGGAAAGACCGTTCTGCGAAAACTCTTCCATGGCCACCGAAAGAATGTCGCGGCGAACCCCTTCCGGATCGCGCTTCGCCTGCCGGCTGTCTCGGGTTCCGTTCGACGTCGCGCTTTTGGTCATCATCCATTCCATCGGTGGGGCGGCGGCCTGCGGTCACGCCCTGAGTATTAACCAATCAGTACATAAGGCTGAAAAGGAAGGCAATATGGCGAGCTATGACACAGGCAGACAGAGCATGCCAATGCGCACATCCATCGCAACCGTGTCGATCAGCGGAGAATTTCCCGAAAAGCTTGCGGCCATCGCCAAGGCGGGCTTCAGTGGCGTGGAGATTTTCGAAAATGATTTCCTGACCTATGACGCCTCACCGCGCGAGGTGAAGGCGCTGGCCGCCGATCACGGTCTGGATATCACGCTTTTCCAGCCATTCCGCGATTTCGAGGGCATGCCGGAACCGCACCGCGCCCGCGCCTTCGACCGCGCCCAGCGAAAATTCGATATCATGGGCGAACTTGGCACCGAGCTAATGCTGATCTGTTCCAATGTCTCGCCGGTATCGCTCGGCGGCATCGACCGCGCCGCCGCCGATTTCCATGACCTTGGCGAGCTTGCGGCAAAACACGGCGTGCGCGTCGGTTACGAGGCGCTGGCCTGGGGCCGGCATATCAGCGATCACCGCGACGCATGGGAAGTGGTGCGCCGCGCCGACCACGCCAATGTCGGCATCATTCTCGACAGTTTCCACACGCTGTCGCGCAAGATTGATCCCAATTCGATCCGCTCCATTCCCGGCGACAAGATTTTCATCGTGCAGCTGGCCGATGCGCCGCTGATCGACATGGACCTGCTCTACTGGAGCCGCCATTTCCGCAACATGCCAGGCGAAGGCGACCTGCCGGTGGTGGATTTTATGCGTGCGGTCGCCGCCACCGGCTATAGCGGCCCGCTATCGCTGGAAATCTTCAACGACCAGTTCCGCGGTGGCTCAGCCCGCCTGCTCGCCGAAGACGGACACCGTTCGCTCATCAACCTCATGGATCAGGTGTGCCGTCTCGAGCCTGATATTCGCATCGATGTGCCGGCCATGCCAGAGCGGGTGCAAACGCAAGGGGTGGAATTCGTCGAATTCACCACGGCACCGGAAGAAAAAGCCCATCTGGAGACATTGCTCGCCACGCTCGGCTTCGAAAGAACCGGCAAGCACCGCAATCGCGATGTCAATCTTTATACGCAGGGCGATATCCGTATTGTCATCAATACCAGCGATGAAGGCGACAGTTTCGCCGGTGCGTCCTATTCCATCCACGGCACCAATGCCTATGCCTTCGGCCTGAAGGTCGATGATGCGCAGGCAGCCCTTGCCCGAGCAGAAGCGCTCGGCGCGCCGACCTTCACTGAACCGCGCAAGACGGGCGAAGTCGCCGTTCCCGCCATCCAGGGCGTGGGCAATGGCGTCATCTATTTCCTTGACGGTTCGCCGGCGCTCGCCTCCATCTGGGACAATGAATTCGTGCCGACGCAGGGACAGAAGGCAGCCGACGATGCCGGGCTGAAACGTATCGATCATCTCGCACAAACAACGCATTATGATGAAATGCTGACCTGGCTTCTGTTTTACGCCTCGCTGTTTTCCACCCGCCGCACGCCGATGATCGATGTCGTCGATCCGGGCGGTCTGGTGCGCAGCCAAGCGATCGAAAGCGTTCCCTCACCGCATTTCCGCCTGACCATGAACGGCGCGGACAACCGCAAGACCTTTGCCGGCAAATTTCTGGCCGAGGGTTTCGGCACCAGCATCCAGCACATCGCGTTTGCCACCGACGATATTTTCGCCACCGCCAAGGCAATGCAGGCGCGCGGTTTCCACGCCCTGCCGATCTCCCGCAATTATTACGACGACCTCGAAGCCCGTTTCGGGCTTGAACCGGAATTTTCCGATGCCTTGCGGGAGGCGAGCATTCTTTATGACCGCGACGACAATGGTGAATATTTCCAGATCTATAGCCGCACTTTCGGTGAAGGTTTCTTCTTCGAGATCATCGAGCGGCGTGGGGCTTATGCCGGTTATGGTGCGATGAACGCGCCCTTCCGCATTGCCGCGCAACGGCGCCTCGCCCCACCAGTCGGCATGCCGCGGGAATAGGCCCCGTCAAACTCTGATCAGGCCGCAGCCGGCAGTAATGTCGATGCGGCCGATCTGCATTCAAGCCAGCGTCACTATCTCATAATCCCGTGGAATGGCGGAGGTGGCAGTGAACCACTCCGATGCCCGCGTCCGCTGCTGATGGAAATCAAAGGCGGCGCGATCGACAAAAAGTTCCTCCACTCGCCAGATCAGAGGATCGTCGGTCTGAGTGACGTCAAAGGAAATGCAGCCGGGTTCCGCTCTGGTCAGACGAAGGTGCGCTGGAAGATGGGTTTCCACAAGCTGGATATCCTCCACCGATGCGCACCGCAGGAAGCCGGATAATCTGACCGCACCCGTTCTATTCGTCATGTTCGGTATCCTTGTTGAATTACTTCATGCGCCACGGGCGACGAATAGCAGTACCTCTACCATTGCGACATCAAGATAAAATTCGCCCGCGCAACTTTCCGGATTTAATCCAGAATCCACAAACCGTTAAAAGCAATGGAGTACCGGTTCAAGCCCGAGCACCAGTTCGTGTATGGCGAGAACCCGTACATCCATATGCCCTCAGTCCAGCCAGCGGCGACCCTTTTTAAAGCGACCGAAAGCCATCGGATTCTCCTCGCCCGGTGGCCAGAACACCCCGCGCCCAAAATAAATGCACCTGCGCATTTGTAGAGCAGTACACAAAAATTGTTCAACACTCTGGACATGATTGTCGGGGTTTGTTAGCTTTTTTGTAAAACAAGGGTGGGGAATACAGTTTCATGCGCAACATCGATTCCGGGGCCGATGCCGGGCTTTTTGCCGGCACCGACGCGGTAGCTTTCAGAGCCGGGGCAAGATCGCAATATCCGCGCTTGCCGGCCTCATCCGATGCGCATTGCGCCCTTGAGGCGGCGTGAGACACCATGCGCTTCTCCCCGGCATTCACGTTTTTTGCTCAGAGATTGATACCAAACGCCTGTCCGACGCCCCTTTGCCCTTCCATAATTCAGATGGCCGCGCCAGAATTGCCGCGCACGCCAAGCCGGAGACGCTGACATGACTGCCGCAAACCGCAACGCCCTCCTCTCGGTCGAAGGCCTGAGCGTCGAGTTCGGCGACAGCCGCGTCGTGGACGACATATCCTTTTCCGTGGAAGCCGGCAGGACGGTGGCGATCGTCGGCGAATCCGGATCGGGCAAATCGGTCACCTCGCTTTCGACCATGCGTCTTGCGGACATGATGGGCGCGACTTACCCCGCAGGTCGTATCCTGTTCGAAGGCCGTGATCTGCTGAAGGCCTCTCAGAAGGAGATGCGGTCGATCCGTGGCAAGGAGATCGCCATGATCTTCCAGGAGCCGATGACCTCGCTCAACCCGGTCTTCACCATCGGCGACCAGATCTGTGAAGTGCTTGTTCTGCATGAGAAGCTGGGCAAGACGGCTGCTATGGAGCAGGCAAAGCAACTGCTCGACATGGTGCGCCTGCCCGATGCGGCCGAGCTTTTGCACCGTTATCCGCACCAGCTTTCCGGCGGCATGCGCCAGCGGGTAATGATCGCCATGGCGCTCGCCTGCCGGCCGAAGCTGTTGATCGCCGACGAGCCGACGACAGCGCTGGATGTCACCATTCAGGCACAGATTCTCAACATCATGCGCGACCTGCAGAAGAAGCTCGGCATGGGCATGGTCTTCATCACCCACGATATGGGCGTGGTGGCGGAAATGGCCGATGACGTTGTCGTTATGTGGAAGGGCAAGAAGGTCGAGGAAGGTCCGGTCAAGGATATCTTCGCCAATCCGCAGCATCCCTATACGCGCGCCCTGCTTTCCGCCGTGCCGCGCCTCGGCAGCATGACCGGTGAAGAGTTTCCCAAGCGCCTGCCGCTCACCGTGTTGCAGGATGGCCAGCCGGTCATAGTCGGCGAAGAGCGTGTGCAGAACACCGCGAAATACGATGACAAGCCGCTGCTGTCGGTCAAGGATCTGTTCGTTCGCTTCGATATTCGCAAGAACCTGTTCGGCAAGGCGACGCACCGTTGCAGCGCAGTGCAGAAGGTCAGCTTCGATATTCATGCCGGCGAAACACTGGCGCTGGTGGGCGAATCCGGTTCCGGCAAATCCACCATCGGCCGCACCATCCAGCAGTTGCAGACAGCCGTATCAGGTGAAATTGCCTTCAACGGACGCAGCTATTCGCAGATGTCGTCGGCGGAACGGTTCCGCATGCGCCAGCAGGTGCAATACATCTTCCAGGACCCCTTCGCCTCTCTCGATCCGCGCAAGACGGTCGGTTTCTCGATTGCCGAGCCGATCAACACCCATGGTTTGATCAATGATCAGAAGGCGGTACGGCGGCGGGTGGATGAATTGCTGGAGCGTGTGGGCCTCAGCTCCGAACATGCATCGCGTTATCCGCACGAGTTTTCCGGCGGCCAGCGCCAGCGTGTCTGCATTGCCCGCGCGCTCGCCTCCGACCCGAAACTCATCATCGCCGATGAGGCACTGTCGGCGCTCGATGTCTCCATTCAGGCGCAGATCATCAATCTGTTCATGGATTTGCAGGCCGAGCGCGGTCTCGCTTACCTGTTCATCAGCCATGACATGGCGGTGGTGGAAAAGATGAGCCATCGCGTCGCCGTGCTTTATCTCGGCCAGATCATGGAAATGGGCAGCCGCCAGCAGGTCTTCGAAACGCCGACGCATGATTATACCCGCCGTCTGCTTTCGGCCGTGCCGGTTGCCGACCCGTCCGTCGAGCGCCGCATCGCCATGATCGAGGGCGAAATACCCAACCCCGTGCGCCGTGTCGGCGATGAGCCGGCCATTCTCGCCCATGAGGAAATCAATCCGGGCCACTTTATCGCAAAGAGCGCCTGAACAACCGCGAAAAACCGCAACCATCTGAAGAGGAACAGGTAGATGACAAATATCAAAAAGGGGATGACGACAACGTTCGTCGCGCTTGCGCTGGCCGGCACGGCCTTCACCGCAGCACCGGCTTTCGCCGCCGGCAAGATGACCATTTCCAGCCCGCAGGACCCCGGCAGCTGGGATCCGATCGACACCTTCCTCGTGCAATGGGCGGCTGTGGCCACCAACATCTTCGATGGCCTGACCTATCGCGGCCCGGACCTGAAACTGGTTCCCGGCCTTGCCGAATCCTGGGAAGAGCTGGACGAGGGCAAGCGCATCCGCTTCAAGCTGCGCCAGAACGTCAAGTTCCACAATGGCGAGCCCTTCAACGCCGCCGCCGTCAAGTTCACCTTCGAGCGCCTTCTCGGCGAACAAGGTGCAAAAGGCCCGCAGCGCTCCAACTACGTCGCCATCGAAAGCGTCGATGTCATCGACGACTACACCGTCGACATGAAGCTGAAGGCACCGGATCCGGTGCTGCTCACCAAGCTTGCCGGTTATGGCGGCATGATCGTTCCGCCTGCCTACATCAAGGAAAAGGGCGAGGACAATTTCAACCTCAACCCTGTCGGCACCGGCGCGTTCAAATTCGTCTCCTATCAGCCGAAGACCAACATCAAGCTGGAAGCCAACCCGGATTACTGGGGCGGTGCGCCAAAGCTTTCCGAACTGGAATATCGCTTCATTGCCGAGCCGGCGACCGCCGTTGCCGAATTGCAGGCAGGCCGCGTCGATCTCGTCATTCCGCCGACCATCCCGATCGGCATGATCCCTGTCATCGAAGGCGATTCCAAGCTTCAGATCGTCAGCGTGCCCGGCCCGACGGTCGATGCGCTGCGTTTCAACACCCGTGACGGCATCACCGCCGATCCGAAGGTGCGCAAGGCGATCATCATGGCCGTTGATCGCGGCACCATCGTCAAGTCGATCCTCGCCGGCCAGGCCTCGGAAATCGCCAGCTTCCAGAGCGCGCTGTCTTTCGGTTATGATCCGGAACTGAAGCCGCTGCCTTACGATCCTGATGGTGCGAAGAAGCTTCTCGCAGAAGCCGGCGTCAAGCCGGGTGCGGCGTTGCAGATCGATATCAGAGGCAATGATGCGACGATGAACGAAGTGGCGCAGGTCATTTCCAGCTATCTGTCCATGGTCGGCATCACCGCCACCATCAAGCCTTATGAAACCAACGTTCTCCTGAACGACATCATCCCGCAGGGCAAAACTGGCGCGATGTTCCAGCAGAAATGGGGCGGCTGGACCTTCGATTACGATAACACGGCCTATTCCATGTATCACTCGGGTGAAAAGTGGAACCCTTACGACAAGGACGAGAAACTGGACAAGTTGCTGGAATCGCAGCGTCCGCTGACCGACCGTGCCGAGCGCGAAAAGATCCTCAAGGAAGTCGGCGCTTATGCCGCCGAACGTGCACTGGAAATTCCGCTTTACAACACCAATGCCATTTACGGCATCAACAAGCGGGTCAAGGGTTTCATCGCACCGCCGGACAACCGCCTGAAGCTTACCGACGTTACCGTCGAATAATCAGGCTGATTTTCTGAACAACACACCTTGCCCGCCGCAATGCGGGCAAGGCCGGATCTCTCTTCAAGGTAAAAAACGTGGCCGGTTTCCTCATCAAGCGATTGTTGCAGGCGATTTTTGTCGTCATCGCCATCACCCTTCTCGTTTCTTTCGCCGTCCGCCTGACGGGCGATCCGGCTGTCACCATGTTCCAGGGCGGCGGCAGCATGACGGAAGACGATCTGGCACGCATTCGTGCGGCGCTCGGCACCGACCGGCCGTTCTTCGTGCAATATTTCAGCTTCCTGAAGGGTCTCGTGACGCTCGATTTCGGCCGCAGCTTCACCGGCAGCACGCCGGTCTCGCGCCTCATCGCCGATGCCCTGCCCGCCACGTTACTCCTCGCCTTCATCTCCATGGCCGTGTCGATCGCGCTCTCCATCCCGCTAGGCATCAAGGCGGCGACATCACGCGGCAAGACGGCCGATCAGGTGATCCGCATCTTCTCGCTCATCGGCCTGTCATTCCCCAATTTCTGGCTTGCCACCATGCTGGTGCTCCTGTTCTCCATCACGCTCGGCTGGCTGCCGCCCAGCGGCATGGGCGGTTTTGCCAGCTACATCATGCCATCAGTGACGATGGGCGTCATCCTCACCGCCACCAATGTGCGCCTCGTGCGCACCGCCATGCTCGATACGCTGCGCTCGCAATATATCATGGTGGCGCGCGCCAAGGGCCTGAGCGAAAGCAAGGTTCTCTACAAACACGCGCTGCGCAACTGCGCCATTCCGCTCATCACCTATTTCGGTCTGCAATTCGGCGGGCTGCTCGGCGGCATCGTCGTTATCGAGCGCGTCTTCAACTGGCCGGGTCTCGGCACGCTGGCTTTCGATGCAGTCGGCGCGCGTGACTATCCCGTGCTTCAGGCCGTCATCACCGTGCTGTCGCTGATGATCGTCGGCATCAACCTTCTGGTCGATATCGCCTACGGGCTGGTCGATCCGCGCATCCGCACGGAGTAAGTGACGATGGCTGCCAAAACCTCGCGCCTGTCGCGCTTCACCAATCTCGAATTCATCCTCGGCGCGTCCCTCACCACCGTCATCTGCCTTGCAGTCGTCTTTTCCGACGTGCTGTTTCCGGGCGGGGCGGACAAGATCGACCTGATGGCGCGCCTTGCCAAGCCCTTTGCCAATGCCGCCCATCCGCTCGGCACCGATCCACTCGGACGGGATGTGCTCGCCCGCGTCGTCGCCGGCGGCAAGATTTCGCTGCTGGTCGGTTTCACCTCGGTCATCGGCGCGGTCATCTTCGGCGTCGCGGTCGGCCTGGTCGCCGGTTATTATCGCGGTTTCTGGGATATGCTGGTCATGCGCTTTGCCGATATCCAGCTCGCCATGCCCTTCATTCTGCTCGCCATCACCTTCATCGCCATTGTCGGCGGCAGCCTTACCAACACCATCATCCTGTTGATCATATCGCAATGGGTGCAATATGCCCGCCTCGTGCGCGGCTCTGTGCTGACGCTGCGGGAGCGGGAATTCATCCTGTCTGCCCGCGCCATCGGCGTGAAGGACTGGCGCATCATTCTTCAGCACCTGCTACCGAACCTCATTGGCCCGGTCATCGTGCTGATGACGCTCAATGTCGCCAACAACATCCTGCTTGAAAGCAGCCTCACCTTCCTCGGCCTCGGCGTCGATCCCACCATTCCGAGCTGGGGCGGCATGCTGGCGGACGGCCGCACTTACTTGCAGACGGCATGGTGGGTCAGCGTCTTCCCCGGCCTTGCCATCCTGCTCACCGTGCTCGGCCTCAACCTTCTCGGCGACTGGTTGCGCGACAGCCTTGACCCAACAGGCAGAACCTCGAGGTAATCCAGATGAGCCAGATTTTCGACCAGACCTTCGAGCGTACTCTGGACACGCTTGTCGCCCGCGCCACGCCCGGCCAGTCCTTCGAGGCATGGACCTTCGATGATGCCAAAAGCCGCCGCGAAGCCGAAGAAAGGCTGAAGAAAAAAGGCGTCAGCGCCCGTATCCGCAGCGCCTACAAACCGCTTCTCTTCACCTTTCTGGAAGAGATCAATCTGGAAGGCATCGACGCCATCGAGGTGGGTTACCCGGTGCACGCCAATGCGCCCGCCAACCGTTTCCGGCTGGAGGCCTATCCGCTGGCGGCTCTGGTGGGCGATGCGAAGATCGATTTCATCGCCCGCGACGACGACGCCTTCCATTATGACGTTACGCTGAGCCGCAACGGCAAGAAGGAAAGCCTGAAGGTTCCGGCCCCAAACCGGGTTCACACCGATATCGTCGGCGAAACCAATGTCTCGCCAACCGGCTGGTTCCGGCTTGCCGGTGACGCGACGGGCGAGCGACTGGCAACGGATTACGAGCAGCTTTTCGAAGCGGCGATCAATGCCGTCGCCAACCACGGCTGGGGCAATGAAGAACCCTATTTCGAGGAACTGAACATCCGCGTCGCGCATCCGGCCGAAGACATGGTCCTGCCCATCGGCGACGAAGTCGTCAGCCTGCGTGAAGCACTGCATGAGGATTTCTATTTCTCGCTGCTGGAATTCTTCCAGAAGAAATCCGGCCGCCCGCTGGGTGACCGGGGCCTGAAGCCCGGTCAGATCGTACCGGAAATCGTCAAAAACGAAGGCGAAATCTCCCTCCGCATCGAGACCCGCAAGCTCACCATCGCCTTCCTCGACGGCGGCGAACAGCCGATCGATACGGCCCGTGAACCGATCGCGGCAGGGCAGCTTTCGGCTCTGCTGGCGGATATCGGCGGCGAAGTCTTCGAGGCGCGCTCCCGTTCTGGCCGCATCCTTTCCGCCCGTTATGTGGCCGGCAGCGATGCCGCCGTGATGGTGAGCGGCGGCCAGCATCCCAATGAAACCACCGGCATCGTCGGCGCCATCCGCGCCGCCCGCAAACTCGCAGACCGCAGCGGCGCGCATTTCACCATCTCCCCGCTGGAAAACCCTGACGGCTACGCCCTGCATCAGCGGCTTCGCCTCGACAATCCGCGCCATATGCACCATGCCGCGCGCTACACGGCGCTGGGCGACGACCTCGAATATCGCACGCCGGAAAATTCAGGCAGCCATCTCAACGAGAAGGAAATCCGCTTCAAGGCGCAGGACATAAGCGGCGCAAGCCTGCATGTGAACCTGCACGGTTATCCCTCTCACGAGTGGACCCGGCCTCTATCAGGTTATGTGCCGCGCAATTTCGCCATGTGGACGCTGCCGAAGGGTTTCTTCCTCATCATCCGCCACCATGCGGATTGGGAAAGCCAGGCCGAAGCCCTGCTCGACAAGGTGACCCGCCATCTCGGCGCCATTCCGGGCCTTCTGGACTACAATAATCGCCAGATCGCGCTTTATGAAATCCACGCCGGCGAAACCGGTTTCCGCATCATCAACGGCTTCCCGTGCCTGTCTTCCATCGACGACCGCCACACCGTGCCGATGACGCTGATCACTGAATATCCGGACGAGACGATCTATGGCGATGATTTTATCACCGGCCACACGGCGCAGATGGAAACCGTTCTATCCGCGTATGACGCCTGGCAGGAGATCGTGTCGCCGCAAGTCGCCTGACATCGTCAGGCAGGGACCCCATGCCAGCGGTTCACCTTCGGGACGCACTGGCACCCGGTCAACTTGGAAGCAGCGGCGCAACATCCGATAAATGTTCGGATGTCTCCTGTATTGTCAGGCCCATGCGCGACAACAAGTCAAACCCGATCAAGCATGAAGCGGAGCGGTTTTGCATGGTGCGGGCGTGAACCACAGGAGACCCCATGCCCGCTCTGGACAAGCTCATCTGGCAGATCGAAACCGATCTGCATAAAAACCTGACATTGACGGTCCTGTCCGACCGCTGCGCCATCAGCACACATCATATGTGCCGATTGTTCCAGCTTTCCACCGGCCTGTCGATCATGTCCTATGTCCGGGCGCGTCGACTTTCCGAGGCGGCCAGAACCATCGCGCAGTGCGATGCTGACATCCTCACCGTCGCGCTTGGTGCGGGATACGGATCTCATGAGGCGTTCACACGAGCCTTTGCGAATTATTTCAACATATTACCGAGCATTGTTCGCAAGGCCCGATCAACCTCATCCCTTGATCTCATGGAGCCATTCAAAATGAAGAAAGACATGTTCGTCGAAGTCCAGCCACCGGAAATGCGCCACGCCGAGGCCTTCCTGGTAGTCGGTCTCAGCACCACCTGCTCGCTGGAGAACAACGGCGCTATTCCGGCGCTCTGGCAAGCCTTTAACACCCGTGAAAACGATATCGAGGAGGCGGTATCCGGGGCCGCTTACGGCATATGCAGCGTTGCGGATGAAGCTGGCAATTGCACATATCTAGCCGGCGTCAAAGCGCTGAAGAAAACAGCTGGCATGGATCACATCGAGGTGCCCGCGCAATCCTACGCGGTCTTCACCCATAGTGGCCATATCTCGGATCTTCCCAAAACGGTCTATACGATCTGGAACAAAGTCTTGCCCGATGCCGGCCTTAAAACTGCCCGCTCCCCCGATTTCGAACTGTATGATCGACGTTTCGATCCGCAAACAGGACGGGGCACTGTGGAAATCTGGATTCCGATCGTCGCCTGACGTCTGAAATAGCATGCCCCAGCCTGATGCTGGGGCATGCCCTGAACCGCATTTTTGGCGGGCAGGAACAGAAATTACGCTTATTTTGCCGGCGTCGTGATGGCGGCGAGCTTGTTTTCCCGCTGTTTCTGCAACAGCTTCTTGCCTTTGCTGAGGATATGCAGGTTCGCGGCGTCGAGCTTGTTATAACCGGCCTGAATGATATCGATATCGGCGACATGGCCGATTGCGGCGAGCTTGTACATGACATCGCCGACGGCCACGTCGACGGTTGGCACCGGCAGGGTTGCAATGTCCTTCGTCGCCGCCTGAACACCCTCCCCCGTACCCCCCATGACGTGATACAGAGCCAGCGCCTTGCGCAGAAACGCCTCGCGGCGCTCGATCTTGTTGTTGAGTATACTTTCTCCGACGCGATTTCGCATCAGCTCAACAGCTTTATTTTGATATTCGCCCATCAGACACCAAATAAATTTCAAAATATGCTTCGCGAGACTACGAACAATCCCCTTAGAACTGGTTAAGGCATATCATTTTGCGCGCATGAAATCCGTGTTTTCCCGTCACCCGGTCGCAGCCGGTTTTGATAACGGGACATCCAGACGCGGAAGCTAGCAGACAAGCCGCCCGCGATGGTCACCGGCACGCCTTGTATTGAGAATCATCCAGCGATCCCTATTGTGGGTTCCATTGCAGGCGGACGCGGATGAAGCGGGGATTGATAACCGTCAGGTTATTTATTACCCCCCTTATTTCATTTTACTTTGGTCATCGCACTCATCAATCTGGCAGCCTGGATCGGTGGATGGGAGCCACGGATCAATTGGGAGGAAATCATGAAATTACGGATCACCGCCGCAATCGCGGCCATCTGCTTCAGTTCTGCTGCTTATGCCGAGACGATCAAGGTCGGCGTGGTCGGTCCGTTCTCCGGTCCCTTTGCGTTGCAGGGCAAAAACTTCAAGGCCGGCATTGATGCCTGGTTTGCGCTGCACGGCAACAAGGTCGGTGATGATAGCATTGAAGTCGTCTATCGCGACGTGCCGCAGGCCGATCCGGCGCAGTCCAAGGCACTGGCGCAAGAACTGGTGGTGAAGGAACGCGTGCAATATCTTGCCGGCTTCTATTTCACCCCTGATGCCATGGCCGTCACCCCACTTCTGAAGCAGGGCAATGTGCCGATGGTCATCATGAATGCCGCCACCTCGGCCATCGTGACCAAAAGCCCCTATGTGGTGCGCACGTCGTTCACCACCTGGCAGACCTCCACCCCCATCGCCAAGGTGGCGTTTGATGGCGGTGTGAAGAAGGTCATTTCGCTGGTCAGCGATTACGGCCCCGGCGTCGATGCCGAGAACGCCTTCAAGGCGGCATTTACCGCCGCCGGCGGCGAGGTGGTGGAAACCATCCGCATGCCGCTCTCCACCAATGATTTCAGTCCGATCATGCAGCGCGTCAAGGATTCAGGCGCTCAAGGGGTTTTCGCCTTCCTGCCATCTGGCCCGACCACGCTCGGCTTCGTCAAGGCCTTCAACGATAACGGCCTGAAATCCGCTGGCGTCAAGCTTTTCGCGCCGGGCGATCTCACCCAGGAATCCGACCTGCCGGCGCTCGGCGAGGCCGCACTCGGCATGCAGACGACCTTTCATTACGCCGTCTCGCATGATTCACCTGAGAACAAGACATTCGTGGAAGCCGCCACCAAGGCGATCGGTAATCCGAAGGAACTGTCCTTCCCCTCCGTTAGCGCATTTGACGGCATGTATGTCATCAGCAAGATGATCGAGGCCACCGGCGGCAAACAGGATGCGGAAAAGGCAGTCGAGGCGGTGAAGGGTCTTTCCTGGACAAGCCCGCGCGGCCCTGTCAGCATCGATCCGGAAAGCCGCCACATCACGCAGAACATCTATCTGCGCGAAGTCGCCAAGGGCGATGACGGTTCCTACTACAACAAGGAAGTCCAGACCTTCGAAAAACAGGGCGATCCGGGTCTCGCGGCCGCGAAATAACCGGCGACACCGGCATCGCCGCCACAATGGCGGCATTCTTGAAACGGTCGAACCGCCTTGCAGCGGTTCGGTTCCGGCCCGGACGGGCGTAACAGCACCGGGAGGAGTTTTTTCAACATGCAGACGGTCTTCAGCATCCTCATCGATGCGCTTGCCTATGGCATGGTCCTGTTCATCATTTCCATCGGTCTATCGGTGACAATGGGGCTGATGCGGGTGGTCAATCTGGCGCATGGCGCTTTCGCCATGATCGGCGGTTACCTCGCCTCTTATGCCGCCCATGGCCTCGGTGTCGGTTATGCGGCGGCGATCCTCGTTGCCATCGTCGGCACCATCATTATCGCCATACCGCTCGAACGTTTCCTTTACCGGCGGATTTACGGCGCACCTGAACTGACGCAGGTGCTGATGACCATCGGCATCACCTTCTGCATCATCGGCATCGCCAATTTCGTGTTCGGGCCGACACTCAAAACCATTCCCTTGCCGCAACAATTGGCCGGCCCCACCGATCTCGGCTTCCGCACCATCGCCACCCACCGCATCTTCGCCATCGTCAGCGGCCTCGTCGTCGCGGCAACACTGTGGTTCACTTTTGAAAAGACCGCCTTCGGCATCAAGCTGCGCGCGGCGGTGGACAATGCCGCCATGGCTGCGGCGCTCGGCGTGCGCACCGAGGTCATCTATGCCGTCAGCTTCGCCATCGCCGTCGGCCTTGCCGCCATGGGCGGGGTCATCGGCGCGGAGCTGCTGCCGGTCGAACCCTATTATGCGCTGCGCTATATGGTCACCTTCCTCGTGGTGGTTTCGGTCGGCGGCGCGGGCTCCATTCCCGGCGCGCTGATAGCCTGCCTGCTGCTCGGCGCCATCGATACGACCGGGCGGTATCTCGCCCCCGAATATGGCGAATTCTTCTTTTATCTGGCGGTCATCGTGATCATCACGTTGTTCCCGCGCGGCCTTCTTGGAAGGGCGAAATGAGATGGCGGTGCTCATGAACGACCTGACTGCAACGGCAGACACCCCGAAGGCACGCTCGCCGTTGCGCGCTGTCGCCGGGCCGCTCCTCATCATCGCCGCCGCCATCATCGGCTACTTTCTGTTTCCGGATAATCTGGCGCTTCTGACCCGTATCATCGCCATTGCACTGCTGGTGCTGTCGATCGATCTCGTCACCGGTTATTGCGGCGTCGCCACGCTTGGTCATGCGGCGCTCTTCGGTGCGGGCGCCTATGCCGCCGGCATCGCCGCCGCCCATTTCGAGATCACCGATCCTCTTCTGATGACCGCCATCGGCGCGGCAGCAGGTGGCGTCGCCGGGCTGCTCTCCGGCACGGTTCTGCTGCGCGCCCACGGCCTGCCGCAGCTGGTGCTTTCCATCGCCGTCATCCATCTGTTCCATGAGGCGGCCAACAAGGCATCGAACTGGACCGGCGGCAGCGACGGGCTATCAGGCGTTTCGCCCGACGCCCTGTTCGGCACCTTCGAATTCGATCTTTTCGGCCGCACCGCCTATATCTATGGCGTCTGTCTGCTACTCCTCGTTTTCCTTGCCCTCAGGGTCATCGTCAACTCACCCTTCGGCATGCTGTGTCGCGGCGTCAAGCAGGACAGCATCCGCATTCAGGCCATGGGCGGCTCGGTCAACGGCACCATTTTGAAGATGTTCGTCATATCAGGCGTCGTCGCCGGCATTGGCGGTGCGCTGAACGCCATTTCCACCCAGGTCGTCGGCCTCGACAGCCTCAGCTTCACGCTTTCGGCCGAAGGGCTGGTCATGCTGGTGCTGGGCGGCGCGGGTTCACTTTATGGTGCGCTGATCGGCACTGTCACCTTCATGTGGTTTGAGGATGTCGTTTCCGCCGCCAATCCGTTCCATTGGCTGACGATCGTCGGCCTGTTGCTGATTGCCGTCGTGCTCTTTGCACCACGCGGGCTTTACGGCGCAGGCGAACAGATCATTGCGCGCCTGCGGGGAGATCGCAAATGAGCGCCATTTTCGAAGTCTCCGGCCTGCAGAAGAATTTCGGTGGCCTCGTCGTCACCAATAATGTCTCGCTATCGCTGTCGCCGGGAGACCGCACGGTGCTGATCGGCCCCAATGGCGCCGGCAAAACCACCTTCGTCAATCTCGTCACCGGCACCATCAAGCCCTCGGCCGGCACAGTGCGCATTGCCGGCGAGGACGTGACAGGCCTCAGCGCCAGCCAGCGGGTGAAGCGCGGACTCGTCCGCTCGTTTCAGGTCACGCGGCTGTTTCAGGATATGACGCCTGAAGAACATGTGGCGCTCGCCATTCTCCAGCGGGAAGGAAAGACCGGCCGGATTTTCGGCCGTTACCGCGCCATGCCCGCGGTGATGAGCGAAGCGCGCGATATTCTCGGCACGCTCGGCCTTCTGGCGCTTGCCGAAACAAGGGTGCGGGAAATCGCCTATGGCCAGCAACGGCTGATCGAGATCGCGCTTGCCATGGCGCTTCGCCCGAAAATCCTGCTGCTCGACGAACCGGCAGCCGGCGTGCCTTCGACGGAAACGGCGCGCATAGAGCAGGCGCTCGACCGGCTGCCGGCCGACCTCGCCATATTGATGATCGAACACGACATGGATCTGGTTTTCCGCTTCGCCAAACGTGTCGTGGTTCTCGCGGCCGGCGCCGTCATCTTCGACGGTTCGCCTGATGATGTCACCAGCAATGCGGAAGTCCGCCAAGCCTATCTGGGAAGTTATGCCGATGCCCGCAGCGCCGCTTGAAATCTTGAACCTGACCGCCGGTTACGGCCCGACCCGCGTCATCGAAGGCCTGTCGCTTTCGGTGCCATCAGGTTCGCGTTTTGCCGTTCTCGGCCGCAATGGCGTTGGCAAGACCAGCCTTTTTGCCACGCTGGCCGGCCAGACGAAACGCTTTTCCGGCGATATCCGCCTTGGCGGGCAGGACATTGCCGCCCTGCCGAGTGCCGCCCGCGCCAAAGCCGGCCTCGGTTACGTGCCGCAGACCCGCGACGTGTTTCCAACACTGACCGTTGAGGAAAACCTTTTCGTCGGCCTCAAAGGTCGGCCGAAATCTGCGATCGAGGAGGCCTATACGCTGTTTCCACGCCTGAAGGAACGCCGCCGCAATCTCGGTTCGCAACTTTCCGGCGGCGAACAGCAGATGCTCTCCACCGCCCGGACGATTCTCGGGAAGCCGCGGGTGCTGCTTCTCGATGAGCCGCTGGAAGGCCTCGCACCCGTCATCTGCGAAGAACTGATGGCCGCCTTCTCCAAACTGGCGCAGTCAGGCGAAATGACCATTCTTCTCGTCGAACAACGTATCCAGATGGCCATCGACTTCGCCGACCATGCCATTATCATGGAACGCGGCCGCATCGTCTGGGAAGGGCCGTCCAGCGAACTGGCACAAAACCCGGATATTATCGATACGCATCTCGGGGTTGGCGGGCTGCACTGAGCCAACACATCGCCGTTGCGCGTTCATATATATAATCTCCGTCATACCGGCCTTGAGCCGGTATCCAGCCACCCCAAGTCCTTGGGGTGAAAAGACTCTTCGCGCCGCGCAGACGCGCGCCGACTGGATTCCGGCTCAAGGCCGGAATGACGGAGGATGACCGATCGCACAAAGCCCCCGCCGTCTCATTTGCCCTTCCTCAAAAAACCCAATGGAATAAAAATTCCACTGGAGTTAAAGTGCACACGATTTCAGTCTGCATAAAGGAACGACAATGACGGCAATCGAGGCGCCAGAATCGGTGAAGGCTTTTGAGGAGCGATTGCTCCAGGTTGCGGAGGGGCTGCCGAAACGATTGCGGCAATGCGCCGATTATGTCGCCTCCAATCAGGACCGCATTGCCGTTTCCACCGTCGCCGAAATGGCAGAGGGTGCTGGCGTGCAGCCTTCGGCCTTCATGCGGTTTTGCCAGATCATGGGCTTTTCCGGTTTTTCGGAAATGCAGCGCCTGTTTCGCGATTCCTATGTCGGCGGCTGGCCGGATTACACCACACGGCTCGACCATCTGCGCGAAAAGGGCGACGAAAGTGCCTCCAGCCTGCTTGCGGAATTTGTCGAAGCCGGTCGTTCCTCGCTGGAAATGCTGCTGAAATCGGTCGATACGCGGCAGCTTGACGAGGCGGTTTCGGCACTGGCTGGTGCGCGCACTGTCCACATTATCGGTTTGCGACGGTCGTTCCCCATAGCCAGTTACCTTGCCTATGCCTTCGAAAAAATGAAGGTGCCAGCGGTTCTGCACAGCGCCGTTGGCGGGCTGGGCAATATCAGCGCCATCTCCAGCGATGACGCCCTGATCGCCATCACGTTTTCCCCCTATTCCACTGAGACGCTGGAACTGGCGGAAACGGCCCGGGCCAATGGCATTCCGGTGGTTGCGCTCTCTGATTCTGCCGTCAATCCGCTGCGCAAATCCGGCGCAACACTTTTGACGGTCACAGAGATCGATTTCGGCGCATTCCGCTCGCTTTCCGCCACGCTCTGTCTGGCTATTACGCTGGCCGTAGCTGTGGGAACCCGCAAAACAGCCTGAATATTTTTATTGAAAATGGAAAAAATAGAATTTATGATCCAAATCCATGAAACGGGCATTCCATATTCGTCCGTCTCGTGACGGATGACAGTGGGCGGAGGAGGCCTGCCGGAACGGGATGGCGAAAGGGGCGGGCAGCTTTGTCCGATATCGCTCCAAACATGTGAGGCAGGCCGCCGCAACAGGCGGCCCGAAGGAGGAACCTTTTGAAAAAACTTGATCTTATCACGATCGGGCGCTCGTCTGTCGACCTGTACGGTTCGCAGGTCGGCGGCCGTCTGGAGGACATGGCCTCCTTTGCCAAATATATTGGCGGCTCCCCCACCAACATCGCAGCCGGCGCTGCCCGGCTAGGCCTCAACAGCGCCGTCATCACCCGCGTTGGCGATGAGCATATGGGCCGCTTCATCCGTGAGCAGCTGGTTCGCGAAGGCGTCGACGTGCGCGGCGTGAAAACCGATCCGGAGCGGCTGACCGCGCTGGTGTTGCTCGGCATTCGTGACCAGAACCAGTTCCCGCTGATTTTCTATCGCGAAAACTGTGCGGACATGGCGCTGAGCGAAGACGATATCGACCCCGCCTTCATTGCTGAAGCTGGCTGCGTCTGCGCCACCGGCACACATCTGTCCCATCCCAATACCGAAGCGGCCGTGCTGAAAGCGCTGAAACTCGCCCGCGAAAATGGCGCAAAGACCGCGCTCGATATCGACTACCGGCCCAATCTCTGGGGTGTTGCCGGCCATGGCGATGGCGAAAGCCGCTTCGTCGAATCGCAGAAGGTCACCACCAAGCTGCAATCCACCCTGCATCTTTTCGATCTGATCGTCGGAACCGAGGAAGAATTCCACATCGCCGGCGGCTCCACCGATACGCTCGCTGCGTTGAAGGCCGTGCGCAAGGTTTCGAACGCGACGCTGGTGTGCAAGCGCGGGCCGATGGGTGCTTCGGTCTTCACCGGCGACATTCCCGCAAGCCTCGACGATGGCGAGACGGGCGAAGGTTTTCCGATCGAAGTCTTCAACGTTCTGGGCGCCGGTGACGGCTTCATGGCCGGGCTGTTTCGTGGCTGGCTGCGCGACGAAGACTGGTCGACGACGCTGAAATACGCCAATGCCTGCGGCGCTTTCGCCGTCTCCCGCCACGGCTGTACGCCTGCCTATCCGAGCTGGGAAGAGCTGCAATATTTCTTCAAGGCCGGCATTCGCAACAAGGCGTTGCGCAAGGACGAGGCGCTGGAGCAGGTGCATTGGTCCACCAACCGCAAGGGCAACTGGGATACGATGCGCGTTTTCGCCTTTGACCACCGCATGCAGCTGGAGGCCATTGCCGACGAGCTCGGCGTGAAGCACGAGCAGATCGGCGCTTTCAAGAAGCTATGCCTTGAGGCTGCGCAGCAGGTGGCCGGCGACAGGCCGGGTTATGGCATTCTCTGCGACGGTCGTCTTGGCCGCGACGCCCTGTTTGCCGCCAGCGGCTCCGGCCTGTGGATCGGCCGTCCGGTGGAATGGCCGGGCTCGCGCCCGCTGACGCTGGAACCGGAACTCGGCAAGGATTTCGGCGGGCTTTCCGAATGGCCGCTTGAAAATGTCGTTAAGGTTCTGTGCTTCTATCACCCTGACGATACGGATGAGATGCGCGCCGCACAGGAGGAGACGGTCATGCGTCTGTTCCAGGCGACACGCCGCAACCGGCTGGAAATGTTGCTGGAGGTCATTCCCTCCAAGGTCGGCCCGACCGACGATCTCACCGCCGCCCGCATCGTCGAGCGTTTCTATGAAATCGGGGTTTATCCCGACTGGTGGAAGCTGGAGCCGATGAAGACCCGTGCCGCGTGGAAAAACGCCTGCGACGCCGTGCATCGCAACGATCCTTATGTGCGCGGCATCGTCGTTCTCGGTCTCGACGCGCCACAAAGCGAGCTGGAGGAAAGCTTCCGCCTTGCCGCCGACTTCGATCTGGTCAAAGGTTTCGCCGTCGGCCGCACGATTTTCGTAGACGCCGCACGGGCCTGGCTCGCCGGCAAGATCACCGATCAGGAAGCGGTCAGGGACATGGCGCAGCGCTATACCAGCCTGTGCCGCATATGGGATGAGGCGCGCGCCAAAAAGGGAGAGGCAGCGTGAAGACAATCAGAATGACGGCTGCGCAGGCCATGGTTCGTTACCTGGCAGCGCAGATGAATGAACACGGCGAAACCTATATCGCCGGCATGTGGGCCATTTTCGGCCATGGCAACGTCGCCGGCATCGGCGAGGCGCTTTATGGCATCCGCGACGAACTGCCGACCTATCGCGGCCAGAACGAGCAGTCCATGGCCCATGCAGCCATTGCCTATTCGAAGCAGCTGCGCCGCCGCCGGGCCATGGCAGTCACCTCCTCCATCGGCCCCGGTGCGGCCAATATGGTGACGGCGGCAGCGCTCGCGCATGTCAACCGCCTGCCGGTTCTGCTGATCCCGGGCGATGTCTTCGCCAATCGCGGCCCGGACCCCGTGCTGCAGCAGCTCGAAGATTTCGGCGATGGCACCATGACGGTCAATGACTGCTTCCGCCCGGTCAGCCGTTATTTCGACCGCATCATGCGCCCGGAGCAATTGCTGACCGCCCTTCCCCGCGCCATGCGCACCATGACAGACCCGGCAGATTGCGGTCCCGTCACGCTCGCCTTCTGCCAGGATGTACAGGCGGAAGCCTATGATTACCCCGAAAGTTTCTTCGAAAAGCGCGTCTGGCGCCAGCGGCGTCCTGAGCCGGATGTAGTGGAATTCGAAGAGGCGGTTGCCGCGCTGAAGGCTGCTAAGAACCCCGTTATCGTTGCCGGCGGCGGCGTGCATTTTGCAGGCGCAACGGAAACGCTGAAGCGTTTTGCCGAAACCCATTCCATCCCCGTCGTCGAAACGCAGGCCGGAAAATCGGCGCTCGCCTGGGATCACGATCTCAATTTCGGTCCGGTCGGTGTTACGGGTGCCGAAAGCGCCAATATCGTCAGCGAAAAGGCCGATCTCGTCTTCGGCGTCGGCACCCGTTTTCAGGATTTCACCACCGGTTCCTGGGCGCTGTTCAAGAATCCGAACCGCAAGATCCTGGCGCTTAACGTGCAGCCCTATGACAGCGCCAAGCATGATGCGATCAGCCTGACGGCAGATGCCAAGATCGGGCTTGAAAAACTGTCGGCCGCCCTCAGCAGTCACCGTTTTGCGGCACCGGATGCGGGCCTCAAGGCGGCATGGTTCGAAAAAGCCGATGCCGATACGGCGGCACCGGGTGAAGAGCATGTGAACAGCCTGCCGACAGATATGCAGGTCATCGGCGCGGTGCAGCGCCAGTCGCGTGACAATACCGTCGTCATGTGCGCCGCAGGCACCATGCCGGGCGAGCTTCACCAGCTGTGGAAATCCAAGCTGCCGCTCTCCTATCACATGGAATACGGCTTCTCCTGCATGGGTTATGAAGTGGCCGGCGGCCTCGGCATCAAGATGGCGGAACCGGACCGCGACGTGATCGTCATGGTCGGCGACGGCTCCTACATGATGATGAATTCCGAGCTTGCGACATCGGTTGCCATGGGTGTGAAGATCACGCTCGTCATCACCGACAATCGCGGTTACGGCTGCATCAACCGCCTGCAGATGGAAACCGGCGGCGCGGAGTTCAACAACCTCTACGCCCACACCAACGTCAACCCGATCGCCATTGATTTCGTGGCCCATGCCGGCTCGATGGGCGCGGATGCACGCAAGGTTTCCACCATATCCGAACTCGAAGAGGCGCTTGCTGCCGCCCGTGCCTCCAGCCGCACGACTGTCATCGTCATCGATACCGACCCTTACCCGACGCCGCAGGCCGGTGGTCACTGGTGGGATGTCGCGGTGCCTGAAGTTTCCGAGCGCGGCGAAATTGCCGGCGCGCGCGCCCGTTATGAAAACCATCTCAAGGAAAGACAGTAAGATGATCCGTTACGGCACCAACCCCATCGCCTGGTCCAACGACGACGACCGCACGCTGGGCGCCCATATCAGCCTCGAACAGTGCCTGGATGAAACCGCCAAGATCGGCTTCGACGGCATCGAGAAGGGCCATAAATTCCCGACCGATCCGGAAGGCCTGAAAGGCGTGCTTTCGCCGCGTGGCCTCTCCTTCGTCTCCGGCTGGCATTCGCTGAACCTTTTGACCGATGACATCGAATCCGAAAAGAAGGCCATGCAGCCGGCGCTTGATCTCCTGAAGGCCATGGGCTCGAAAGTCATCATTGTCTGCGAAACCTCCAACGCCATCCATGGCGCAGACGACACGGCGCTGGTCGACCGTCCGCGCCTGAAGGCCGAGGACTGGGCGTCGTTCGGCGCAGGCGTCGAAGCGCTGGCAGCTTATGCGGCCGAACAGGGCATCACCCTCGTTTATCATCACCACATGGGCACGGTGGTCGAGAGCGAAGACGAGATCGACCTTCTGATGAAGCACACCGGGCCGAAGACGCATCTGCTGCTCGATACCGGTCATTGCCTGTTCGGCGGCGGCGATCCCGTGCGCGTCGCGCAGAAATATATGGGCCGCGTCGGCCATATCCATGCCAAGAACGTGCGTCCCGCCATTGCCGATCAGGTTCGCAATGACCGGCTCTCCTTCCTCGAAGGCGTTCGCCGCGGCGTGTTCACCGTTCCCGGCGACAGCGAAGGCGGCGTGAACTTCCCGCCGGTTCTGAAAGTGGCGGCCGAGCATGGTTACAGCGGCTGGCTGGTGATCGAGGCCGAGCAGGATCCTGACGTGCGCAACCCCTTCGAATATCAGAGCCTCGGGCTGAAATCGCTGAAGGCTTTTGCCCGCGAAGCGGGGCTGGACAAGGCCGAGGCTGCCTGAGCTGAGCCGATAGCGGGCGGCATATCCCGCCCGTCATGCCGGCTTGAGCCGTTATCCAGCCAGCCCAAGTCTTTGGGCTGAAAAGATACTCCCCGCCGCGCAGACGCGCGTCGGCTGGACCCCGGCACAAGGCCGGGGTGACGAGACCGCACGAACCGACGAACGACTGACCAAAAAAGGAACACCACCATGACCTCACTTCTGCGCAAGCCGGTCGCGACAAGCGGCAAGGTGCACGATATCACGCCCCAAAGCGCGGATTGGGGTTATGTCGGTTTCGGCCTTTACCGCCTGAAGCCGGGCGAGACGGCTGCGGAAAATACCGGCGATACGGAAGTAATCCTCGTGCTGGTCGAAGGCAAGGCGACGATTTCCGCGGGGGATAAGGATTTCGGTGAACTCGGTGACCGCATGAATGTGTTCGAGCGTAAGCCGCCGCATTGCGTTTATGTTCCGGCCGGCTCCGAATGGTCGCTGACCGCCACAACGGATTGCACCGTCGGCGTCTGCACCGCACCCGGCGAAAAAGGCAGCCGTGAGGCGCAGCAGATCGGCCCAAACGGCGTGCAATTGACCGAACGCGGCAAGGGCGCCAATACGCGTTACATCTTCCCCATCGCCATGGAAGAGCGCGATGTCGCAGACAGCCTGCTGGTAACTGAGGTATTCACGCCTTCGGGCAACTGGTCGTCCTATCCGCCGCACCGGCATGATGAGGATAACTACCCCGACATGACCTATCTGGAAGAGACCTATTATCACCGCCTCAACCCGGCGCAGGGTTTCGGCTTCCAGCGCGTCTTCACCGAAGATGGCTCGCTTGATGAGACCATGGCGGTGTCGGACGGCGATGTCGTGCTGGTGCCCAAGGGTCATCACCCCTGTGGCGCACCCTATGGCTATGAGATGTATTATCTGAACGTGATGGCGGGGCCGATGCGCAAATGGCGCTTCAAGAACCATCCCGATCACGACTGGATTTTCAAGCGCGACAATCCCTGACAGGTATATTTCACTTTAAAAATTTGGGAGGAGAGACCATGGCCGCTCTTGGCGTGGGACTTATTGGCACGGGTTATATGGGCAAATGCCACGCGCTTGCGTGGAACAATGTCACAAGCGTTTTCGGCGACGTGGAACGTCCCCGGCTTGTCACGCTCGCGGAGGTCAACCCCGAGCTTGCGGCAAAGAAGGCGGCGGAGTTCGGTTTTGCCCGCTCGACAGGCAACTGGCGCGATCTGCTTGCCGATCCCGAGATTGACGTGATCTCCGTCACCACGCCGAATGCTTTCCACCCGGAAATGGCCATTGCCGCCCTTGAGGCCGGCAAACATGTCTGGTGTGAAAAGCCGATGGCGCCCGCCTTTACTGACGCGGTGAAGATGCGCGATGCGGCCCGCCGATCCGCCAAGGCAGCCGCCATGGGCTACAATTACATCCAGAACCCTGTCATCCGCCATATGCGCCGCCTGATCGACGAAGGCGCGATTGGCAAAGTTTATCACGTCCGGGCCGAAATGGACGAAGACTTCATGGCAGATGCGACCCAGCCCTTCTACTGGAAGAGCGAGGCCTCTTCCGGCTATGGCGCGCTGGATGATTTCGCCGTGCACCCGCTGTCGCTGCTCTACGCCCTGTTCGGCCACGCCGAAAGCGCCATCACCGACATGGTGAAACCCTATGAAACACGACCGCTCGCCGGCGGCGGCGACCGCGCAGTCGAAACACACGATCTTGCCAGCGTTCTGCTAAAGCTTGAAGGTGGCATTTCCGCCGTGCTCATCGCCAACCGCTCCGCCTGGGGCCGCAAAGGCCGCATCGCCGTCCAGATTTACGGTTCCACCGGTTCGATCCTTTTCGATCAGGAACGGATGAACGAGTTCCAGCTCTACACCACGGACGGACGCCCGGAAGAGCAGGGTTTCAGAACCATTCTCGCCGCGCCCCACCACAAGCCCTATGACCGCTTCATCCCCGCCCCCGGCCACGGCCTCGGTTTCAACGATCTGAAGGTCATCGAATGCCGGGAACTGATTGCCGCGATCGAGGGCAAGAAGGCCCATATTATCGATTTCGAGGAAGGGCTGAAGATCGAGCGCAGCATTCACGCCATGGCCCGGTCCTTTGCCGAAGGGCGGTGGGTCGCGACTGGGGAGATTGCGGAATAGGGATGGGTATGATGTGAGCGCCGAGTTTCGACTCTTTCGTCATGCTCGGGTCTGTCCCGAGCATCTGCAACCGATCGATTTAACGCGACGTGGTTGGATCCTCGGGACGAGCCCGAGGATGACGCAGGAAAGGTATCAGCTTTTCACTGGCGTTTCCGGCACCGGCGTCAGCACCTTGCCGTCCTTGAACCAGCCGAGAATATTATCGGCCACCAGATCGGCCATGGCGTTACGCGTCGGGACCGAGGCGGAGGCAACATGCGGCAGCAGGGAAACATTCGGCAGCGACAGGAAGGCTTCCGGCACCTTCGGTTCGGCGTAGAAGACATCGAGACCTGCGGCCCCGACAGCACCGCTCCGCAACGCCTCCAACAGCGCATCCTCATCGACGCTGGAGCCGCGGCCGACATTGATGAACACACCCTGCGGCCCGAGCGCCGAGAGGATTTCGGCGTTGATCGCCTTATGTGTTTCCGGCGTTCCGGGCACGATGCAGATCAGGATATCGACGGCTTGCGCCATCTCCTTCAGCGAACCGTAATAGGTGTAGGAAAGGCCATCCCGCTTGCTGCGGGTGTGGTATCCGATTTCCACCTTGAAGGGCTCCAGCCGCTTGGCGATTTCCTGGCCGATGCGGCCCATGCCGAAGAGACCAACCTTACGGCCACGCAGCGAAAACGGCGACAGCGCAAAGGGTCCTTCACCAACCCACTTGCCGTCGCGCAGCCAAGTCTCGGCCTGATAAAGACGGCGCACGGTGTTGATCAACAGCGCAATCGTCGTATCCGCAACCTCGTCGTTCAGAACATCAGGGGTGTTGGTCACCACGATGCCGCGCGTGGCAGCATGTTTGGCATCGACGCCGTCATAACCCACGCCGAAATTGGCGATGATCTCGAGCTTCGGCAGCGCATCAATCCATTTGGCGTTGACGACGCCGGAAACGGCGATGGCATTGATGCGCTCAGCCGCACCATCAGGCAGAACCGGCTCTGCACCGGCAGGCACTGCCACGATCTCGACCTTGCCTTCGAGGCGTTCGAGAACGCGCGGGTTTATCTTGCCGGGAACGAGAACGACGGCCTTTTTGTCAGACATGAGCGGATATTCCTCCTGATAACATTCCAATAGCCGGAGTGGGTTTCAAGCGAACCGCTCGCCATGCCACTCCTCTGGGCGGCGATCCTTTCAAACAAAGACGACCGTGAAAAGGGCAATAAGGGGATGCTATGGGGGCAGACGGAAGTTTCATGCCGATTTTTTTGACGTATTCCTCACCGTCATGCCGGACTGATTCATCGCTGCCGGGTGTGAATTTCTAAATAGAATATACATGAAGGCATTGAGCGCAATGGATACGGCTTCTCGCAACGTCACCCTGGGCTTGTCCCAAGGTTCTAATCACATCCACAAAATCAATAGGTTGCAGATCCTCGGGACAGGCCCGAGGATGACGTCGGCGCGGTGGCGTGGCTCACCTCCCTGAAAAAACGTCTTTCTATCGCAGACACACGGCGGCCGAATTTCGGGCCGGGTCGGAATGACGAAGGGACGCGACGCTAAGACCGCTGCTGTGCCATCAGGTCAGGCTCACACCCGCGGCCGCACCGGCCCGGTGGATTGCCTGATGCGCATTTCCGGCTTGATGAGATGAATGCCATCAGGTTCGTGGCTGCCCGCCAGCCTGTCCAGCAGCGCGCGGGCCGCCAGACGCCCGACCTCGGCCTGCCCGTTGGAAACGGTCGTCAGCGCCGGCGTGGCGATGGCGGCTTCCTCCAGATCGTCATAGCCGGTGACGGAAATATCCACACCCGGCACCAGTCCGGCGCGGGAAATGCCGTTCATCAGGCCGATGGCGACGAGATCGTTCCAGCAGACGGCAGCGGTCGGCTTCTGCGGCAGCGACAGGAAATGCACGGCAGCCTCGAAACCGCCCTGCTTGGAGCGGGGGCCGGGAATGCGCAGGTTCGGATCAACCTCGATGCCCGCCTTGCGCAGTGCATTGACGTAACCCTGATACCGGTCGCGGCCGGTCGATGTCTGGTCCGTGCCACCAACCATGGCGATGGTGCGGTGGCCAAGGCTGATCAGGTGGTTGGTCGCCAGCGAAATGCCGTAGCTGTCGTCACCGCGATAGGTCGGCATATCGACGCCGTCCATCGAACGGGCCACCAGAATGGCGGGCATACCGTTCTCTTCCGCCAGCGTCATATCCTCGATCGGCGTGCCGATGGCCGGCGACATGATGATGCCATCCGAACCCAGCTGCAGCAGCGTTTCGATGAAGGTGCGCTGTTTTTCAACCGAATCATAGTGGTTGGAAAGAATGAAGGTCTGGCGGCTGCGATCCAGCTCGCTTTCGATGGCTTTGAGAATTTCGCCGTAAAACGGGTTCATCACATCGTGAAACACCACGCCGACAATGCCGGAGCGCGAGGTGCGCAGGCTGGCGGCGCGGCGGTTGTAGATATAACCCAGCGCCCGCGCCTGTTCCTTGATCTTGTCGCGCGTATCGGAGGCGACCAGCGGACTGTCACGCAATGCAAGGGAAATGGTAGCGGTCGAAAGACCAAGACTCTCGGCAATCGTGGACAGTTTGATCTTTTGAGCCACAGCATTCCTCCCAAACGCATGTCAGCGACGGATGTCCCTGTTTAAATTGCAATTAAACAATTTAAACAAAATCCGCAACCCGTTTAAGAGATACCCACAAAACAGAGTTTTATTTTTAAAAATTTCAACAAATTATTGAAGATTGGTATCGATTACCTTGAGAAGTTTAACCACAGTGCGCACATCCTTGGCCGAAAGCCCCTCTATGGCCCGCGCGCCGCAATCGGCTATCGAGACATTGATGTGTTCGACGCTTTGCAGGCCGGCTTCCGTCAGCTTTACCAGCGTGACCCGGCCATCCTCGTCGTCACCGCTACGTTCCACGAAACCTTGGGCTTCCATGCGGCCGATGGTGCGCGTCATGGTGGGCGCCTTGACGCCGAGCTTCTGGGCGATCTGTCCCGGCGTGAGGCTGCCTTCCTGCGCCAAAGCCAGAATAACACCGTCCTGCCCGGCATAAAGACCGCTTTCGGCAAGGCTGTGGCTCAGCGCGGTGCGCATGGAGCGGGCGGCCTGGGTAATGGATTGCGCAAGTTCCTCCGGGTTGAAATTCTCATCCCTTTTTTTGGCGTCCTTTACTTTCTTGCTGCCCTTCTCCTTCTTGGCGCCCTTGTCCTTGTTCCCAGTTTTATCCTTGCTCATATGCGAGTGCCTTTTACCCTGTGGCGGAACCGATATATGTTGCTGGAAATCCTTACCGAATGCACGCGCGGACTGCCAGATGCCAAACACATACACGCATTATCACGACGAAAACGTAACAGACCCTCATCTTCGCGCAACAGGTGCAATTTCCGTGTTGCCGCTGGGCGCACATGAACAGCATGGTCCGCACCTGCCGTTCGAGACCGATACGCTGATTGCGCAGGGTATCGTCACCCGCCTTGCCGCCGCCCTGCCCGGCCATCTGCCAATCTCGTTCCTGCCGGTGGAACCCGTCGGATATTCCATCGAACACATGGATGTGCCGGGCACGAAGACCCTACGTTACGACGAAGCCATCGAACGTTGGCTCAGCATTGCGCAGGCCGAATATGAAAAAGGCGTGCGCAAATTCGTGATGCTGAACGCCCATGGCGGCAATTCGCCGCTGATGACCATCGTCGCCACCGAAGCCCGCGCCCGCTTCGGCATGCTGGCGGTCGCCACCAGCTGGACCCGCTTCGGCGTGCCGGCGGATGTGGTGAGGCCGGAAGACAAGGCGATCGACATCCATGGCGGCGATATCGAAACCTCCGTCATGCTGGCGCTCTGCCCGGAACGGGTGGCTATGGACAAGGTTGCCGACTTCCCCTCGCGTCAAAGCGATTTCGCCAGCCGTTTCAAACATCTGCGCGCCTATGGCCCGCACGCCTTCGGCTGGCTGATGAGCGATCTCAACGCTCACGGCGTTGCCGGAAACGCCGCCGCTGCCACGGCGCAAAAGGGTGAAAGGCTGATCTCGCACGCCGTCAGCGGCCTTGTCGAACTGCTTGAAGACGTCCACGCTTTTGACATAACGTTATTTCATAACAAAATTTGAGCCACTTGGCCGGTTTAGGCCAAAATCTCTTTGAACTGCCCGGATGTCGCGCCTATATGGACGGCAACACTTCTTCCTTGAGGCCTCTAAGGGCCTTGTCTCCACGCGGGGTTTTCCATGACCGAAACAGCACCAGCCAAGCCCATTCCAGTCACCGTCCTGACGGGATATCTCGGCGCCGGCAAAACGACGCTTCTCAACCGCATTCTCTCCGAGAACCACGGCAAGAAATACGCTGTCATCGTCAATGAATTCGGCGAGATCGGCATCGATAATGATCTGATCGTCGAATCCGACGAAGAAATCTACGAAATGAACAATGGCTGCGTATGCTGCACGGTGCGCGGCGACCTGATCCGCGTGGTCGAAGGCCTGATGCGCCGTCCCGGCCGCTTCGACGGCATCATCGTCGAGACGACAGGGCTTGCCGACCCGGTTCCCGTCGCCCAGACCTTTTTCATGGATGACGATGTGCGCGCCAAGACCGAGCTGGATGCCGTCATTGCGCTTGTTGATGCCAAGCACCTGCCGCTGCGCCTCAAGGATAGCCGCGAGGCTGAAGACCAGATCGCCTTTGCCGACGTCGTCATCGTCAACAAGACCGATCTCGTCACGCCGGAAGAACTGGCCCGTGTGGAAGATGTCGTTCGCGCCATCAACCCTTCCGCCCGCATCTACAAGGCTACCCGCTCGGGCGTCGATCTCGCCCGCGTTCTCGATCAGGGCGCGTTCAATCTGGAACGGGCACTTGAAAACGATCCGCATTTCCTTGAACACGGCCATGAGGACCACGCCTGCGGTCCCGATTGCGACCACCACCATCATGACCATGATCATGGGCACGACCATGACCACCATCATCACGACCATGATCACGCGCATCATGACCATGGCCACGATCACCACCACCATGGCGCGGTTTCGCCGATTCATGATGTGACGGTGCAATCCGTGTCGCTGCGCGGCGGTGAGATGAATGCGGAACGTTTCTTCCCGTGGATCCAGAAAGTGACGCAGACCGACGGCCCTAACATTCTGCGCCTCAAGGGCATCATCGCCTTCAAGGGCGATGCGGAACGTTACGTCGTGCAGGGCGTGCACATGATCATCGAAGGTGATCACCAGCGCCCATGGAAAGAAGGCGAAAAGCGCGAAAGCCGCCTCGTCTTTATCGGCCGCGAACTCGACCGCGAAAAGCTGGAAAAGAGCTTCAACGCCTGCCTCGCGACCGCTTGAGGTTTTTGAAGGACGCACCGAGACGCTCTTTTGTGTTCCCGGTGCCCTTCCCCACTCTCGACGTCATCCTCGGGCTTGACCCGAGGACCCATTGCCGCCAGCATGTGGATGGCCGGGTCAGACCCGACCATGACGCGACGGGTTGAAACCGCACCAACGGGTCTTCCCGGCCTGGTCAGCGACCGAAATCCACCAAACGAAAAACACATAGACGAAAGACCGATTCCCCATGCCGACTGTTGCCCCGCTTGATATCGAAGGCCACGTGGTCTCGACCCATTTTCTCGGCGACATTCCGCTGTTTGCCACCGCCGCCGGCACCATTCACCGGCTGGATGGCGGCGAGAAGGTAACGCAGGCGCATGACGGGCTGCTGACCTGCATTCGTGATCCCTACAGCGCCACGCTGCTTTCCGGCGGCGAAGATGGGCGCGTGCTGCGCATCGGCCACGACGGCAGCATCAGCGAGCTGGCGAACGTGCCGCGCAAATGGATCGGCGTCGTCGCCGGCGGGCCGCAGAAGGCGGTCGCTTATGGCGTCGGCAAGTCCAGCTTCGTGCGCCTGTCGGACGGCACGGTCAAGGAATTCAAGGAAGAGCGCACGGTGGAGGCCATCGCCTTTGCGCCCAAGGGCCTGCGCATCGCGGTGGCGCGTTATAACGGCGTGACGCTGCATTGGGTGGCGAGCGCCGGCGATCCGGTCGATCTGGAATGGAAGGGCGCTCATACCGGCGTCATTTTCTCGCCTGATGGCAAGTTCCTTGTCACCACCATGCAGGAAAACGCCCTGCATGGCTGGAAGATGGAGGCCACGAAAGGAGGCATGGAAGCCCGCCACATGCGCATGACGGGGTATCCCGCCAAGGTCAAATCCATTTCCTGGTCGGCAAAGGGCAAATGGCTTGCATCTTCCGGCGCACCGGCTGCCATCGTCTGGCCATTTGCCGGCAAGGACGGCCCGATGGGCAAGGCGCCGGAAGAACTCGGCAGCCGCGCCAACATCATGGTCACCCATGTCGCCTTCCACCCGGTGGAAGACGTGCTGGCCATCGGCTTCATCGACGGCATGATCCTCGGCGTGCGCCTGGCAGATGGCAAGGAAGCTCTGCTGCGCCGCCCCGGCAAGGGTGCGATCACAGCCATGGACTGGAGCGCCACCGGCAAACTGCTCGCCTTTGCCTCAGAGGCGGGTGATTGCGGTATCATCGACATTTCAGCGTAAGGGCGGACGGGGCCGTATCCGTCAACGCGGCCTTGAGCCGAGGTCCTGGGGATAAAGTCCTTGATCGCGAAAGACACACTTCGCACGGTGCAGACGCGCCATGACGGGATGCCGGCTCAAGGCCGGCATGACGGAGGAGAGGTTTTTGGCATGCACAAAGGCCCTACTCGCTCACCTGGCGTCGCGTCAGGAAAAGCATCAGCAGGGCCGCTCCAGCGCCAACCGAAGCAAGCCTTATCGACGTGCCGAAGCTCGCATATTGCGATACAAACCCCATCAGCGGCACCGCAAACAGCCCGGCAAGAAAGATGGAGTTCATGTAGAGCGCGGTTGCCCGCGCCGTGCGCCCGCGCGCGAAACCCTGCACGAAGGTCAGGCATGTACCGGCACAAAGTCCGTAATAGGCTCCCTCCAGCGCCGCGCCGACCAACATGGCCGGTAGCGTCGTGACCGAAGCTATGACATTGAACGCGACGATCGCCATCACGGCCGCGATGCAGAGAAGGATGCGGGCGCTGACCCGGCGCATGATCCTCGGTGCAAGCAGGATGAGCAGCACCTCCATGGCGCATTTGACGCTGAGCGACAGGCCCGGCGCATAATCCGGCAGGCCCACCTCGCGCACCAAAAAAACCGGCAGGGCGGAAGCGCAGAGCGCATGGGCGAAAGACATGCAAAAACTGGCCGCCGCCGCCAGAATGAGCGGCAGGTTGCGCCCTTCATCGGCCTCGCCCTCCAGCCGCCGCTCCATCGGGCATGTCTGGCCGCGCGGCACGATGGCAAGCGCAAGCCCGCCCCAGATGGTTGTCATCAGCATGGCGATGCCAAATACGGCCTTTGCGCCGGCAAGATCGAAGATGAGATAGGCTGCAGCCGGCAGCAGCATCCACGCCAACGACACCATCGTCCGCAGGAAAGCGTTATAAGAGGCGGTATTCAACGCCTGCACCCGGCCGTGATAACGTCCGTAACTGAAGATGAGGGTGCTGGCAGCGTTGGAAAGCCCCATGCCGACCGCCGTTATCGCCACCAGCAGTCCCAAATGCCCGAAGGTCGCAGCCCCCACCGCGACAAAAGCGCCGGACACGGAGAGAAGCAGCAACGGCCGCACCCGCACCCCGGCATCGACACGCTCGCCATAAAAACGGCTGGCGAGAATCGAGGCAACCATCGCCGTCACGCTATAAAGGCCAAGCGTTGCCGGCGGATGGCCGAGCACCTGAATGATGTAAAAACCGATAAACGGCACGACAGCCGCGTTGGTGCCGCCGGCAACGAAGACCAGCAGCGCGATCATATAGGCCTGACGATCAAAAGCGCCCGGCGAAGTGCTTTTCTGAAGCATGGGGAATCGATTGGAAGCTGGGAGACGGGACAGGATCGCACCATCTCACCAAAACCGACCGCGGTTCAAGCTCGTAAATCAGGAAGCGCACGGTTTTTGGCTTTGAACGAAACGTGCTTCTTCTTTCGCGTCTCCCGGCAAGCACAGCCTCGCAATAAGTTACCCGGCCCGGCAGAACATCTTCCGCCGGGCCGGTATGGATCGATAAAACGGTCCCATGGTTGCCCATGGCGTTGGCGCTATCAGCGACCTCGTCTTCTCCGAAGAGCGGAAGCGCCCCTGATCAGAACTTTACGCCGAGACCAACCTTGACGACATGTTCATTGACATCGCCGACCGACGAGATCGCAGCCGTTCTATACGTCGCCTTACCAAAATCGTTGTAGCGATATTCAACGCGGCCGAACAAATTGTTGGTGAACGCGTAATCAATACCGGCGCCAACCGTCCAGCCATGCAGCACTTTGCTGTCCTTGCCGAACGGTGCATCCACTTCACTGTCGGTCGCGGTGTAGCCGCCGGCAGTGTAGATCAAGGCACGATCGATGGCATAACCGGCACGCAGACGCGCGGAGCCGTTCAGACCTGCGGAAACCTTGCTGGTAACAATGGTTTTGTCCCCCCAGGCATAACCAAGGTCACCTTCGACGCCGAGAACGACGGATGGTGCCACCTCGAAATTATAACCGGCAAAACCGGAAAAACGGGCGCCATCGAATTCATGCTTTGTGGTGACGCCAAAAGTGGTCGACTTCACACGGTTCCAGCCATAACCAGCCGAAGCACCGGCGTAAAAACCGTCCCAGGAAAAGGAAGGCGCGACGTCATTGACATACGGTGCAGCCGGAATGTCATTGACCGCATCAGCGGCAACCGCAGCACCCGAAAACACGCCGAGTGTGACGAGCGCCAGAAATGATTGTTTCAACATGCGATAGCTCCTTGAAAAATAACTTCACCCACCACGCTGCGGGGCACGAACAAATCCGCCACGAAACACAACGTAATTAACAAGGTGAACGCACCTTATGATTGAAGCTCAACAAGGTTAACATCGTGTGAAAATTATAAAAATATAAGTATGAACGATATAAATCCGTTAATATTTCCAGACATAACAATATATAAATTAGACAATCGACACATAAATCCGAGCGATCATAATTAAGCGATTACGGCTAAGTCCAATCTACAAAATCCATCAGAAGTAGCGTTAAGCACGCAACATTGTGAAAGTATGGCAGAGAAAATATGAACAAAAAAAGGGGGCCGCGAGGCCCCCTTTCAGGTGTGCGATGCGCCGTTTGTTGTTGCCGGAAGCGCCATGCGTCATACACACGCAACTCGGAGATCGTTCCCGGCTTATGTCCTGCGCGCATCGTTACCGTCGAAAATCCCTGTCGATTTTCGATCTGACTGATTAGTGCCGACGCTTCTTGCCGCCGTCATTCTTGTTGTCGATGACATCGACGGAGGTCTTGTTGCCGTTCAGAATACCGCTCAGGATGCCGGTCTTGTTGCCGTTCAGAATCCCGTTATTGGACAGGATACCGTTCAGCCCCAAATCGATGCTTGGCGACACGACGACGAGCGCGCCGCCCTTGTTGCTGTTTCCGGAAAGGATACCGCCCAGAAGACCGCCGGCATTGGCCTGACCAACGGAAGCGATAGTAAGAACAGCGGCTACACAAGCAAATTTAGCAATCATTTCTCTCTCCTCTTATGTTTGATCACGCCCTATGGCGTAACTGAACTGTATATTTAGAGGATTCTAATTCAAGCAAAGGCTAATATTACAATAAACGATTAACACTAATACTTGTGAATTTAATAAAACTTTATCGATCCTGCACCGTGTTCCTCACGCTGACCTGATTGCTCTGAGTAATCATTTGCTGTTGTGGCAGTAAAAAATCCCCGGAAACTTTATTAACCATCTAAATATAAGATATTGCTTAATTAGAGACCGGAGATGCGAATGCGACTGGGGGGATGTATCGCGCTTGTTCTTGGGCTTGCCTGCGCCTCCGGCGCGCGGGCGGGTGAAAGTGCGGATGAGCACAATTTCACCTACAAGTCGGGCGTCGCCTATGACACCAATTATTTCGCCGATACCAATCGCCTGAGCGCGATTTCGCTGCGCGCCGGCTTCGGGCTCAACGGCAAGGTCGCGCTGGAAGGGACGGAACTGCGTTATGCGCTCGAGCACGAGGAGGTCCGTCTCCCCCGTTATAGTTTTGCCAATGAGCACAACACCATTGCCTCGTTGGGGTTGACCAGGCGTTTTTCCGAAAAACTGGAATGGGCCATCGAGTTGCGTGGCACGCGCAGCGATGCCGGTGATATCTTTGTGCACCTGCCCGAAGAAGACATCGGTTATCGGCGGCTGGACCACAAACTGGAGGCCTCTTCCCAGCTCGGCATCCTCGCTTTGGGCGGCAAGAACACGCTGACGGCAAGCCTTGCCAGCCTGATGAAGGGCAAGGCGCGTTTCAGGCCGGCCTATTTCCTGCCCACCCGGCTGGAAGCCAATGAGGCACTTTTATCCCTCAAGGCCGAGCATGAACGACCGCTGGGCGGCGGCGAAGCGGGGCTGACACTCGCTTATGACCGCATCGTCGTGCCGGAAAGCCAGCAGGAAAAATACGAGCGGTTTGAGGCCAATACGTTGCGCGGCTCACTGGCCTATGGTTACAAGTTCTCCGAACGTTTCGCGGTTCTGGCTGAGGCGGGCCTCACAACCATTTCCGGCGATGAGATCAGCGACAAGGTGAAGCGCACCCGGCCCTACCTGCGGACAGAAGCCGAGGTAAAAGCCACCGACCGCATAACCTTCGGCGCCGGCTTTTCGCAGGACTATGCGCTTTTCGACCCGGATGACCCGATCGCCGAATTCCATCGGCGCTGGCAACTGGTCATGAAAAGCAAGCTCACCGACAAGGTGGGGCTCAACCTTGCCCTGCAGCGCGTTCACAAGGACTGGATCTATTATAATTACGACACCAGCGAGCGCAGGCTGGTGGCCACACTCTCCTTCGACACCGGCAAGAGCAGCAAGCTTGAAGTGGAATTCAACCGTCTTCTGCATGGCGAGCGCGATACCGACTTCTCTTATAGTGGCTCCAGCGTCACCTCACGTTTCACCGGCACATTCTGAAATATCCCGCCGGTTGGTGCCGGGTCGAAATTCGGTCCCAATTTCTGCTAGACTCGGGCCTTCAAGATTCGAAGGCAGGACAGACCGGATAATGAACAGACGATTTTTGCTTCTAGCGGCCGGCCTTGCCTGTATTCCTGTCGCGGCCTCGGCCCATCCGCACATCTTCGCCGAGGCGCGCATGGAAATTGTCGAGGGGCCGAACGGCACCGTGCAGGAGGTGCGCAACATCTGGCGTTTCGACGAGATGTTCTCGGCAAGCGTGGTGATGGACTACGACAAGAACAGCGATCTGAAGCTGGACAAGGACGAGTTGGCCGACATCGGCAATACCGTGCTTGAATCGCTTGCCGAATATTCCTACTACACCTTCATCACCGCCGACAGCAAACCGGTTGCATTTGGAAAGCCGGAGGCCATTCACGTCGACTACAAGGACAATCAGATCCTGATGTTCTTTTCGGTCAAGCCGACCAAGCCTCTGGCCATCAAGGGTAAGCTGAGCTTCGGTGCGTGGGATCCGACCATGTATACGGCCATCGATTTCGCGAAAGACGGCGATCTGGCGATGCAGGGCAAGGATCTCGCCGCCTGCAAGCACCATGTCGTCCGCCCGGACCCGGACGAAGTGCTCGCCCAAAACCAGAGCACCTTGACCGACGCCTTTTTCAACGACCCAACCGGCACCGATATGACCAAAATGTTCGCCACCCGGCTGGAGGTGACATGCTAAGCCGCAGCGGGCGTCTGGCCGGACATCTGAGCATCGTCGCCATCGGTTTGCTTGCCGTTGCGGGTGCTGCCCATGCGCAATCGCCGCTCGGCATCGGTTCGGCCGAACCGTCCTTTGCGCTCGGCGGACCGTTTGCGCCGCTGATGCAATGGATCAATGTGCACCAGCAGATGTTCTACCGGGCGCTGACCGGCGCGTTGAAAGCCATGCGCGAGGATGGCTGGGCGCTTGGCTCGCTGATCGGCCTATCCTTTGCCTATGGCGTTTTTCACGCCGCTGGCCCCGGCCATGGCAAGGCCGTCATCTCGTCCTATATGATCGCCAATGAAACGCAGCTGAGACGCGGCATTCTGATTTCCTTCGTGTCGGCGCTTCTTCAGGGCGCAGTGGCCATCGGACTCGTCGGCGCGGCATGGCTCGTTTTGCGCGGCACGTCCATCACCATGACGAAGGCGACACAGGCGATGGAGATCGCCAGTTTCGCCATGGTGGCGCTGTTCGGGGCCTGGCTTCTGGTGCGCAAACTCTGGTCGCTGCGCATTCGGCGCGAGCCCGTCGCCGTCTTCGCCACTGCGGGCGAAACATCGACCGGCAGAGCCACCGGCATGGGCACCGGACTACGGTTCCAGGGCAAGCCGGTTTTTGCCGATCACGACCATGATGGCACGGGCGACCTCTGCTCGGCCTGCGGCAAATCCCATGCGCCCGATCCCATGCTTTTGAAAAGCAAGAACTTCAGCCTGCACGAGGCATGGTCGGCCATCATCGCGGTGGGGCTGCGGCCCTGCTCGGGCGCGATCATCGTCATGAGTTTCGCGCTTCTGAACGGGCTTTTCCTCGGCGGGGTGCTATCGGTCCTCGCCATGTCGCTCGGCACCGCCATCACCGTGTCGGCTCTCGCCATCATGGCGGTATCGGCCAAGGGCCTTGCCGTGCGTTTTGCCGGCCCCGGCAGCCGCAAGGCAGCGGGCATCAGCCACGCGATCGAGATCGCCGGCGCACTGTTCGTTTTGATCATGGGGCTGTTATTGCTCGGCGCGTCGCTTCGATTCTAGAGCATTTCCGGTAAAAACGCGGAGCGGCTTACGTCCGGAAATGCATTAGAACAAAAGACTTGGAGCACGTGGTGGTACTCTAACCGTCGCGGCGACGCTGGTAACGTGCGCGCAGCCAGAACACCAGGAAGAAACAAAGCACCGCCACGGTACCGAAGGCAGCGGCGAGCCAGGGCGAATAATCACCCAGCCACAGCATGATTTTCGGCATGATGAAAAACACCAGCCCGAAGCCGATGATGATGAGGGCGGCGGCAATGGCCGGCGACCAATCCTTTTTCTCAACCATTGGCAAGCTCCGCACGGATATCCTCGAGCTTGCGCTTCTGCGCCCCGTCATCTGCAAAATTCTCCGGCGAAAGCCAGATTTCGAAAGCCCTGCCGATCAGCGGCCATTCGCCGTCGATCATCGAAAACCACGCGGTATCGCGGTTCTCGCCCTTGGAAATCATATGCTGGCGGAAGACGCCTTCGAAGGTGAAACCGTAACGTTTCGCGGTGATTTTCGACGGCTCGTTTTCATTATGGCATTTCCACTCGTAGCGGCGGTAACCCAGATCCTCGAAAACATGTCTCGCCATCAGGTAATGCGCCTCAGTGGACAAGGGCGAGCGCTTCATCTTGCCGCCATGGGCGACAGAACCGACCTCGACCACGCCATTGGCAGGATCGGGCCGCATGTAGCTCGCCATGCCCACGACATCACCACTGGCATTTTCCACGAAGACCAGCGTAACCCAGTTGAGCTTTTGTCCCGCACCAATCAGCCAGTCGCCAAAGGCATCAGCATCGGGAAAGGCGTTTTGCGGAAAATATTTGAGAAGAGCATTAACGCCCTCACCGCCAAGTGCCGCCCAGAGCTTCGCGAGATGCCTGCCACGATCAAACGGCTCCGCCGTCACGTAACGGCCCTTCAACACCACCGGCTGTGGCGCCGGACATCCCTTGAAATCACTCAGATCGCGCATTCTCTTCCCCATTGTCTGGGACAAGGATTAGGGCAAGCGGGATGGGATGACAACCGGGAAGTGGGACATGTCGGCGGTGGTCGCGTTTCCGCTTCGGTGAGTGTGGCTCACCCCCCTCTGCCCTGCCGGGCATCTCCCCCTCAAGGGGGGAGATCGACTCGCGGATAAGTCTCGCCCCTCTCAACATTTGCGAATGAAGTGGTGGTAGCGCCTCCTGCCGATCTCCCCCCTTGAGGGGGAGATGTCCGGCAGGACAGAGGGGGGTGAGCGCCACCCACAGACGTCAAAAGCCGGACGTCAAACCTTCGCCGCCACCACCGTCGCCTCGATATGGTCCACCAGCGCATCCGGCAACCCCAACCGCCCGGCCAAAAGATCGAGATATCCCCGCTCCGCACGCGTATCGGCCTCGATGGCAAGCCGCGAAGCGGTATAAAGCTCGACCTTCTGCTCTTCCGTGCGGGCGGCGGCCACCAGTGCGTCTATATCCAGCGGATCGGCCAGCTCCTTTTCCAGGAACCGCTCTGCTTCCGTATCGAGGCCGGAGACCTGCACCTTGTCCATGATATTGGCGCGCTCCTTCTCATCGATATGACCGTCGGCCTTGGCGGCAGCGATCATCGCCTGGATGAGCTTCAGGGCAAAATCATTGGAAAGGGCGGGCGATTGCGGATGGAAGGCGGAATCGGCGGGCGGGGCCAGAAGCTCCGGCTCGGGTTTCGGCGCGGCTTCCGGGGCCTGCCCGGACTTGTAATTCTTGTAGGCGAGATAACCGAGGCCGGCGATGGCGGCGACACCGCCGATGGTGGCGACATTGCCGGCGAGCTTGCGGCCGGTCTTGGTGCCCAGAATGGCGGCGGCGAGAGCACCTGCCTTCATAGGGTTGTTCTTGGCGATATCGGCGGCCTGCCCGGCTCTGTCACGGACGCTTCCCGAAAGGCCCGGCACCTGCGAGCCGAGGAATTGTTCAAGAAGCTTCTTGGCGTCGAACATCAAAATCTCCTGTAAAGGTCAAAATCTACAGGGGAGATAGGAAGCCGCGGCGCGAATATAAATGTCAAACCCGCTCACGCCTTCGTGAACGGGTTTGAAGCAATGTCAATCATCCGCGCAGAGCGGCCGCTTCAGCGGCAAGCTTGGTGATGCCCGCCCAGTCGCCGGTCGCCACCAGTTCACGCGGGGCGACCCAGGAGCCGCCGACGCAGACGACGTTCGGGAGCGACAGATAGTCATTGGCATTCTTCAGCGAAACGCTGCCGGTCGGGCAGAACACCGTGCCGGCGAGCGGCGAGGACAGCGCCTTGAGGTAAGGAGCGCCGCCAGCCTGTTCGGCGGGGAAGAACTTCAGGACCTTGTAGCCCTCGTCACGCAGCGCCATGACTTCGCTGGCGGTGGCCGCACCCGGAAGCAACGGCACGTTGGAGCCGTGCGCTGCCTGCAGCACACTTTTATTGATGCCGGGACTGACGATGAAGGTGGAGCCCGCTTCGGCTGCGGCTTCAAAATCCCGGGCGTTGAGAATGGTGCCGGCACCGACATGGGCGCCTTCCACTTCCGCGGCAACCGCGCGGATGGCATCGAGTGCCGCCGGCGTGCGCATGGTGATCTCGATTGCCTTCAGGCCGCCAGCGACCAAAGCGCGCGCAAGCGGCACGGCGGAAGCGGCATCATCCACGATCAGCACCGGCACGACCGGCTGAAGTTTGAGGATGGAAAGAAGTTTTTCGGAGTCCTGGGCCAAGATGAGCCTCCCTTGCGCGATTGAAACGATTGAAATCCCGTTTACCGATTAGCCTGCCCCGGCTATGATGTCGAGGCGTGGCAAGGCCATTTTTTATCCAGATACTTCAATCAATTCGCTTCTTCGCGACATCATCTTGCGATAATCTGACGCACCAGTTTGCGGAGACAGCATGGCCAAGGAAATTGAACGGAAGTTTCTTGTTGCAGGCGGTGAATGGCGCGATGAGGTGACGCATAGCATGGCTTTTCGGCAGGCATATGTCGCTTCGCTGGAAAATCGCTCGGTCCGGGTCAGGATCGTCAATGGGCGTGATGCGACACTGACCATCAAGATCGGCGCAAGCGCGCTTGTCCGCGACGAATATGAATACCCCATCCCCCTCAGAGACGCGGAAGAGTTGATGGCGAGTGCGCCGGGGGTGGTGATAGAAAAGACACGTCACACGGTTGACCATGGCGGTTTCACCTGGGAAATCGATGTTTTCGAAGGCCGGTATCAGGGGCTGGTCGTCGCCGAAGTGGAAATGAACGACGAGAATGCCAAACCCGACCTGCCGTCTTGGCTTGGGAAAGAGGTGACGGGTGACCGCCGCTTTTCCAACCAGTCGCTCGCCATGGACTGTTCGAGTGGAGACTTGCAGGATGCCCTTCAGGATTGATCCGAAAAAGCCCTTTGGCGACGAAATCCGCCGCGCCGGGCTGGAACTGATTAAGGACGCGATTACGATCCTTCGCGACCAGCCTTCCGGTTCACATGAGGCGGTGCACGATGCCCGCAAGCGCTTCAAGCGGCTGCGGGCGCTCTACCGCCTCATCCGCAAGGCGGCGCCCGATTTCAACCGCGAGGAAAATGCCCGTTTCCGCGATATTGCCCGCTCACTCGCCTTTGCGCGGGATGCGACGGCGCTGGTGGAAACGGCGGAATATCTCGAGGCTTTTGCGCTCTCCGATGCGCAAGGTCAGGCGTTGCGATCGATTACGGCAATGCTGCGCGAGCGTCGCGACGACGCCATCAACCATGAGGTCGATCTTGACGGCGCCATTGCGGCGGCTATCGCCGGCTGCGAGGCGGGACACGAAAGGCTTGCGGCTCTCTCTCTGCCGGATGATCTGAAAAAGACGGCGAGGCTGGTGAGAAGCAGCTGGGCGAAGCAAAGGGTAAAGGCGCGCAAGGCGCTCTCAGACTGTCGCGACCAGGCAGATGTTGAGCATTTCCACGAATTGCGCAAAGCGGGGCAGACCCACTGGATGCATCTTGGCCTCATGCGCCGCCTCTGGCCCTCCGCCATGCGCGCCAAGCGTGCCGACACCAAACGGCTGGTCGATATTCTCGGCCACGAGCATGACCTTTCAGTCCTCACCGCCGTTGCCGACCGGGAGCCGGACCGTTTCGGCAATGGCGAGCGACTGGCGCTTCTTCTCGATGCGATCATCGTAAGACAGCAGGCATTGCGAGCCGAAGGCCTTGAACTGGCGGACGAAGTCTTTTCCGAATCTGCACGCACCGAAAGCCGCATCGTCGGCCTTTTGTGGCGGCAGGCGGCTAAATAGGCTGGAAACCCGGCAGAATCTCGAGATTTGACGATTTTCAAAATGCTGGCCGCAGCGGATAAATATTGCTTTGCGGCCGCCGTCGCTGTATTTCAGCGCCCATGACCGACACGACCATTCTCCCCCGCCCGGAAGTCTCTGGTGATTTCCTTGTGGCCGCACTTTATCATTTTGCCCGCCTGCCGCGGTTCGAGAGCCTGCGCGAACAGCTGTTCGAGCTCTGCCAGAAAAACGGCGTCAAGGGCACATTGCTGCTGGCTGCCGAAGGCATCAACGGCACGATTGCCGGGCCGGATACGGGCATTCATGCGGTGCTTGCCTTCCTGCGCGCCCAGCCGGAATTTGCCGCGCTTGAGCACAAGGAAAGCCGCGCTTCGCACATGCCTTTCGTGCGGCTGAAGGTGAAGCTCAAGAAAGAGATCGTCACCATGGGCGTGCCGGATATCGATCCGAACCGCATCGTCGGCACCTATGTCGAGGCGCAGGACTGGAATGCGTTGATCACCGACCCGGACACCATCCTCATCGATACGCGCAATGATTACGAGACTGCCATCGGCCTCTTCAAGGGCGCTGTCGATCCGAAGACCAAGACCTTCCGCGAGTTTCCCGACTGGGTGAAGAACAATCCCGGCCTGCACAACAAGCCGAAGATCGCCATGTATTGCACCGGCGGCATCCGCTGCGAGAAGGCCACTGCCTTCATGAAGGAACAGGGTTTCGATGAGGTCTATCACCTCAAGGGCGGCATCCTGAAATATCTGGAAGAGGTGCCGGAAGAAGAGAGCCTCTGGGAAGGCGCCTGTTTCGTCTTCGACGAGCGCGTTTCGGTGGTGCACGGCCTTGCTGAAGGCGACCACCAGCTCTGCCACGCCTGCCGCAACCCGATAACGCCGGAAGTACGCCTGTCACCCAAATTCGAGGAAGGCGTTTCCTGCCAGAGCTGTTACGACGACCGCACCGAAGAGGACCGCCAGCGTTTCCGCGACCGCCAGCAGCAGATCGAGCTGGCGAAAAAGCGCGGCGAGCAGCATTTGGGACGATAAAACCGCCATCTTCTGCCCCGGGGGAGAGAAGATGGCGCGGTAACGTCGTATCGAGTCTTACAGCTTCACCCATCCGCCATTGTTTTTGCCGGATTCGATGCAGGCAGTAACAAAGGCAACACCCTTTACCCCATCATCGATGGTCGGATAAATCACCGCCGTGTCCAGCGCCGAACCCGTGCGGCGGGCTTCGATGGCGTGTGCAGCCTCGGTATAGATGGTGGCAAAGGCCTCGAGATAGCCTTCCGGATGGCCTGACGGAATGCGGGTGACACGCGCGGCCGCCGCCCCCGCCCCGGCACCACCACGGGTGACCAGCTGCTTCGGTTCGCCAAGCTTGGTGAACCAGAGATAATTCGGATCCGCCTGCGTCCATTCGAGGCCGGCCTTGTCGCCATAAACACGAACCTTCAGCCCGTTTTCATGGCCGACAGCCACCTGGCTGCACCAGAGCAGGCCCTTGGCGGACTGCTTGCCGTCCTTCGGCTTGAAGCGCAGCATCACATGCGCATTGTCATCCAGCCGGCGGCCTTCGACGAAAGTGTGCACATCCGCCGCCAGTTCATCGGCGTCCAGACCGGAAATGAAGCAGCCGAGATTATAGGCATGGGTGCCGATATCACCGGTGGAACCGCCGACGCCGGATTGCGCCGGATCGGTGCGCCAGACGGCCTGTTTCGCGCCGGTCTGCTCCAGCGGTTCGGCCAGCCAGTCCTGCGGATATTCCATCTGCACCAGACGGATCGTGCCGAGTGCACCGGCCTCTACCAGTTCCCGCGCATGCCGCACCATCGGATAACCGGTATAGTTATGGGTGAGGATGAAGAGGGCATCCGCCTTGTCGGCCACATCCTTCAGCTTTTTGGCGTCCTCCAGATTGGAGGTTAGCGGCTTGTCGCAGATGACATGGATGCCGCGCTCCAGAAACGCCTTCGCCGCCGGATAGTGCACATGGTTGGGCGTGACGATCGACACCGCCTCGATGCCATCTTCGCGCAGCGCTTCCTTCTCCGCCATTTCCTCGAAGGAACCGTAGCAACGTTCGGGATCAAGCCCCAACTCGCGGCCGGAAGCGAGGGATTTTTCCGGTGTGGACGACAGCGCGCCTGCGACGAGATCGAAGCGATTGTCGAGCCGGGCGGCCATGCGGTGCACGCCGCCGATAAATGCACCCGAACCGCCGCCCACCATGCCGAGGCGGATGCGCTGGTTTGCCTTGTCTGTCGTCTTACCTTCAATAGCCATAATGTCTCCTCGGCATTTTCTAAGCGCATTTCCGCACGGAAAACCGCTTCACATTTTTTCTGGAAAGGCTTTCAAAGCCCAAGCATACGACGGTTGGCCGCATCATCGGTGCCGCTGGATGCGAAATCGTCGAAGGCTTTTTCCGTAACGCGGATGATATGCGCCTTGACGAATTCGGCCCCTTCGCGCGCACCGTCTTCGGGATGTTTCAGCGCGCACTCCCACTCGACCACGGCCCAGCCGTCGAAATCATTGGCCGCCATCTTCGAGAAGACCGCGCCGAAATCCACCTGCCCGTCACCCAGCGAGCGGAAGCGGCCGGCCCGCTCCACCCAGCCCTGATAACCGCCATAAACACCCTGCCGACCGGTCGGGTTGAACTCCGCATCTTTGACGTGGAACATCTTGATGCGGTCTTTGTAGATGTCGATATTATCAAGGTAATCAAGGCATTGCAGCACGTAATGCGAGGGATCGTAGAGCATGTTGGCGCGTGGGTGGTTCTTCACCCGCTCCAGGAACATCTCGAAGGTGACGCCGTCATGCAGGTCTTCGCCCGGATGGATTTCGTAGCAGACATCCACGCCCTGCTCATCGGCATAATCGAGGATCGGCGTCCAGCGTTTCGCCAACTCGTCAAAGGCGGTTTCCACCAGACCGGCCGGGCGCTGCGGCCACGGGTAAATGAATGGCCAGGCGAGTGCGCCCGAAAAGGTCGCATGCGCCGTGATGCCGAGGTTTTTAGACGCTTTCAGCGCCATCTTGACCTGCTCCACCGCCCATTGCTGGCGCGCCTTGGGATTGCCGCGCACTTCCGGTGCGGCAAAACCATCGAAGGCTTCGTCATAGGCCGGGTGAACGGCCACCAGCTGGCCCTGCAAATGGGTGGAAAGCTCGGTCACTTCCACGCCGTTCTGGCGTGCGACGCCGGCAAACTCGCAGCAATAATCCTTCGATTCCGCTGCTTTTTTGAGATCGATCAGCTGTCCGGCCCATGTCGGCACCTGCACGCCGATATAGCCTTTTTCAGCCGCCCATTTTGTAATGCTGTCCCAGCTGTTGAACGGCGCAGCATCGCCAGCGAACTGGCCGAGAAAAAGAGCCGGCCCCTTGATCGTTCTCATAAAATAACCTCCCTGTATCGATACAGTTAAGCGGTAAAACCGCTTTCACTCCCAGCGCCAAGCTAACCGCTCGTAATTTTCAGACAAGCCCCAAAAGCGGAAGGGCAAGAGAATTTTGCTGTTTCGCTAAAAAAGCGAAATACGTTTACAGCGCCAGCCCGCTGGCCCTGTCGAACACATGCACGCGCTCATGGTGGACAGTGGCGGCAAAGGGGGTATTGACCTTCACCGGCTGCTCGCCATCCACCACCGCCGTTACCTGATCTCCCGCCAGTTCGAAGACCACATGCGTCTGCGCGCCCGTCGGCTCCACCAGCACGGTGCGGCCGGACAGCGAGATATCGCCACCGATGGCCGAGCCGATATGTTCGGGGCGAAGCCCGATCGTCACTGGCTGGCCGCGCTTGACATTGCGGGAGGCGGCGATGCGGATCGCGGTTCCGTCCTTCAGCCGGGCGGCGGGCTGGTCTCCCTCGCCATCGACCACACCTTCGATGAGGTTCATGGCCGGCGAACCGATGAAGGCGGCGACGAAGAGGTTGGCCGGTGTCTTGTAGAGTTCCAGCGGCGTACCCTGCTGTTCGATGCGGCCGTGATTGAGCACCACCACCCGGTCCGCCAGCGTCATCGCCTCGATCTGGTCATGGGTGACGTAGATCGAGGTCGTGCCAACTTTCTGATGCAGGGTTTTGATTTCGCTGCGCATTTGCACGCGCAACTTGGCGTCCAGATTGGACAGCGGCTCATCGAACAGAAAAACGGCCGGGTTGCGCACCACGGCGCGGCCCATGGCGACGCGCTGGCGCTGGCCGCCAGAAAGCTGCGAGGGCTTGCGGTCTAAAAGCTTGCCGAGATCGAGCATGCGGGCAGCTTCCGCCACGCGCTCCTCAATGACGTTTTTCGGCTGGCCGGCAATCTTCAGGTTGAAGCCCATGTTTTCAGCCACCGTCATATGCGGGTAAAGCGCATAGGACTGGAACACCATGGCGATGTTGCGCTCACGCGGCGTCATGCCGTTGACGACCTTGTCGCCGATGAGAATATCCCCATCGGTGATTTCCTCCAGCCCGGCAATCATGCGCAAAAGCGTGGATTTGCCGCAGCCGGAAGGCCCGACCAGCGCGATGAATTCGCCATCGGCTATATCGAGCGAGATGCCGTGAATGACATCGAGCGAGGCATAGGACTTGCGGATATCCCGAAGTTCGACGGAAGCCATATTTTGCTCCTTTCAAGTCACGATTTGACGGCACCGGCCGTCAGGCCCGCGATGATGTGTTTCTGTGCGAGGAAGAAGACGATGACGGTCGGCAGGATCGTCATGGTGATGAAGGCGAGGACCAGCTGCCATTCCGTGCCGAATTCACCGCGATAGACCATGATGCCGAGCGGCCAGGGATATTTCGATTCCGAATTCAGCATGATCAGCGGCAGGATGTAGCTGTTCCAGCTGCCGACGAAAGAAACGATGCCGACGGTGGCGACGATGGGCCGCGAAAGCGGCAGGGAAATGTGCCAGAAGAAGCGCAAATACCCGCAGCCGTCCACGAAGGCCGCCTGAAACAGTTCCTCCGGCAGATTACGGAAATAATTGCGGAACAGCAGAATGCTCATGCCAAGCCCGAAGGCCACCTGCGGCAGCACCACACCCCAATAGGTATCGAGCAGGCCGAGATCGCGGATGCGGATGAACAACGGCAGGATGGCGGTGGCCGCCGGGAACATCAGCCCCAGCAGGAAATAATTGAGCAGGAAGGACGAACCGAAGAACTTCACATGCGCGAAGGTGAAGGCGGCCATGGCCGAGACGGTCAGCGTCAGGAACACCGTCAACAGCGCAATCACCAGCGAGTTGAAGATCTGCAGCCAATAACGCTTGCCGAAAAGGATATCGCCGTAATTGGCCCATTGCCATTCGGCCGGCAGACCGAACGGATTGACGCGCAGGTCTCCCAGCGTCTTGAAGCCGCCAAGCGCTGTGGTCAGAAGCGGAATGAGCACGATGGCCGCGATCAGGCTCAGCGATATATAGAGATAAAGCTTCGTTTGCAGCGGCATGCGGACGGAGGTGGATGTGTCAGTCATGGCGCATGAAAATCCTTTTGTAACCGAAGGCGAGCGTCACGCAGATGACGAAGAGAACGACGCCGACCGCGCTGCCAAGCCCCACCTGCATGCGCATGACGCCGTAGGTGTAGAGAAACGTGACCATGGTTTGCGTGGAGTTGGACGGGCCGCCGCCTGTCAGCGGCATGATCATGTCGAACAGCTGCAATGAGCCGATCACCGCAAAGAAGACGGACAGGCGCACCGTGGAACCGAGCATCGGCAAGGTGACATAACGGAACTTCTGCCAGCCGGTCGCGCCATCGATTTCAGCCGCTTCCAGCACGTTCTTGTCAACGGATTGAAGGCCGGCGATGAACAGCATCATATGGAAACCGAAATATTTCCAGACGATGACGCCGAGCACCGCATAGATCGCCACATCCTTGTCGGCCAGCACGTAAGGATTGGCAAAACCGAAGAAATTGGAGATGGCGGCAAACAGACCGTAATCGCCGTCATAGACGAAACGCCAGATCAGACCCGCCGCAACATCCGCCAGCACATAGGGCAGGAAAAACACCAGCCGGAAGGCGACGACGCCGGGAATGCGGTGCGCCAGCATCGTGGCGAGCCAGATGGCCAGCGGGATCTGGATCAGAATGGAAATCAGGATGATGAGGCCGTTATTGAGCAGCGCCTGCGAGAAGGCGGCATTGCCGAACAGAACCTGAAAATTCTTCAAGCCGACGAAATCGGTCGGCGTGCCGTAACCGTTCCAGCGGTAAAGGCTGTACCATGCCGCCTCGCCCATGGGCAGGATGACGAACAGGGTAAAGAGCAGCAGCGCGGGCGGTAAAAAGACCAGCAGGGTCAACGCCCGGTCATGCGCGACCGAGCTTTGCTTGCGCTTGGCCTTCGCCGCGCCGCGCGCCGGTATGGACGCAGAAGTCATGGAAATATCCGTCATCTCTATCCGCTTTCATTCAGGCAGATACTGCGACGCCGCGTGCTGCGCGGCGTCGTCATGGAACCGAAATCAGCGAAGCTCGAAGGCATCCTGAATTTGCTTGGCGCCCTCTTCCGAACTCATCTGGCCGGAGACGATCTCGACGGAAACGTCGTTGACGACGCGGCCGACGGCAGCACCCAGCGTCTGGTCGAAGAAGTTCTGGTGCCAGGTGGAGCCGGCAAGCTGCTTGGCGGAATCCGCCAAAAGCGGGTTTTTCACCGCGCCATTGGCATCCGTCGCAACCGGCAGGATCATGCCGGCGGCGGCCATCTTCTCTTCGCTCTCCTTGCTGGTCAGGAAAGTCGCGAAATCGATTGCTTCCTTGGAGGCGTTTTTGGTGACCGCCCAGCCGTTCAGGCCGCCCAGCGTATCGGTGGCCTTGCCCGCACCGCCTGCAACGGCGGGGAACGCGAAGCGGCCGATATTGTCTGCGGCCAGCCCCTTGCCGTCACCGGCATTCTTACGCTGGTTGGCTTCGGTATTGTCGAAACCGAGGATCATCGCCGCCTTGCCGTCACCGAAGACGCCGAGCGCCTGCGGCCAGGTGGAACCGAGATAACCGGGCTGGAAGGGTTCGAGCTTGCCGAATTCCGCCAGCTGCTCACCGGCCTTGATGATGGCGGGGTCCATGAAACCTTCGCCTTCGCCCTTGCGGGCGGCATCGAACACGGCCTGCCCGCCATTGCGCATGACAAGATAGCTCCAGTAGAAATGGATCGGCCATTTCTCACCGCCGCCACCGGCAATCGGCACGATGCCGGCTTCCTTGATCTTCTTGACCGTCGCGCCCAGATCTTCCCAGCTCTTGATGTCTTCCGCCTTCACGCCGGCCTTGGAAAACAGCGCCTTGTTGTAAAAGAAGCTGACGAGGCTGACCTTGTAAGGCACGGCCCAGACCTTGCCATCAAAGGACAGGCCGTCGATTGCGGAAGCATTATAGGCCTGCCGCAGCTTGCCGCCATCGGCGTCGAAAACCTCGGTCAGATCCTTCAGCGCGCCGGTTTTGGACTGTTCCTCGAGAACGCCGCCACCCCAGCTATAGAAAAAACCCGGCACGTCGTTGGACTGCAAAAGCGTCGGCAATTTCGCCTTGAAGGCTTCATTTTCCAGGAATTGCAACTGCACATCCACGCCGGGATGTTTGGTCTCGAAATCCTTGGCAATCTCCTCCCAGACGGCCACGGCTTTCGGGTCCAGTTCCACATGCATCCATTTAACGACCGTCGCGGCCGAGGCGCTCGCAGCGCCGAGCATGAGAGCAATGCTTGTCGTTGTGGCAAAGCCTGTCAGCCTGCCGCTCAGGCTTGCGCCTGCGTGCCAAATCGTCATGATGGTGATCCTCCCTCGGGGATTTCCTCATTTATTCCCCAATGCGGATTAATTCACATTAGCCCTCGCTCAATGTCAAGGCACGCTGCCGATTTTTTGCGCGAACAGCTTGACATACCCCTCCCCTACACCGTTATTTAATCCGCAACCCGACATAAATCGGCTCTCGAACGGCATTGATCGCAGCAGGACACCATGAAGACCGCAGACCCAGAACTGATGCGCGCGATCAACAGGCTGAGCGTGCTGGACAGCATCCGCCGCCACGGGCCAATCTCGCGAGTGGAAATCAGCGAAAGAACGCAGCTTTCCACCACCACCGTGTCGGCCATCACCGCTTCGCTGCTCGATGACGGGCTTATACTTACCCGTCATCTCGGCGATATCCGCACGGAGGGCGCACGTGGCAGGCCACGGGTGATGCTGGAGCTGAACCCGGACGCCGCCCGCGTGGTGGGTGCGAAGATCGCCGCAAGCCGCATGGTTTTCGTCGTCACCGATTTTTGCGGCAACGTGCTGTCCACCCTCGCCCTGCCTATCCGCGTCGACCGTCAGCCCATCGGCGTCATCGCCGATCTGGTGGAGGATGGCGTGCGGCGCTGCGTGGTCGATGCCGGGCTGTCGCTGGAAGATGTCGACATGGTCTGCCTTGGCCTGCCCGGCGTCATCGAACACCGCACCGGCAAGATCCGCAGCAGCCCGATTTTGCGCGAAGTGAACGTCAATTTCGCCGAGGAAATGACGGCAAGGCTGAATTCGCCGACCATCATCGAGAGCGACGCCCACGCCATTACCCTTGCCCACCACTGGTTCGGCCATGCCCGCGATCTGGAAGACATGGTGCTGATCTCTTTGGAACAGACGCTCGGTCTTGGCGTGATGCATCAGAACCAGCTGTTTCGTGGAGCCGGCGGCCTCAGCCACAATCTCGGCGATCTCGTCATCGGCCTTGCCAATGAGGGAACCGTCCGGCTGGCAAGCCAGGCCGGCGAAAATGCCATTTTAGGCTCGCGCCCGGTGGACGGACGTTTCGCCGAGGCGATCAGGCTCGGTCGCGGCATGCAGCATGCCCATGCGCTGATTGCGGCTGAAGACACCGAGCTGATCTCGGCGGCCTTACGCGCCGGTGCCGCCCTTGGCCTGACGCTTGCCAACATTGTCACGCTGTTTGCCCCGCCACGGGTCATCATCACCGGCTCCAGCCTTGAACTGGGCGAGCCTTTCATCGCCAGCATCCGCGACAGTTACAACGCCGCCGTGCCGCCATCTTTGGCCGGCGTCGCCGAACTTGTCTTCGACGTTGCGACCGACGAATTATGGGCGCAGGGGGCGGCAGCTGTCGCACTTTACGAGCTTTACGAATCGCCATGGAACACAACGGGGCCAGCGCTTTAGCCGAAAGGCCTAAGGGCGGACTTCAGCATTTCTGATTTACGGGAGGAAATCACATGAACAAGGTCGGTATCGGCATCATCGGCTGCGGCAACATCTCCAGCGCCTATCTCAAGGCCATGGCGTCGTTTCCCATTCTCGACATTCGCGGTCTTGCGGATATGAACGAGGAGGCCGCGAAGGCACGGGCAGACGAATTCGGCCTTCAGGCAAAAACCATCGACGAACTTCTCTCCGACCCCTCGGTGGAGATCATCGTCAACCTGACGATCCCCAAGGCGCATGTGGAGGTGGGTCTGCGCGCGCTGGACGCCGGCAAACACGCCTATTCGGAAAAGCCGCTCGGCATCAATTTCGCGGAAGGCAAACGCCTTGCGGATGCGGCAAAGGCCAAAGGCCTGCGCATCGGCTCCGCGCCCGACACTTTCCTCGGCGGCGGACACCAGACGGCCCGCCGGCTCATCGACGAAGGTGTGCTCGGCCAGCCCGTCGGCGGCACCGCCACCTTCATGTGCCCCGGCCACGAGCGCTGGCACCCCAACCCCGCCTTTTATTACGAGGTCGGCGGCGGGCCGATGCTGGATATGGGACCCTATTACATCACCGATCTCGTCAACCTGTTCGGCCCGGTGGCCAAAGTGGCGGGTTTTGCCATCGCGCCGCGCAGCGAGCGCCTCATCACCAGCGAGCCGAAGAACGGCGAAAAAATCCCTGTTCATGTCGCCACCCATGTTTCCGGCGTACTGGCGTTCCAGAACGGTGCCGTGGTGCAGATGGGCATGAGTTTCGATGTGGCCGGCCACAAACACGTGCCGCTGGAAATCTACGGCACGGAAGGCACGCTGATCGTGCCCGACCCCAACCATTTCGGCGGCGAGGTGCAATTGCTGAAAAAGGGCGGCCAGTTCGAGCCACAGGCGCTGTCGTCGCCCTATGCCGACGGTAACTACCGCTCGATCGGTGTTGCGGACATGGCCCATGCCATCCGCGAGAACCGCCCGCACCGCGCCGATGGCGATCTTGCCCTGCATGTGCTGGAGGTGATGGAAGCCTTCCAGACGGCGTCGGATACCGGCACGACCGTTTCCATCACCACCAGGGTGGAGCGCCCTGCTCCGCTTGAAACATCGCTGGTCGACGGCCAGCTCGGCAAATAATCAAGTCATCCAATAATCCGGAGGAGAAAATAAATGCGCGAAGCACTCATCGTCTGGGGCGGCTGGAGCGGCCACGAGCCGCAGGAATGCGCCACCATCGTCAAGGACATTCTGGAAGAGGACGGTTTCAAGGTCTATGTCGAGCACTCGACGGAGGCTTTTGCCGATCCTTCGGTGCATGATCTCAGCCTCGTCGTGCCGATCGTCACCATGTCGAAGATCGAGAAGGAAGAGATCAAGAACCTGACGGCCGCCGTCGAAAACGGCGTCGGCATTGCCGGTTTCCACGGTGGCGCGGGCGACAGTTTCCGAGACTGCGTCGAATACCAGTTCATGATCGGCGGGCAATGGGTGGCGCACCCCGGCAACATCATCGATTATCACGTCAACATCACCCGCCCCGACGACCCGCTGATGGAGGGAATTTCCGATTTCCCCTACACGTCGGAGCAATATTACATGCATGTCGATCCCTCCAACGAGGTGCTGGCGACGACGAAATTCACCGGCGACCACGCCTGGTGGATCGACGGCGTGGTAATGCCGGTGGTGTGGAAACGCAAATACGGCAAAGGCCGGGTTTTCTATTCGGCGCTCGGCCATCAGGCCAAGGAATTCTCCGTGCCGCAGATGAAGACCATGTTCCGCCGTGGCGCCAACTGGGCGGCGCGCTAGGGCTATCGGAGCGGCGGCCTTTGCCAAGCGCCGAAGTGCCTCCTGCGCCGTCCGCTCACTCGACGTCATCCTCGGGACAAGCCCGAGGATGACGGAGGAGAGGTTTTTACGTCTTCATCCGCAACTCGTGGCAATGAGACAAGGCCCTCTTTTTAGCCCCGAACGATCTCTTCTGCCGCCATCGCCACACCCAGCAGATGATCGTCCGTGCCATGCAGGCCGGAGAGCAGCAGGCCAACCGGCATGCCCGCGTCGCCGGTTCCGCAGAGGATCGATACGCCGCAGAGGTCGAAGAAATTGCCGATCTGGGTGTTGCGCAAGGTCTTCGCATTCATGGCGAAAAAGGCCTCGTCATCATCGATGAGCGGTGCGACCTTCGCCGCGACATGCGGCAATGTCGGCGAGACCAGAAGCTCGTGCCTGCCGATCATGCCGGAAAATGCCGCCGTCATGCGTTCGCGCGCCTCGATAATGGCGATATAATCAGGCATGGAGATATTTGCTCCTAGCTTCGTTCGGACAACAACGCGCGGGTCCATGCCCGCAGCATCCGCACCTTCCAGCCGTGCTTTGTGCAGGGCAAAGGCTTCCGCCGTCACCAGCGCGCCTTTTTGCCTGATAAGATCGAACAGTTCCGCAAAGATCGGAAATGCCTGCCGCCGCACCGAAGCACCGGCGCGGGCAAACCGTTCCACCGCCTGTTCAAACGCGGCTGCGACGCCCTCCTCTATCCCGTCGAAAAATACCGTTTCCGGCACGATCAGCGAGAGGCCTGAAAGAGGTGCGCGCGCCACATCAGCCGTCGCCTTGCCACGCATGGCGGCGTCCACCCACACGGCATCCTGCACGGTGCGGGTCAGCGGCCCGAGTGAATCAAGGCTTTTCGCCAGCGGATAAACACCGCGCATCGAATATCGGCCCCGGCTGGCCTTGTAGCCCACCACGCCGTTGAAGGCGGCGGGAATACGCACCGATCCGCCGGTATCCGTGCCGATCGCCACCGGCACCAGACCGGAGGCCACCGCCACACCCGTGCCGGAGGAGGAACCGCCGGGCAAACGGTGGCCATCCTGCGAGGCGGGGTTGCGCGGCGTGCCATAATGCGGATTGATACCAAGGCCGGAAAAGGCGAACTCGCTCATATTGGTACGGCCGATAGAGACCATGCCGGCCTGCTTCAGCGCGGTCACCACATCCGCATCGCGGGACGCCGCCATGCTGTCGCCAAGCACCGTCGATCCGGCCGTCGTCGCCATGCCCTCGAGATCGAAAAGATCCTTCCAGGCCACCGGGATGCCGTCAAGCACGCCACAGGAACGACCCTCACGAATGCGTTTCGATGCCGCATCCGCCTCCGCCATGGCGCGCTCGGCCGTCAGGCCGATAAAAATCGCCTGGTCGTCGTCCTGACCAATCGCATCGAGCGTCTCATCCACCAAACTACGTGGATCAAGATGGCCGCTCTGGATGAGAACGGAAAGTTGCGCGATGTTTTTGCCCCTGTGAGCCATGATATCTTCCCTGAAACCGGCATGTTGCGCACAACATGCCGTTTCTCCGCTGCTTGGCAAGGTCAATTGTCGCCCCCTTGCTGCCGGGAATCCACCTTGAAGAACACGTAAAGCGCGTCATAAAGTCTTGGTGGTGTCGCTCCAGAATATAATCACCAGCACCCCGTTTTTTCAACTCAGGGTGCAGGCAAGCAGCGCCTTATATAAGCGACGACTATAAAAAGACGGATTAATTCTTAATCGCATCTAAACTTTGTTGAATTATTTAGCAGACAGCATTGAAATGCATGCCCTATAAAAATTCCATAAAACAATCATAACGCGACATCGCGGGGGATTATCGCGAATGGAAGAGACTGCCTATCGGGGGATAGATAGACAGACTGAACCCGGCCACACGCTTGACCTGACGACGCAGCCGGCAAATGGCCGGTTTTCGCGCCGCCGTTCGCTTGCCAGCAAGATAACCCTGATATTCTTGGGCGGTGTGATCTTTGCCTACAGCATCGGTGCGCTCGTCGGCTGGTACATGTTCGTTGCCGCCGCCAGCGAGCAATGGCTCAATCAGGCCCGTGTCAATTCGCAGATCGCCAGCGCCACGCTGCGCAGCATCTATACCTATGTCAGCGTTACCGCCGACGACGGCGGCCAGGTCAACGGCATATTGACCGACAAGCCGATCGGCGACGACGAATCCATTCTCGTTACCGGCTTCAATCCCAGTGATGTTCTCGCCCTCATCGGCGCACAGACCAAAAATGCCGTCTGGCTGTTCCGCTATGACGAGACCGATTCCGGCTTCAGGCAGATCGCCGCGGCCTTCGACAACGCTACCGATGACGCCGAGAAGCCGCTTGCCACCGACCCCATTTTTTCAAGAGACGCTGTAGCGGCCCGTTTTGCCACCGGCTTTGCGACCATTGGCGAATCCAGCCATTATATCGGCCTGCTGCCGATCATCAGCACGGAAACGAAAAAACCGATTGGCGCAGTGGCCGTCAGTATCGGCGGTTCGGATGCGCTTTACGGCGCTCAGCGCAAGCTGATCTACAATTCGCTCGCTGCGCTTATCGTGGTGCTGACGGTCACGGGCGTACTTGTTACGGTGATAGCACGGCACTTCCTGAAGCCCGTTCCGGCTCTGGTGCAGGCGACACTGCGTATCGCCCGCGAGGAAACCGATATTGTCACGCCGTTTCAGGAACGCAGAGATGAGATCGGCGACATGGCAACCGCGATTGAAACGCTTCGCGAAGCGGTTCTGGAACGCGGGCGCCTGCGGCAGATACGGGATATGGCTGAACAGCTGGAACATATGGCGCATCACGATGCGCTGACCGGACTTCCCAATCGCGTATTGCTGATGAAGACGCTGGAAAACCGTCTCGAACATCTTGCCGCATCAGGCCAGCCATTCAACGTCATGCTGCTCGACCTCGACCGCTTCAAGGCCGTCAACGATACGCTGGGCCACGCCGCCGGTGACGCGTTGCTGGTGGCCGTCGCCTCGCGAATTTCCTCCGTGCTCGGTGAAAACGACATGGTGAGCCGGCTCGGTGGCGACGAATTCGCCATCATACAGGCGGGAAGCGACGACTACCGGGCAGATGCAGCCCTGTTGGCAAAGCGGGTGGTGCACGCGGTCTCACGCAGCTTCAATCTCGAAGGCAGCCACGTCAGCGTCGATACCAGCATCGGCATCGCCTGCGCGCCGGATCACGGCACTTCCGCCACCCAGCTTCTGCAACAGGCCGATCTCGGACTTTACCGGGCGAAATCCATGGGCTGCGGCCTTTTCGTTTTTTACGAGCCCGGTATGGATATGGCGGCGCAGCACAAGCACGCGCTGGAAATAGACATGAAATCCGCCCTCGAAAACCACGAATTCGAGCTGCATTACCAGCCCGTGGTCAATCTCCAGAGCGGCCGCATCGTCGCCTATGAAGCGCTTGCCCGCTGGCGGCACAGCAAGCTTGGCCTCATCACCCCGGACCGTTTCATTGCGATTGCCGAGGAAAACAATTTTATCAGGCCCTTGGGCGAGTGGGTTCTGGCGCAGGCCTGCATGGATGCCATGGCCTGGCCGAAGGACATCCGGCTCGCCGTCAATCTTTCCGCCGTCCAGCTCGGCAATGACGACATCGTCCCCGTTGTCGATCGCGCCCTTGAAACATCCGGTTTTCCGGCCGAACGGCTGGAACTGGAAGTGACGGAAACGGCGATGCTGGAACGCGACAGCAGCGCCAGGGCCTTGAAGCTGTTGAAAGAAAGAGGCGTCCGTCTCGCCCTTGACGATTTCGGCACCGGTTACGCCGGACTGAGCACGTTGACCCATGTGGCTTTTGACAAGATCAAGATCGATCGCGAATTCGTCTCGGGCCTGCCCACCAATCCCATGTGTTCGGCGATCGTCAACACCATCATCGACATGGCCGATCAGATCGGTCTGAAGGTGACCGCCGAGGGCGTGGAAAACAGTGAACAGGTCGCCGCACTCAAGCTTTGCGGCTGCGACGAGGCTCAGGGTTATTATTTCGCCGAACCGGCGCCACTTGCGCACATCCTCAAAAATCGCGCCATCATCACGCCGGCAGGGAAAGACGGGTTTGGTGACGGAAACGACCAGTCGCTGCGCGACACCGGGCGTCCGATGCAGGAGGCCTATAACCCAACACAAAAAGCGATTTGAGAAACCGGCCGCCGGCCAAAAGGAAATAACATGCGTCTTGCGGTATTTTGCCTTTTCGTCACATGCTTTGCCCCGATCACCCCGCTGCAGGCCGCCAGCGAAGGTGACACGCTGCAGCAGATTGCCAGAACCGCAAAAATCCGCATCGGCTACCGCGAAGCCGAGCCGCCTTTTTCCTACCAGCTGCCGGATGGAGAAGTAACGGGCTTTTCGACCGATCTCTGTCGAACGATCAGCGAGGATATCCGCAAGAAGCTGAAGCTCGACAGGCTTGACCTCGAATATGTCAAGGCCACGCCTGCCACCCGCTTCATTCTCGTCCGCAGCGGCCAGATCGATATCGAATGCGCAGCGACCACCAATAACAGCGAACGCCGGAAAATTGTCGATTTCTCCTATCCGAATTTCATGACCGCGACGCAGTTCCTCTCACGCAGACAGGACAATCTGAAAAGCCTTGCCGATCTGGCGGGCCGTTCTGTCACGTCTGCTTCCGGCACCGTCAATATCGAGCAGCTGAATGCCATAAACCGGGAAAAGAATCTCAATATCTCGGTCATGCCGACGAAAACCAATGAGGAAGCCTTCGCGCTCGTCGTTTCCGGCAAGGCTTCCGCTTTCGTCATGGATGGTATCCTGCTGGCAGCGTTGGCGGCGACATCCGAAAATCCGAACCTCTATGCGCTTTCGCAGGAAACGCTGAGCGCACCCGAACCCTATGGGCTGGTTTTCCGACGCGACGACCCCGCCTTCAAAGCCGCGGTCAACGAAAGCCTGGAACAGATTTTCGCCGGCCCCGCCATTCACGACCTCTATGAAAAATGGTTCACCAAGCCCATTCCGCCCAACGGCATGAACCTGAACCTGCCGATGGCCGCCGCCTTGAAACAGGCATATGACGCCCCGAGTGAATACCGTGACTGAGGGCGCCCTCCCACCTGCATTTTTTTATGAAGACATGTTTTGACAGATCATTTTAGCTGGAGATGCGCGATGCAGAGATCGACATTGGGGCTTGCATTCGGAATTTTAAGTCTTTTATCCACCCACGCGGCAAGCGAGGACAGCCAGCCGCCGACACTCGAAACAATTGCCAGAACCGGTACCATCCGGCTGGGTTATGCCGATCACAATATTCCCTTTTCCTATCTCGGCACCGGTGCAGAACCGATCGGTTACAGCATCGAGCTATGTCTGAGAGTGGCGGATTCCATCAAGAAGAAGCTGGGCCTGCCTGAACTGAAGGTCGACTTCGTCAAACGTACCCCCAGCAACCGCATCACGCTTCTCAATGACGGGACGATCGACATCGAATGCGTGGCGAGCACCAATACGGAGGAACGACGCAAGGCTGTGTGGTTTTCCTACAGCCACTTCATCACCGGCACCCGTTATGTGGCGTTGAAAACGAGCCGCCTGAACACCGTTGCCGACCTTGCAGGCCGTACAGTGGTGGTAACGACCGGAACCATCAATATCAGCCAGTTGAATGTGCTCAACCGCAAGCTGGGGCTGAACATCGCGGTTCTGCAGAATGACAGCACCGAAGGCGGTTTCGAGATGGTGACCGAAAACCGCGCCTCAGCCTTCGTCATGGACGATATTCTTCTGCGGTCCTTCGTCGCCGAAACCGGCAAGCCGGAAGACTATTCCATTTCGAACGAATATCTCGCCCCACCGCAGCCCTATGGCCTGATGCTCCGCCACGGGGATACCGGTTTCAGGGATGCCGTCAACGAAGCGTTGGGGCAAATCTACAAGAGCGGCGAAATCGAAAAAATCTACGAGAAGTGGTTCGATGCACCAATACCGCCGAACGGCATCAACCTGAAGCGCCCACTGCCCGACGATCTGGCCGAGGTGTTTCGAAGGCCCGTCGACACGACGGCCGATAAATAAAAACGCCGCCTGTTGAAGGGCGGCGTCTTTCACCAAATATCTTATGCAGCGCGCAGGTCGGCACTCAACGGAATCTCGACATCGATCTCCAATATGGAGACATGTTCGTCGCGATCCATCTTCACATGCACCCTGTCGCTGTCGATCTGCACATGTTTGGCGATCACGGCAAGGATTTCCTCCCGCAGGACGGCGACGAGATCGGTTCCCGACGACGCCCGCTCGTGGGCGAGCAACACCTGCAAGCGCTCACGCGCAAGCGGTGCCGACTTCTGCTTGCGGAACAGGCTGAAAATGCTCATGCAGCCCTCCTTGCGAAGATTTTGGAGAAGATACCCCGCTTCTCTCCCGGAATGACCACGGGAATATCCTCGCCGGACAGGCGACGGGCAGCATCGAAATAGGCCATGGCCGGCGGGCAACGAGCATCCGCCAGCGTGACCGGTGCGCCAACGTTGGAGGCGCGCAGCACATCCGTGCTTTCCGGAATGATGCCAAGCAGAGGAATGGACAGGATTTCCAGAACGTCATCCACCTTCAGCATGTCGCCGCGCTCGGCGCGGGCGGAGTCGTAACGCGTCAAGAGGAGATGCTTTTCCATCCGCTCGCCGCGTTCGGCTTTCAGCGTCTTGGAATCGAGCAGTCCGATGATGCGATCGCTGTCACGCACCGAGGATACTTCCGGGTTGGTGACGACGACGGCAACATCCGCATGGCGCATGGCCAGCGTCGCGCCGCGTTCGATGCCGGCCGGGCTGTCGCAGATCACCCAGTCGAAATGCTTCTTCAGCTCGGCAATGACCCATTCGACACCTTCCGGCGTCAGATTGTCCTTGTCGCGCGTCTGCGAGGCAGGCAGCAGGAACAGCGTTTCTAGGCGCTTGTCGCGGATCAGGGCCTGCGTCAGCTTGGCATCACCCTGGATGACGTTGACGAGATCGTACACCACCCGGCGCTCGGCACCCATGACAAGATCGAGGTTGCGCAGGCCGACATCGAAATCGACAACCACGACCTTCTGCTTGTTCTGCGCCAGCGCGGCGCCAAGCGCTGCAGTCGAGGTGGTCTTGCCGACCCCGCCCTTGCCGGAAGTTACAACGACTACCTTCCCCATACGGCTCTCCTGTTCCTGTGTTGTTTTCTCTATTTTATCAGCCAAGTTTTTCAGCCTTGATCGTATCGTTTTCCAGCCATAGCTGAACGGGCTGGCCGCGCAGCTTCTCGTCAATATCCTCGGCAACCTTATAGACGCCATCGATGGCCAGAAGCTCCGCCTCGAGCTTGCGACAGAAGATGCGCGCAGAGACGTTGCCGAGCGAACCGGCCATGGCGCGCCCACGCAGGGCGCCGTAAATATGCACGGAACCGCCGGCGATGATTTCCGCACCCGAGGCGACCGAACCGATGACGGTCACGTCGCCTTCCGGAAACATGATTGACTGACCGGAGCGCACCGGCTCGTTGATGACCAGCGACTGCACCACGGCGCGAACCTCGCCCGACGCGCGTGGCTTTTCTTCCGGCAGTTCGGCGGCGACCGCGACCGGCTCCACCTCGACATCGGAAGCGGGCTTTCCGCCCTTCAGCGACGGCGGCATGCCCGGCTCGATCATCGAAGGACGAACGCCCTCAATGCCCATGATGCCGACATTACGCTCCGTCAGCGCCGCCAGCAGCGACTTCAGGCCCGCTTTGTCGAGCGACAGTTCCGACACATCCAGAACCACCGGACGCGACAGAAAGAACCCCGCCGAACGGGCGGCGAGATCATCGAGCCTTTCCAGCCATTGATCGACCGGAGCTTCGGGAGACAGGACGACCGCGAGGAAGGAGCGGCCTTTGATACGAATGGAACGCTGGTCTGTTAGCACTTTGGTCATCTTGGTAAACAAATCGTTGACAATTAGGTACCCCGAATATGGTTAACAAATAGTTAACAGCGCCCTTAAAGCGACGGTCTCGTTAAGAAATTTTCGCCAGGAAAAATCTCATGCAAAACATCCAAAAACATCCATTAGCTTTTGATTTTGCGTATTTCCATCGCTTGCGAAAACTCATGATAGCGACTGAGCCTTGCTGCAACCTGACGCCCCGTGAGGCCGGATTCACCGCCAGCATTCCTAACCCATCTCACCCGAGTCGGTAAGACGCGAACCGTCCGATTCCGGGACACTATCAGCCGTCAGCCAGATGCCCGTCATGGGTTTTCGAGCGGGAAAAAGCGATTTCGTTATGGCCTCCGATGCTATAGACACGGGGGGCAAGCCCGACACCTTCAACGGAAGAATGAAATGCACAGCAAAGTCCCACCGCAGAACCAGATATTTTCGCAAGACTATGCCGCCTTCCTGTTCGACATGGATGGAACGCTGCTCAATTCGATTGCGGTGGTGGAGCGGGTCTGGCGCGAATGGGCCGTGGACAACGGCATAGAACCGAACGCCTTCCTGCAACGCATCCATGGCATGCGCGCTTCGGAAGTGGTGCGCCGCGAGGCGGTGCCCGGTCTTGATGTCCAGGTAGAGGCCGATATGCTGCTGCAAAAGGAAATGGACGATGTCGACGGGATTCTTCAGATTCCTGAAGCTGCAGCGTTTCTCGCGAAATTGCCGGCCGGCAAATGGGCCATCGTCACCTCGGCTGCCCGCGCGCTTGCCGAACGCAGACTGGCCGCAGCGGGCCTCACGCCGCCCCCGGTTATGATCTGCGCCGAAGACGTGGTGAACGGCAAGCCGGACCCGGAAGGATACAAAAAGGCGGCGGAAAAGCTCGGCGTCTCGCCGGAACGCTGCGTTGTCTTCGAAGACGCGCCGGCTGGTATTCAGGCCGGGGAAAGCATGGGCGCGACCGTCGTGGTCATCAACGCCACCCATTCGCATCCCATCGAAACGCCGCATCTTTCCATTGGCGGTTATGGTGAACTGGATGTCAGCATCAGCGAGGGCGGCAGCTTGAAACTAACAGGCAGCAAGGGCTGACCGGCCGACAAGCAGCGCGAGAAACAACGATTTCGTGTGCAGGTAGGTCTCCCGGCCCGCCAACACCCTCTCATATGCAACGTCATCCTGGCACTTGTCCCGGGCACAACTGAGATAAGAAGTACCGAGCTGTCACATCCGTCGTCGGACGGTGGCGAGCGCGCCGCCGAAGGCCTTGGCGAAACTTTCCCGGTCATCAGGGTTGAGAAACGAACCGATATCGGTCGCCCGCCCCTCGCCCGTCACCTGCATGGAAACGATGCCGATCTCATCGTGCCGCCGCACGTTGAAGCGCGCCCAGAACGGATTGAAGCAATACTCCACCATACGCCCGGCCGGAGAAAATTTGCGGATCGACAGGGTGGTGCGGGAGATGCGGACCTCTTCCCGCGCCTTTGCGGCGCGATAATTGGCGCGGAAGGCAACATAGAGCAGCAGAAAATCCAGCCCGAAGAACAGGCCGACAGGCCATGCGCCGGTGGCGAGGAAAAAGCCGCCATAGATCAGGCAGGCGAACCCCGACAAGGCAAGAAGCAGCCGGAAACCCCTTCTTCCAAGCGAACGGTGCGGAACAAGTTCCGCCGCGAAAATCGGCTGGTCGTTGAGCGTATCCACGTTGCTTTCCTTCGGGCGGGCTGGCTATAGATAGACCATGACAGTCGCCAAAAAACGATCCAGCACCCAAACATTGAAAAAGTCAAATCCGGCATTCGCGCGTAAGCCAGCGCGGGTGAAGACGGCCTATTCGAAGGATGAGTTGACCGAGATCTTTCGGCGTTTTTCCATTCAGCGGCCGGAACCGAAAGGCGAGCTGGAACACACCAATCCCTTCACCCTGCTGGTAGCGGTGGCGCTTTCGGCGCAGGCAACCGATGTCGGCGTGAACCGGGCGACAAGGGCGCTGTTCAAGGTGGCCGACACGCCGGAAAAGATGCTGGCGCTCGGCGAAGAGCAGCTGATTGGCCATATCAAGACCATCGGCCTTTATCGCAACAAGGCGAAAAACGTCATCGCTTTGTCGCAGATGCTGATCGACAACTTCGGCGGCGAAGTGCCGAAGACCCGCGAGGAGCTGGTGATGCTGCCAGGCGTCGGCCGCAAGACGGCCAATGTGGTGATGTCGATGGCCTTCGGCGTGCCCACGCTTGCGGTGGACACCCATGTGTTCCGCATCGCCAACCGGATCTGTCTTGCGCCGGGGAAAACCCCGGACGAGGTGGAAGACCGGCTCGTCCGCATCATTCCCGAGCAATATCTGTTCCATGCCCATCACTGGCTGATCCTGCACGGGCGTTATTGCTGCAAGGCGCGCAAACCGGAATGCGAGCGCTGCGTGATCGCCGATATCTGCAAATCTCCGGAAAAGACCTTTGATATTCCAGCCCCGCTGGTGGAGCTACCCGCGCAGCTGTTCGGTGCGGCCGGCGGCGAATGAAGGGTCACGCCGGCTGACGGCCTTATGTAGATGCACCATCATCGAGGCGGCGAATAGCGGCGTCAGAAGGTTGAGGAACGGGACCGCCAGAAATGCCGCGATCACCAGACCGGCCATGAACACCGTGGTACGGTGTTTGGAGCGGAACAACCTTGCCTCGGCGGGCGAGCGGAAACGCATTGCCGCAAATTCGAAGAATTCCCGGCCGAGCAGATAACCGTTCACCAGGAAAAACGCGATGAGGTTGACGCCCGGCACCAGGAGCAGCAAAAGCGCAATGAGGTTGCCGGCAATAACGACACCGAAGAACTTGATCGACGACAGCACGGCCTCGCCAATTGGCATTGCCTTGCCCGGCGGATCATCGGGATAGGTCTTTTTCTCCACCACTTCGGCGACGTCGTCGAGAAACAGGCCGGCAATGACAGCGGTGACCGGCGAAATCAGCAATGCCAGCGCCAGCGCCAGTCCTATGCCGGCAAAAATGGCGAAAACGAAGGTCAGCCACCCCGCCCAGTCAGGTACCCCGGGGATAAGCGTATCCACCCATGGCAGGGCGAAGTAGATAAAGATGGAGCGGATGGCGAACCAAAGAGCCGCCAGCACGAGAAGCGTGAGCCCCAAAACCTTCCAGAATACCGACCGGGTCTCGGTCGCAAAGAGATTTTGGAATGCCAGCCTCGCTGCATCAAGAATCATTCGGAACTCCCCTGGGGCCTCTCGCGTTGAAATTCTCTGACCAGACGACAGATAAGAACTGGGCCTGCGCTCTGCAAGATTGGGTAAAAACCGCCAAACGTCTGAAATTAAACCGGAGATGGAATTTCCCTTGAATAAAAGGTATCTCTAAAATATAATAATCCATCTATAATATTTCGCATTCCTGTCCGGTGGAGGGCAAGGCCGGGAAAGCTTACCTCCACCGTCAAATCGCAGTTCGCACGCGCGTTTTGCGCGCGCGGATGCATCATCGTTCAATAAAGATAAAAAATGAGGCGTTGGTGGAAAAGCTGCTGTTGAATCTTACCCGTGCCATGAAGGCCGGCACACCTTCCGAGCGCAAGATCGCCAAATATCTGATCGAGCATCTGGACGAGCTACCTTTCGAAACGGCGCAGACGCTGGCTGCCAAGCTCAGCCTCAGCCCGATGACGGTCGGCCGTTTTTTACGTTCGCTGGGATACCGGCAGTTCAGCGACATTCGCGCCGATCTGCGCCATGCCGAACAGGCGGCAGGTCAGGATCAGCCAACGATTACCGAAAGCGGAGAGCGGCAGTCCAACCCGTTTTCCCAACTCCTCTCGCAGCAGATCCAGGCCATCCAGACCGCATTCGACATGACCTCCCAGCCAATCTGGCGTCTGGCCATGACCGAAATCGCCTCGACAACCGATGTTTTTCTGGCGACATCACCGGAAGGTCTCGGGGCCACACGTCACTTTCACGGACGGCTTCTGGAATGTCGCGGCCACGTCCATTATCTCGGCGGTGACAGTGCTGGCTATGTCGCCCTGTGGGATTTCGAGCCGGCACAGACGCTTCTCGTCATCATGGATTGCGGTGGCAGGCTCTCGCCCCTGCAACACCTGTCGGCAACCGCACGCAAAGGCGGCTACAGAACACTTCTGATCACCACCCGGTTTTACGAATGGGGTCCTGAGAGCGCAGACATCTGTCTAGCGCTGCCTCAAGCCCAGAATGGCGGTCAGGGTCTGCTGCAACTCGTTTCATTGATGGAATTTACCCTCTGCAGCCTGATGGCGGAAGCGGATGAAACGCGCAAAACACGGATGAAAAACCTCACCGGCCTGAAGCGCTCGCTAGGCATATGATCTGCGACAAGCTTTCAGCCGCGCAAGAATATGGATCGAGCGATAGCACTTTGTTTCTTCTCCCCGCCGGGGAGAAGGTCGCGGCAGCGGAATGAGGGGGCGAGGGTCGAGATCAAACCGGGAGCTTGCCCCCTCATCCGGCCCTTCGGACCACCTTCTCCCCGACCGGGGAGAAGAAACAAACCTCATCCGTCCACTCCAGATTTCACCCCATCATCTGCCGGCCAAAATCAGAGGCTCTCAAGCTCCTGGCGATGGCGGTACATGGCGAGAAAACGGCGGTAATCCCGTTCATAACGGGGTGTGAGCTCCGGATTTCCGGAAATTTCCGCATTGCCCGGATACATGGCGGCACCTGCCGCCGCAATACTCGCATGCACACCGCCGGCCGCTGCCGCCGTCATCGCCGTGCCAAGCAGTACGGCATCGGCGGTGGCGGGAACCACGATGCGCTTACCCGTCACATCAGCGTAAAGCTCCATCAAGAGCGGGTTCTTCACATGCCCGCCGGTGACGTGCAGGCTTTCGACCGAATAACCGAAGCGCTCCATGGCATCGAGCACATGGCGCGCACCGAGCGCAATCGCCACGGCGGTGCGCCAGTAAAGGCGGCAGAGACTGTCGAAGGACGTATCCAGCGTCAGCCCGCTGATGACGCCAACCGCATGGGGGTCGGCAAGCGGCGAGCGGTTGCCGTGAAAATCCGGTAGCACATGCAGCCGCTCGGCAAAGGCCTCGCCCTCAAGCGCACGCAATTCCGTGACGCGGGCAACGATGCGGGCATGCAGCGCCGTATCCGGCTCACCGCCCGCCGCATGCATGCGCACGATATGATCAAGCAGCGCGCCGGTGGCCGATTGCCCGCCCTCAACCAGCCAGTAGCCGGGCAGTATCGCCTGCCAATAGGGACCCCAGAGGCTGTGGCCGGGCATCTGCCGCTCGGACATGGCAACGAGGCAGCTTGAGGTGCCGGCGATCAGCGCCACGTGCCGACCGACATCGTCCGAAAGGAAACCGCCTAGAGCACCGAGCGCTCCGGCATAGGCATCGATCATGCCCGCCGCCACTTGGCAGCCGGTGTCGAGACCGAGTTCGGTCGCCGCCTCGGGCGAAAGCGGGCCGATGCTCTCCCCCGGCATCACCGTGGTTTCGGGAAGGCTGGCGCGCTCTTTCAGATCGGCAAGCCCCGCCAGTTCCAGATAATCCGCCTGCCAGCCGGGATTTTCCTGCGCCAGAAAATTCCACTTCGCCGTCTGCGTGCAATTTGAGCGTCTGGAGGAGCCGGTTGCTTTCCATGTCAGAAAATCCGCCAGATCGAAGGCGAAGGACATGCGCGCCCAACTGGCCGGCATATGCGTTTTCAGCCACATCAGCTTCGGCATCTGCATTTCCGGCGACACGCTGTTGCCGGCAAAATCCAGCACCCGATGGCCCGAGGCCGTCAGCCGGTCGGCCTCTGATATCGCGCGGTGGTCGAGCCAGACGATGGTATCGAACCGGTCCTCACCCGTCACCGAAACTGAAACCGGCTCTCCCTGCGCGTCGCGAACGACCAACGAGCAGGTGGCGTCAAAACCGATCGCGGCGACGCTTTGCGGCAGAACGCCGGCGTCGGCAAGGGCCGCTTTCACGGCAATGCAGACAGCATTCCATATATCGGTGGAATCGTGCTCAGCGTGGTTTTCACGCGGCCGCTGCATCAGGATTGGGTGGGTGGAGCGGGCGAGAAGCCTGCCGGTTGGATCGAAAATGCCAGCCCGCGCGCTGGCTGTACCGACATCGACAGCGACGAGATTTTGACGCATCAAGTCCGCAATTCCATCCCTTGCGCCAAGACATTGGGGCGGCAGGCAAGCCTTGCTTCAGCCTGCGTCACGTTCCACCCGCCTGTCAAAACCGCCCTTCCCCACATAGCTGCCAACAAGTTGGACCAAATCCGGCATCGCGTCAAACACGGCATCCGCCCCAAGCCCGGCGATCTTTTCGCGGAATGCCGGAAAGCGCGCATGCGAGCCGCCGGTAAAGGCAAAAACGCCCATGCCGGCCGCCTTTGCGGCAGCAATGCCGGCCGGGCTGTCCTCAATCACGATGCAGTGACGCGGCTCGGCGCCCATCGCCTGCGCCGCATGCAGGAAAAGATCGGGTGCCGGCTTGCCATTCTTCACCATCGTGGCGCTGAAGACATGCGGCTCAAACCGGTCGATCAGGCCGGTCAGCCCCAGCGAATAACGGATGCGCTCCGGCTGGCTGGAAGAGGCCACGCAGCGTCTGAGGCCCACAAGCCGGTCCAGCGTTTCTGCAATGCCGTCGATCGGCCGCAACTCGGTACGAAAGCGTTCGAACAACGTCGCCCGCATATGATCGAGAAAATCAATGTCCGTCTCGACGCCGTAATCCTCAAACAGCGTCGTCGTCATGCTGGCGACGCTGCGACCGAGAAAGCGCTCATAGGCCTCTTCCTCTCCCATCGTCACTCCGAGATGGGAGAGCATGTCGAGAAGCACCGAGACCGAAACCGGCTCGCTGTCGACGAGAACGCCATCGCAATCGAAAATCAAGAGAGGCCCGGTTCGGTCTTCCATTTCACGTCACTTTTCAGCCAGCTTGTCATCCAGATAAAGCTGCAAGGTCTTCGCCGTACCTTCTTGCCACAGCGTCTTCAATGCTTGGGCAAAGCGTTTACGGAAAAGCTCCGATTCGGCAACCTCCCCGAAAATGTCTTCGAAGGCGAGAAAGGCCGCCGGGTCGTCCTTGGCCCTGATGGCGGCCGCCTGCAGACGCTCGGCGCTGGCATCGTTGAAGGTGATTTCCTTGCCGCTGTCGGAGGCGCCGTAGAAATAGCGGCACCACAGGGCAGACACCAGCGAAAGACCGATGATGTCCTCACCGCGCGACAATCTATCCGCGGTGGATGGCAGGATGAATTTCGGCTGGCGATTGGAACCGTCCTGCGCCAGACGCGGAATGGTGTCGCCGATCTTCGGATTGAGGAAACGCCGCTCGATCAGCCCGAAATACTCCTCAAGATCAGTATCGGGAACGGGCGGAATGACCGGGATGATCTCTTCCTTTTCGAGCTTTGCCAGAAACGCCCGGATCAACGGATGCTCCATCGCCTCATGGACAAAATGAATATCGAGAAGTGCCGCCGGATAGGCGATTGCCGCATGGCCGCCATTGAGGATGCGGATTTTCATGTGCTCATAGGGCGCGACATCAGACACGAACTGCACGCCGGCCTTTTCCAGCGCCGGGCGACCAGCGGGGAAATTATCCTCCATCACCCATTGCTTGAACTCTTCGCAGAAGACCGGCCAATTGTCCTCGATGCCGAAATCGTCGCGGGCGATAGTGCGTTCGCGCTCGCCGGTGGCCGGCGTGATGCGGTCGACCATGGAATTCGGAAAGGCGACGTTTTCGCCGATCCAGTTCGCGAAGGCCGGATCAGACAAGGCCGCCAGCCCAACTACCGCATTCTTTGTGACCTTGCCATTATGGGGAATGTTGTCGCAAGACATGACGGTGAAGGGTTGCAGCCCCTTGTCACGCCTAGCCTTCAGCCCGGCGACGATGAAGCCGAACACGGTTTTTGGCGCAGCCGGGTTCTTGCCGTCTTCGGCAATGGCCGGATGCTGCGGGTTGAAGGAACCGGAGGCATCGATGAAATAACCGCCCTCGGTAATCGTCATCGAGACGATGCGGATCTTGGGATCAGCAAGGGTATCGATAATCGTCTTTGTGTCGCCGACCTTCAGAATGTCGATCATCGGCCCGGTCACCCGCGCACCGGTTCGGTTATTGTCCTGTTCCACCACCGTCGTCAGGAAGTCCTGCGCGGCAAGCTTTTCGCGCATCACCGCATCGGAGGGGAGAACGCCTGCACCGATGATGGCGAAGTCATGGTCCGTGCCCGTGTTGAACAGATCATCCAGATAGACCGCCTGATGTGCGCGGTGGAAATTGCCAACGCCGAAATGCACGATGCCGGCGGAAAGATCTGCGCGGGAATAGGCGGGAACCGCCGCCGTTTTTTTGGCTTCATCCAGCGTTGCGAGGGAGAGTTTGCATGTCATGTCACGATCCTCGAAAGGGGAAACGTTGTTCGTGCCAGTCACCGGGGAGACCCGGGGATCAGCTCATCCAGTTGCCGCCATCGACATTGTAGGTCTGGGCGACGATGTATTCGGCTTCATCAGAAGCAAGGAAGATCGCCATGCCGGTCAGATCTTCGGCACGGCCCATGCGGCCGAAAGGTACGGCCTCACCGACCAGCCGCTTCTTTTCGCCGGCCGGGCGGTTTTCATATTTCGCAAACAGTGCATCCACACCGTCCCAGTGCTCACCATCGACCACACCGGGCGCGATGGCATTGACGTTGATGCCGTGTTTGATGAGGTCAAGACCGGCCGATTGCGTGAGGCTTATGACGGCGGCTTTGGTGGCGCAATAAATCGCCACCAACGCCTCGCCGCGCCGGCCCGCCTGGCTTGCCATGTTGATGATCTTGCCGCCTTTTCCCCGAGCAATCATGGTTTTTGCGGCGGCCTGCATCATGAACAGCGTGCCGGATACGTTGATCGAAAACAGCCGCTCATAGCTCTCGCGTTTGATCTCGACAATCGGTGCGAGGTCGAAGAGTGCGGCATTGTTGATGAGGATATCGAGCCCACCCGTCTGGCCTTCCACGGTGCGGATGGCAGTGTCGATGGAATGCTGTTTGGTCACATCAAGTTCGACGGCATAGGCATTCTCGCCGATTTCGCGCGCCGTCCGGCTGGCGCGCTCAAAATCGATGTCGGCAATGGCAACCGTTGCGCCTTCGCGCAGATAGGCTTCGGCAAAGGCGCGGCCAATGCCGCGCGCCGAGCCGGTAATCAGCGCCGACTTGCCTTCCAGCCTTCCGGTCATATCGCCAGCCCCTTGTCATCGAACCTGTGGACCTTCGTCTCATCGGGTGTGATGAAGACGGTATCGCCATGCCTGCATTCGAACTCGCCATCGGTTCTGGCGGTGATCGGCCCGATGCCTGATACCTCGAGATGCAGGAAGGTATCCGATCCGAGATGTTCGGCCACCGTCACCTTGCCCTGCCACAGCCCGCTTTCCTTCGACAGCAGCAGATGTTCGGGCCGCACACCGGCGGTGGCGGCGTTC